>CAVXRM010000012.1:0-60914 GCA_963764065.1 uncultured Gammaproteobacteria bacterium | reverse complement strand
CCGAAGACTACGTTTGTCCTGCACCGCGACGGGGAACGGTTGGCGCATAGGAATGGTCTTTACCAGGGCCGCGAGGTCTACTTTGTCCGGAGCGGCCTCACGACCACGGTGGCCTCGTTCGCCCGCATTGACTTCACGCGCTCGCTGAACATCGGAAGGACCACTGGAACGCTAATCGGCATCCCGCTCGCGTTGTACTTAGGTTTTTCGGAGATTTACCTGCTTGGATTCGACGCGAATTGGCTCGACAACTACGATGGCAGCTATCACTTCTACGACCAGCACGACCTGTTCCCCGAGTTCGATTCGGTGGCGGCAGACAATCGGGGCTTCAAGTACGAGGACGAACTACTGTCCGTGTTGCACGAATACCAGAGTCACCGCATGCTGCAGGAGGTTTCTCAGGCGCGTGGCGTCAAGCTTGTGAATGCGACACTCGGAGGCCGGCTCGACATGCACCCACGCCGAGAATACGGGTCTCTATTCGATGGCTGAAGTACTTGCCGTCATCCCTGCTCGGGGCGGTTCGAAAGGGGTCCACCGCAAGAACCTCGTTCTCATCGCCGGCGAGCCACTGGTGGTACATTCCATCCGCCATGCGCTCGAATCGCGGCGGGTCACGCGCGTGCTCGTTTCCACTGAGGATGAGGAAATCGCCGAGGTTGCCAGGCGACGCAGGGGCCGAAGTCCCGTTCATGCGCCCGATGGAACTCGGGCTCGACCACGTGCTCGACTGGCCGGTGTTCGAGCACGTGCTGTCACTTCTCAACCAGCGCGAGGGCTATCGCCCCGACGATGCTGGTGCACCTGCGCCCCACGGCGCCAAAGCGCGAGCCGCGGTGGATAGACGACTGCGTAGACCTGCTCGCTTCGCGCGAGCAGGCCGATTCCGTCAGGTCGGTGTCGAAAGTGGACCAGCATCCGTACCGCGTGTTTCGCATCGATGCGGCTTCGGGCCTGCTCGATCCGATCATGAAGCACGAGCATCCGCAGCCGTACCTGCTGCGCCGGCAAGACCTTCCCGCGATGTACTACTACAACTGCGTAGTCGACGTAACGCGCCGGTCCACCATCGTCGATCGGCAGTCGATGACCGGCGACCGGATGCTGCCCGTACGTGATGGACGCCGAACGACGTGATCGACGTCGATACGCCGCGCGACCTCGAGTTCGCCCGCTATGTCATGGAGGGCCGCCGGCCGATGAAGATCCTGGTGGTTGGCGCCGGCATGTACGTCACCGGACGGCACGGGACGGCGCCGGCACCGTCCTGGCCGCGCTCGCTCAGGCATCGCGGCACCAGCGCGATCGACGAGGTGCTCGTGGTGGCGCGCGCACCGCCGACAACGCCAGGCTGTCGCCGAGGCCGCCGCACGCATCGACGGCCTGCTCGGGACCCGCCTTGTGCGTCCGCTACCAGGCGCTCGTCGGCGGGCCGCGAGCTCGGCGAGCAGCTCCGGCTCGGCGACTTCGCCTGCGCAGTGGTCTGCGTGCCCAATCAGCGTGCACTTCGAGGTCGCCGCCGAGCTGCTCGAGCACGGCGTGGCGCCGCTAGTCGTCAAGCCGCTCGTGCCGACACGGCCGAGGCGACGCAAGCTGATCGCCATCCAGGAGAGGTCGCGGGACCTACGGCGCCGTCGAGTTCCACAAGCGCTGGGATGAGGGGAACCTGCTCGCAAAGCGATACATCGCCGAGGGTCGCCTAGGTGGCTTGGTTTATGGCATTGTCGAGTACAGCCAGCGCATCACCATCCCGACGGTCGTTTTCAAAGGGTGGGTGGAGCAGACCAACATCTTTCAGTACCTCGGCTGCCACTACGTCGACCTGTTCTATTTTCTGACAGGCTTGCAACCCATCGCCGTCATGGCAGTCGGCACGCGGGGAGCGCTGTGGCGGCGGGGCATCAAGACCTTTGACTCCGTGCACACACACATCCTTTGGGCTGAACCCGGCGCCGCGGCCCACACCTTCACAACGCAGCTGGTCATCAGCTGGATCGACCCCACGACGACCAGCGCCCTTTCGGACCAGCGAATCAAGATCATAGGCGAAAAAGGCCGCATCGAACTCGACCAGAAGAATCGGGGCATCGAGCTCGTCACGGAGGAATCTGCCGTGCAGCATCCGAACCCATATTTCGCGGAGTTCCTGCGCGGCGATGCCGGGGCGCTGGAGTTCAGCGGCTACGGTTACAAGAGCATCGCCTGCTTCCTGCGCGACGTGGCGTAATCTCCGCGGCGGCAAAACTACCCTGGAGGCGCTCGAGCCAGTGCGCCCGACGTTCAGGCAGTCACTGGTCTCGACGGCGATCCTGGAGGCCGTAAACGACAGCCTTGCCCACGATTTCTCCTGGAGAAAGATCCGATGGTCCGTTTGAATGGCCGCATTGTCGAGCAGTTGATGCGTGAGTCCTTGATGGCGCGCGGCGTGTGCGCTGATTCCGCACAACATGTCGCCGCTTCGCTGGCGCAGACTTCGCTGCGCGGCGTCGATTCACACGGCATCCATCTGTTCCCGCACTATTGCCGCGCCGTCGACTCGGGCCGCATCAACAGGAATCCGCAGTTCAGGTTCGCCGCGACCTCTCCGAGCACGGCGATCCTCGATGCCGACGACGCCTTCGGGCACCACGCTGGCATAGTGGCCGTAGATCGCGCGATCGAACTGGCTCGGACCTCAGGGATGGGGGCTGTCCCCGTGAAGAATTCATCGCACTTCGGTGCCGCCGCCTACTTCGGGCTCCGTGCGGCTGAGCAGGGCTGCATCGGTCTGGCCTTCACCAATGCCGATGCCCTGATCAAGGCCCATGGCTCTACCGAGGCATTCACAGGAACAAACCCGATCTGCTTCACCGCGCCCATCGAAGGTGAAGAGCCGTTCTGCCTCGACATGGCGACCTCCTTGGTTGCATGGAACAAGGTGATGAACTATCGCCGCACCGGTGATTTGATCCCGGACACTTGGGCGTGCGATTCGCAGGGTCGGCCCGTGGTCGACCCCAACGAAGCGCGTTCGCTGCAACCCTCTGGTGGCTACAAGGGATTCGGCTTGGCGCTGGTCGTCGATATCCTGTGCGCGCTGCTGTCGGGCGGGCCGATCAGCAAGGACCTGATTCCGATGTACCAGCAGATCGAAGTCAGCAGGAAGGTCAGCCACTTCTTCATGGCACTAGACGTGTCGCATTTCTGTGCGCCCGCAGGTTTCGGCAGCCGCATGAGGGATCTCGTGGGGCGGGCCCGCAGTCTGCCACCGCTCGAGGCGGCAGCCCCAGTGATGGTCTCGGGTGATCCCGAAAAGAAGAACTTCAGGGAGCGTAGCGCGGCCGGCATCCCGACGGATCAATTCAAGTTCGCCGAATTCCTGGCCGTGTCCCCCCGCTTCGAGGACGCGCTTGTTTGATCAGGTGCTCGCTTGCTGGCGCCTTGAGGTCTCGTGCCGCCAGATGCAGCAATAGAGCGCTATGAAATACCAGAGTTCGAACCGGATGTATTGTCCGGTTCGCAGGCCGTAGGTGAGGTAGAACACGCAGCACATCTTCTGCAGCAGCGTTGACTCGCCGTTCTGTCCTTTTGCGCGGTGGACGAAGAAGAACAGGCAGATCAGTGCCGTACCGATCAGGCCGAACTCGGTGAGAACCTTGAAGTACATATTGGAACCATCGGCAAAATTCAGACTGTCGGTATCCTGAGACGATATGAATCTCAGGAAGCCGTTGGGGAGACCCATCCGGTCGAGAGCGGCGATCGCCGTGGGCATGAATGAATCGTATCCGGAACCGATGAGCGGCCGTGCCAGGACATTCTGGCGGGTAATCTCGCCATTTATGGCGTAGATCAGCGAGCTGGCATTCTCACTGCCGGTGGCTTCCTGGGTCACGATGGATATCCACAGGCCTTCGAATCTAGACCTGAAGAACTCCACCGAGGTCACGGACCACCATCCGACGGCGCCAATGACCACCAACGACAGCAGCGCGCGCTTCCAGTGTTTCCGGTGCAGATTGAAGAGCAGCGAAATCGCGATACCGCAATAGCCAATAGTGGAGAAAGTGAAGAACAGGGCACAAAGCACCAGGAGGGACTGCGATCGCGTGAAGTAGGTCCTGTTACCGGTCGACAGGCAATTGACGGCCAGGAATCCCGCCGGGCTTAGAGCCGCGGCGAAATAGCCGGGTTCCGAGAAGAACGAGGAGATGCGCATGAGGGGGCCGCCACGCGAAAGGTCCTCAAGGGTTTCTCGGCTGAGCTGGCCTATCATCAGCCAGGACAGGTCCCAGCCGGGCTCGAAGCCGACAAGGTAGGAAAACTCCTGGAAGACGCCCACTGCGGCAGACAAGCGCGCGATGACCAGGTAGTGGCGAAACAGTCTCCGATAGTCGTAGCCGTAGTAGGCGAAGTAGGAGAAGAGGCCAAGCTGGAGCAGCATCAGTCCGCTAAACGATCGCAGCACGCGCAGCGGGTCGTTAAGGCCGTTGGCGACAGACACGAACGAGAACGCCAGGAGCAGCACCAGCCCGCCAGTGACCCTCCAGTTGATGACGAGTGCCTTCCTGTACAAAAAATACAGGAAGAGTGCCATGTACACGATGTACGCGAACCGGTGCAGTAGCCCCTCGGCCGCCGGCATCGAAATTGCAGTCGTTAGGAAGCCCAGATAGATCCAGAGCTGGGGGAACCAGTCGGTTCTGGATTGCGCTTGAGTTTCGAGCTGGCTCAACTGCCGGCCCTGCCTAAAGGTCGTCCAGTGGCATCAGCTTGCGCATCTGCTGCCTGATCCACCGGAAGTCGTCTGAGGACACGACCTTCAGCAACCAGATAATAGCGAGAAAGCAGCTGAACAGCACGGCCCTGGCTAGGACCTGGAAGGCCAGACTGCTGCCGGCGAGGAACAGCGACAGGCAGTAGAGGCAAACCGCTGCACCGAGCACCATGGCCATCGTGCCGAGCGGATACGGAATGGGATAGGCCCGCCGCGATGCCCGATGAGCGGCAACGATCAGGCAGACATAGCCGAGCAACTGCGCTACTGCAGCGCCCATGAGTCCCACCCGAGGAATGAGCGCGATGCTCGACGCAATGCAGACGCCGCCTGAAAGCAGCGTGAGCCACGGCAGGCGACGCGTCTGCTTTGCGTAGACGATGGGCGTAATCATCAGAATCCAGAGGCCGTTGCCGAACACGTAGGACAGGAGGATCGGCGGTATAATGTATTCGGCAGCGGCATACTGGGTCGATACCAGAGCCAGGAACGCCGGTGCGGATAGGCTCATTAGCAGGGCAAGACCGGTAACGAGCCCGAGCAGCCGCAGGCCAAACCTGGCGAAACGCAACGGGGCGTCGGTTCGGGTGGCGGTCTCACAGAAAATCGGTGTCCACGCCATGCTTATCGCCGTCACCACAACTATCAGCCCGGATGCATACTGCTGGGCGAGATTGAAAACGCCGAGTTCACTCAGTGTGGTGAAGCGCTCGACAAAATAGCGCGACGCGAGCTCCGTCGCGGAGCCGGAGACGGTGTAGGCCATGATCGGCAGGCCGAATCCCAACGCCACCTTGAGGTCCGGAACCGACACTGTCTGCCGGCCCTCCCTCCAGATGTAGTACAGGTAGACACCACCCATCACGCTGCCTGAGATCAGGGACGCGTAGAGGATGCCGAGTACGCCCCGGCGCAGCACGACCAACATCGTCAGTGTGCAGGCGGTCAGAAAGATGAAGGAAACGCTGGTGAAAGCGCGGTAGACCAGCGCCTTCTGCTTGGCCTGCAGCAGCGCCAATGCGATCACGGGTATGACGGCCAGGTAGGCCGTCCAGATCGCGAGTCTGAGGTACGGGTCGAAGCGCACCGACTTGAAGATGGTGTCGAGGAGCGGACCGCCGAACAGCGAAAGGAACAGCGCGGCGAGAAACCCGAAGCCGACTACGAATAGCGAGATCGTGCCGAAAAACGTGCGCCACCGGCCGTGATCGGTGAATTCGTAGTAGTACCGGTTGACGATGCCGTTGATACCGAAGCCGAGCACCGCGACTAGCATGGTGTTGAAGATCGTCAGGCTGCCCCAGATTCCATATTCCGCGGGCTTCAGGTAGCCCGCGAATACGGGCACGAGCAGGAAATTCCCGCCATTGATCAGCAGGCTCCCCAGAGTGTAGATGAGTGAGTGGGCGACCAGCTTCCGGCCACTCACGCCTTTGCCGCTTCGATGTAAAGGGAGACGAACTTCCTGTCTTCTTCGTCCTGGTCGACGAGGAGTGCGGAGTCGCCGCCCTCCATGAAGCTGCAGCGGGTGATCTCGACGAAGCCGGTCTCGCGCAGGTGGTTCGAGAGCGTCCGGAAATCCCAGCACGACTGGTGGCCGTACTCCTGGGTGACGAAGCTCAGCGCCTCCAGTGGCGAGCCCAGGCGGCGCTGCCTGCGCTCTGCATCGGGGCTGTCCGTGAAATACAGCTTCTCCCACTTGGCAAACCACGATTCGTCGCCCGAGCTGTAACTGGCAATGAACAGCGACACGTCTGGCACCACGATCCGAATGCGCGCACCCGACTTCATGATGCGATAGCACTCAGCAAGCAGCCTGTCGGCATCGCGGAAGGTAAGGTGCTCGAGCGTGTGCTCACTGAATATGCCATCGACGGAGGCGGTCTCCAGCCTCAACGGGTAGCGAAGGTCGGCGCCGTAGTCGATCCCGTTGGCGCCGAAGAAATCCACGTTGATCCAGCCGCTGACGGTGTGCGGGCCGCAGCCAAGGTTGACGAGGTTCCTGCCGGCGCGTGGCTTGAGCGGCTGCGCGAATAGCCTGCCGAAATAGGAGAAGGTCTCGAACCCGATGGTCCGCACGACCGAGTCCGGCAGGAAGAACAGCGACGCGCCCATTGCCTTCAGAATTCGTTTCACGATGACCTGGTCAGATGTTGGTGAGATTTTCCAGCGGACGCTGTGCGGTGCAAGGAATGCGCAACGTGGTTGCGAACGCTCTCGTCCATCGGCATCTTCGATCAGCTGCGCGAACTGCGGCGCGCGTGCCAGTGTCCCGCCAGGAGGCCTGCCAGGATGCCTGCTAGGGCGCCCGCCGTGATCACAACCAGGCGGCTGGGCTTTACGAAATGGTCGGCGTCCGGAACGTTGGCCGGATCGATCACACGGAATGCGTAGTCTTCGCGCACGTTCGCCACCATCTCCTGCTTCTTCTGCGACTCGACGAGCTGGAAGACTGATTGGCGGATGGCAACCTCGCTGGACTTCTGTAGCTGTTGGTCGAGGAACGCAAGGCTGTCGGCGACTTCGTGCAGCGCGCGCTGGCGCAGCATCTCGTTGGCGATCTTGATGTACGCGCTCGCCCACTGCGCGACCAGTTGCCTGTCGCTCCATTGAATGGTGACGGTCACGAGTCCGCTCTTGCGGTCCTGGGTGACGCTGCGCACTTTTCGGTCGAACAGCCGGAAGGCGTCCTCGCTGGTGGGGATCTTCATGATCGAGGATCGCCAAGCGTGCGCTGCGCTGTCCCAGCGCTTCGCAAACAGCACCGGCAGCAGTTGCTGCCGTTGTATGAAAGTGTCGGCCAGCTGACGGGATTCCAGTATCGCCAAATATTCGGCGGCCCGGTCCGACTGGCCGGTCGTGAGGCCGGCGAGTCCGGCGACGCCCCGCAGGGCGCCGGCAATGCCTCCGGAAACCATATCCCCGTCCGGCGGCGCGATAGCCACGACGACATCGGCGCGGTAGGTCAGCTTTGCTGTGAAGGCATACGCCGTAGCGGCAAGCGCACCCAGCAGGAGCCCGGCCAGCACGAAATGCCTGTAGCGCCTGGCCAGCGCCGCCAATTGATCAAGCGCTGCGGACAGCGCCATGTCGGGAGTCTGCGCGTCGGCTGTGTCGCGGTAATGCGGAACACGTTTTTCCTGGCCAGGAGGTCCAGAGGGGATATGCGGCGGACCCATGAATACCCCTATTGAGTGCAGACGTTCGCAGGTCGAGCGCACGAGCACGAGGCCGGCAATGCGAGCTGCAGGGTTGAAGGATAGGCCGTCTTGCCGCGCTCTGGCAAGGGTTCGCGCGGCGGAAATCTCGTCGCTCGAGAAGCGCGGGCGACAAACAGGTGGCGATCGCAAGAGTGGTCGGCGGCGCTCGATAATGCAACGCCGCCATTCGCACGGTCATTCTCACGACGAGTCTCTGGTCCTGATCCGCTACAAAATTACGATTTGATGAGACCTGTGCCGGAACAATCAGGCACGGTCGGCCGCGATGGTGTCGGCGATCGCGACACTTGCTGCCGACCTGGCACTACGGACCAGGTTGGTACGGTCTGGCTGCGAACATGCGGACGATAAACTCGACATCAAATGCGTCCTCAGTGCAGTCGAATCGAATTTTTTCTGACGGCGTCTACGAGCAGCGCTCACACTTGGCGCTGGCGCAAGAAATTGTGCAACAGTTCGCGACTACAGACGTCGGGCGCCCGGTTTGGAGAGAGTCAAGGTTGCGTGCGTTGTTGCCGTGGGTCGGCAGATCCAAGTTGACAACTGGCTCCACACTCTGCGCGAGTCGATCTACTAATACAAAACTACTGCCGACAAATGCAGCGCTGCCAGTAACAAGGACAGTCACCGGTAAAATTGGACTCGAAACTGGGCAGCAGACAAAAGAAGCATACCATGTCGCAATCTGACGGAACTCAACTGCGCTAATCCCGCGCTTTGCGACGCCAGACTTTGCCGGTCGAGTTCGCGCCACCAATGCAACCGAACGCCTTAGTTGCAGCAATCTGCCGATGTGTGATAAATACAAAGCATGTGGCGTGCATATAACACGCGTTAAGCACAAAGCCTGTCGCTCATATTACAAACGCTTAATGAGAGGGAATGAATGAGTCAACAGCCGCAACCGAGCACTCATGTTGGTGATACCGGGATGCTGCCCAATGATCATGGCAAGAAGCCGTTGCCCCCGGCTATTGCCAGCCTTGGTCTGCATCGGACTTCTGGGATTGCTGCCCAGACTGGTTCTGCGGCTATTGATGACCCGGAATGTGCCGAAAACCTGTCCACAGTGGAAATTGTGGCGCTGGGAACACCAGCGATGCCAATGTCTCTGGAGCGGGTGTGCAAAAGAGGATTGGATGTTTTAGGGGCTTTGTTGCTCGCTCTGGTGTTTTCGCCCTTGATCGTCGGAATCCTGATTACCATGTTGCGTTCGAAGGAATCGGCGATCTTTGCGCACAAGCGGGTGGGAAGGGGTGGAAGGGATTTCAATTGCCTCAAATTTCGAACGATGGTTCCGAATGCCGAGAAGCTGCTGGCGGAACTCCTTGTTGAAGACCCGGTACGGCGAGCGGAGTGGAATCGTGATCAAAAATTGCGGGATGATCCGCGCGCAACGCGATTGGGAAGATTTCTGCGACGTACAAGTCTTGATGAGTTGCCGCAAATCTGGAACGTACTGAAAAATGACATGAGCCTGGTTGGCCCAAGGCCGGTTACTCGCGAGGAGCTGTTGCGCTACGGCCGAAGCAAGGACGTCTACGTGACGGTAAAACCGGGCATCACCGGGTTGTGGCAGGTAAGTGGTCGAAGCAATACGGATTTTCGCCGCCGCGTGGCTATTGATGTGTGTTACGTACGCAATCAGGGTGTTTTGCTCGACCTATGGATACTGGCAAAAACGACGGTTGTAGTAGTTGGGCGGCGCGGCGCTTTTTGAAGGGGCGGCAGCACGTGGTGAGACATGATGCTTAAGGTCGCTCGAACGTGACATAGCCTTGTTTGCCTCGTTATCCCAGTCCGGGGCGTTCGACTAGCAATCGTCGAGTGGGTTATGAACTCCTGGGCGCAGAGTGGATGCTTTCCGTGAGTGCTAAGCACAGATCCATCGCTACTTTGAACGGTTAGACAGGCGCTTCGACAATGCGGACCAATCGCCTTGCAAAGGCTACGCCGCAATACGAGGAGCGCTTGCCCATTCGCCTGTGTAGCTCCCGGGAAAATTCCAACTCAGCTACCGCAATCATGGTGGTTTTGCTTTTCGGCGGCGCGGTCAGTTATGTGCGTCACAGTCCCCAAGATGCCTTTTGAAAACGCCGTTCGCCGTCTATGATGCGCTCAGTGCCATCAACGTCCCGCCCGATAAAGTCCGGGTCGTGGTGCAGTCAATGGAGCGTGATATGGCCCTGTTTGCCACGCAATCGCAGTTCGGATCGCTCGACCAGCAGTCAGCGGGTCGATTCGACCTGCTGCGTGCTGAGATAGATGCCTTTCGCGAGCGCTTCGAGCAGATTGACCGGCGGTTTGCCCAGATCGATCGCCGCTTCGATCAGGTGGATACGCGTTTCGAGCTGGTGGACAAGCGTTTCGAGCAGGTAGAAAAGCGCTTCGAACAGGTGGACAAGCGCTTCGAACAGGTGGACAAGCGCTTCGAGCAAATGGACCGGCGCTTCGACTTGGCGGACAAACGCCTGACCGAGGCCATGCACCACATCGAGCAGCGCCTGACGGTGCGCCTGGGCAGTTTCCTGGCAGTCTCGACCGCAGTCACAGCGACCCTGGTGGTGCTGCTGCGCGGCAGCGCAGTCAGTTAGGCCATTTCACGGCCCGTGATTCGGCACCCGGAACCTCCGAGCCGACTGCAAGAAGCCGCGTAGCTGCACCGTTGCGTCCTGGGGGCCATATCTCAGCTGCGCATAGTGCGTAGCCAGGGGCAGGAGCACCGAACCCAATTCGGGCCGCTCCTTGGCCACCCTCTGCGCATGCGCCAGCACCCCCTCATGCGCCGGTCGCGCCAGCCCGGCCCGTGCCAGCCGTCCGTCCACGCGCCGCCAGGCGCGCGCAATCGCGTCGGGCCGTGTGGCACGCAGCGCATGGCGCAACGTCCAGGCCATCCACAGCATCCAGGCGGTGAGACCGATGCCGAGAGCGATCGCCAGCGCCTGCCAGTCGCGATCGGCGAACCCCAGCCAGCGGGCGAGATCCAGCTGGTGCGCAAAATTGAAGCCGACGATCTTGTCCTGCCACCAGGCGTTGAGCGCGTCCCAGGCCTGCAGCGTGTTCAGCAGCCAGGGCGCGCGCAGCAGGCGGGCGTCATCGCCGGCGCGGCCGCCGGAGAACTCAAACTGTCCGCGCGTCAGCCGGTCGGGGGCGACCATGGCGGTCGGGTCGGCGTGTACCCAGCCGTGACCTGGTAGCCAGACTTCCGCCCAGGCATGGGCGTCGGACTGCCGCACCGTGAGATAGCCGCCGACGCGGTTCCACTCGCCGCCCAGGTAGCCGGTGACCACGCGCGCGGGTACGCCGCCGGCGCGCATCAGCGTCACGAAGGCCGAGGCGTAGTGCGCGCAGAATCCCTGGCGTGTGCTGAACAGCAGGTCATCGACGGCATCGCGCCCCAGCCGCTGCGGTGCGAGCGTGTACACGAAGCCGCCATCACGCAGGTAGACCATTGCCGCGCTGACGAAGGCGGCCTCATCGGGCGCGGCCGCGCGCAGGCCGCGGGCGAGTTCCAGGGTGCGCGGATTGCGTTGCCGCGGCAACGCGAGATCGATGCGGCGCGCGAGCGCCGGGAGTTCATCCCTGCTGCTCGCCTGCGGGTAGGAAGTGAGCTCGTAGCTCTGCGCCTGGTTGATCGCGCGCGTCGTCAGCAGCTGGTAGTCGCTGCTGAATCTGGCGAAGGGCAGGTCGCCTGGCATCGGCAATTCAAGGGCCAGCAGGGTGCCGTGGGTATTGGGCTCGAGCGTGACGCTGTAGTGATAGGCCGGTCCGTGATAGTCCAGCTCGGGCGCGCGCAGCAGATCGCCGTGCCGTCGCCAGGTGTGGCCGTCGAAGTCGTGCAGCACCGGGCCGCGCCAGTAGCGCTGTTGCGGCGGCGGCAGGGGTCCGGTGAAGCGCGCGCGCAGCGCGGGCTCGTCCGATTCGACCAGTCGCGCGATATCGCCCGGACTCATCTCGTCGGAAAGCCCGGTGATGGCCGTGTCTCCGCTCGGCAGGGCCCAGAAGGCTCCGGGCAGGCGTGGGAAGAACACGAACAACAGCAGTCCCAGCGGCAGGGCCAGCAGCAGTTGCCGGCCCGCGCCGCGCAGCAGTTGCAGGGAGGGCTGGTTGGCGCCGCCATCGAAGCCGCGCAGCGCGGCGGCGGCGAGCCACAGTGTCATGGCGTAGAGCGGCAGCCGCCACAGCTGCTGGCGATCGAGGCAGGCCGCGAGCAGCAGGAACAGCGCAGCGCCGAGGATCACATACCAATCGCGAGTGGCGCGCGATTCGAACAACTTGGCTGCGGTCATCGCCGTGAGCAGCGTGGCGCCCGCCTCGAGTCCATTGAGGGTGCGAAAACTCAGCAGCACGCCGGCGGTGAGCAGCAGCGCCAGCGCGATGCGCAGCAGGCGCGGTGGCCAGCGGATCGTGTGCAGGCTCGAGCGCAGCTGCCACGCGCAGGCCCCCGCCAGCACCGGCAGGCACCACCAGGCGGTGTGATGCGCATTCAGCGCGGCGGCGCACAGCAGGCTGGCCAGGGCCAGGCGCATTCCTGAGCGCGTTGGTGCGGGAGCACCGGGATTTGCGGAGCGGTTCAAGGCCTCTCAAATTCGGTAGAAGCTATCGCGACCGGGCTGCGCTACATCGCCCTCAGCCACCGACCAACGCGATTATTCTGGCGCGGACGCTGGCAAGCTCAGCGGCCGATGCCTTGCCTTTGTATTTTGCCTTGCGCTCCAGCCAATCGAGGCTTTTGACCTGATCGGTCAGCACGGCACTTGGACGGTTGCCGGCCATAGTAACCTCGAAGGGGTAGCCCTTGATTTGCGTTGTCATCGGGCAGCAAAGCATAAGATTCGTCCGACCGTTGTATGCCGCGGGGCTGACCACCAGGGCCGGACGGTGCCCGGCCTGCTCATGGCCGGCTTGCGGACTGAAACGCAACCACACGATATCGCCAGCGTCGGGCACGTACCTTCCCGCCACTTAAAGTGACTCCCTGCCAACGGGGCTGCCAAAGTCAACGCCACCATGCAGGTTCTCGGCGGTGATACCGTTGAGCAGACCGATCAATTCCACCTTACTTGGACGTATCGGCTTTATCACAATGTGACCGCCTTGCTCACGCACATCAACTGCCTCGTCCACGCTGAGGCGGGCGGCCTTCATGATACCGCTGGGGATACGAACGGCAGCGCTGTTCCCCCATTTCTTCACAATCGCACGCATTACGCCCACTCCCGCGGTCTCGGTGGCGTCATTCTACCGGCGCCGCCGCAATGTGTCTACATTGTATATACAATGACCGGAAGCCCTGAAACCAACTACCGAATTTGACAGGTGCTCAAAGCGCTTCAGCTGGGCGCTTCGCCGTAAAGGGCAAGTGTGCGTTGCAACTCGACCTGATGGTCAGTGCCGCGTCCGAGCGCCAGCTGCGCGCCGGGCAGGTTCAGTCCGCAGGCGGCGCCGCTGCGATCGCAATCGATCGCCCAGGCCGCGATCTGACTGAGTCGCGACTCGAGGTCCAGATCCTCGAGGCCCGCGAAACTCAGCAGGTGTTCATCCCCGCCAGCGCCTTCGTACTGCGCCACCATCAGTGGGCCGCCGCGCGCATAGACTTTCCAGGCGATGCGGTGCGGGTTGTCGCCCGCGTTGAAAGTGCGCAGGTTCGACCATTGTTCCTCGTCGCTCCCCGGCACCGCCAGCTGCTGCTCGCTGGCGTGCGAACCGGACCTTGGCAGCGCGCGTGTGCCCACGGGCCTGGGATACACGATCGCCGTGAGCGGCAGGTACAGCCAGGCCCAGGCGCGGAACAGGCCGAAGGGGGCGGTGGTCGAGAGCGAGAGGCGATCGAGCGCCAGGCGACCGCGCCGCGGCGCGAGGTAGTCGAGCTGCACGGTTTCGGTGGCATGGGCCGCGAGGTCGAAGCAGGTGGCGTTGCCGCCCTGACTGCTCACGCACAGCGCGCGGCGCGCACTTCCGTGGGCATTGGCGAAGCGCAGTTCGATGAGACCGGTACCACCGGCATGGGTGTCGAGTGCGCGCGCCTGGATCAGCTCCAGCCCTTGCAGGGTGCGCTGGCACTCGTACATGCCGACCAGCAGAAAACCTGCCAGCGTAAAGGTCAGCATCAATGCCAGGCTGTTGGTGTAGTTGAGTCCCGCCAGCAGCATCACGAACAGCAGCAGGCTGAAACCCAGACCGGCGCGCGTGGGCAGGATGTACAGGCGCCGCGCGCGCAGGACTACGGGCGGCTGATCGGCTCCCTGGCGACGGCGGGCCCACGCGGCGGCGCGCTCGAGCAGTCGCAGGCGCAGCGATGGCATTGCCGGCCGCAGGCCCTAGACCGGTACCGGCACCGAGTTGAGCAGCTCGGCGGCGAGGCGCGTGCCATCGGCCTCTTCGCTGCCGCTGCGCCGCTCGAGCCGGTGGCCAGCCACGGCCGGCAACACGGCCTGCAGGTGTTCGGGCAGTACCGCGCGTTCGCCGGCGAGCAGCGCAAAGGACTGCGCTGCGCGCACCAGGCCCTGCGCGGCGCGCGGCGAAAGCCCCAGGCGCCACAGCGTGCGCGACTGCGCCACCAGTGCCTGCACATAGTCGAGCAGTGTCGCGCTCACATAGATGGCGCGTGCGGCGCGCTGTGCGGCCAGCAGCGCTGCGGCATCGAGCATGGGCGGCGTGGCGGCCAGCGTTTCGCGCAGGTCGCCTGCCACCAGCAGACGCCGCTCGGATTCCTGGTCGGGATACCCCAGGCTCACGCGCATCAGGAAGCGATCGAGCTGCGACTCGGGCAGTCCGAAGGTGCCGAGCTGCTCGCGCGGATTCTGCGTGGCGACCACGAAGAACGGTTCGGGCAGCGCGTGCGTGCTGCCATCGACGCTGACCTGTCGCTCTTCCATGGCTTCGAGCAGCGCGCTCTGCGCCTTGGGGCTGGCGCGATTGATTTCATCGGCCAGCAACAGCTGCGTGAAAATCGGGCCCGGCCGGAACTGGAACTGCTGCGTGGCGCGATCGAACACCGACACGCCGATCACATCGGCGGGCAGCAGGTCGCTGGTGAACTGCAGGCGTCGCCATTCGAGGCCCAGCACGCGCGCCAGCGTGTGCGCCAGCGTGGTCTTGCCGACGCCGGGCACGTCTTCGATCAGCAGGTGTCCGCGCGCCAGCAGGCAGGCCATGCACAGGCGGATCTGCGCGGGCTTGCCGAGCACGACGCGTTCGATCGCTGCAACCGCGGCGCTGAGTGGATTCACGAGTGCGGGTTGCTCACTGCAGTGCCCGCACCTGCGCCAGCTGGCGCGCCAGGCCCGCGAGCGTGCGCTCGAATTCCGCCAGGCGTTCGCGCTCCTGCACCACGACGGCCTCGGGCGCGCTGCGCACGAAATTGTCGTTGCCGAGCTTGGCGCTGGCACGGGTGATTTCTTCCTGCGTCTTGCGCATGCGCTTCTCGAGCCGGGCGATCTCGGCTGCCGGATCGATCAGGCCGGCCATCGGCACCAGCAGGGTGAGCTCGCCCACCAGCGCCGCCGCCGCGGGCGGTGCGCTCACGCCTGCGGCCAGTGCCTGGGGCGCCTCGATGCCGGCAAGGCGCATCAGCAGCGGTTGGTGGCGGCGCGCGAGCTCCAGGTCATTGACGCTGGCATGCTGCAGCAGCAACGGCAGTTTCTTCGCCGGGCTGATATCCATCTCGCCGCGGATCTGGCGCACGCCGAGCACCACGCGCATCAGCCATTGCATGTCGGCTTCGGCGGCCTCGTCGGCGGCGTAGTCGCTCACCTTCGGCCAGGCAGCCAGCATGATCGTGGGCGAGGCCGCGCCGCCAACGGTGCCGGCCAGCGGCGCGACGCGCTGCCAGATTTCCTCGGTGATGAAGGGCATCAGCGGGTGCAGCGCGCGCAGCAGTGCCTCGAGCACCTGCAGCAGCGTGCGCCGTGCCGCGCGCCGTTGTGCCGCGGCGCTCGCCTCGCCCTGCAGCACCGGCTTCACGAGTTCCAGGTACCAGTCGCAGAACTCGTGCCAGGTGAATTCGTACAGCGCGCTGGCGGCGTAGTCGAAGCGGTAGTCGCGGAAGGCGCCATCGACCGCGGCAATGGTCTTGCCGAGCCGCGAGAGGATCCAGCGGTCGGCGAGCGTGAGCTCGATCGGCGCACGCATCGTCCGGCGCGGCCTCGTCGGCGTGCAGCGCTCGCTTCCACGGTCATCAGCACGAAGCGCGCCGCGTTCCACAGCTTGTTGCAGAAGTTGCGGTAGCCCGCGACGCGCTGCAGGTCGAAACGGATGTCGCGGCCGTGGGTCGCGAGCGAGGCGAAGGTGAAGCGCAACGCATCGGTGCCGTGGGCGGCGATGCCTTCCGGGAACTGCTTGCGCGTCGCGCTCTCGATGGCCGGCTTGAGGTGCGGTTGCATCAGGCCCGTGGTGCGCTTGGCCAGCAGCTCCTCGAGCGTGATGCCATCGACGATGTCGAGCGGATCGATCACGTTGCCCTTGGACTTCGACATCTTCTGGCCTTCGCCATCGCGGATCAGGCCGTGCACGTAGACATCGTGGAACGGCACCTCGCCCGTGAACTTCAGGCCGAACATGATCATGCGCGCGACCCAGAAGAAGATGATGTCGAAGCCGGTGACCAGCACGCTGGTGGGGTAGTAGCGCTTGAGCTCGGGCGTGGCCTGCGGCCAGCCCATGGTCGAGAACGGCCACAGCGCGGAGGAGAACCAGGTGTCGAGCACGTCTTCGTCCTGGCGCAGTGGCACGGCGCGGCCGTGCTGCTGATGTGCCAGCGCCTGCGCGGCCGCGGCATCGTGCGCCACGTAGATATTCCCGGCGTCGTCGTACCAC
Organism: uncultured Gammaproteobacteria bacterium; assembly: GCA_963764065.1. Taxonomy (GTDB): domain Bacteria; phylum Pseudomonadota; class Gammaproteobacteria; order Steroidobacterales; family Steroidobacteraceae; genus FEN-1191. Next base: position 44,117 of record CAVXRM010000012.1, on the reverse strand, counting down.
GCGGGAATGCGATGACCCCACCACAGCTGGCGGCTGATGCACCAGTCCTGGATGTTGCGCATCCACTGGTAGTAGGTCTTGTCCCAGTTCTCGGGCACGAAGCGGATGCGGCCGCTCTCGACGGCAGCGATCGCCGGTTCGGCCAGCGGCTCGATGCGTCACGTACCACTGATCGGTGAGGTAGGGCTCGAGCACCGCGTTGGTGCGATCGCCGCGCGGCACCTTGAGCGTGTGCGGTTCGATCTTCTCGAGCAGCGCCTGCGGCTTCGAGGTCGGCCACCACGCGCTTGCGCGCCTCGAAGCGGTCGAGGCCGCGGTAGGCGGCAGGCACGGCCTCGTTGAGCCGCGCGTCGGGCGTGAAGATGTTGATCAGCGGCAGGTTGTGGCGCTGGCCGATCGCGTAGTCGTTGAAATCGTGCGCGGGCGTGATCTTCACGCAGCCGCTGCCGAAGGCCGGATCGACATAGGTGTCGGCGATGATCGGGATCTCGCGATCGGTCAGCGGCAGCCGCAGCTTGCGGCCGATCAGATGCGCGTAGCGCTCGTCTTCCGGATGCACGGCCACGGCGGTGTCGCCCAGCATGGTCTCGGGGCGCGTGGTGGCGACGATCAGCGAGCCGCTGCCATCGCTCAGGGGATAGCGCAGGTGCCACAGCGAGCCGGTTTCCTCCTCGCTCAGCACTTCGAGGTCGGAGAGCGCGGTCTGCAGCACCGGATCCCAGTTGACCAGGCGCTTGCCGCGGTAGATCAGGCCTTCGTCGTGCAGGCGCACGAAGACTTCGGTGACTGCGCGCGACAGACCCTCATCCATCGTGAAGCGATCGCGCGACCAGTCGACCGAGGCGCCGAGGCGGCGCATCTGGCGCGCGATCATGCCGCCCGATTGTTCCTTCCACTGCCAGACGCGCGCGACGAAATCCTCGCGCGTCAGGTCGGTGCGTTTGATGCCGGCGGCATTGAGCTGGCGCTCGACCACCATCTGCGTGGCGATGCCGGCATGGTCGGTGCCCGGCTGCCACAGCGTGCTCTCGCCGCGCATGCGGTGATAGCGGGTGAGCGCATCCATGATCGTGTCCTGGAAGGCATGCCCCATGTGCAGCGTGCCCGTGACATTGGGCGGCGGGATCACGATGCAGTAAGCGCTTGCGCCCGCGCTGTCGGCGCTGGCGCGCGGCGCGAACCAGCCCTGGGATTCCCACTGCGCGTACCAGCGCTGCTCGATCTCGGCGGGGTTGTAGGTCTTGTCCATCGTCTTAGCCCAGTGCCGCGCCCGAGCCGCCGATGTTGTGCGTGGCGGGCTCGATGCCCTGCGCGCGATACTGCTTGAAGCGCTCGCGGCCGGCCTGGCGGCGCGCCGGATCGGCATCGATGATCTCGATCACGCGCGTAGCGGCCTGCGCGGCAGGCGGCACGGCATTCGAGAGGTTGATCAGTACATCTGCGCCCGAGGGCGGCGCGCGCTCGCAGCTGAGCAGCACGGGCGAGTCTTCCCAGTTCGACTCGCCACTCACGGGCTCGTGCGGGATGAAACTATCCTGCGCGAAGGTCCAGAGCAGATCGTCGAAGTTTTGCACGGCGGCGGCATCGTCGAGCCAGACCAGCACGCGCTGCTCGGCGCCGAAGGCCTTGTCGATCACGCGGCAGGCGAACTTCAGGCGCTCGCGCGCATCGCTCCCCTCCAGCACGTAGAAATCAGCGCGCTCCACCGGGGTCAGCTCATGGTCTGCAAGCGCGCTGCTGCACTCAGGCGCGCGGCGCGGCGGATCAGGAAATCGCCGAGCAGTCCCATGGGCCTGCCGGTGGCGCTCTTGGCGGCGCCGCTCACCCAGGCCGTGCCGGCGATGTCGATGTGCGCCCAGGTCAGGTCTTTGGTGAACTTGCCGAGGAATGCGGCAGCGGTGATCGCGCCGCCATCGCGCCCGGCGACATTGGCGAAATCGGCGAAGTTGCTCTTGAGCTGCTCGCCGTAATCTTCAGTGAGCGGCAATTGCCAGGCGCGATCGTCGGCGCGCACGCCGCATTCGACCAGCTCGCGCGCCAGCGCGTCATTGTTGCCCATCACGCCCGAGTGGTGGGCGCCGAGCGCGACCACGCAGGCGCCGGTGAGCGTGGCCAGATCCACCACGGCCGCAGGTTTGTAGCGGCGCGCGTAATGGAGCGCATCGCTCAGGATCAGGCGACCTTCGGCATCGGTGTTGAGGATCTCGACCGTCTGGCCGTTCATGCTGGTGACGATATCGCCGGGCTTGATCGCGCGGCTGCCGGGCATGTTCTCGCAGGCCGCGACCAGGCCCACCACGTTGATGCGCAGCTGCAGGCGCGCGGCCAGGTCGAGCGCAGCGATCACGCTGGCGGCGCCGCACATGTCGTATTTCATTTCATCCATCGCCGACGGGTCTTTCAGCGAGATGCCGCCGGTATCGAAGGTGACGCCCTTGCCCACCAGTACCAGCGGTGCCACCGAGCGACGCGCGCCGCGATATTCCATCACGATGAAGCGTGGCGGCTCGGCGCTGCCCTGGGTCACGGCCAGGAAGCAGCCCATCTTCAGGCGGCGGATCTGCGCCTCGTTCAGCGCGCGCACCTTCAGGCCGCGGTGCTCGCGGCCCACTTGCATCGCCGCATTGGCCAGGTGGCGCGGCGTGCAGACGTTGGCGGGGAGGTTGGCCAGATCGCGCATCAGCTGCCGCACTGCTGGCGATGGCCGCGCCGTCATTGAGCCCGCGGCGGGCGTCGGCCAGTTCGCTGGCGCTGTAAGGCCCCAGCCGGACGCGGGTGAGCGCATAGGGGCGGGGGCGGCGGCCGGATTTCAGGTCATTGATGCGGTACAGGCCCGCGCCCACGCATTCGGCGGCGGCGCGTGCCAGCGTGTAGTGATCGAGCCCCGGGCCCTCCGGGCGATCGAGCGCAACCACGGCGCTGCCGAGGCGGGTGCGCAGCAGCGCTGCCACGGCCGTGGCCAGGGCGCGCTTCCAGTGGCGCCGCTGGTACTGCCGGGCCGCGCCCAGGCCCACGAGCAGCAGGCGCTTGCCACCCAGGCCGGTGAGTTCCGGCAGCAGCAGGGTTTCGCCCGCGCGGCCGGAGAAATCGCCGCGCTTGAGCAGGCCCATCAGCCGGCCGCCGCAAGCTTTGTCGACCAGGCGCGCCTGCTCGCCCAGGCGGTGCTCCTCGTGAACACCCACCACCAGGCAATCGCCACGCGCGCTCGTAGCCTTGCCGCTGTACGCTTCGTACTTCATTTACGATCCTCTATTGCCGGCACGTCATGTGCGGGTCTGCTGTCTGGTTCGATAGGGTGGTTTTTGGCCACTTCAGGTTAAAGTGGCGGCAGTTTAGCCGATGCGGCGCGCATCGTGAGGGCGCAATTGCGAATTTTGCAGCGGTATTTCTGGCGCGAGATGGTGCAAAACTTCGCTGGCGTAACGCTGGCGCTGGGCGCCATCCTGATCATCTACCAGCTGGGTGCGGTGCTGGCGCGGGCCGCCGAACTGCAGTACCCGCGCGGTCTGGTGCTGCAGCTGTTTGCCCTCGGCGCGGCCGAGAATTTCGCGATCCTGCTGCCCCTGGGGCTGCTGCTCGGCGTGGTGCTGGCGGTCGGCCGCATGTATTACGAAAATGAAATGGTCGCGGCCCAGGCCTGCGGCTTCGGGCGGTCACATATCTATGTGCCGCTGCTGGCGCTGGCGTTGCCGGTCGCGGCCCTGAGCGCCTGGATGAACCTGCAGCTCGCGCCCGCGGCCGCCAGTCAGCGCGCCGCATTGAGCGCCCAGGCGCTGCGGGCGGGTCTCGCGGTGCCCTTCGAAGTGGGGCGCTTCCGCAGTTTCGATGCCGGCCGTACCGTGGTCTATGCGCGCAGTGCGGCCGCCGATGGCGAGCTGCGCAGCGTGTTCATCAAGCAGACGGCCGGACCGGAAGTCATCGCGACCGTGGCGCAGCGTGCGCGCCGCGAGGTCGGCAGCGACGGACTCAGCCAGACCATCGTGCTGTTCGATGGCGAGCGCCTCAACGGCGTGCCCGGTGAACAGAAGTTCCGTCGCCTGCGCTTTGAGAGCCTGCGCATACCGCTCGCGGCCCCGGAGCTGGCAGCCCACCGCGCGCGTCTCGATGAGCGACCGACCCTGCAGCTGCTGCGCAGTAGCGAGCGTCCGGCGCGCGCCGAATTGCAGTGGCGCCTGGGTCTGCCGTTGATGGTGCTGGTCGGCGCGGCCTGCGCTTTGCCCTTGGGCAGGCTCCGCCCGCGTCAGGGCCGCTATGCCAAGGTGTGGCAGGCCGTGGTGCTGTTTGCCGTCTACGGCAACCTGACGACCGCGGCGCGCACCTGGTACGAGCACGGCGTGACGCCCTCGTCGCTGGGCCTGTGGTGGGTGCACGCGCTGTTCGTGGCGCTGGCGGCCTGGCTCACCTTTGGTGGCAGCGCCCTGTTCCGGAGGCGGCGCGCATGAACCAGCTCGATCGCTACGTCGCGCGCACCCTGCTCGGCGCCGTCGGCCTCGTGATGGCGGTACTGGCTGATCCTGGGCGGATTGTTCGCCTTCATCGACGAGCAGAGCAACATCGGCGTTGGCCGCTACGACATGAGCGAGGCGCTGGTGTTCAGCTTCCTGAACGTGCCGCGCTTTGCACTCAATGCTTTTCCCGCGGGCGTGCTGATCGGCGCGATGCTCGGCATCGGGGCGCTGGCGCGCAGTCACGAGCTCACGGCGATGCGTGCGGGTGGCATGTCGAAATGGCGCCTGTCGGCGACCACGTTCGGTTGCGGTGTTGTGCTGCTGCTGATGGGGCTCGCGGTCGGCGAATTCCTCGCGCCGCGACTCGAGCAAATGGCGGACGAGCGCCGCGCACTGGCGCGCTACAACAACCTGAGCCTGCTGGGTGCCGGCGGCGCGTGGGTGCGCGATGGCAATCTGATCATCAACATCGCCCAACGTGACAGCGCGCGCGAGTTCGCCGGCATGTGGGTGTACGAGCTGAATGCCGATGGCGGCATTGTCGCGATGGCGCATGCGCAGCGCGCCAGCAACAACGCGCACAAGGCCTGGCAGCTGGGTGACTACGCCGAGTCGCGTTTCATCGGCGAGAGCGTGCGTGGGCTGCGCGAGCCTGCGCACGAGCTCGCATCTGCCGCCAGCGCCAACTTCCTGCAGCTTGCCAATGTTTCGCCGGCCGAGCTTTCGATCTCCGCGCTCTATCGGGCGATCCGGTATCTGCGCAGCAACGAACTCGATGATCGCAGTTACCTGCTGGCCTTCTGGTCGGGCCTGGCGCGTACGGCGGCAATACCGCTCGCTGTGCTGTTTGCCTTGCCTTTTGGCTTCGGCTCGCTGCGTAGCGCGGGCAGCGGCGCGCGCAGCACGGTGGGGCTCGCGGTGGGCCTGGTGTATTTCTTCCTGCAGCGCACGGTCGAAAGCGGCGCGGTGGTGTTCAATCTCAATCCGCTACTGCTGGCCTGGTTGCCTACGATGCTGCTCGCGGCCGTGACGGCCACGCTGCTGGTGCGCACGCGCTGAGTGCGCGCGGACTATTTTTCCGCAGCCGTGGCTTCGATGCGGGCGCGATGCGTACGCAGGATGCGGCGCACATCGCCGACCGTGGGCCGATCGGCCAGGCGGCTGATCAATTCCCCCAGCTCGTGCCACTTGCGGCCCCACTGGATCAGGCGAACCGCATCGGCGATCACCTGCTGCGTTTCCGCGCTCAGCGCCGGCGCGCGCGCAGCCTTCGCGTTGCGGCGGCCACTGGCAGCAGGCTCGGCAATCACGGTCGCCGCCAACCCTCGAGTAGCGTCGGTTTGATCCGGCGGCACCGACAGCGGCAGTGGCTCAAGCCGTGCCGGCAGCATCTCGATCTGTTCGTTCTGCGGATCGGCCAGCGGGATGTAGCGACCCGCGGGCTGCAGGCCCACCAGGTTCGCGAGGAATACCATGTGCTCGAGTCCCGCCGCGAAGCCAGTGTCGCCCGCGTTCAGGCGCTCCTCCAGCATACGGCGCAGTTCGGTCACTTTCTGGCGTGCAAGCTGCACCACCCAGGCGACCGGACGTTCGTGCGCCGGCCAGGGTTGCACGTGCCAGTAGTGCGCATCATCGAGCGTCAGGTAGCGGGTATGCAGGTCGACGCTCTGCTGCCAGCGCCCGAGGAGCTGGCGCATGCGTACGGCGGCGTCGGCGGCTTCCTTTGCGGTCGGGGGCATGCGCGCAAGCCTACGGCAGGGCATGCGCAGCGCCTGCGAACTGCAGCACATTCACGCCATGGCGCGCTGCGTGATAGCGTGCCGGGCGCAGGCGGGCTCGCCCGGATCAGCAGGCATGAAGCAACTTAATCAGGAAACACCATCAACGCCGCCGCCAGCAGCGCCGGCGCGCGGCCCCGTCAGGCTGCTGGATTTCGGCGTACGCCTCGAAGCCGGCGAGCGCGGCGCCATGTGGCTGGCATTCGCCTGCAATTTCGTGCTGCTGGGCGCGTACTACGTACTGCGACCGGTGCGCGACACGTTGGCGACACGCTTCGACGTGACCCAATTGAACTACCTGTTCATGGCAACGTTTGTGCTGGTGCTGCTTAGCGCGCCACTGTATGCGGCGCTGGCCGCGCGCTTCCGGCTGGCGAAGCTGCTGCCGGCGTTGTTCTGGTTCTGGTTGAGCAACATTCTGGTCTTTGCGCTGCTACTGCGTTCAGCACCCGCATAGTTTCCTCGTGGCCAGCGGCTATTTCGTCTGGCTCAGCGTGATCAACCTGTTTCTGATCTCCATCTTCTGGACGCTGATGGTGGAGCTCTTCAGTGCTGTACAGGCCACGCGCCTGTTTGCCTTCATTGCCGCCGGGGGCGCCCTCGGCTCCGTCGCCGGCTCGCTGGTGACGCGCCTGCTGGTACACCGGGTTGGCCTCGATGGCCTGTCGCTGATCGCGGCGGCGGGCTTCCTGCTGGTGATCGTGCTGCTGCACCTGCTGATCCGCGAGAAGCGTCGGCTGCTGCACGAGGTGAATGCCCAGCACACCACGATGGATCATGCATTGCCCGGAAATGCCTGGGCCGGTTTCCGCCAGTTGTTCACGCGCCCGTACCTGCAGCAGCAGGCGCTGTTCATGCTGCTGATGACCTGGGTCGCGACGGTCAGCTATTTCCTGCAGACCGAAGTGATTGCGCACAGCCTGCCGAGCGAAGCGGCGCGCGCGGTTGCGATCATCGATATCGACCTTGTCGTCAACGTGCTCACTGCGCTGGTGCTGATCCTGGGTGTGGGCCAGTTCCTGCGTCGCTTCGGCCTCACGGCTACGCTGGTATTGAACCCGCTGATCATGGTCGGCACTTTCGCTGCGCTGCTGTTCGCCCCTACCGTGTTCATGGTGCAGTTCCTGCAGGTCGTACGGCGGGTGACCCAATACGCCATCGCGCGACCGAGCCGCGAGATCTGCTTTACAGTGCTCGACCAGGACACGCGCTACAAGGCCAAGAACGTCATTGACGTCACGGTGTATCGCCTCGGTGACGTCAGCGCCTCGATGTTGCAGGCGCTGCTGCGGGCTCTGGGCAGCGGCCTGCTGGCCGTGCTTGCCTTCGGTGTCGCTGCCTCGGCCCTATGGGGCTGGGCGGCGTTGGCCCTGGGCCGGCGCTATGAATCGCTGCGCCAGGAACAGGGACAGGCGTTAAAGTAGCGGCACCATGAACAGCAAATCCGGATCCCTCCTCGCGCGCCTGCTGCAGCGGAGCGCGCGCATCGAAGAGCGCGAGCTGCCCACCGTGCTGGCCGCCGCGGTGCTGTTCTTCGCCGTGTTCGCCGGCTATTTCGCGGTTCGCCCGGTGCGCGAGACCGTCGGCACGATCCTGGGGCGCGCACGCGTGCAGGATCTGTTGATCGTCACCTGGGTGGTGTCGATCGGCGTCGTGATGCTGTATGCGACGCTGGTGGCGCGCGTGCGCCGCGCCGTACTGCTGCCGGCGATCTATGGCTTCATCGCACTGCTACTGGCCACGATCGGCCTGGCCTTGCGCGCGAATCCGGGCAACGTCGTGGTCGGCGCGGCCTTCTACGTGCTCATCAGCGTGGTGAACCTGTTCTTCGTGTCGGTGTTCTGGAGCTTCATGCTCGAGATCCTGAACAAGGAACAGAGCAAGCGGCTGTTTGGCGTGATTGCGGTGGGCGGCACTGCCGGCGCGCTGGTGGGCCCGCTGCTCACCGACCTGTCGGTATCGACGATTGGCAATCCGGGTGTGCTGTTCATGGGTGCGGCGTTCTTCGTCATCGCGATCTACTGCCAGCGCAAACTGCTGCGGCAGGCCTCGCAGAGCGGCGTGCGTGGCACCGGGGATGCTGCAAATGACCAGCCGGTCGGTTCCGCCAACCCCTTTGCCGGCATGCTGCTGGTGCTGAAGTCGCCTTACCTGCTGGGCATTGCGCTGTTCATGCTGCTGCTCTCGTCGGTGACGACTTTCCTGTACATGGACCAGCTCGATGTGGTCAAGAAAACCTTCAGTGACCCGGAGCAGCGCACGCAGGTGTTCAGCCGCATCGACTACGCGGTGCAGGCGCTCACGATCGGCTTCCAGTTCTTCGTCACCGGCCGCGTGGCGCAACGCTTCGGTGTGGTGGCGCTGCTGACGATCGTGCCGCTGCTGATGGTGGCCGGATTCCTGGGCCTGGCGATCAGCGGCACTTTTGCGGTGCTGGTCGGCGCCATGGTCGCGCGCCGCGTCGGTGAATACGCCTTCATCAGGCCCGGCCGCGAGATGCTCTACAGCGTGGTCGACACCGAGACCAAGTACAAGGCCAAGAGCTTCAACGATGTGCCGGTGTACCGCGGCGGCGATGCGCTCTCGGCGCAGGTGCAGGGCCTGCTGAAGGATGGCGGCGTGGCCGCATCATCGATCGCGCTGCTCGGGGCGTGCATTGCCGCGCTCTGGGCGTTTACGGGTTGGCGGCTCGGGCGGCGAGTGAAATAGGAATTACCAATGAGTATCTACGACATTGCAGTCCGCACCATCGATGGCAAGGAGCAGTCGCTCGCGGCTTACGCTGGCCAGGTGCTGCTGGTCGTCAACGTGGCCAGCAAGTGCGGCTTCACGCCCCAATACACCGGGCTCGAAGCGCTGTACGGCAAGTTCCGCGCCCAGGGCTTTGCCGTACTGGGTTTTCCCTGCGATCAGTTCGGTCACCAGGAGCCGGGCGACGAGGCGGAGATCCGCAATTTCTGCAGCACCAGCTACAACGTGACTTTTCCGCTGTTCGCCAAGATCGAGGTGAATGGTGACGGCGCGCATCCGCTGTACCGCCTGCTGAAGTCGGCACAGCCCGGACTGCTCGGCACCGAGGGCATCAAGTGGAACTTCACCAAGTTCCTGGTGGGCCGGGATGGCACGGTATTGCAGCGTTTTGCGCCGAATGACGCGCCGGAATCGCTCGACAAGCCAATCGCTGCAGCGCTGGCCTGATCAGGCGGGAGCCCAGAACGGGCTCCAGTGGGTACGCTGACTGGCGCGTTCAAAATAGCGCGTGCGTGAGGCGAAGCCTTCGTTGCCGGCGTCCGGCGCTGCCAGCGCGGCCTCCAGCGCCGCGTCGTGACCGGCTACCCAGTCCGCATGCAGTGATGGCACGGCGATGTCGGGCGCAATCCAGCGGCGCTTGTCGTCCGGGCCGCCGTCAAACCATCGCAGCCGCGCCACCATCGCGGTAATGCCGGTCGCCTTGCCGACGAAGTAGGCCGCATCGCCGACCAGGTTGGGTGCGCTGCCGGTGGGTTCCCCGATGAAGCTGGCAAAGCATTCGCGCTCGAGCCGATTGGCCAGATTCTGTGCGGCGGAAAACGTTGCCGGGCCGATCAGTACGCACAGGCCGCCGGGACGATTGAAGCGCGAGCGCGCCAGCTCGTGGCGCAGCGGCTCGGCCAGGTAGTTATCACCGCCGCCGTTGCGCCGCAGGTCGATGATGAGGCGCTGGACCGCTGCGGGCTGCATGCCGGCCAGGATTGACTCGGTGAAGTGCGCGAAGCTGAGGCCTTCGAGGTCGGCCATTTCGTCGATCGATATGTAGAGTGCGCGCGCGTTGTCCAGCGGCAGCAAGAAATTGCCGGTGGCGCGCTCGCTGCGGGTGCGTTCCACGAGCGTCGGAGTGCGCTCCAGCTTTTCGCGGGACACAGGGCCGGCCGCCAGCGGCCGCAGTGTGGCCGAGGCGGCGCTCCCGTCCGGACGCAGTCCATCGAATCGCAGCGGCGAATCTGCCGGTCCCTGTGCGACTCCCAGGCCATGCAGCGTGCCCACGGAGCTCGCGAGCAGCCCGGCCCAGTTGTGGGCCCAGGCGGGATTTTCACCCGGCCACGCCTGCGCGTGGTCCTTCACGATCTGTTCTATGGGCCGGCCACCGATCGCGCGGATCTTCGTGCCGAGCAGCGAGCGCGCCTCGGCCGATGCTTCGGTGATCCACAAGCCGTCGTGAAAGGGCAGGGCCTTCAGCGCGAATGTGCGCCCCCAGACGCCTTGCCTGAGTGGCGCGGGCACCTCGCCCAGGAACTCGAAGGGCACGATGGTCGTGTGCCCTTCGCCGAACCATGCCAGGAGTCTGCGCAGGCCGATGATATAGCGGCCATCGTCCAGCGTGCCGGCGCGTTGTTGAAATGCCGCCCAATCGCGCCGCCATCCAGGGTGGTCTTTCGCTTCCAGGCCGCGTGGGCTCGTATGTTCGACGAACTCGCGCAGCGCCAGCACCTCGGCTGCCCTCGATCCGGCTTTGACGCCAGGTGTTGCGGGCTCCGCTGCAGAGGACGGCGCAGTCGGTGCGGCGCTCGCCAGGGTGGCAGCGGCAAGCTGCGCGAATGCCCGCCGCGTCAGCATGCCGTGCTGCCGGTGTGCGTCACCAGATCCTCACGCGCTCACCGGGCGCGAGATAAAACTTGTTCGTCGGCGCGATGCCGAACGCGTCGTACCAGGCATCGACATTGCGCACCACGCCATTCACACGAAACTCCGCGGGGCTGTGTTCATCCGAGACTATACGGGTGCGCAGCGCCGCTTCGCGGATATTCTCGCGCCAGGCCTGGCCCCAACCCAGGAACAGGCGCTGCTCGCCCGTGTAACCATCGAGCACCGGGGCTTGCGCACCGTGCAGCGAGATGCGATAGGCCTCGTGCGCGGCGCTCAGGCCGCCAAGGTCCGCGATGTTCTCGCCAATGGTGTTGGCGCCCCGGATGTGCACTCCCGGCAGTGCTTCGAAGGCGTCGTATTGCGCCACGATGCGCTTGCCCAGCGCATTGAAGCGCTCGACATCCTGCGGCAACCACCACTGGCGCAGGCGGCCCTGCTCGTCGAGCTTGGCGCCCTGATCGTCGAAGCTATGGCTGACCTCGTGGCCGATGACTCCGCCGATGGCGCCATAGTTGATGGCCGGGTCGGCCGCCGGATCGAAGAACGGCGGCTGCAGGATGGCAGCCGGAAAGATCACTGCATTGAACGGGCCCAGGTTCTCCGCGTTCACTTCCTGCGCCAGCAGGCCCCATTCGCTGCGATCGACCGGGCGGTCGAGCCGATTGACCTCGCGGCGCCATTCGAAGGCGAGCGCGCGCCGGCGGTTGCCCACCGGATCGTCGGCGCGTATCTCGAGGCCCTGGTAACTCTTCCAGTGCTCCGGGTAGCCCACCATCACGCGGAACGAAGCCAGCTTACGCAGCGCCGCCTCGCGGGTCTGTGGTGACATCCACTCCAGGGCGTTGATTCTCACCTTGTAGGCGGCCAGCAGGTTGTCGGTGAGCGCGATCATCTTGGCCTTGGCTTCGGGATTGAAATGCCTGGCGACGTACAGCGTGCCCAGGGCATCGCCGATTTCGCTATTCACCGCGCCAATGCCACGTTTCCAGCGCGCGCGCTGCTGCGGCTGTCCGTTGAGCACCTTGCCCCTGAACTCGAAGGCTGCCACGTCGAAGGATTTGGGTAGTACGTCGGCAAAGGCGTCCAGGCAGTGATAGCTCAGGTAGGCACGCCACACCTGCAACGGGGTGTCCTTCAACAATGCGGCCAGCTTTGGCACCGCGGTATCTTCGGAGACGATGAATCGGTCGAAGGCGGCCGGGATGCCGGAATCTGTCAGCATGGCCGCAATCGGGAAGCCGTTGAGCATGCTCACGAGCTGCGCGCGGCTCCTGGGGTGATAGGTGGCGTCGTAGTCGCGAAGTTTCTCGTAGGGCCACGACAGCTTCGCGATCCTGGTCTCGAGCAGCAGGATCTCATCGGCCCTGTGCGCGGCTTGCGGGTAATTGGCCAGCGTCAGCAGCTGCGCGATGTAGTTGCGGTATTTGGTGCGGATGGCGGCAAAGGAAGCGGCGGGATCGAGATAGAAATCGCGATCTGGCAGGCCAAGTCCTGACTGCGTGACCTGCACGACATAGCGAGTGGGTTCCTTGGTATCGACGGCGGGAAAAAAGCCCACCGGGCCACCCACCGGCAGATCCGGTCGCGCCATGAACCGGCCGACCGCCTCATGCGTCGCCAGCGCGGCGATCTGCTGCAGCTGCTCAGCCAGTGGCCGTAGCTGCGCGGCCTCGATCGCCGCGGTGTCGAGGTAAGCCTTGTAGAGATCGGCCACCCGTGCGGCATCGGACCCTGGCGTTGGCGGATTCGCCAACAGCTCGTCGATGATGGCCTTGAGGTCGGTCTCGGCCTTGACCGCCAGCTCATCGAACGCGCCCCAACGTGGGCGATCATCTGGCACCGCATTGTTGCGGATCCAGTTGCCGTTGACGAAGCGGAAGAAATCATCGCCCGGCTTGACGCTGGTGTCGATGGCGCCGAGGTCAAAACCCCAGCCGCCGAGCGCGGGTTTGTCCGCGGATTGCGCAGCCGGCGCTGCCGGGCTGGCGGCCAGCATGGCCAGGTACACGAACACGATGCTGATCCTGGATTTGTTCACGACGCACTCCTCGGGACGGCTTGTCCTGAAATCAGTATTTCACAAAAATCACAGAAAGTGAAAAAATAGGAAAGCGGTGCGCGGGCGCCTGACACCTGGCGCCGGACACCGACGCGATGGCTGGCCGGGTTCGCGGCCGCTACAATTGCCCCTCAGGCAGTGCGGGGGTGCAAGACGGCCATGAAGATCTACTGGATACAGCGCAAGGATCAGATCGAGGCGCTCAGCAGCCCGGCAAGGCAGGATATTGCCGACCGCCTGGGTGCCATTGGGCCTTCCACCGTGGCGGTGCTGGCCGCGGCGCTGGGTTACCAGCCGACTGCGTTGTATCGACACCTGGTGGCCTTGCGCAAGGCAGGCCTGGTCGAGGCCTTGCCGCAGGCCGGCGCGCGCGGCCGCCCGGCCACGCAATATCGGTTGGTCGCCTCGCTGGTGCGTTGGGCGCGCGCGCCGCGCGTAGCGGCGAACCGACCTCCCATGGTGCGCGCGGCGAGGGCTCTGGCCACGCGCGCGGCCAAGGACTACGCGATCGGCTTCAATGAGCCCAACTGGACGATCGCCGGACCGGGGCGCAATCACTGGATGTTCCGGTTGGTAGCGCGACTGTCGAAGCCGCGCCTGAAGCGGATCAACGCGCTGCTGAACGAAGTCGCCCGGCTGTCCTATACCCCGGATCCACGACCGGGTGCCCTGGTCAGCGTGGCCTGCCTGCTATCGCCGGTTCCCGAGCGTGCCAGGACGCGCCGTCGGAAGCGCTCGCGCGCTGGCAAGAGTTCGCGAACCGCGGCGGCTAGGGCGTCGCGCTCGCTCCCGCGAGAAACAGCCAGGTAGCCACGACGCTGTCGGGGTTCAGCGAGATGCTGCTGATGCCCTGGTCGACCAGCCAGCGCGCGAAATCCGGGTGATCGGAAGGCCCCTGGCCGCAGATACCGATGTATTTGCCCTGTTTGCGGCAGGCGGCAATCGCCATCGCGATCAGCGCCTTGACCGCGGCATCGCGCTCATCGAAGCGCTTGGCCACCAGGCCCGAATCGCGATCCAGGCCCAGCGTGAGCTGGGTGAGATCGTTCGAGCCGATCGACATGCCATCGAAATACTGCAGGTACTGCTCGGCCAGCAGCGCATTGGTGGGCAGCTCGCACATCATGATGAGCTTCAGCTCTTTCTCGCCACGCTTGAGGCCATTGGCGGCCAGCAGTTCCGTGACCTCGCGCGCTTCGTCCACCGTGCGCACGAAGGGCACCATCACCTGCACGTTGCGCAGCCCCATGTCTTCGCGCACCCGCAATAACGCGCGGCATTCGAGTTCGAAGCAGGGGCGGAAAGCTTCATCCACATAACGACCGGCGCCGCGGAAACCCAGCATCGGGTTTTCCTCGTGCGGTTCGTAGGCCTTGCCGCCGATCAGGTTGGCATATTCGTTGGACTTGAAGTCGGAGAGCCGCACGATCACCGGTTCCGGCGCAAAGGCCGCGGCGATCTGCGCGATGCCTTCGCTGAGTCGCTCGACATAGAATTCGACCGGATCACTGTGGCCAGCCATCTGCGTGCGGATGCTCGCCTGCAGCGGCGCATCCAGGCGCGCAAAATCCAGCAGTGCGCGCGGATGCACGCCGATCATGCGATTGATGATGAACTCGAGGCGCGCCAGGCCCACGCCACCATGGGGCAGGCTGGCAAAGGCAAAGGCGCGATCGGGATTGCCGACGTTCATCATGATGCGCACCGGTGCGGGTGGCATCGAGTCGAGCTGGATCTGCTGGTGCTCGAACTTCAGCAGACCCTCGTAGACATAGCCGGTATCGCCCTCCGCGCAGGAGACGGTGACTTCCTGCCCGTCGCGCAGCACTTCAGTTGCGTTGCCACAGCCCACTACCGCAGGAATTCCCAGTTCGCGCGCGATGATGGCCGCGTGGCAGGTGCGGCCACCGCGATTGGTGACGATGGCCGCGGCGCGCTTCATCACCGGTTCCCAGTCGGGGTCGGTCATGTCGGCGACCAGCACTTCGCCGGGCTGCACCAGCGACATCTGTTTGGGCGAGCGGATCACGCGCGCCGCGCCACTGCCGATGCGCCCGCCAATGCTGCGCCCCTCGGCCAGCACTTTCGAGCGCTGCTGCAGCGTGTAGCGCTGCAAGGTGCGGCCGGCACGGCTCTGCACGGTCTCGGGTCGGGCCTGCAGGATGTAAAGCTCCTGGTCCTGTCCATCGCGCGCCCACTCGATATCCATGGGGCAGCGGTAGTGCTCCTCGATCAGCAGCGCCTGGCGCGCCAGGGCCTCGACCTCGACATCACTGAGCGAGAAGCGTGTGCGCTCCTCGGCCGGCACATCGATGGTGCGCACGCGCTCGGCGCTGCCCGCGTCGGCATACACCATCTTGATGGCCTTGGCGCCGAGGTTGCGGCGCAGGATGGCGCGCTTGCCGGCACGGAGCGCAGGTTTGTAAACGTAGTACTCATCGGGGTTCACCGCGCCCTGCACCACGGTTTCGCCGAGGCCGTAGGAGCTGGTGACGAAGATCGCATCGCGAAAACCCGAATCGGTATCGAGCGTGAACATCACGCCGCTGGCGCCCAGGTCGCTGCGCACCATGTGCTGCACGCCCACCGAGAGCGCGACCTGCGAGTGCTCGAAACCCTGGTGCACGCGATAGGCGATCGCACGGTCGTTGAACAGCGAGGCGTAGACCTCGTGCATCGCCTTGAGCACGGCTTCGGCGCCGCGCACATTGAGAAAGGTTTCCTGCTGGCCCGCGAATGAAGCCTCCGGCAGGTCTTCGGCCGTCGCGGAAGAGCGCACCGCGACCGCAATGCCGTGGCCGGCGTCCATGGCACGCCAGCGCGCCAGCACCGCGTCTTGCAGTGCCGCGTTGAAGGGCGTCTCCATGATCCACTGGCGGATGCGCGCGCCGCTCTGCGCGAGCGCCGTCACGTCCTCGACATCGAGGCTCTTGAGTTCCGCGGCAATGCGGGCGGCGAGGCCGCCCGTGGCCAGGAACTCGCGGTAGGCATCGGCGGTGGTTGCGAAGCCCTGCGGTACGCGCACGCCGAGCCGGGTGAGCGCGCGCAGCATTTCGCCGATCGAGGCGTTCTTGCCGCCGACGCGCTCGATATCCTGCATCCCCACTTCGTCGAAAGCCAGTACGTATACCGTCACTGCGCAGCGCTCCACGATCCATGCCAGAAGCGTATTGTCCACCATTTGGCCGCATGGGACACTGCTGTCTGCCCGCCATTGCTGCAGGAGTTGACTCGCGCATGCGCACGGTGTTTTTTGTGTCCGACCAGACTGGCGTCACGGCAGAGACCATGGGTCACAGCCTGCTGACGCAGTTCCAGGGTACGCCGTACCGCTCGGTGTCCTTGCCGTTCATCGCGACCGTGGCACAGGCCGACGAAGTCGTGGCGCGCATCGACGCGGCGGCGGGCGAGAGCGCGCTGCGCCCGATCGTGTTCGCCACCCTGGTGGATGACCAGGTGCGCGAGCGACTGCGGCTGGCCAACGCCTTGTTCCTTGATTTCTTCGATGCCTTCCTCGGGCCGATGGAGGCGGAGCTGGGCATGCCCTCGGCGCACGCCAGCGGCCGCGCGCACGGCATGGCGGATGTCGAGACCTACTCGGCGCGCATCAACGCCACCAATTTCGCGCTCGCCAACGACGATGGCTCCGGCAATCGCGACTACGCTGCGGCCGATGTGGTGCTGGTGGGCGTATCGCGTTCGGGCAAGACGCCCACCTGCCTCTACCTGGCGCTGCAGTACGGTGTGCTGGCGGCCAACTATCCGCTCACCGATGACGAGCTCGAGCATCCGGAACTGCCGGCGGTGCTGCTGCCGTGGCGTCACAAGCTGTTCGGGCTGACGATCAATCCCGAACGGCTGCAGCAGATCCGCCAGGAGCGGCGGCCCAACAGTCGCTACGCCTCATCACAGCAGGTGCACTACGAGTTGCGCGCCGCGCAGGCGATGTTCGCGCGCGCCGGGCTGCCGAGCCTCGATACCACGGAATGCAGCATCGAGGAGATCGCCAGCCGCATCCTCAATCGCCAGCGCATCGAGAGGCGCGTGCGGCTCTAGGGCGCCGCCGGGTGTAAGAAGCTCCACGGCGAGGTCTCGCCGCCGGTAGCGCAACGCACTTCGATCACCGCTGGTCTGCCCGCGGCCAGCGCCTTCTCCAGCGCCACCTGCAGTTCGGCCGGCGTATCGGCCCTGAGCGCCAGTGCACCAAAGCTGTCGCTGAGCTTCACGAAATCGGGGTTGCGCAGTTCGGCGCCGAGGAAACGGCTGCCGTAGCGCTCCACCTGGTCGCGCCGCACGTTGCCGAAGCTCGAATTGTTGAACACCACCGTGACCAGGTTGATGCCGTACTGCACGGCGGTCGCGAGTTCCTGTACACCGAACAGGAAGCCGCCGTCGCCGCTCACCGCAATCACGGGTTTATCGGGATTCGCGACTTTCACGCCGAGGGCCGTATTGAAGCCGAAGCCCAGGTTGTCCTGGTAGCCACAGGTGACGTACTGGCGCGGTTGGTAGACCGGGAAGCCGAAGCGCGAGGTGAAGCCGACTTGCGAGATCTCCTCGCAATATAAGCCGTCGCGCGGCAGTACCGCACGCATGACATTGATATACGACATCTGCGGTGCCACCGACTGGATGGCGGCCTGGGCCCGCTGCTTGATGGCGGTGAAGGCTGCGCTCTGCGGTGCGCGTTTCTGGTCGATGCGCGCAAGCGCGGCGCTGAGCGCGCTCGTGCCGAGTGCGGCGTCGCTGACGATGGCGGCATCGGGCTTGAGCCGCACCATCTCGGTGGGGTCGATGTCGATGCGCACCACCTTCAGGCCGCTGGGCAGCCAGCGCCAGCGCATGTAGGGCAGCTCGAGTCGGCTGCCGATGCCGATCAGCAGGTCGCACTCGCGCCAGTATTCCCAGGCCGCGACGCTCGACATGCCATAGGGCAGCTCCTCGCTGACAATGCCCTTGCCGCTGCGATGCGCGGTCACCGGCGCCTGTAGCTGCTGTGCGAGCTGCAGTATTTCTGCGCCCGCATCGAGCGCGCCGGCGCCAACGCAGATCAGCGGGCGTTTGGCGGCGGCAATCAGCTTCGCTGCCGCGAGCACGGCGTCAGGATCTGGCGTCGGTGGCGCGAGCGGAGCCAGTGGCGCGAGCTGCGCGACTTCGGCCTTCATGCCGAACACATCCCACGGCGCTTCCACGGCCACCGGACGCACACGCCCGCTGCGCAGCTGCCTGAAGGCCTCGGCCATGACCTGTGGCGCTTCGGTCGGATGATTGATGCGCTCGCTCCACTTGGTGAGTCCGCGCAGCAGCGCCAGCTGATCGGGCAGCTCGTGCAGCTGGCCGCGACCCTGGCCGATCAGGTGCGACATGATGTTGCCGGTAATGCACAGCACCGGCGCGGTGGCGCCATAGGCGGTGCACAGCGCGGCACCCGAGTTGAGCACGCCAGGGCCAGGCACCACGGTGTAAGTGCCAATCTTGCCGGTGGACTTGGCGTAACCGAAAGCCATGTAGCCCGCGCCCTGTTCGTGGCGCGTGGTGATGAAGCGCAGCTTGTCCTGGCGCTGCGCGAGCGCGTCATTGAAGTCGTACATGTGCGCGCCGGGTATGCCAAACACCGTGTCGACGCCATGCGCGATCAGCGCTTCGGTGATCACCTGGCCCGTGGTCATGACACTCATCGCGTCTGCTCCCGGTGCTTGCGGCGCTGGGTCGGTGTGGCTGGCTGATCCGGCTGCAGGGCGCGCGCACTGTGCAGCAGGCTGAACAGCGATGCGAGACGCCGCTTGCCGAAGCGTTGTTCGATGTCGCGGTAGATACGTTCCATCTGCCGGCTGGCCACATCGAAGCGCGCCACGCCCTCGGGGCTGAGTGCGATATGCAGCCGCCGCTGGTCACTGCTGCGCTTGCGGCGCTTGATCAGCCGCAGGCGCTCGAGCCGCGTGAGCATGCCCGAGAGGCTCGGCGGCAGGAGCTTGGCGATGCTGGCCAGCTCGTGGAACTCGAGCTCGTCGTGCTCGCGCAATACGCGGATCACGCGCCACTGCTGCTCGGTCAGGCCCAGCTCGTTCAGATGCGGGCGGAAGAAGGCCATGATCGATTCGCGCGCTGCCAGCAGCGCCATCGGCAGCGATTGGTCAAAGCGCCGCATGCGCGCCACCAGCATCCTTGAAGCGCCGCGCCAGCTCCTGCGTGGCCCGCGCCAGCAGCAGCGTATCCACGCCCACGGCGACGAAGCTGCAGCCGAGCGCGATGAATTTTCGTGCCAGCGTTTCATTGGCCAGCAACGTACCCGCGGCCTTGCCGGCGGCCAGGATTCGCGCCACCGCCTGTTCCATCACGGCCTGTACTTGCGGATGATCGGGCTGTCCGCGATGACCCATCGAAGCGCTGAGGTCGGCGGGGCCGATGAAGACCGCGTCCACGCCCGGCACGCGCGCGATCGCATCGAGGTGTTCGATGCCGCGCGGCGTCTCGATCTGCACGATCAGGCAGATCTGCTCGTCGGCTTCGTGCAGGTAGTTGTCGTATCGATTCCAGCGCGAGGCGCGCGCCAGCGCGCTGCCGACACCGCGTATGCCCTGCGGCGGATAGCGCGTCGCGCGCACCAGCTCGGCAGCCTGTTCGGCGGTTTCGACGATGGGCACGAGCAGCGTCTGCGCGCCCAGATCGAGCAGCTGCTTGATGTGCGCGGTGTCGCCGATGGTAGCGCGCACGACCGGCGCGACCGGGTAGGGCGCCATGGCCTGCAATTGCGCCAGCAGCGTGCGCAGGTCGTTGGGCGCGTGCTCGGCATCGAGCGCCATCCAGTCGAAGCCGGCGCCAGCACAGATCTCGGCGCAATAGCCATCGGCCAGACCACTCCATAGCCCGATCTGCAGGCGGCGCGCCGCCAGAGCAGCCTTGAATGTATTGACGGGAGTCTTCATCGCGGCACCTTCAGACGAAACGGCAGGTGATGGCGCCGAGCGCGCCGTAGTCGGCGTGGAACAGGTCGCCAGTCGTGGCGTTCACGGGCCGCGTGAACGAGCCGCCGAGGATCGTCTGGCCCGCACTCAGGCCCACGCCGTACTGCGACAGCTTGTTCGCCAGCCACACCACGCCATTGGCGGGATGATTCAATACCGCGGCGGCCACGCCCGATTCCTCGATGCCGCCGTTGTGATAGAGCAGCGCCGACACCCAGCGCAGGTCGACGTCCTGCGGCTTGATGGGCCGGCCGCCGATCACCACCGCCGCGTTGGCGGCGTTGTCGGAAATCGTGTCGGTCACCTTGCGCGTGGTCTTGGTCGCAGGATCGATCTGCTGGATGCGCGCGTCGATGATCTCGAGCGCCGGCACCACGTATTCGGTGGCGCTCAGCACATCGAACAGCGTGACACCTGGCCCGCGCAACGGGCGACCCAGCACGAAAGCCAGCTCCACCTCGACACGCGGCACGATGAAGCGCTGCATCGGCAGGTCGGCGCCCGAGTAGAAAAACATATCGTCCAGCAGATCGCCGAAGTCGGGCTCATTGATGTTCGAGGACTGCTGCATCGCGCGCGAGGTGAGCCCCACCTTGTGGCCGCGCAGCGTGCGGCCCTCGGCCAGTTTCATCGCCACCCAGCGGCGCTGCACGGCATAGGCATCCTCGATGTTCATCGAAGGGTACTGCAATGAGAGCTGGCCAATCTGCGTGCGACTGCGCTCGGCATTGTGGATGCGACGCGCGGCGTCTTCGACCTGTGCGGCGCTCAGCGTGGCAGTGCGATTGATGCTCATGTTCGACTCCTGTGCGGGCGCTCAGCGCGTCGCACTGCTGCCCGGCGGTGGGGCTGGCGGTGTGGCAAAGCGCGCATGCACGTTGTTGTGCTTGTAGGTGCCGCCTTCGTTGAACTCGTACAGTTCCAGCGACAGCGCGAGGTAGCGGCGTGCGTAGAGCGCCGCAAAATGTTCCTTGATCATGTCGAACAACGCGCTGCAGGCGCTGCGCTTTTCCTGGTCGGTACGTCCGGCGCCGATCTTCAGCGTGCAATGCACGAAGGCGTAGTCGGCCGCATCGTCGGCCATGCAGTAATCGTGCAGCTCGATGGCGCGCGAGCGCACGGCGCCGGGCTTGAATACGCCGCCTTGTGCGATCAGTACCTTGTTGGCCTTGCGCAGCAGTCCATGTACGTCGCCCTCGGCCCGCAGGTTGTCGGTGTACTCGACGATCAGGTGTGGCATGGCGGGGTCAGGCGCCTGGAGGCAGCGGAAAGATCGCGTTGATCTGGCCGGTGCCGGAACTGGCGAAGTAGTCGGTGATGATCTCCACCGGCTGCTGGTAGCGATCCCAGCCCAGCAGGCCCAGCAGCATCGCGGTGTCATGCATCAGGCCTTCGCCCTCACATCGATCGGCATACTCGGGCAGCATGTCGATGAAGGTCTTGAACTCGCCGCGCTTCCACAGATCGACCACGCGCAGGTCCACCTGGCGGAAGAATTCCTTGCTGATGCTGAACATCGATTCTTCCGGGCTATCGTTGTCGCTGAAGCGGTGCGAGAGCGAGCCGCTGGCCAGCACCGCGACCGTGGAATCGCTGCTCGCGATGGCTTCGCCGAGTGCCGCGCCAAAGTCGCGACTCGATTCCAGTTTGTGCCAGGCGCACCAGGCCGCAACCGAGACCACCTTGAAGTGCTGGTCGCTGTTCATGTAGCGCATCGGCACCAGGGTGCCGTACTCGAGCTCGAGGCTGGCCATTTCGTGCGCGCGGGTGTGCACGCCGCGCGCGCTGGCCTGCGCGGCGATGTGCCGGCCGAGCTCCGGGTTGCCCGGGTACTCATAGGCCATGTCATGGATGAAATGCGGCAGTTCGTTGCTGGTGTAGATGCCCTTGAAGCGCGGCCCGCAGTTGATGTGGTAGCCCGCGTTCACCAGCCAGTGCACATCGAGTACCACGATGGTATCGACGCCCAGTTGCCGGCAGCGCCTGCCGATCTCGCGATGGCCTTCGATGGCCGCCTCGCGGCAGCCTTGGTGGCGGCCGGGGAGTTCGGAGATGTACATCGAGGGTACATGCGTGATCTTCGCCGCCAGTGCCAGCTTGCCCATGATTACTCCTCGCGCTCGCCCGCGCTGTCACGCGGGTCGGCGACTATCAGGCTCGTCAGACTGCCGAGCGATTCGATCTCGGTCACCACGACATCACCGGCATTGACGTTGACGACGCCTTCCGGTGTGCCGGTCAATATTACATCGCCCGCGCCCAGGGTCATGAAGCTGCTCAGGTACTCGATCAGCTGCGCCACGCCGAAGATCATGTCGGCAGTGGTGCCTTGCTGAGTGAGTCTTGCCATTCACGGTCGTGCGCAGTGCCAGCTTCATCGGGTCGGGCACATCGGCGGCGTCGGTGAGCCAGGGCCCGAGCAGCGTGGCCGAGTCACGATTCTTCACCCGCAGGTTCGGGCGGTAATAGTTCTCGAGATAGTCGCGGATCGCGTAGTCGTTGGCGATGGTGTAGCCGGCCACGTAGTCGAGCGCCGCATCGCGGCTCACGTGGCTGGCGCTGCGGCCGATGACCACGGCGAGTTCGCACTCGTAGTGCATGAACTTGACGCTGGCAGGGCGCGGTGTCTGTGCGCGGTGCCCCGCGAGTGTGTTCGGGCCCTTCAGGAACACCAAGGGTTCGGTGGGTGGCTTGAAGCTGAGCTCGCGCACGTGGTCGGCGTAATTGAGGCCGACCGCAAATACCGTCTGCGCTTCCACGGGTGGCAACCACACGACCTGTGCTTCCGCGGGTGAGCGACCATCGGCGAGCCGCAATGTCCCGTTCACTTCAATGGCCTCGTGAACCGCCCCGGCCCAGGCAATGCGCGCATGTTTCATGGCGCACCGCCGATCGCAGGCGCGTCGCTGCCCGCGCTGGCGGCGAGCAATGGATTCTCCAGGCGTCCGAGGCCATCGATCTCGACTGCCATGCGATCACCTGCGCGCGCCAGCGGCAGGTTCGCGGGCAGGCCCACGAGCAGCAGATCGCCGCGGCGCAAAGTCATGAAGTCACTGATATCGGCGATCAGTTGCGGCAGCGGTCGAATCAACTCTGCGGTACTGCAGGTCAGGCGCAGCTGGTCATTGATGTAGGCGCGCAGTTCCAGCGCGCCAGGATCGGTGATCGCGGAGGCCTCGATCAACGAGGGGCCGATCGGGCAGAAGCCGTCACGGCATTGCTGCTGGATGGCCGGCCGGAAGTAGCTGCTGTGGGGCAGGGCGAGGTCGTTGACGATCGTGTAGCCGGCCACATGCCCCAGGGCTGCCGCGGCGCTCACCCGGGTGGTTGGCTGGCCGATCACCACACCCAGGGTCGGGCCGACGGCTACGGCCTCATGCCCGGCCGGCAGGATCACCGCTTCGCCAGGGCCAAGCCAGGTATTGCGCGGCTTCAGGTACAGGATCGGTGCACGCGGCGGCGCCTGGTAGGGCGGTGCGTTGACGGCTGCACCGAGCGCCGCCAGCGCGCCGCGGAAGTTCAAGGCCGTGCCATAGACCGCGACCCGGGCCGCAGCTTTACCGTACAGACTTAGCCAGGAGTCGTGCATCCGGGCAAAACATTAACATGTTAAACAAACCACTGGCAATCGACCGGCCGCAATTGTGCGACCCGCTTTTGCGGCCGTGACAGCGTTTAGTTAACATGTTAAGGTTCTGCCGGAAACGGGTACTGAGGCGGGGTGCATCATGACGGCACAAACCAACGAAGCGGCGGGTGGCGCGCTGGCGGGCAACCTGCAGAAGCTGGCCGGTCACCTGGCGGGTTTCGCCGGCGGCCAGCTGGCCCACATCATCGCCGGCGAGACACGCCAGAGCGCCGGTGGCGCCAGCTTCACCACCACGAGTCCGGTAGACGGCAGCACCATTGCCAGCGTGCCGCGCGGCAGCGCCGCCGATGTCGATGCCGCCGCCCAGGCCGCCGCGCGCGCCTTTCCGGCCTGGCGTGCGCTGGCCGGCAGCAAGCGCCGCGACCTGCTGCACAGCATCGCCGATGCCATCGAGGCGCATGCCGAAGAGCTGGCGCTGCTCGAATCCTGGGATACCGGCCAGCCGCTGCGCTTCATGTCCAAGGCCGCGGTGCGCGGCGCCGAGAATTTCCGCTTCTTCGCCGATCGCGCCGAGGGCGCGCGCGACGGGCGCTCGCTCCCGACCGAATCGCATCTGAACTACACGCTGCGCACGCCGGTGGGGCCGGTGGGTGTGATCACGCCCTGGAATACGCCCTTCATGCTCTCCACCTGGAAGATCGCGCCGGCGCTGGCGGCCGGGTGCACGGTGGTGCACAAGCCTGCCGAGTGGAGCCCGGTCACGGCGCAGCGCCTGGCGCAGATCGCGCTCGGTGCCGGCCTGCCGCCCGGCGTGCTCAACGTGGTACACGGCATGGGTGAGGAGGCTGGCAAGGCGCTGACCGAACATCCGGCCATCAAGGCTGTGGCCTTCATCGGCGAATCTTCGACCGGCAGCGCCATCATGCGTCAGGGTGCCGCCACGCTGAAGCGCGTGCACTTCGAGCTCGGCGGCAAGAACCCGGTGATCGTCTTCGGCGATGCCGATCTCGATCGCGCGCTCGATGCCGTGGTGTTCATGATCTACAGCCTCAATGGTGAGCGCTGCACTTCATCGAGCCGCCTGCTGATCCAGCAGGATATCGCCCCCAGGTTCCTCGAGCGTCTCGCAGCACGGGTGCAGTCGCTCAAGGTCGGCCACCCGCTCGATCCTGCGACCGAGATCGGTCCGCTGATCCACCCGCGCCATCGCGACAAGGTGCTCTCGTACTTCGAGATTGCGCGCGCCGAAGGCGCCACGGTGGCGGCCGGTGGTGCAGCCCATGCCGGCCCCGGCGGTGGCACCTATGTGCAGCCGACGCTCATTACCGGCGCACGCCGTGACATGCGCGTGGCCCAGGAAGAAATATTCGGGCCCGTGCTGACCGCGATCACATTCAAGGACGAAGCCGAGGCGCTCGAGATCGCCAACGATGTGCGCTATGGCCTGGCCGGGTACCTGTGGACCAGCGACGTGTCGCGCGCCCTGCGTTTCAGCGAAGGGCTGGAAGCCGGCATGATCTGGGTGAATTCCGAAAACGTGCGCCACCTGCCCACGCCCTTCGGTGGCATGAAATACAGCGGCATTGGCCGCGATGGCGGCGACTACTCCTTCGAGTTCTACATGGAGACCAAGAACGTGGCGATCTCGCATGGCGCGCATGCGATCCCGGTGCTGGGCAAGCGCAGCTAGTCCCGGTACCGCTGCGCTCAGTGCAGCGGAAAGACCGCGTTCACCTGGCCGGTGCCCGAACTGGCGAAGTAGGGCGTGAGAATCTCGACGTGACCGTGGTATTGATCCCAGCCGAGCAGGCCCAGCAGCATCGCCGTGTCATGCATGTAGCCTTCGCCGTAACAGGTCTTTGAGTAGGTCGGCAGCATCGCGGTGAACTCGCGAAAGCGCCCCTGCTGCCACAGCTCGATGGCCCGCAGGTCCACCTGCTGGTAGAACTCATCGCTGATCGTGAAGGTGCCCTGGTCCACCACGCGATTGTCGTGGATGCGGTGCGAGAGCGAGCCGCTGGCCAGCACCGCGACCCGGCAATCCGAGGCGGCGATCGCCGCACCGATCGCTTCACCCACCTTGCGGCTCTCTTCCATCGTGCCGAAGGCCACCCAGGCGGCGATCGAGATCACGCGCAGCGACGGGTCGGCCCCCATGAAGCGCAGCGGCACCAGCGTGCCGTATTCGACATCGAGCGTGCTGATGTGGTGCGAGCGGGTGCGCACACCCATGGCCGTGGCCATCAGGGCGATCGCATCGCCCAGTTCCGGATTGCCGCGGTAGGCGTAGTCCAGGTTCTGGATGAAATGTGGAAACTCGTTGCTGGTATAGCAGCCCTTGAAGCTGTCGTTGGCATTGACGTGATAGCCCGCGTTCACCAGCCAGTGCGTGTCGAGCACGATGACGGTATCCACATTCAATGCCTTGATGCGCGCACCGATCTGCCGCAGGCCGTCGATGGCTGCCTGCCGGCAGCCGTGATTGGCGCCGGGCATCTCGGAGATGAACATCGAAGGCACGTGCGTGACCTTCGCCGCGAATACCAGCTCGCCCATGAGCGCCTACCACCCGTCGCGTGCGCACTGGCGCACCCTGCCAATCTAGGGCTGCGGTCACGAGTGCGACAATGCCGGAAACTACCTAAGCCTTGCTGCTGGATGGTAGCTGTCATGGCGTGGCGGCCGGGCGGCAGGCCTGCTGCCAGCGCAGCGCCGCCGGCTGTGGGAGAATGCGCGCGCCAGCAGATCTGCCCAGCTTTCGGAGACCGACCATGACCGCCAAGTCGGAGCCTACCCCTCCATCACCCGGTGCCCGGCTGCGCGCCGCTCTGGCCGCCGAGCGCCCGCTGCAAGTGCTGGGCACGATCAACCCCTATGTCGCGCGCATGGCGCAGGCCACGGGTTTCCGCGCGATCTACCTGAGCGGCGGGGGGCTCGCGGCCAATACGCTCGGCATGCCGGATCTGGGCATCAGCAGCATGCAGGATGTGGTCACGGAAATCGGCCGCATCACCGACGTGGTGAGCCTGCCATTGCTGGTGGATGCCGACACCGGCTGGGGTGGCGCCTTCAATATTGCGCGTACCGTAAAGTCGTTCATCAAGGCGGGAGCTGCGGGCCTGCACATCGAAGACCAGGTGCAGGCCAAGCGTTGCGGTCACCGCCCGGGCAAGGAAGTGGTGCCGCAGGCCGAGATGGTCGATCGCATCAAGGCGGCGGTCGATGCGCGCACGACGCGCAGTTCGTGATCATGGCGCGCACCGACGCGCTGGCGAGCGAGGGCATCGAACGCGCGATCGAGCGCGCGCAGGCCTGCGTGGCGGCCGGTGCCGACATGATATTTCCGGAGGCGGTCACCTCGCTGGCGGACTACACGCGCATCCGCAAGGCGGTCGGCGTGCCTATCCTCGCCAACATCACCGAGTTCGGCCAGACACCGCTGTTCACGCGCGAGGAACTGGGCGGCGCCGGCGTCGATATCGTGCTCTATTGCTGCGCGGTGTATCGGGCGATGAATGCCGCGGCGCTCGAGTGCATGCAGACCATCCGCACCGCCGGCACGCAGCGCTCGTTTATCGAGCGTATGCAGACACGCGCCGACCTGTATCGCTACCTCGACTACCATGCCTACGAACAGAAGCTCGATGAATTGTTTGCGGCTGGCAAGGAAAAATAGCGCCAACGCCGGCGACTGCAGCCGGGTCGGCGGAGCAGGGGAGTGGCCGCCATGAAAGCGACAGTGAAAGCGAAGCGTAGTGCGAAGCGCCCGACCACGGTGGCCGAGTACATCCAGGCAGCGCCGAAAGAGGCACGCAGCAAGCTGCGCCAGATGCGCGCCTGCGTGCGGGCCGCGGCTCCGGGTGCCAGCGAGGCCATCAAGTGGCGCATGGCGGCCTACTCCTACCGCCGGATCCTGGTGATCTTTGCGGCCTTCAAGCAGCACATCGGATTCTTTCCGACGGCCTCTGTGACCAAGGCGTTTGCCAGGGAACTGACCGGCTACCACACGGGCAAGGGATCGATCCAGTTTCCGCTCGACAAGCCGCTGCCGCTGGCACTGATACGCCGCATGACCGCGCTGCGCGTGAAGCAGAGCAAGCTCGAAGACGTGAAATGGATAACCCATGGCCGCAAACGCACCCCCTGAGACACTGGATCCTGAAGACTGGCAGGCGATGCGCGCGCTCGCGCATCGCGCGGTCGATGACAGTTTCGACTGGCTCCGCAGCGTGCGCGAGCGACCGGTATGGCAGCCCACGCCTGCGGACATCGTGGCGCAGTTTCACCAGCCGCTGCCGCGCGCGCCACAGGGCGCTGAGCGCGCCTACCAGGATTTCCAGGACTGGGTGCTGCCGTACCCGATGGGCAACGTGCACCCGCGTTTTTATTCCTGGTTCATGGGCAACGGCACGCCGCTCGGTGCGATCGGTGATTTCCTGGGTGCGATCGTCAATCCGAACATGGGTGGCGGCAACCATGTGGCGATCCAGGTGGAGACCCAGGTCATCGACTGGTGCAAGGAAATCGTGGGTTTCCCGGCCGAGGCGGGTGGGCTGCTGCTGAGCGGTGCCTCGATGGCTAACCTGGTGGCCCTCGCGGTGGCGCGCAATGCCACCGCGGACTGCGATCTGCGCGAACTGGGAGTGGCCGCGCAGCAGGCGCCACTGCGTGTGTACGCCTCGGTGGAGGTGCACAGCTGTGCGCAGAAGGCCGTGGAGATGCTGGGCATGGGCAGCCAGTCACTGCGCAAGGTGCCGGTGGACGCGGACTATCGCATCGACCTGCCCGCGCTCCAGCGCATGATCGATGAAGACCGCGCGCGCGGCTGCAAGCCCGCCTGCGTGATCGGCAATGCAGGCACGATCAACACTGGCGCAGTCGATGATCTCAAGGCGCTGGCCGCACTCTGCAAGCGTGAGCGGCTCTGGTACCACGTCGATGGTGCCATCGGCGCGGTGGTCACGCTCGCGCCGCGACGCCGCGAACTGCTGGCCGGCATTGAGCTGGCGGATTCGGTGGCACTTGATCTTCACAAGTGGCTGCACGTGCCCTTCGAGGCCGGTTGCACACTGGTGCGCAACAGCGCGGCGCAGCGCGCGACCTTTGCGCTGACGCCGGCCTATCTCAAGCACGCTGAGCGCGGACTCGCGAGCGGTGCCCTGTGGTTCAGCGACTATGGCCCGCAGCTCTCGCGCGGTTTTCGCGCGCTCAAGGTCTGGCTATCGTTCAAGGAGCACGGGCTCGACAAGTTCGGGCGGCTGATCGACCAGAACATCGACCAGGCGCACGAGCTCGCCGCGCTGATTCGTGCCGAGCCGCTGCTCGAACTGATGGCTCCGGTGGTGCTGAACATCGTCTGCTGGCGTTACCGACCGCCGAACCTGGCGCCCGAGGGGCTCAATGCCTTCAATGAAGAATTGCTGATCCGCCTGCACGAGAGCGGCATCGCCGCACCTTCCTATACCACGCTCAACGGGCAGTACTGCCTGCGCGCAGCCATCGCCAATCACCGCACCGAGTCGCGCGACCTGAAAATCATGCTCGATGCGATCCTGGCGATCGGCGCTGCGATGAGCCAAGGGACTTGACCAGAAGCCTTAAGGGGCTCATTCCAAACAAATCTTAATCCGGTGCATGGCACCGGCAGTACCGGCCGGCAGCCGCCGTGGCTATACTGATCCGCATGGCCCCAGCCCGTTTTCAGCCCTTGCGCAGACATGCCGGAAAGATCGGCCTGCTGGCGGCCTTCGCGCTGGTGTTTGCGCAGCTCGGCGCCATCACACATGCCTACGCGCACTTGCGTGTCGGGGCTGACCCGCAGGGCATCGCCGCCAAGACCACTCACAGCTGCCCCGACTGCCAATCCTTCTCGCCGCTGTTGGCCGGTGGCGGCACGGCCAGCAACACGCTGAGCCTGCTGCAGCCGCAGGCCGCCACAGCGCCACCGACTCTGCTCGCGCCGATCGTAGCGCGCGCTCCGCGTCACTCTTTTCAATCCCGCGCACCGCCACTCCAGTCCTGAAGCTTGCCGGCTGCGGGCCATAGCGCCCGTCGCCGTTCATTCATCGGATTTTCAAGGAGTAGCGTGTCATGGCGAAATTCTCGCCTTTTGCAGTAATCACAGTTCTGGGTCTGTCGTGCTGGCCGCTGGCAGGGCAGGCCGCCGCGGATGATGTCGCGAGTCTGCGCGCCGAGCTCGAGACCATGCGCGCCGAGTACGGCGCGCGCGTGCAGGCGCTCGAGGCACGTATCAGTCAGCTGGAAAGCGCGGCCGCGACAGCCGCGACGACGACGCCTGCGGTGCCGGCAGCGGCGCTGGCAGCGCCACCCGAGCCACTCACAGCGCCACCGCCGGCACCGCCTCAAGCGCCGAGCGCGCGCGGCGGCGGCGCCTCGGCCTTCAATCCCGCGATCTCGATGATCCTCGCTGGCAACTACGCCAGCCTGTCTGAGGATCCGGCCACCTACCGCGTCGCGGGCTTCATCCCGCCGCCATCGGGCGACGGGCCCGGGCGAGCGCAGCTTCAACCTGGGCGAGTCGGAGCTCACGGTGGCGGCCAACGTGGATCCGTACTTTTTCGCCAACGTCACGGCCTCACTGCACGCCGACGACACCGTCAGCGTTGAAGAGGCTTACTTCAAGACGCTGGCACTCAGCCACGGATTCACCTTGAAGGGCGGTCGATTCCTCTCGGCGGTCGGCTATCTCAACGAGATCCACTCGCACGCCTGGGACTTCGTCGATCAGCCGCTGGTCTACCAGGTGATCTTCGATGGGCAGCTCGCGCAGGACGGCGCCCAGCTGCGCTGGGTCGCACCGACCGACTACTTCCTCGAGTTCGGCGTCGAGACCGGCAACGGTGGCCGATTTCCCGGTACGCATCGCAATGTGAATGGATTGAATGGCAACGCAGCGTTTGCGCACCTGGGCGGCGATGTCGGTGACTCGACCAGCTGGCGACTCGGTCTGTCGGGTCTCGATGAGCGCGCCGCCGATCGCAGCTACGAAGACTTCGATCAGTCCGGTGCACTGGTCGATAACGCCTTCACCGGCAAGTCGCGCACCTGGATGCTCGATGCCACGCTCAAGTGGGCGCCGCACGGCGACCCGACGCAGCATCAGCTGAAGCTGCAGGGCGAATACCTGCATCGCACTGAAGACGGTGCAGTTGGCTTTCGACACCTTCAATAGCAACCTGGGCGGCGCCTATCGCAGTGCGCAGTCGGGTTGGTATCTGCAGGGCGTGTACGAATTCATGCCAGCGCTGGCGAGCGGGGCTGCGCTATGACTCCCTTGACTCCGGCACGCCGGACATCGGACTGGTCGCGGCAGGCCTGCTGCCGCGCGCCGCGTTTCCATTGCTGCTGCCGCAGCCTCGCCCGAACGCACGACGGTCATGCTCGACTGGATCATTGAGCGAGTTCTCGCGCCTGCGCGCGCAGTTCGCCTGGGACCAGGCGCGCGCCAACCAGCGTGACCAGCAATTGCTGCTGCAATACATCTTCGCCATCGGCGCGCACGGCGCGCACAAGTTCTAGGAACCGCCAACATGAAAAGAATCCAACGATCAAGCCTTGCCATCCTCGCCGCTTTGATGTGCTGCTGCGCCTTGCCCGCGCAGGCCGCACTCAAGGTGCTCGCCACCACGCCTGACTGGGCCTCGCTGCTCGACGCGCTCGGCGGCGACAAGGTCAATGTCTACACCGCCACCAGCGCCTTCCAGGACGTGCACCGCGTGGATGCCAAGCCCAGCCTGGTCGCGCGTGCCCGCAGTGCCGACCTGCTGGTGGCCACCGGTGCCGAGCTCGAGATCGGCTGGCTGCCGGTGCTGCTGCAGGACTCGGGCAACACCAAGATCCAGCCCGGGAATCCCGGCTACTTCGAGGCTGCGCCGCTGGTGCACCTGCTAGAAGTGCCCTCGGCCGTCGATCGCTCGATGGGCGACATCCATCCGCTGGGCAATCCGCACGTAACGCTCAACCCGCACAACATCGCGATGATCGCGAAGGCGCTCAGCGCGCGGCTGGCGCAGGTGGACGCGGCCAACGCGGCCTTCTACGCCGCGCGCGGCGAGGATTTCCAGAAGCGCTGGCAGCAGGCGACCGTCCGGTGGGAAGCGCAGGCCGCACCGCTCAAGGGTGTGGGTGTGGTCGTGATCCATCGCGACCAGGTATACCTGTGCGACTGGCTGGGCCTGAAGGAGCTCGCGGCGATCGAGCCCAAGCCCGGCGTGCCGCCGAGCGCCGGCTATCTGGCGCAGCTGGTCACCAAGCTCACGGCCACGCCGCCGAAGATGATCCTGCGCAGCGCCTACAACGATCCGAAGGCGGCCGACTGGCTGTCCGAGCGCATTCACGTCTCCGGTGGTGCTGCTGCCCTACTCGGTGGGCGGCACGCCGGAGGCCAAAGACCTGTTCGGCCTGTTCGATGACACCGTCAACCGGCTGCTGGCGGCAAACAAATGAACGACCTGCACTGCAACTTGACGATTCTCTGGCCGGCGCTCGTCGCCGGCGTCCTCGTGCTGCTCTCGCACGTGCCGCTCGGCCAGCAGGTGCTCTCGCGCGGCATCGTGTTCATCGATCTCGCGATCGCGCAGGTGGCCGGGCTCGGCGTGATCGCCGCGCACAGCTTCGGCCTGGGTGCCAGCGGCTGGACCACGCAGGTGGCCGCCGCCGCCGCGGCGCTGGCCGGCGCGCTGCTGCTGACCTGGACCGAGCGCAAGCGGCCCGAAGTGCAGGAGGCGCTGATCGGCGTGCTGTTCGTACTCGCCTCGACCGCGCAGATCCTGCTGCTCGCGAACGACCCGCACGGCGGCGAAGACCTGAAAGACCTGCTGGCCGGACAGATCCTCTGGGTGTCATCCACGCAGTTGCTGCACGCGGCCATCGTCACCGCGATCTTCGTGGTGGCCTGGTTCCGCTGGCGCGAGCGCCTTGGCCGCGTCGGCTTCTACGTGCTGTTCGCGCTGGTGGTGACGATCTCGGTACAGCTGGTCGGCGTGTACCTGGTGTTCTCGACGCTGATCGTGCCGGCGATCGCCACCTACCGCCATCCGCCGCGCCGGCAACTGCTGCTGGGTTACGGCACGGCACTGGTCAGCTATGTGATCGGCCTGGTGTGCTCGGCGGTATTCGATCTGCCTTCGAGCCCGGCGATCGTCTGGGCGATGGCCCTGGTGGGCCTGGTCGTGCATGTCACTGGCCGCGAGGCGCCGGTCACATCAAGGATCGAGTGAGGCGGTGTAGGCGGCAATCGCCACGAAGTCGTCCAGTGTGAGATTGGCAATGATGATTTTCATCGGCGCGACCGCGGCACCGTTGCGTGCGCCATGCTGGATGTCATAGAGCTGCCGCACCAGATAGCTCGGCGAACGTCCGGCCAGATGCGGCGCGAGGGGCGTGCCCTCGAGACGCGCACCATGGCAAGTACTACAGGCGCCGGTTTTGCCACCTCCGCCGGTGGTCACGAGCAGCTTGCCGCGCGCGATGCTGCCGGGCGGCACGTAAGCGATGAATCCCGAGGCGTCATCGCGCAGCTCCGTCTGATGCAGATTCTCCGGCACTTCGAGGATGCGCTGGCCGATCGGTTCACGCCTGCCATTCTCGTCCGCCGCCAGCATCGCGCCCGCTACGTGCGTGCGCGGCACCCTCGCGGCCTCGACGACCCGGATCCAGCGTTTCAGTTTGAGTTGCGCAAAATAATCTGCCGCCACGCGCAGATCTGCTGCGCTCACCTTGCTGGCCAGTGCGTTCATCATCGCCACCGGCTTGTGCAGCGGCTCGGAGCTGGGGCGCTTGCCGCTCGCGAAGTCCTGCACCTGCTGGATGATGTACGCCGCCGGCAGGCCGGCAATACCGGAGTTTTCAGGCCGGCCCTGGCCGTTGGGCAGGTGACAGAAGCCGCAGGCCTGCACATCCGGAGCACGGCCATGCGCCACGATGTCGGGCATTTGAGGGTGCCCGTCCGGATGCCAGTCAGGGACGTTGAAGTAGTCCCTGGTCTGCGCGCGGGTGAGTCGCACCTTGCTGCCGGGCACCCGCAGCAGCGTGGGGTCAGCGTTTTCAGCGGCAAGCGCCGACGCGGCCGTCGGTGCGGCAAGCGCGGGATTGACGACGTAGGCCCAGGCCGGCGGTGCAGTCGCGACCGCCGCGTCTTCGGCCGCCAAGCATGCCTCGCCCGCCGCCAGTAGCACCAGCAGGGCCGGTCGCACCAGGGTCTCGAGCAAGGTATGCCGAATGCGCGTGGATTGAGTCACAATGCAAGCGTAGCAACAGTCAACGACCCAAGCGCAGAAACTTATCTTCACGCGCTCGCGTCGACACCAGGAGCACGGCTCATGAGTGACACCAACGAATCATCGGCGCACAGCCGACGCCAGTTTCTCGCGCTGTCCGCCGCCGCCGGCATCACCAGTCTGATCCCCGTCGGTGGCGCGCTCGCCGCGACCCGTGCGCGCGGCATCGGTGGCGTAGCCGTGGGCGCCATCTCCTACAGCTTTCGTGATCTGCCTGGCGATGCCGCCAAGGTGCTTGAATATCTGCTCGCTTGCGGCGTCGATACCGTGGAGCTGATGGGCGATGCCGCTGAAGACTACGCCGGCGCGCCGCCATTCCCGCGCTACCCCGATCTGGCGGCTTCCGGTATGACGCCCGCCCAGCAGAAAACCCACATGGCGGCCTACGAGCAGGAGAGCGCCCGCGTCGAGGCGCACCGGAGCCAGTGGCGCAAGTCCGTGCCGATGGCCCGCTATCAGAAGCTGCGCAAGCTCTACGACGACGCCGGCGTGAAGATCGATATCCTGAAACTGGGCGAGGCCAGCTGGGCCGACGCCGATATCGACTACGCCTACAAGGTCGCGGGCGTGCTGGGCGCGCGCGGTATTTCCTTCGAAGCGGAAGACCAGGCCGCGAAGCGCATGGCCGCCTTCGCCGACAAGCACCAGCTGCTGAACGGCATGCACAACCACATGCAGTACGGCGACGCCGCGTTCAATGTCGACAAGCTGCTGGCCTACTCACCGCGCAACATGCTGAACCTCGATGTCGGCCATTACATGGCGAGTACCGGCCATTCACCGATTCCGTTCCTGCAGAAATATCACGCGCGCATCACGCACCTGCATCTGAAGGATCGCAAATCGCTTGCCCATGGCGGCGACAACATGCCGTGGGGGCAGGGCGACACGCCGCTGCGCGAGGTGCTGCAGTTGCTGCAGAAGGAACGCTATCCGATCAGCGCGATGATCGAGCTCGAGTATCCCGTGCCGAAGGATTCGAGTGTGCTGGGGGAAATGAAGAAGTGCGTGGCCTACTGTCGCACCGCGCTGGGTTAGATGTTACCCGTAAGCCATTGATTTTATGGCGCTCCCTACGAGATTCGAACTCGTGTTCCAGCCTTGAGAGGGCCGTGTCCTGGGCCTCTAGACGAAGGGAGCGAATCTTCGAAGGGTGAGGCGAAAAGGCGCGGTATTATAGGCGGCCTCTCCGATTGCTCAAGTAATTCAGGGTTGATTTGAACGAACCTTTGCCAGTTTCTGTGGCGCGCGGCGCGCCACGCATCATTCCGCGCGCCGAACACCCGGTTTCGCGGTCCGATATCTCCCCCAACGCGCTGCGCGTGCTCTATCGCCTCAAGGAAGCCGGTTTTCAGGCGTTCCTGGTGGGCGGCTGCGTGCGTGACCTGATCATTGGCCGCCATCCCAAGGATTTCGACGTCGCCACCGATGCGCTGCCCGACGAGGTGCGCCGGCTGTTCCGCAACTGCCGCCTGGTCGGCCGGCGCTTCCGCCTGGCGCACGTGGTCTACGGGCGCGATGTGATCGAGGTGGCCACCTTCCGCGCTGCGAGCGCGCCGCCGCCCAGCGAAGACCCGGTGCCCACCCGCGACGAGGACGAAGCCGAGCTGCTGAGCGAGGCGGTCGACACCGATGACGTCGGTGAGGACGATGAGGATGACGATGAGGTCGAAGGTGACGACGGCGACGAAGGCGACGAAGGCGAGGACGAGGACGAAGACGAAGACGACAATGAATCCGCTTCCGTCGCACCCGTTCCCGCCAGTGCGCCCAGCCACCACCGCGTGCAGGACGATCACGGCCGGCTGCTGCGCGACAATGTCTACGGCAGCATCGATGAAGACGTGTGGCGGCGCGATTTCACCGTCAACGCGCTCTACTACAACATCGCCGATTTCTCGATCTGGGATTACGCCGACGGCCTGACCGATATCCACGCGAAGCGCCTGCGGCTGATCGGCGATGTCGAAACGCGCTACCGCGAAGATCCGGTGCGCATGCTGCGCGCGGCACGCTTCGAGGCGAAGCTGGGTTTCTCGCTCGACACCGAGGGCTCGGCGCCGATTCCGCAGTTGCGGCAGCTGCTCGCGGGCGTGCCGCCAGCGCGGCTGTTCGATGAGACCGCCAAGCTGTTCCTCGGCGGTCATGGCGCGGATAGTTACAGAGTGCTGCGCGCGCGCGGCCTGTTCGGCGTGCTGTTTCCTGCGGCCGAGCAGTACCTGCAGCAGCATCCGGGCAGCCTGGTCGAGGAGTTGCTGGTGCAGGGCCTGCGCAACACCGATGCGCGCGTGGCCGAAGACAAGCCGGTCACGCCCACCTTCCTGTTCGCGTTGCTGCTCTACGGGCCGATTGCCGCGGCGATCGAGGCCCTGCCGCAGCAGCGCTGGCACGAGCCGCAGGCGATACTCGAGGCCTGCGACCGGGCACTGCGCGATGCGCAGCAGCGTGTGTCGATTCCGCGGCGCATCGCGCTCGGGGTGCGCGAGATGTACGCGCTGCAGCCGCGACTCGAGGGCCAGCGCGGACGCCGCTCACTGCGGCTGCTCGAACAGCCGCGCTTTCGTGCCGCATTCGATTTGTTGGCACTGCGCGCTGCGATCGGCCTGGCGCCGGCCGAGATCGCGCAGTGGTGGACCACATTGCAGTCAGTCAGCCCCGAAGAGCGCGAGCAGATGGTGGCCGCGATTCCGCAAGGCTCATCCGGCGGCGGAAGCAGCGGCGATGCCACCGGCAGGCCGCGCCGACGACGCCGCCGGCGTTCGCGCAGCGGCGGCGGATGAAGTGGATTCCGGCGTATGTGGGATTGGGCAGCAACCTGCAGGATCCACCGCGCCAGGTGCGCAAGGCGCTCGCCGCGCTGGCGACATTGCCGTCCACGCGGCTCGTGTGCCAGTCGGCACTCTACGGCTCGCGGCCCATGGGTCCGGTGGCGCAGGCCGATTTCTGCAACGCTGCGGCGGGCCTGCTCACGCAACTCGATGCCGAGGCGATGCTGGCTGCACTGCGCGCGCTGGAGCTATCGCTCGGGCGTGAGCCGGTGCGCGAACGCTGGGGCCCACGCGTGATAGATCTCGACCTGCTGGTTTACGGCGACGAGCAGCGCGGCACGGACGCGCTGACTTTGCCGCACGCGGGCATCGCAGAACGCAATTTCGTGCTGCGGCCACTGTGTGATTTCGCGCCTGATCTCGTGGTGCCGGGCGTCGGCCGCGTGGCCGATCTGGCGGCGAAGGTATCGACAGCAGACCTCTGGGTCATCGACGGCGCGGAAGCTTGAATGAGTGCTCCCGCGACCAAGGCCGCCGTGCCCGCACAACGCTTCATCGTGCTCGAAGGGCCGATCGGCGTCGGCAAGACCAGTCTCGCCGCCAAGCTCGCCGCGACGCTGGGCGCCGAAGAGGTGTTCGAGCAGGCTGACCAGAATCCCTTTCTTGAGCGCTTCTACCGCAATCCGCGCGCTGGCGCGTTGCCCGCGCAGCTCTACTTCCTGTTTCAGCGTGCGCAGCAACTCGCCGCACTCCGTCAGCAGGATCTGTTCGCGCCGGTGCGCGTGGCCGACTACCTGCTCGACAAGGATAGGCTGTTCGCGAAGGTTACGCTCGATGAAGAGGAATTCCGTCTCTACGATCAGGTGCACCAGCGCCTGGCGATCGATGCGCCCGTGCCCGATCTCGTGGTGTACCTGCAGGCGCCGGTCGATGTGCTGCAGGAGCGCATCGCGCGTCGCGGCATCCGCCACGAGCACCTGATCGAGCGGGCCTATCTCGAGAAACTCAACGACGCGTACGCGCGCTTCTTCCACGAATACGAAGCGGCGCCGTTGCTGATCGTGAATGCAGCAGCCATCGACCCGTTGCACAATGAATCCGACTACGCGGAATTGCTGGCCGCGATCGGCCGCATGAAGCGCGGGCGGCTGTACTTCAATCCGCTGCGGCACGGGGCGATTTGAGTCGGCGACTAACCGGGTCGTCACCAGCCTGTTATCGGTCTTGTTGTTAGTCGGGGCCGGTCATGTGCCATAAGTTATCGCCGATCTTCAGCTGCTTCCATTGACGCTCGATCGCGCGGTAGTTGCCTGCCCGTAGCTGCTCAAGGAGTTTGGTAGCGGTCGTGATTCCGCGTTTAGAAGGATAGGCCGAAGCCACTTCCTGCCAGTGGCCTGCCGTCTGCTCGAATATATGGGCCTGTGCCTGCACGATGGCAATAGCCTCTGGTTTGTGGTCGCCGTTCAAGTCCAGGAATACGACTGGACAGGGATCGGCGCTTGCGCAGCTGAAATAGAACAGCTTGTCGGGGAATGTCTTCCGGTACGCGGCTATTTCCGCGGGCGAGTCCAGCTCCGTTTGCAACGCGGACGCGAAGCGGGCGGGGACTAGCGCCTGGATCTTCTGGCGCAGGTCGGTGTCTATCGGCGTGCCTGCCGGAAACGACTCAAGCACGAATTTGAACAGCGGTATCGTGGTGTATGAAAACTCATAGCGCTCGCGCCAACTGCTCACCCGCAAGGCCAGACCTGCGCCGGTGCGAATGCTCGTCGGCGTGCGCGCGTCGGCAGCGAGCCTGCCGAGCTCCGAAAATCCGTAATTGCCGAAGTCAAAACGCAGAATCATGAAATCTGCTGGGCCGGCGCTGCCCGCAGCCTTCGCCAGCCTCGCGGCCTGGCTGCGGGCCGCCAGTCGATCCGGGTAAAACATCGGCGTCAGGGACAGCGACAATGTCGCGATGACCAGCAGCGCCACCCATACATTGGCGCGACTCATCGGTGCCATCCAGGGATTCGCACGTCGCGCCGCCAGGGCATAGCCAACGGCATAGGCCAGCGTCACAACCGCCACGATCACCGCCCAGATACGCGAGGTCGTCAGGCCATAGGCCGCGATGCGTATCCAGATCTCGTAGGTCGCCATCACGGAAAGCACGACGAGCAAGGGCACGGTCCAACGCAGCAATCGGCCGAGCAGCGGCGGGTATGGGGCCGCTACGCTACCGTCCTGGTAGGCGGCGTTGAACAGATAGACCGAGGCGATGACTAGCCACAGCAGCCAGGCCGCCCGGATGACGTGATGATGTTCGGCCAGCAGCGAGGGGGTTCGTACCAGCAACGCAATGGAGAAGACCACCAGGATCAGTGCGGCCACGGGCACCAGCCATTTCACCAACCCGAGCACCTGCTGACGCAGCGCAGTCAACAGTCGCTCCGCGGAGCCGACGAGGTGAAAGCCGACACCGAACCCCAGCGCTAGCAGAATCAGCGCGTAACCTGCGACGTCGAACAGCAGGGTCTCGGCAAAGGGCAGGCCGATCATCTTGAAGAGCAGTGCCCACAACACCAGCAGCAACCACAAGATGAGTGTGAACAGCGCTGCCAACGCGAGTTGCAGCGCGTTTTGCCACGTGCGGGAAAAAAGCAGACCGTAAGCACATCGCCACCGACCTTGGTGCAAATAGATCTGTATGAACGGTACCGCGTGAAAAAGGATCAGGATCTGGAGCGGAAGCAGTGGTGTAGGCAGCTTGTTACCAGGCCCATCCGGCGCGCCTGGCGCGAATCCATGTGCGCCGAACTGCCAACCGCTGGCGAGCAGCAGCACCGCGATCAGCGCGGCAATCGCCCATGACTTGGCTCCGTTTACCCACGGCGCCAAGCCATACATAAGCGGGGCCGTGACGATACCGAACGAGAACAGTGCCGCGTACCAGGCTGAGCTGTTCCCGGGCCAACTGCCCAGATCTCGGGTGTGCGCCAGCCACCACAGCAACAGGCCCTGCAGCATCGCGACCACCAACGCGTGCGCGATCGAAGGTCGGGGAGGCTGAATATCAGTTTCCATGAGTCCTCCTGCGGTCCGGCGTCAACTGTTGCACACCGGGCGGCACTCCGTCATCCTCGACCCCATGTATACCCAGCTGCAGCAGCGCGAGTCCGACCGCCCGCCGGTGACGCTCACCACGCTCGCGCAAATGCGCGCGGCCGGCGAAAAGATCGCGTGTCTGACTGCCTACGATGCCAGTTTCGCCTCGCTGGTCGATGCCGCCGGCGTCGATGTGGTGCTGGCCGGCGATTCGCTCGGCATGGTGATCCAGGGGCACGACACCACGGTGCCGGTGACCATGGACCAGATGGTCTATCACTCCAAGGCGGTCTCGCGCGGGCTGCGGCGCGCGATGCTGATGGCCGATCTGCCCTTCATGAGCTTCGCGACGCCCGAGGTGGCGCTGACCAACAGCGTGCGGCTGATGCAGGAGGGCGGGGCGCGCATGGTCAAGCTCGAGAGCGGCGGCGCGCAGCTCGAGATCGTCGAATTCCTGGCGCGCCACGACATCGCCGTGTGTGCGCACCTGGGCCTGAAGCCGCAGTCGGTGCACAAGACCGG
The DNA here is from genome assembly GCA_963764065.1 of uncultured Gammaproteobacteria bacterium. Classification (GTDB taxonomy): domain Bacteria; phylum Pseudomonadota; class Gammaproteobacteria; order Steroidobacterales; family Steroidobacteraceae; genus FEN-1191. The sequence continues at coordinate 3,980 of CAVXRM010000012.1, read as the reverse complement.
TGGCTTTCGCGTGCAGGGGCGTGACGACGAGGCCGCCAAGCACATGCTCGCCGAAGCGCGCTCGCTCGAGAGTGCCGGCGCCGACATGCTGCTGCTCGAATGTATTCCGGCCTCGCTCGGCACTGCCATCACCCAGGGCGTGCACGTGCCGGTGATCGGCATCGGCGCCGGTGGCGACACCGACGGGCAGATCCTGGTGCTGTACGACATCCTCGACATCACTACCGGGCGCAAGCCGCGCTTCGTGCGCAATTTCATGGACGGCGCTGAGGGCAATGCCAGCGCCATCGCGCGCTACGTCGAAGCCGTGAAGTCGCGCGCCTATCCCGCCCCGGAACATTGTTTCTGAGCTGACCAACATGGACACCGTCACCACGGTCGAGGCCGTGCGCGCGCAGGTTCGTGCCTGGCGCGCTGCGGGTGTGCGCGTGGCCTTCGTGCCGACCATGGGCAACCTGCACGCCGGCCACATGAGTCTGCTGGCGGCGGCGCGCTTCCGCGCCGAGCGCGTGGTGGCCAGCGTGTTCGTGAATCCGCTGCAGTTCGGGCCGGCCGAGGATTTCCAGGCCTATCCGCGCACGCTCGATGAGGATGAAAAGCTGCTGCGCGAGGCGCACTGCGACCTGCTGTTCGCGCCGCCGGTGTCGGAGATCTATCCTGATGGCGGCGCGCAGCTGACCATCGTCACGGTGCGCAATCTTTCCGGCATGCTGTGCGGCCAGTTCCGGCCCGGGCATTTCGATGGCGTCGCGACGGTGGTGGCCAAGCTGTTCGGCATCGTCGCGCCCGATGTCGCGGTATTCGGCGAGAAGGACTACCAGCAGTTCATCATCATCCGCCGCATGACGCGCGATCTCGCGCTGCCGGTGGAAATCGTGGGGGCGCCGACGGTGCGCGCGGCCGACGGGCTGGCGCTCAGTTCCCGCAACCGCTATCTCAGCGCCGATGAGCGCGCGCGCGCGCCGGCGGTTCACCAGGCGCTGCAGCAGACTATCGAGCAGCTCGCGGCCGGCGGCCGCGACTATGCCACGATGGAAAGCGTCGGCTGGCAGAAGCTCGCGGTCGCGGGTCTGCGTCCTGATTACTACTCGGTGCGCGATGCCTTCGACCTGCAGTCGCCACGCTCCAACTCGCGCGAGGTGGTCGTGTTGACGGCGGCGCGGCTGGGCCGCGCTCGCCTGATCGACAACCTGCGCCTCGCGCTGCGTCCTTAGGCGCTGCCGTCGTCCGCGCCCGCGGCTGGGCTCGCAGCTGCGCTTGCCCGCGCACGCGCCACGTGCTGCGCCATAGCCCAGCCCACATGCTCGCGTACCAGTGCTGACGGGTCATCGCGCCGACTGGCCAGCGCCGCCAGGATCTCAGGCGTGGTGGCCGCATTGCCCAGTGCAACCGCGATATTGCGCAGCCAGCGTTCATGACCGATGCGATGAATGGCCGAGCCTGCCAGCCGCTCGGCAAATTGCGCTGCGTTCCAGCCAAACAGTTCCGTCAGGCGCGGCGCATCGAGTGCGTGGCGCACCTTGAAGTCGGGCTCAGCCGCGGCGCGCGCGAATTTGTTCCAGGGGCACACCAGCTGACAGTCATCGCAGCCATAGATGCGATTGCCCATGGGCGCACGCAGTTCCTCGGGAATCGGGCCATGCAGCTCAATGGTGAGATACGAGATGCAGCGGCGCGCATCGAGCTGGTAGGGCGCGATGATCGCGCCGGTCGGGCAGGCCGGCAGGCAGGCGCTGCAGGTGCCGCAATGCGCGCTCGCGGGCTCGTCAACCGGCAGTGGCAGATCGGTGTAGATCTCACCCAGGAAGAACCAGGAACCGGCATCGCGCGCGATCAGGTTGGTGTGCTTGCCGATCCAGCCCAGGCCCGCATCGCGCGCCAGCGCCTTTTCCAGTACTGGCGCGCTGTCGCTGTAGACGCGATAGCCGTGCGGGCCGCACAGCGAAGCCAGGTGATCAGCGAGCTGCCGCAGGTTGCGGCGCATGCGCTTGTGGTAATCGCGGCCCAGCGCGTAACGCGAAATGTAAGCGAGTTCATCCTCGGCGAGTACGGCTTCGGCCGCGCGTGCCTCGCCCGGCCAGTAGTTCATGCGCGCGCTGATCACGCGCAGCGTCCCCGGGAGCAGCAGCGCCGGTCGGCTGCGCTTGCTGCCATGGCGCGCCATATAGGTCATCTCGCCGTGCTGGCCAGCCGCGAGCCAGTCGTTGAGGTGCTGTTCGTCGGCGTCGAGTGCGCGCGCGGTGACGCCGATAGCCTCGAACCCCAGCGTGGCCGCGTGTGCCGCCAGCTGCGTACGTACGGCTGCAAAATCTGGCGCAATGACCGGCGCATTCATGCCGCGTAGTGACCCCGTATACTGTGCCAATGAGCCATGGCGTGGAAACTGGCGCGAACAATGGCGGCAGCGATGGCGGCGCATTGTACAGCGTGGCGCAGGTGCGGGCCTTCGACCAGCACGCGATCCATGTGCTGGGCGTACCGGGCTACACCCTGATGACGCGGGCGGCCGAGGCCGCGTTGCAATTTCTGCGTGAGTGCTGGCCGCAGGTGCCACGTAAAATGCTGCGCGATCGCTGGCCGCAGGCGCGACGCATTGCCGTGTTCACCGGTGGCGGCAACAATGGCGGCGATGGGCTGGTGCTGGCGCGTCTGGCGCGCGCTGTGGGGCTCAAGGTCACCGTGCTGGCGATGGCGTCGGCCGAACAACTGCGCGACGACGCGCGTCGCGCTGCCGACGAGCTGATTGCGGCGGGCGGTGAGCTCTTGCCGTTTGCCGCGCTTGCGAGCAACGCTGGCCTGCTTCGCGATGCCGACGTGATCGTCGACGCGCTGCTGGGCAGCGGCTTGCGCTCGGCGGTGCGCGCCGACTACCGCCAGGCCATCGAAGCAATCAACGCCAGTGGTCTGCCCGTACTGGCGCTCGATCTGCCCTCGGGCCTCGACGGCGACAGCGGCGCCGTTCTGGGCGCGGCGGTACGTGCGAACTACACGATCACCTTCGTTGGCAACAAGACCGGCTTGTACCTGGATGAGGGGCCCAATTACGCCGGTGCGATAGTGTTAGCCGACTTGCAGTTGCCCGTGCCTGCCGGCGCTGATGCGCAACCCGTGCTGCGGACCCTCAGCGACTTTGATATCGCGCGCGCACTGCCGCCGCGGGCACGTGATGCGCATAAAGGCAATTTCGGCCGCGTGCTGATCATCGGCGCCGGACCCGGCATGCCCGGCGCGGTGCGCCTCGCCGGCGAGTCCTGTCTGCGCAGTGGCGCTGGCATCGTCGTGTGCGCCGTGGCGCCCGAGAACATGCCGGCGATTGCCGAAGCGCGACCCGAACTGATCTGCATCGCGGCACGTTCGGCGGCCGATGTCGCCGCGGCGCTGGCCAGCGCCACCGTGGTCGCCATTGGCCCGGGTCTCGGTCTCGATGCCTGGAGTCGCGAGCTGTACGCCGCGGCGCTCGCCGCAGGCAAGCCGTTGATCATCGATGCCGATGCGTTGACGCTGCTCGCACAGGCCGGTGGTCGAGCACCCGCGGGCGCCATCCTGACCCCGCACCCTGGGGAGGCGGCGCGCTTGCTCGGCGTGAGCACGGCTGAAATCCAGGGTGATCGCCTGGCAGCACTGCGCGCACTGGTGGCCAGGACCCAGGCCACAGTGGTACTCAAAGGTGCCGGCACGCTGATCGGCATGCAGGATCGGGTGCCGATGCTATGCACTGCCGGCAATCCGGGCATGGCCGCGCCTGGCATGGGCGATGTGCTCACCGGCTTGATCGCCGGCATTCGCGCGCAGTGTGGTGACCCGTGGCTGGCGGCGCGTGCCGGCGTGCAGGCGCATGCGCGCGCTGGCGATGCGCTGGCCCAGCGCAATGGCGCACGTGGTTTGCTGGCGCTCGAGCTCGCGGCCGAATTGCCGCGTTGGCTCAATGGCTCATTGGCTGAGTCGCCCAAGCCCCGCCCATGATTCCTGATCCAGTGACC
>CAVXRM010000011.1:0-158697 GCA_963764065.1 uncultured Gammaproteobacteria bacterium | reverse complement strand
TGCCGGCGCTGATGCGCAACCCGTGCTGCGGACCCTCAGCGACTTTGATATCGCGCGCGCACTGCCGCCGCGGGCACGTGATGCGCACAAGGGCAATTTCGGCCGCGTGCTGATCATCGGCGCCGGACCCGGCATGCCCGGCGCGGTGCGCCTCGCCGGCGAGTCCTGTCTGCGCAGTGGCGCTGGCATCGTCGTGTGCGCCGTGGCGCCCGAGAACATGCCGGCGATTGCCGAAGCGCGACCCGAACTGATCTGCATCGCGGCACGTTCGGCGGCCGATGTCGCCGCGGCGCTGGCCAGCGCCACCGTGGTCGCCATCGGCCCGGGTCTCGGTCTCGATGCCTGGAGTCGCGAGCTGTACGCCGCGGCACTCGCCGCAGGCAAGCCGTTGATCATCGATGCCGATGCGCTGACGCTGCTCGCACAGGCCGGTGGTCGAGCACCCGCGGGCGCCATCCTGACCCCGCACCCTGGGGAGGCGGCGCGCTTGCTCGGCGTGAGCACGGCTGAAATCCAGGGTGATCGCCTGGCAGCACTGCGCGCACTGGTGGCCAGGACCCAGGCCGACAGTGGTACTCGAAGGTGCCGGCACGCTGATCGGCATGCAGGATCAGGTGCCGATGCTATGCACTGCCGGCAATCCGGGCATGGCCGCGCCTGGCATGGGCGATGTGCTCACCGGCTTGATCGCCGGCATTCGCGCGCAGTGTGGTGACCCGTGGCTGGCGGCGCGTGCCGGCGTACAGGCGCATGCGCGCGCGGCGATGCGCTGGCGCAGCGTCACGGGTGCGCGCGGCTTGCTGGCGCTCGAGCTGGCGGATGAATTGCCGCGTTGGCTCAATCGCTCATGGCTCAGTCGCCTCAGCTCCACCCATGACTCCTGATCCAGTGACCGAACATCGCCCGCAATCCACGCTGCGACGACAGCTCGACACCGAAGCCGCAACGCTGGCGCTGGGCGCCGCGCTGGCACGCAGCCTGCCGCGTGCGGCACCGGATGCGCTGGTGGTGTACCTGCGCGGTGATCTCGGCAGCGGCAAGACCACACTGGCGCGCGCGTTGCTGCATGCGCTCGGTGTCAGCGGCACGGTGCGCAGCCCTTCCTACACGCTGGTCGAAAGCTACGAACCCGTGGGACTGCTGGTGCTGCACCTCGATCTGTATCGGCTGCGCGAACCCGGCGAGCTCGAACAGCTCGCGCTGCGAGACCAGCTGCGTGCCGGCGTGCTGTTGCTGATCGAGTGGCCAGAGCGTGCGCCCGATTTGTTGCCCGTGGCTGATCTCGACATTGAGCTGGTGATTTCGACAGGCGAGGGCGAAACCCCGCAACTGTCGCGCGCGGCGAGCCTGCGCGCGACATCGCCGGCGGGGCGCCAGTGGCTCGCGGGGCTGGAGGCGCGCTCCGTCCAGAGAATCGATAAGAGTTAAATCCTCTAGTACTCTGATTAGCATTGAAAAAAACCGCCGATAGGCCTAGAGTTTCCGTCGCAATGAATGACGCAGCGGCCCAATCCTGGCGACCTGACGGCGCATCGCGACCCCTGCGCACGATGCTGACGCTCCTGCTCGCGCTCGCGCTGGGCCTGTCGTGGGCCGATCGCGCCAACGCTTCGGCCCACTACCAGAAGCCCAAGGCCAGAGCCAGCGCACGCCACCAGCGTGCGGCTGACGGGCGCGGCACTGCAGAGCGACGCCGCCGCCACGGAACTGACGCTGCGCCTGTCGGGTGCGGTGCCCTACAAGGTGTATCAGCTGCAGCAACCGGATCGCGTGGTGATCGATCTGCCCGCCACGGCGGCCGCGACCGGCCTGCGGTTGCCGGCTGCCGGCGGGCTCATTTCAAGCCTGCGCGCTGCGCCTCATGCGGGTCTCTACCGGGTAGTGCTGCAGCTGCGCGAGCCGCTGAAAACGGCGCCGGCGGTTATGGTTTCCAGAGTCAACCCGGGCTACCAGCTTCAGCTGAGTTTGCGCGATGGCGCGGCGCCCGCCGTCGCTGCAGCTTCCGCAAGCGTTGCTCCGGCGGCCACCCATGACGATGATGACAGCGCGGTGGCGCGCACGGTGCGCCCCGCGCACATGCCCACCAGCCGCGACGTGGTGGTGGCGGTCGATGCCGGGCACGGCGGCGAAGATCCGGGCGCCAGCGGGCAGGGCGGCACGCACGAAAAAGATGTGGTGCTCGCGATTGCGCGGGCCCTGGCCGCGCGCATCAACGAGCGACCCGGCATGCGCGCCGTACTGACACGCGATGCCGATCGGCTGATCGACCTGCGCGAGCGCATGGAACGCGCGCGCTCATCCCACGCCGACCTGTTCGTCTCGATCCATGCGGATGCCGTGCGCGATCGCTCGATTGCCGGCGCCTCGGTGTACACGCTGTCCTATCGCGGTGCCTCGAGTGAAGCCGCCAAGCGCCTGGCCGATCACGAAAACGCGCTGGTGCTCAAGGGTGGTACTTCGCTCGCGAAAGTCGATCCGGCGCTGGCCTCGGTGCTGCTCGATGTCTCGCAGGAAGCGAACATGGGCGCGAGTGTGGAGGCGGCCGACGAAGTGCTCAATTCGCTCGACCGGGTCGGCGCAGTCCGCAAGAAGATCGTGCAGCACGCGGCTTTCGTGGTGCTCAAATCCCCCGACCTGCCCTCGATGCTGGTCGAGACCGCCTATATTTCGAATCCCGCCGAAGAGCGCAAATTGCGTTCCAGCGCTTACCAGGCGCAGCTCGCCGCGGCCATCGAGGCCGGCGTTGTCAGCTATTTTCGGAGTCACCCGCCCGACGGCACCGCGTACACTGCGCGTTTGCGCTAGGGCCGCTGGTGGCCCCGGCGACGGGGCACCATGGCGATCCAGTTCCTCTCTGCCAACCTGATCGATCAGATCGCCGCCGGCGAGGTCATCGAGCGTCCGGCTTCCGTAGTCAAGGAGCTGGTCGAAAACGCGCTCGATGCCGGCGCGCGCCGCATCGACATCGAGATCGAGCAGGGCGGGCTGGGTCTGATGCGGGTGCGTGATGATGGCGGCGGCATCGAGGCCGCTGAGCTGCCGCTCGCAGTGCAGCGCCACGCCACCAGCAAGATCGCCTCGCTCGAAGACCTGGAATCGGTCGCAAGCCTCGGGTTCAGGGGTGAGGCGCTGCCCTCGATCGGGTCAGTGGCGCGCCTGCGCCTCGTGAGCCGCAGCGCACGGGCCGGCGCGGCCAGTGAGTTGCAGGTGGAAGGCGGCGTACGCAGCGAACTTAGGCCCGCGGCGCATCCACAAGGCACTACGGTCGAAGTGCGCGATCTGTTCTACAACGTGCCCGCGCGGCGCAAATTCGTGCGCACCGAGCCCACCGAATTCGGCCACATCGCCCGCACCGTGGAACGGCTGGCGCTCGCCGCGCCGGCGGTCGGCTTCCGACTGCGACACAACGCGCGCCTGGTGCTTGATCTGCCGCCGGCGCTGGATGCCCAGGGGCGGGATCAGCGCGTGGCGCGGGTGCTGGGCGCGGAATTCCCGGCGCGCAGCCTGCGCATTGCGCAGGAAGGCGCGCTGCAACTGTACGGCTGGCTGGGTTTGCCCACAGCCTCGCGCGCGAATACCGAAGCGCAGTACTGGTTCGTGAACGGCCGCCCGGTGCGCGATCGGCTGCTGGGCAATGCCGCGCGGCTGGGCTATCGCGATGTGCTGTATCACGGCCGTCATCCGGCCTATGTGCTGGATCTGCGCATCGATCCGCGCCTGGTCGATGTCAATGCGCATCCGGCCAAGCTCGAGCTGCGTTTCCGCGACAGCCGCGCGGTGCATGACTTCGTGTTTCGTGCAGTCGAGCGCGCCTTGTCCATGCCCGGCGTCACGCGCGCACGCGGCCTCGGGCGCGCTCGCCATGCCGACCGCACTGATGACGCCTGGCTCCGCGATGCTGCCCGCAACTACGCTGAGCGCAGCTGCAATGCCCGCAGCGATCACTACGCAGATTGAATTCGCTGCGCACGCGGGCGAGCGCTATCCCGACGATCCGGGCGCACGCTTCGCGATCAGTGAGTCGCGCCCTACACAGCCTTTGGGTGCGGCGGGCGAAGATCAACCGCTGGGCGCGCCGATCGCGCAGCTCCATGGCCTGTATATCCTGGCGCAGAACCGGCAGGGGCTGGTGCTGGTGGACATGCACGCCGCGCACGAACGCGTGCTCTATGAAGCACTGAAATTGCAGCATGCACAGCAGTCGCCGGCCTCGCAGCAGTTGCTCGAGCCGCTGGCGGTCAATGCCGATGAGCATGAGCTCGATCTGCTGATGGCCGCGCGCGAGGATTTCACGCGGCTGGGCTTCGAGCTGGATCGCATCGCGCCGACGCAGCTCGCGGTGCGCGCGGTGCCAGCGCTGCTGGCCGATGCCGAGGTGCCGGCACTGCTGGGCGCGATCATCCATGACCTCGCCACCGAGCGCGGTGCGCACCACCTCGAGGCCTCGGCGCAGCGGGTGCTGGCCACGATTGCCTGTCGCAGCGCCATCCACGCGCAGCGTCGGCTTAGCCTGGCCGAAATGGCGGCATTGCTGCGGCAGATGGAGCACACCGAGCGCGCCGGCCAGTGCAACCATGGCCGTCCGACCTGGACAGCCGTGTCGCTGGCGGAGCTCGATCGACTGTTCCTGCGGGGCCGTTGAGCATGGGCGAAGTGGCCTTGCCGCCGCGGGCGCTGATCCTCACGGGGCCGACCGGCAGCGGCAAGAGCGCCTGGGCGATGCGCCTGGCCGCCGAACTGCCGATCGAGATCATCAGTGTCGATTCGGCGCAGGTGTACCGGGGGCTCGATATCGGCAGCGCCAAGCCCAGTGCCGCTGAGCGCTCACAGATTCCCCATCATCTGCTGGACCTGCGCGATCCGGCGGAGCGCTATTCGGCCGGCGAGTTCGTCGTCGACGCCACGCTCAAGCTGCGCGAGATCCACGCGCGCGGCCGGCTGCCGGTGCTGGTGGGCGGCACCATGCTGTACCTGCGCGCGCTGCTGCGTGGCATCGCGCCCCTGCCGAGTGCGTCCCCCGAACTGCGTGCCCGGATCGATGCCGAGGCGCGCGAGCGGGGTTGGCCCGCCCTGCACGCCGAGCTGCAGGCGGTCGATGCGCGCGCGGCGGCGCGTATACACCCGAATGACCCGCAGCGTATCCAGCGCGCGCTCGAGGTCTACCGGCTCACCGGCCGCGGCATCAGCGAATGGCAGGCCAATACGCCTGCACCACTCGCGGGCGTGCAATGGATGCGCTTTGCACTGATTCCGGGCGATCGGGCCGCTCTGGCCCAGCGCCTGGCCAGGCGTTTCGATGCGATGCTCGCCGCGGGCCTCGTGGATGAGGTGCGCACCCTTTACCAGCGCGGCGACCTGCATACGGAACTGCCGGCCATCCGTGCGGTCGGATACCGTCAATTGTGGGATTTTTGTGCCGGTTCCTGCGATCTGGCGCGCGCTACGCAGCTGGCAGTGACCGCTACCGCACAACTGGCGAAGCGCCAGCTCACCTGGTTGCGCTCGGAGCCCGGGTTCCAGGGCCTTGATCCTGCAATTGATTCCGGCTTCGCTGCACTTCTGGCCGCGGCACGATGCTAGAATAAACTGGCGTGCCGCGCCTGCTGACCCCCTCGCGGCACCGCTGACAGAATAAGGAGAACAGTCCATGGCCAAAGGCCAGTCCCTGCAGGATCCTTTCCTGAACGCCCTGCGCAAGGAACACATTCCGGTTTCGATTTACCTGGTCAATGGCATCAAACTGCAGGGGCAGATCGATTCCTTCGATCAATTCGTCGTGCTGCTGAAGAACACCGTCAGCCAGATGGTCTACAAGCACGCGATTTCCACCGTCGTGCCCGGTCGCGCTGTCACGCTGCCCAGCAGTGATGCGGCGGAGAGCGCCGCCGAATAATGCCAGGCCGCGGCCCGCCGAATGTTTGAACGCCCACGGAGCGGTGAGCGTGCGGTGCTCGTGCGCCTGGGGTTGGGCGAAGCCGTACGCGCCGAAGACCTCGAGGAATTCCAGCAGCTGGCGCGCTCGGCCGGCGCGACGCCGGTCGCCACGGTCACCGGGCGGCGCGAGCGGCCTGATCCACGCTACTTCGTTGGCAGCGGCAAGGCCGAGGAGATCAACGCAGTCGCGGCCGCGGAATCGGCCGACCTGATCCTCTTCGATCATCCGCTCTCGCCCAGCCAGGAGCGCAATCTCGAGAAGCTCACCAACCGGCGCGTGCTCGATCGCAGCGGGCTGATCCTCGATATCTTCGCGCAGCGGGCACGAGGTGCTGAGGGCAAGCTCGAAGTGGAGCTGGCCCAGCTCAAGCATCTTTCCACCCGCCTGGTCCGGGGATGGACCCACCTCGAACGCCAGAGCGGCGGCATCGGCATGCGCGGCCCTGGTGAGACGCAGCTCGAGACCGACCGGCGCCTGCTCGCCACCCGCGTGCGCACGCTCACCCACCGGTTGGCGAAGCTACGCCAGCAGCGCGAGACTGGTCGCAGCGCGCGTGCGGAAATTCCCGTGCCCGGCGTGGCACTGGTCGGCTACACCAATGCCGGCAAATCCACCTTGTTTCGCTCGCTCACCGGCGCGAATGCGTACGTGGCCAACCAGCTGTTCGCCACGCTCGATCCGCTGGTGCGCCGGCTGGTGTTGCCGGGCGGCGCGGGCATCGTGGTCGCCGATACCGTGGGTTTCATTCGCGAGTTGCCGCACGAACTGGTGGCGGCCTTCCAGTCCACGCTCCAGGAGGCGCGCAGCGCGCAGCTGCTGGTGCACGTGATCGATGCCGCCGATGTGCGCCGCGATGAGTACACCGCACAGGTGAACGCGGTGCTGGAGGAAATCGGTGCGGGCGAACTGCCGCAATTGCTGGTGTACAACAAGATCGATCGGCTCGATCTGGCGCCGCGTATCGAGCGCGATGCCAACGGAGTGGTTTCGCAGGTGTGGATCAGCGCCGAGCAGCAGCGCGGCATCGAACTGCTGGCCGAAGCCATCGCCGAGCGGCTCGACCTGCGCGCCCAGCGCGCCTGGTTGCGGCTCTCGCCCGGCGCCGGTGCGCTGCGCGCGCGGCTGTTCGCGGCCGGCGCGGTACGCGAGGAGCACACCGACGATGATGGCACGATGCAGCTGCTGGTCGAGCTGCCTGCCAAACCCATGGACGAGCTGGCGCGCACGCCGGGTGTGCAGCTGGTGCCCTGCGAAACGGCTGCGGCTTGTGCGCGCGCGGTGCCCTACCTAGAATCCAACGCCGCCGCGCCGGGCGTGGCGCTGCAGAACTGAACACCGATCGGCGGCAGGGCGTTTATGGCGTGGAATGAATCAGGCGATGATCCCAAGCCCAGGCGCCGCAGTGGCGGGCCGGCCCAGGGTGCGTCCATGTGGCGGCGGGTGAAGCAGCAGTGGTCGCAGGGCCGCGGCGCGCGCGGGCCGCTCTACGGCGCGGTCGCCGCGGCGCTGCTGTTGCTGTGGTTGCTCAGCGGCTGCTACCAGGTGGACGAGGGCCAGCGGGGCGTGGTGGAACGCTTTGGCGCCTACGTCGGCGAGCGCGGACCGGGCATGGGCTGGCATTTGCCCTGGCCAATCGAATCGTTGATCCATGTCGATATGGCGCGACTCAACAGTGTCGATTTCCAGGCGCGCATGCTCAGCAGCGATACCGCCTTGCTCAATATCACCGGCAGCGTGCAGTTCCAGTTGCGCGATGCCCGCCAGGCGCTGTACGGCCTGCGCGATCTCGACCACGCGGTGCGTGACACTGGCGAAGCCGCGACGCGCCAGGTGGTGGCCAGCCACACGCTGGTGGAAACGCTGGGCGGCGGGACGCGCGGCGCGCTGATTGCATCCCTGCTGGGCACCGTGCAGCAGCAACTCGACCAGCTGGGTGCCGGTGTGCATGTGCAGGCCGTGAACCTGACTGACGTACAGGTACCCGAGCCCGTACTCGCGGCACAGCGCGACACCGAGCAGGCGCTGCAGGATCGCGACCGGCTGGCACGCGAAGCGCAGGGCTATGCCTTCGACCTGCTGCCGCGGGCACAGGATGTGGCGCAGCGCCAGCGGCTCGATGCCGAGGCCTATAAATTGACGGCCATCGCCACCGCCGAGGGCGAAGCGGCGCGCTTCGAACCGCTGCTGGCCGCCTACGAGCGCGCCCCCGAAGTGACACGCAACCGGCTCTATGTCGAGACCATCGAAGCCATCCTGGCGCGCTCGCGCAAGGTGATCATCGATGGCAAGGGCAGCGGTAACACGATCAATATTCCGCTCGACAAGCTGCTGGATGCTGCCGCGACCCATGGCACCGGCGTCACGGGTGTGATCGAGGGATCAGCGCAGTCGCAGGCGGCCGCGGCCGTGGCACCGGCCGCAGCACCGGCCACGGCACCGGGACCGGCAATGGCGCCGATGCCGGCGGCTACCATCGGCCGCGAAGGGCGCCGCTGGCGCGAACTCCAGCAGTGCCACGCACGCTGAACGCGATGCGCGCAGCCGTGAAAGGGCGGAACACCGATGAGCAGGCAATTCATGCTGGCGATACTCGCCGCCCTGCTGCTGGTGGTGCTGGGTTCGCGCGTGATCACGGTGGCCGAGACCGAGCTCGCGGTCTGCAGTGGCAATGGCAGCGCGACGAGCTACCAGCCTGGCCTGCACTGGTGCTGGCCGCCCGAGCACATCGTGCGCGTGGACCGGCGCATCATCAGTCAGCGACTGCCGGGCGAGAACTTTCTCAGCAGCGAACAGCAGAGTCTGTCGATCGACCTGGTGATCAACTGGCGGGTGGACAATGCTGCGACTTTCCTCGCCGCCAGCGGCGCAAACGAACAGGTAGCCGGCGACCGCATGGCCGATGTGCTGCGCAGCGAGCTCAAGAGCACCTATGCACGTCTGCCACTGGTCGAGATCATCCGCCTGCCGGATGGCGGGTTCAGCGCGCCGCTGATGAAGCACCTGCGCAGCAGCGCACAGCAGCTTGGGCTGGTCGTGCTGGATGCGCACGTGCAGCGCATCGATACCACCGAAGATGTGTCGAACGCGATCTTCAAGCGCATGCAGACGGCCTTCGCAGCGGAAGCGGGCAAGACGCGCGCCGAGGGCGCTGCCGATGCCGGGCGCATCCGCGCCGAGGCCGAACGCAACCGAGCCGAGATACTCGCCAATGGCAGTCGTGACGCGCAGCGTCTGCGCGGTGAGGGCGACGGACAGGCGGCACTGATCTATGCGCGCGCCTACGGCCGCAGTCCCGAGTTCGCGAATTTCTATCGCAGCCTGCAGGCCTATCGTGCCGCGCTCGGGCTTCCGGGCGATATCCTGGTGATCCAGCCAGAAGGCGATTTCTACAAATACCTGCGCAACGCAGCGCGCCACTGACCGGGATGCAAGACTGATGGGTCGTTTCGTGATCGTGATCGGCACCCAGTGGGGCGATGAGGGCAAGGGCAAGCTGGTCGACCTGCTGACCGAGCGCGCGAGCGCCGTGGCGCGTTTCCAGGGCGGCCATAACGCCGGCCACACGCTCGTGATCGACGGCGAGAAGACCATCCTGTCGCTGATTCCCTCGGGCATCCTGCGCGCGGGGGTGCAATGCCTGATCGGCAATGGCGTGGTGCTGTCGCTCGAGGCACTGTTTCGCGAATCGCAGCGCCTGATCGACAAGGGCGTGCCGGTCTTCGAGCGCTTGCGCATCTCGCCCTCGTGCCCGCTGATATTGCCCTCGCATATTGCGCTCGACAAAGCGCGCGAGGCGGCACGCGGCGCCAACGCGATCGGCACCACCGGCCGTGGTATCGGCCCGGCCTATGAGGACAAAGTGGCACGGCGCGCGGTGCGCGTGGCCGATCTGTTCCAGCGCGAGCGCTTTGCGGCGAAGCTGGGCGAGATGCTCGATTTCCACAACTTCGTGCTGCAGCGCTATTTCTCGCTGCCGGCGGTCGACTTCCAGCGCACGCTCGATGAACAGCTCGGCTACGCCGAGCGCCTGCGGCCGCTGCTCATCGATGTGACCAGCACGCTGATGCGGCTGCGCTCTGCCGGCGCCAACGTGCTGTTCGAAGGCGCGCAGGGCGCCATGCTCGATGTCGATGTCGGCACTTACCCATTCGTCACGTCTTCGAATACCACCGCGGGCGGTGCCGCCACCGGCACCGGCCTGGGGCCACGGGTGTTCGACCATGTGCTCGGCATCGTGAAGGCCTACGCCACGCGCGTGGGAGCGGGTCCGTTCCCGACCGAGTTGTTCGATGAGTCGGGCGAGCACCTCTCGCGCGTCGGCCATGAATTCGGATCGGTCACCGGCCGGCCGCGGCGTTGCGGCTGGTTCGATGCGGTGGCGCTGCGCCGTACCATCATGAACTCCAGCGTCTCGGGCCTGTGCATGACCAAGCTCGACGTGCTCGACGGCCTCGATGTGATCCGGGTGTGCACCGGCTATCGCATCGGCGGCGTGCAGAGCGATGAACCGCCGATGTTTGCCGACGCGGTGGCCGAGGTGGAGCCCGTATATGAAGAGTTGCCTGGCTGGCAGCAGTCCACGGCCGGCATCCGCGAGTACCCGGCGCTGCCCGCTGCGGCCCGGCGCTACCTGGAGCGCGTGCAGGAGCTGGTCGGCGTGCCACTTGACTTAATCTCGACCGGGCCGGACCGCGATCACACTATTGTCCTGCGCCATCCCTTCGATTCCTAGGTTCAGGCAGCGCTGCTCAAGATCGGCCCCGGCTGCGCGATAAAACACTGTAGGCGCAGCACCCGCGTACGGCAGGGCCTCCAGATCAGCCAATGAAAAAACGTGCGGACGAAACCGCTGCCGGTCGGGGCTCCGCTGCGGTGCCGCTGCCGCCAGCACCAGAGTCTGAGCGCGGGCACAGCGCTCGATGATTCCTCGCGCATGCTCAGCACGCTGATCGGGAATCTCGACGGCGTGGTGTTTCGCTGCCGCAATGATGACGGCTGGACCATGGAATTCATCAGTGCCGGTTGCGAGCGCCTGACGGGCTACAGCGCAGAAGAGTTCATCGGCAACGGTGCGCTGCGCTTCGGCGACATCGTACATCCTGAAGATCAGGGTGCGATCGATCCGGCCAACCTGCAGCGCTATTCAATCGAGTACCGCATCCACCACCGCGATGGCTCGTTGCGCTGGGTGAGGGAGCGGGGTGTGCCGGTCTACGATGCGGCCAGCGCCAGTTGGAAGCTCGAAGGTTTCATCGAGGACATCACCGAGCACAAGCGGAGCGAGGCCGCGCGTTGCGAGGCCGAGGCGCGCTACCAGGGTATTTTCGAGAGCGCGCTCGAAGGCATCTATCACACCTCGCCCGACGGGCGGCTGCTGGTCGCCAACCCGGCGCTGGCGCGCATCCTGGGCTACGACTCGCCGCAGGAACTGATGGCCGCAGTCAACGATGTCGGCACGCAACTCTATGTGGAGCCCGAGCGGCGCACCGAGATGCGCGCGCTGCTCGAGCGCGATGGTTCGGTGCGCGCCTTCGAGTTCCAGGTGTTCCGGCGCAACGGCGAGGTGATCTGGCTGTCGGTCAACAGCGTGGCGCAGCGCGATGCCGCGGGCAAGACGCTCTACTACGAAGGCATCATCGAGGACATCACCGATCGCCGGATCTACCAGGCGCAGATCGAGCGCCAGGCCAACTACGATGCGCTGACCGGGCTCGCCAATCGCACGCTGCTGAATTCGCGCCTGCACCAGGCCATCCTGCGTGCCAACGAGACCAGGGAAGAAGTGGCGGTCGCCTTCATCGACCTCGACCAGTTCAAGTTCATCAACGACACCTTTGGCCACGAACTGGGCGACAACCTGCTGCAGTCGATGGCCGATCGCCTGCGCTCCTGCGTGCGCGAAACCGACGTCGTGGCCCGCCAGGGCGGCGACGAGTTCGTGCTGCTGCTCAATGGCTACCGGGCCGAGGATCTCGCGGGTGTGATCCAGCGCGTGCACGGCGCGATCGCGCAGCCCTGGAAGGCTGGCAGCCGCGAATTCCATGTCAGCAGCAGCATTGGTGTGGCCATCTACCCGGTCGATGGCCGCAACGCCGACGTACTGCTGCGCAATGCCGATGCGGCGATGTACAAGGCGAAGGAGAACGGCCGCAACGGCTACCAGTTCTTCACCGCCGAGCTCAACCGCGTGCTGGTCGAGCGCCTGGAGATCGAACATCGCCTGCGTGGCGCGCTCGCGCGCCAGCAATTCCTGCTGCACTACCAGCCGCGCATCGACATGGTCACCGGCATGATCGGCGGCGCCGAGGCGTTGCTGCGCTGGCGGGTGCCGCAGCAGGGGCTGGTATCGCCGCAGCGCTTCATCTCGGTGGCCGAGGACACAGGGCTGATCGTGCCGATCGGCCGCTGGGTACTGCACAGCGCCTGCCAGCAGGCGCGCGCCTGGCAGGATGAAGGTTTGCCACCGGTGGTGGTGTCGGTGAACGTCTCGCCGCGCCAGTTTCGCGACGGCAACATCGTCGAGATCATCGCCGAGGCGCTCGATGCCAGTGGACTTGACGCGCGTTACCTGCAGATCGAGCTGACCGAAGGCCTGGCCATGCATGGCGCCGAGAAATACGTGAACATGCTGGGCCAGATCAAGAAGCTCGGCGTGCAGATCGCGGTCGATGATTTCGGTACCGGCTATTCGAGCCTGAGTTACCTGAAGCGCTTTCCGGTCGATCAGCTCAAGGTCGACCGCTCCTTCGTCACCGACCTGGCTACCGACCCGGACGATGCCGTGATCGTGCAGGCCATCATCGCGCTGGGCCACAAGCTGGGCCTGACCGTGGTAGCGGAGGGTGTCGAGACCGAGGAGCAACTGCAGTTCCTGCGCCGCTGCAACTGCGACGAGATGCAGGGTTACCTGTTCGGCATGCCGATGATCGCCAGCGATTTCGCAGCACTGCTGCGCGGCCAGGATTTCAAGCACTACCTGGAACTGCGCCAGGCCTGAGAGCGCTCTGTCACGGCGCGCGCCGGTCGCACGCCGCGTCCCGCAAATACCTGCTATTCAGCCGCCAACTGGCCGCGCGAGTCTGCTCCTACAGCGCGCGTTCAATGCGTTATATTTCGCGCGCGGCGCGGACCATCGGCTCACGCTCGCAGCCTGTACACATCCACTGGGGGCTACGTGCTCAGAAGTTACCTCATCCTGAATCTCACCGACCTGAACGACCTGCCGGTGATGGAGCGTTGGTTGCTGCAAGACACACGCTGCTGAAACGCTGAGCCAGCTCGATCCGATACTCGAGCGCTATGTGAGTTACCGCGCGATTCCTGCACCGCCCGGCGCCGAGGCATTTTGTCCCTACAACTGGCGCATGACCGAGCACTGGTGGCGCCAGAGCCCATTCGCCGGCAGCCTGCTCGACCAGGGCACGGCGATCGCCGAGCGTTGGCCCGAGCGCTACACCGATATCCTGGGTCTCCCCAAGGGCGAGCAACGCAGTCACAAGTGGGGCGGCACTGTCGAGGGCGTGCATCCGCCGGCTTTTGCCTTCGTCGAACATCGACCCACTGAAGATTTCGTCGGCAAGGGCATGACGCTCGATGCCGGCCCCAGCATCCGCTGGCTCAACGCGATCCGCTATCCCGAAGGCGTGTCGCTGGAAGAGGGCGAGCAGTGGTATCTGCAGACCCACGCACCGGAAATCGCACAGCAGCCCGGGCTCAAGCGCTTCGTCAGCTTCAAGGTGATCGAGCCGCGCACCGGACCGTTCGTGCGCATTTCGGAGCTGTGGTACGACAACGCCAAGGCCTGGCGCAAGGCCGTGCTCGAGTCACCGCCGCGCTACACGGCGCCGGCCTGGGCGACATTCAAGCAGCTATCCCTTCCTGCAGCCCGGCGTCGACTTCATCAGCCAGTTCATACTCGAAGCGCCGACCGATGACTTCAAGCGTGCGCTGCGGCCCTACATCACCACCGCCTGAACGGCGTCCAAGCCAGTACACGTCATTCATTCACCAGTATTTCAATTCCAGGGGACAAGAGCATGACCACCAGAATCCGCGGCCTCAAGTTTGAAGAGAATCGAAAGAACGCGATGGGCCTGGAGTTCTACGACCTGAGCCATCCCTGGGGTCTCGGCCAACCCTGCTGGCCGTACTTCGAAGACGTGAAGATCGAACGCCTGCACACCATGGCGCGTTCGGGCGTACTGACCCAGCGCATCACCACGGTGATGCACTCGGGCACGCACATCGATGCCCCGGCTCACGTGGTCGAGGGCACACCGTTCATGGACGAAGTGCCGCTGCCGCATTTCTTCGGCACCGGCGTCGTGGTGTCGATCCCGAAGCAGAAGTGGGAAGTGATCACCGCGGAAGACCTGGAGAAGGCGCGGCCGAAGATCCAGCCCGGTGACATCGTCATCGTGAATACCGGTTGGCACAAGTATTACGGCGACACGCGCATGTACTACGCCTACTCACCCGGCTTCTACAAGGAAGCGGGCGAGTGGTTCGCGAAGAAGAAAGTGAAGATGATCGGCACCGACACGCAGGCGCTCGATCATCCGCTGGGCACCGCGATTGGTCCGCACGGCCCGGGTTGGCCGAACGGCCTGCTGCCGCAGGTGAACCTGGAATACGAGCGCGAAACCGGCCGCAAGGTGATCGAGGATTTCCCGGAGTGGGAGCCCTGCCATCAGGCGATCCTCTCCAAGGGCATCTGCGGCATCGAGAACGTCGGCGGCGAGATCGACAAGGTGACCGGCATGCGCTGCACTTTTGCCGCCTTCCCGTGGCGCTGGACCAAGGGCGATGGTTGCATCGTGCGCCTGGTGGCCATTGTCGACCCTTCCGGAAAGTACCGCATCGAAAAGGGCCGCTGAGATGCTGGTCAAGCGCTTCGCCGATGCCAGGCCCTATGAGGCCCCGAATCATTACGGCATGGTGGCCTTGCGGCTGCAGGGTTTCGAGGAGGGTGGTCCGAAGAATTTCTGGACTGGCCTGTCGCACATCCTGCCCGGCGGTGGCGCCGGCCCTGATGCCACGCCGCTCGAGAAGGTGTACGTGGTATTGAGCGGTGAAGTCACGGTGCGTGCCGAAGGCCAGGAGGTGGTACTCAAGGCCATGGACAGCATCACGCTCGGGCCCAACGTGGTGCGCGAAGTAAAAAACATGAGCAATGAAATGGCGAAGATGCTGGTGATCCTGCCATATCCTGGTACGCAGAAATGAGCACTGCGATGCCTGCGCCGGCCGCGCTGTTCGACATCAAGGGCAAGGTCGCCGTGATCACCGGTGCCTCGGGCGCCTTTGGTGCACTGGCGGCACGCGTGCTCGCCGCGGCCGGTGCGCGCCTGGTGCTGGCGGCAGGCAAGCTCGATGAGCTGAAAGCAGTGGCCGATGACTGCAGCGCCGCGGGCGCCGAAGTCGCGACGATCAACCGTCGTCCCGGCAATGAAGCCGACTGCGAGGCGATCATGGAAGCCGCCGTGCAGCGCTTCGGGAGCCTGGACATCCTGGTGGTCGCCTCGGGCCTCAATGATGTCGCGATGATCACCGACATGTCGCCCGAACGATTCGCAAAGGTGATGGATGGCAACCTCACCGGCGCCTGGTTGCTGTGCCGCGCCTTCGGCAAGCGCGTGATACCGCAGGGTCGCGGCGGCAAAGTGGTGCTGGTGTCCTCGGCGCGCGGCCTGCTCGGCCACCCGGCCGGCTACACCGCCTACTGCGCTTCCAAGGCGGCGACCGATGGACTGACCCGCGCACTGGGCTGCGAATGGGGCAAGCACGGCATCAGCGTGAATGCGATCGCACCCACCGTATTCCGCTCGCCACTGACCGAGTGGATGTTCCAGGATGACGAGAAAGCGCGCGGCGTGCGCGCCGGCTTCCTGGCGCGCGTGCCGCTCGGCAGGCTGGGCGAGCCCGAGGATCTGGCCGGCCCCTTGCTGTTCCTGGCTTCGCGCGCCTCCGACTTCTACACCGGCCACATTCTCTACGCCGACGGCGGCTACACCGCGGGCTGAACATGGCGGGCGCACAACGCCTCGCAGTGGTAGGCGCAGGCCTGATGGGCGCGGCGCTGGCGCGCATGTTCGCAGTCGCCGGCTGGTCGGTGCGGGTCTCCGATCCGGACCAGACGGCGCTGGACCGGCTGAACGCCGAAGCGCCCGCCAACTCCGGCACACCGGCTGGCCGCATCAGCGGTCATCGGGTGCTGGCCGAGGCGCTCGCCGATGCACAGCTCGTGATCGAGGCGGCACCGGAAAAGCCAGCGCTGAAACAACAGCTGTTCGTGCAGCTTGCGGCCCTGACGCCGGCCAGCTGCATACTGGCGACCAATTCCTCGGTAATACCCGTAGCCACGGTGAGCGCGCAGGTCGATGACGTGAATGCGCAGCGCATCGTCGGTACGCATTTCTGGAATCCGCCCGATCTGATCCCGCTGGTGGAAGTCATCCAGGGCCCGCGTACGGCACCTGCCGCGATCGAGACCACGCTGGTGATGCTGCGCGGCATCGGCAAGCAGGCGGTGCATGTGCGTCGTGATGTGGTACCCGGCAATCGCCTGCAGCATGCGCTGTGGCGTGAGGCGATGGCGCTGGTCGAGGAAGGGGTGTGCGCGCCCGAAGACGTGGATGCCATCATCAAGAACAGCTTCGGGCTGCGCCTCGCGGTGCTCGGGCCGCTGGAAAACGCCGATCTGGTCGGGCTGGAACTCACCGCCGACATCCACAAGGTCGTGCTGCCGCAACTGAGTCGCGCGACCGAACCCTCGAGTGCATTGACGCAGCGGCTGGCGCGGGGCGAGCGGGGCATCAGTGCCGGCGCCGGGTTCTACAGTGGCTGGACCGAATCCCGGGTCGCCGACTTGCGGGCGAAATTGATAAGTCATGTGAAGCGGTTGTTGCAGGAACGCTGAGCGGGTGTATTGTGGCCCCATGCGGTTCCGGCGGATCCGTTCTCCCTCACCTGGAGCGGTCCCCTGGGCCCAAAGGGAGGGGTCATGACCATCAATAACTTGGCTATGTGCGTTGCCAGCGCAGTACTGCTCGTCGCCTGCGCGCAGGGCAATGCGCCTGCGACTTCCGGGAGCGATACGCGCATCGAGGATGCCGCGCAGGTGCGCGCGGCGGCGGCGAAGTGGGAGAGCGCGATCGGCACGCGCAATCTCGACGGGATATTGTCCTTCTACGCCGACGATGCCTGGCAGCTGGCTGAAGACGGCCCGATCGCGCGCACGCCCGATGAGCGGCGCGCGTTCTGGAAGGCGGTCGAATCGCAACCGGTGGCGAACGACACGGTCAATGTGTCGGATCGCATCACGGTGGCGCGTTCGGGCGATCTCGCCGTCCAGTACGGGGAATTTCGGCAGATCATTTCCGACAAGACCGGCGCTTCGACGTCCGTGCCGCAGAAATTCATGAACACCTGGCGCAAGCAGCAAGACGGCAGCTGGAAGGTGTCGGCCAGCATGTCGACGGTGAAGAACGGCGCCTGAGAGCGGTTGGCGGATGGCGCCAGGTCACTGGCGCGCGGCATCGGGGTGCGCGGCATCAGGGCGTGCGTCCGCGCCGTGCGTGCGGCTTGCGGCGTGCGTCCGGTAGCGGCAGTGCCGTGGTGCGCTTGAGCACCCCCAGGCTGAAACTGGAATTCACCGAACGCACACCCGGCAGTGGCAACAGGTGCCGGTCGATGAAGGTCGAATAGGCATCGAGTGAGGCCACCAGCACCCGCAGCAGGTAGTCGTAGCTGCCGCTGAGGCGTACGCATTCCACGACCTCGGGACGGCGTCGCAACAAGCCCTCGAACTGCACCCCGGCGGCGGCGCGTTGGCTCTCGAGCGCTACGAAGGCAAAGGCCTCGACGCCCAGCCCCAGGCGCGCGGCATCGAGCAGCACCACGCTCTGGCGGATGATGCCGTCCTGCCTGAGGCGCCGTACCCGACGCAGGCAGGGAGCGGGGGAGAGGTGTACCCGTCGGGCCAGGTCCTTGTTGTCCAGCGAGGCATCTTCCTGCAGCGCAGTCAGCAGGCGCAGGTCGATATCATCGAGGGTATAGGGACCTGTGGAGGCCAGAATATTCATTAGTAAGCACCTGGATTGCCGAGTGACGGGAACTGACAGCACAGATTGCAACACTATTGCCCGTCGCGGCAAGCCGGATGCCGCCTGCTGCGACTAGGCTGGCGCCTCCGCAGTCCCGAGGCGAGAATCACACCATGAGCATGCCAGCCAATCCGATGGGCACCGACGGCTTCGAGTTCGTCGAATACACCGCTCCCGATCCGGCCGCCCTGCGCGCCTTGTTCGAGCGCATGGGTTTCCGCAACGCCGCGCGCCACCGCTCCAAGGATGTGACGCTGCATCGCCAGGGCGACATCAACTTCCTGGTGAACGCCGAGCCCAACAGTTTCGCGCAGCAGTTCGCGCGCGATCACGGCGGCTCGATCTGCGCGATGGGCTTTCGCGTCAAGGATGCGGCGCTGGCCTACAAGCGCGCGCTGGAGCTGGGCGCCAAGCCGGGGCCGCAGACCGCGGGACCGATGGAGCTGAACATTCCCTCGATCCAGGGCATCGGCGGCAGCCTGATTTACCTGGTCGACCGCTACGGCGCGCAGGACATCTACGATATCGATTTCGTGCCGGCAGCGGCCGCCGCGGCGCAGCGCGACCCTGGCCTGCAGCTGATCGATCACCTGACGCACAACGTGCATCGCGGCAACATGAAGGTGTGGTGCGGCTTCTACGAAAAGCTGTTCAACTTCCGCGAGATCCGCTATTTCGACATCGAAGGCAAGAAGACCGGCCTGTTCTCGCGCGCGCTCACCAGCCCCTGCGGGAAGATTCGCATTCCCATCAACGAATCGCAGGACGACCTCTCGCAGATCGAGGAATACCTGCGCGAGTACCGGGGCGAGGGCATCCAGCACATCGCGCTCTCCTGCGACGACATCTATGGCACGGTCGATGAGCTGCGCACGCGCGGCGTCGTGTTCCAGGATACGCCCGATACCTACTATGAGGGCGTGACCGGCCGCGTCGCGGGGCACAAGGAATCGCTGGAGGAACTGCGCTCGCGCCGCATACTCATCGATGGCTCAAGCAAGGACGGCATACTGCTGCAGATCTTCACGGCCAATGTGATCGGGCCGATCTTCTTCGAGATCATCCAGCGCAAGGGCAATGAAGGTTTCGGTGAAGGCAACTTCCAGGCGCTGTTCGAATCGATCGAGCTCGACCAGATCCGTCGTGGCGTAGTCTGATGAAAAACTACATCCAGTATCCGCTCTCGGGCGGCACCGCCAGCCGCCAGGCGCATGCCGATCTGCCGCCGGGCACCTATGAACGCGAGATGGGCAAGGAAGGCTTCTTCGGCCCGGCAAGTTTTTTCTATCACCGTCATCCGCCCACGGGCTGGAGCCACTTCGAGGGCCCGCTGCGTCCGCACGCCTATGACCTGGTGAAGCTGGGTCGTGGCGGGGGCAGTCCCTGGGATGCGCCCGTGGTGCTCGGCAACGCGCACGCGCAGCTGCGTTACTGGGAGACCAGCGGCAACATGCCGCAGCTGGCGCGCAATGCCGACGGCGACCAGCTGCTGTTCGTGCACCAGGGTGCCGGTGATCTGTATTGCGACTTCGGGCATCTGGCCTATGCCAGTGGCGACTACCTGGTGCTGCCACGCGGCACGATGTGGCGGCTCGAGTGCCGCGAACCCACCGCGCTGCTGATGATCGAAGCCACCAACGGTTGCTATCAATTGCCCGACAAGGGTCTGCTCGGCCCGCATGCGCTGTTCGATCCCGCGATGCTCGACGTGCCGGTGATGGATGAACAGTTCCGCGCCCAGCAGACCGAGCAGGAATGGCGCGTGCACATCAAGCGGCTCAATGCCGTGTCGATCGCCACCTTTCCCTACAACCCGCTCGATGCCACGGGCTGGCATGGCGACCTGGCCGTGTGCCGCATCAACGTGAAGGATTTCCGGCCGGTGATGAGCCATCGCTATCACCTGCCGCCCTCGGTCCACTCCACCTTCGTTGCCAACCGCTTCATCGTCTGCACCTTTGCGCCGCGGCCGTTCGAGACCGATCCGGGTGCGATCAAGATCCCGTTCTTCCACAACAACGATGACTACGATGAGGTCATCTTCTATCACGCCGGTGATTTCTTCAGCCGCGACAACATCCATCCGGGCATGCTGACTTATCATCCTGCCGGCTTCACGCATGGTCCGCACCCCAAGGCGCTGCAGCGCATGCTGGTGCAATCCAAGGCGATGGCCGACGAGTACGCCGTGATGCTCGACGCGCGCGATGCGCTGACGATTGGCGAAGCGGCGACAGGCGTGGAATGGGCGGGTTACGTCGACAGCTGGCAGGGCGCGGGCAAGTGAAGCTGGCGAGCCTGAAGGGCGGGCGCGATGGGCGGCTCGTGGTCGTCAGTCGCGACCTGTCGCGCTGCCAGCTGGTGCCGCAGATTGCCGCAACGCTGCAGCAGGCGCTGGAGCGCTGGGAAGAGCTCGCGCCGCGCCTGCAGGAGGCCTATGGCGAGCTGAATGCCGGCCGGCATGGCGAGGCTTTCCCCGCGGCTTCGGGTGGCGTGGCCTCACCCTTGCCGCGCGCTTTCCATTGGGTGGATGGTTCGGCTTACGTGACCCACGTCGAACTGGTGCGCAAGGCGCGCGGCGTTGAGATGCCGCCCTCGTTCTGGACCGATCCGCTGGTCTACCAGGGAGGCGGCGATGATTTCCTGGGCCCGAGCGACGATGCGCCCTTCCTTTCCGAAGACTGGGGCATCGACCTCGAGGCCGAAGTCGCGGTGATCACCGCCGATGTGGGCATGGGCAGCAGCGCCGAGCTGGTGCGCAAGCGCCACGACATCCGGCTGCTGATGCTGGTGAACGACTGGACGCTGCGCAATCTCACGCCCGGCGAGCTGGCCAAAGGCTTCGGGTTCTACCAATCCAAACCCTCGACCGGATTCTCGCCGGTGGCGGTGACGCCGGATGAGCTGGGCAGCGCCTGGGATGGCGGCAAGATCAGCCTGCCGCTGTGCAGCGCCATCAATGGCACGCGCCTCGGCGCTCCGGAAGCCGGCGTCGACATGACCTTCGATTTCCCTACCCTGATCGCGCACTGCGCCAAGACCCGGAACCTGCGCGCCGGCACGATCGTGGGTTCGGGCACGGTGTCGAACCAGGATCGCAGCAAGGGCGCCTCCTGCCTGGCCGAGGTCCGCATGCTCGAGACCATCGCCAAGGGCAAGCCCGAGACACCCTTCATGAAGTACGGCGATCGCGTGCGCATCGAGATGCTTGACGCTCAGGGACAGTCGATATTCGGCGCGATTGATCAACGGGTAGTGCGGGGCTGACGCATGGCGGCGCGAGGCAAACAAGCGATTCGCGGAGCTACGTCGCGCAAGCTGGCGGCGCGCAAGGCAGCATTGCGCAGTGCGGCCAGCAGCGGCGTTGACCTGGGCTCGCTGCCGGCGGCGCTTGGCTATCTGCTGCGGCGCGCGCAGGTGGCGGTGTTCGCCGATTTCATTGCCACGCTGGACGGGGTCGGCCTGCGGCCTGGGCAGTACGGCGCGCTGATCGTGATCCAGGGTAATCCCGGCCTCAGCCAGCGCGAATTGTGCGCCGCGCTCGATATCCAGGAAGCCAATTTCGTGCCGATGATGAATGGCCTGGTGCGGCGCCGGCTGGCGCAGCGCCGGCCGTCACCCGCCGACCACCGCCGCTATGCATTGCACCTGACGGCGCGGGGCGCGGCCCTGTTGCGCCGCGCCCGCGCCCTGCAGCGCAGCCACGAGGCGCGGCTGGTGGCGCGGCTGGGGCCGCGCGGCCGTGCGACCCTGACGCGCCTGCTGCAGGCGCTCGCGACCTTGTAGCTGCGGGCTTCTCGCTTATATAATATAAGTAAAGTAGCGGGAGGCAAAAATCATGAGCACGGCCGTAGTCAGGGTTGAGTACGCCGACGGCGTCGCCTCGATCATCGTCAACAGTCCACCGGTCAGCACCATTACCGC
Organism: uncultured Gammaproteobacteria bacterium; assembly: GCA_963764065.1. GTDB lineage: Bacteria > Pseudomonadota > Gammaproteobacteria > Steroidobacterales > Steroidobacteraceae > FEN-1191. Next base: position 136,734 of record CAVXRM010000011.1, on the reverse strand, counting down.
CGCGGTGCGCGCCGGCCTCGGGGCCGCCATCAGCGAGATCGCCGCACGCCAGGATGTGCGCGCGGTGCTGATGCGCTGCGAAGGCAGCACCTATTTCTCGGGCGCCGACATCAACGAGTTCAGTGGTCCGCCGAAGGAAGTCGAATTCCGCGAGCTGTTCGCGCGACTGGAGCAACTGGCGGTGCCGGTGGTGGCCGCGATGCACGGCACGGTGCTCGGCGGCGGCCTCGAGATCTCGCTGGCCTGCCACTACCGCGTGGCGCTGGCGGGTACCCGCATGGGCCTGCCCGAGGTGTCGCTCGGCATCATTCCCGGCGCCACTGGCACGCAACGCCTGCCGCGGCTGATCGGTGTCGACAAGGCCCTCGAGCTGATCCTCAGCACCAAACCCATCGACGCCGCCGCAGCCCTGAAGCTCGGCATCATCGATGCGGTGCTGGAAGGGGAGCTTGCGAGCGCCGCGCACAGCTGGGTGCGGGCACTGGTTGCGGCAGGCAAGGGCCCGCGCCGCACCGGCGAGATGACGGTGGATCCGGCCAGTGCCACGCCCGAGATACTCGCGCGCCATCGTGCGGCCGGTGCGAAGCAGTATCCGCATCGCCAGGCCTGGTCCACGGCCATCGATGCGGTCTCGGCCTCGGTCACCATGCCGTTCCAGCAAGGGCTGGAATACGAGACCGAGCTCGCCAATCTGACCAAGGTCACGCCGGAAGCGAAGGCGCTGATCCATGTGTTCTTCGCCGAGCGCGAGACGCGCCGCGTGCCCGGGCTCCCGGCCGACGTGAAGGGGCAGAGCGTGCGCCAGGCCGGCATCATCGGGGCCGGCACCATGGGCGGCGGCATCGCGATCTGCTTCGCGAATGCCGGCATTCCCGTGACCATCATCGACATCAACGAGGCCGCGCTCAAGCGCGGCCTCGGCGTGGTCGACGGCACGCTGGCATCGATGGTCAAGCGCGGGCGCATCAGTGACGCCGACAAGGCGCAGCGCATGGGGCTGATCAGCGGCTCGCTCGACTACGCCGACCTCGCCACGGCCGATGTGATCATCGAGGCCGCGGTCGAGCGCATGGATCTCAAGCAGCAGGTGTTCCGGCAGATCGATGCGGTCGCCAAGCCCGGCGCGCTGCTGGCCACCAATACCTCCACGCTCGATATCGACCTGCTCGCCACGGCGGTGAAGCGACCGCAAGACGTGGTCGGCATGCATTTCTTCTCGCCCGCCAACGTGATGCCATTGCTGGAAGTCATTCGCACCGCCAAAACCTCGCCCGGCGCGATCCGTACCGCGATGGACCTGGCCAAGCCGCTGCGCAAGACCCCGGTGCTGGCCCGCGTGTGCTACGGGTTCATCGGCAATCGCATGATGGAAGGCTACGCGCGCGAGGCGCAGCGCATGGTGCTCGAGGGCGCCACGCCGCGCGCCGTCGACAGCGTGCTCGAGAACTGGGGCATGGCGATGGGCATCCTCGCGGTGTTCGACATGGCGGGCGTTGACGTGGGCGTGAACGTGCATCGCAGCAATGCCGACAGATATCCGCCCGACCCGACCTACTACCAGGCCGACCTGGCGCTGTTCGATGCCGGGCGTCTCGGCCAGAAGACCGGCAAAGGCTACTACCGCTACGAGCCCGGTGATCGCAAGCGCCACGATGATCCCGAAGCCCTTGCGCTGCTGGCCGCGACGGCAAAGCGCCTGGACGTGCCGCAGAGTGATCACAGTGAGCAGGAAATCCTCGAGCGCTGCCTGTTCCCGCTGCTGAACGAGGGCATCCGCATCCTGGAAGAGGGCGTGGCGCTGCGCGCCAGCGACATCGATGTGGTCTGGACCAGTGGCTATGGATTCCCGCGCTACCGCGGCGGCCCGATGTTCCATGCCGATGCGATGGGGCTGCGTGCCCTGTACGATGGCATGCTGAAGTACCGGGCGCGCTTCGGCCCGATGCACTGGGAGCCGGCGCCGCTGCTGAAGCGCCTGGTCGAAGAGGGTCGTACACTTGCCGACTGGCAGAAGGCCGAGTCGCAGAAGGCAGCATCATGAAGCTCGATGACCTGATCGCCATCGACGTGCACACGCACGCCGAGGTCTCCTGCCGCAAGCCGGTCGACGAGGTGTGGCAAGGACATACGAAGACGCCGCCACCAAGTACTTCAAGGCCGGCAAGCGTCCGACCATCGCCGAGACCGTGGCCTACTACCGCGAGCGCAAGATCGGCCTGGTGATGTTCACGGTCGACACCGAGCTCGAGATCGGCAGCCGGCGCATCCCGAACGAGGAGGTCGCCGAAGCCGCGCGCGCCAACAGCGACATGATGATGGCCTTCGCCAGCATCGATCCGCACAAGGGCAAGCTGGGTGCGCGCGAGGCGCGCTCGCTGATCAAGAACGAAGGCATCCGCGGCTTCAAGTTCCATCCGACCGTGCAGGGCTTCTTTCCGAACGATCGCATGGCCTACAAGCTCTACGAGGTCATTGCCGAGCACAAGCTGCCGGCGATCTTCCACAGCGGCCACTCGGGCATCGGCACCGGCATGCCCGGTGGTGGCGGTCTGCGGCTGAAGTACTCGAACCCGATCCACCTCGATGATGTCGCGGCCGATTTTCCCGACATGAACATCATCATCGCGCACCCGTCCTGGCCCTGGCAGGACGAGGCGCTGTCGGTCTGCCTGCACAAGCCCAACGTCTACATCGATCTGTCGGGCTGGTCGCCGAAGTATTTTCCACCGCAACTGGTCCAGTATGCGAACACGCAGCTCAAGCACAAGATGCTGTTCGGTTCCGACTATCCGCTGATCGCGCCGGACCGCTGGATCAAGGATTTCAAGGAGGCCGCCTTCAAGCCCGAGGTGCAGCCGCTGATCCTGCGCGAGAACGCGATCCGCGTGCTGGGCCTGGGCTGAGCCGCACGCTCACAGCTCCATGAAAAAGCCCGACAGCAGGCATCTGGTCGATCCGCAGCTGCTGGGCATCCTCGAGGTATTTCCCGAATCGGAGCTCAACGAGGAGACCCTGGCGACCGCACGGGCGATGGAGTTCCCGTTCCCCACCGATCCGGTGGCGAGCGAGGCGGTCAGCATGGCGAGGCGGCAGGTGCCGGGGTCCGGCGGCGCGCCGCCCGTGGAACTGCTGATCTACACACCCAAGGCTGCGAGTAGCGCGCGCCCCTGCATTTTCCACATGCACGGCGGTGGTTATGTGGCCGGCACGGCGGCGTCGCATGAGCCACTGCATCGGTCGCTGGCGCTCGCCGCCGATTGCGTGGTCGCTTCGGTCGAATACCGGCTCGCGCCCGAGACGCGCTTCCCCGGCGCCATCGAAGATTGCTATGCCGCGCTGGCCTGGGTATTCGCCGAGGCCGCGAAACTGGGCATCGATCCGCAGCGCATCGGCGTGATGGGCGAGAGCGCCGGTGGCGGGCTCGCAGCCTCGCTGGCACTGCTGGCGCGCGATCGCGGCCAGCACCAGCTGGCTTTCCAGCACCTGATCTATCCGATGATCGACGATCGCACCTGTGTGCTGCGCGAGCCGCACCCCTACGCCGGTGAGTTCATCTGGACCGCGCAGAAGAACCATTTCGGCTGGGCTTCATTGCTGGGCGTGCCACCCGGGTCGCCGGAGGTATCGCCCTATGCCGCCGCGGCACGTGCCACCAATCTTGGCGGCCTGCCGCCCGCTTACATTGCATCGGCGGCGCTCGATCTGTTCATCGACGACAACCTGGACTATGCGCGCCGACTGATGCGAGCGGGCGTGCCAGTCGAGCTGCATGTCTATCCGGGCGCATTCCACGCCTTCGATCTGTTCCCGGATTCCGAAGTTGCGCGCGCCGCCAACCGCGACAGCCTGGCGGCACTGCGCCGCGTGCTGCACCCGCGCTAGCGCGCTGCACCCGCGCTAGAAGGTTGCCGGCAGATCGAACACCAGCACTTCGGCCTGCTGGCCGCGCTCGATCGACACCTCTGATTCATCACTCAGCAGCGCCCCATCGCCAGCAGCCAGTGGCGCGCCATTGACTTGGGCATTGCCGCGCGCAATCTGCACGTAGCCGAGGCGCCCGCCAGCCAGTGCTACACGGCCACTCTCGCTGCCATCGAAACTGCCCGCATAGACGCGCGCGTCCTGATGGATACGCAGTGACCCTTCCGCGCCGTCGGGCGAGGCGAACTGCCGCAGTCGACCGCGCCGTTCCGCTGCTGCGTAGTTGCGCTGTTCGTATTCGGGCGCAATGCCGCGCACATCGGGGATGATCCAGATCTGCAGGAAGTGCACCAGCGCGGACTTCGAAGGATTGAACTCGCTGTGGCGCACCCCGCGACCGGCGCTCATGCGCTGCGCATCACCCGGGCGGATGATCGAGCCATTGCCCATGGAATCCTTGTGTTCGAGTTCGCCATCGAGCACATAGGTGATGATTTCCATGTCTTCGTGGGCATGGGTGCCAAAACCACCACCGGGATTCACGCGATCTTCGTTGATCACGCGCAGCGGCCCCCAGTGCATGTGCTGCGGGTCGCGATAATCGGCAAAGGAAAAGCTGTGCCAGGAGTCGAGCCAGCCGTGGTTGGCGTGGCCGCGTTCGGCGGCGGGCCGCAGCGTCAGCATGGGAATCTCCGGCAACTACTCAGGCGGGCAGTTTAACTCCCGCCGTTCGTGCCGGCACCAGGTTCACCGAGATGGAGAAGCGCCGTGCTTCGCTCGGTTGCAGCACACCGACGCTCACCACCTGGCGCGAGATCTGCTCGCCCTGTTCGTTGGCGATCGCCAGCACCACGCAGAATTCGCACGGCTCCTGCGGCTGCTTGTGGCGCACCGTGCCTTCGATCTGCAGTGCCGAATAGCCTGTGGCTGCCGCGGCCGCGGCCGCCGTTGCCACCGGCGCATTGAAGCGCAGGTGATGCTGGCAGGCCGGGCACACATTGGCGCTCAACAGCACCGTGGCACGACAGTGCGGGCAGCTGCGGGTCGCGCCCGGAGCCGCGGGTCGCGCGGCGATCATGAAGTCAGGCCGTTGCCCTTCGGTTCAATGCGCGCCAGCGTGGATTCGCCGCGCGCATGCGAGCCGCTGCCATCTCCCCAGCCGAATTCCACATGGCCGCGCATGCGCGAACCCGAGGCCACGGTGATGGTGTCGGCCTTGACGTCTCCGACAATGACGCCGGTGGGTGTCACATCGACATGGCGCGCACCGATGTTGCCGTTGAGCTCGCCACTGACGGTGACCGTGCCGGCACGCACTTCGCCGTGGTGCTTCGCACCCGGTTCGATGCTCAGGTTCCCTTCCACATGCACATCGCCCTTGAAGGCGCCGGCAATACGCACATGGCCCGTGCCCTGGATCTTGCCTTCGATGCTCAGGCCCGCGGCGATCAGTGATTCGCGCGCTTCCACCTTGGCCTGGGGGCGCGCCGCAGCTGCAGCGGCCGGCGCAGCCGCGGGCTCGATGCTGCGTTCGGGTGCGGGGCGGGCCGGCGCATCGGCGGGCGGGCGGGCGATGCCGATCGGGCTGGGTGCAGCGGGCGCGGGTTCTTTCCACAGTGCCATGTTGTTCTCCCGTTGTGACTGATCGAAAGACTTGTAGAGCCTACGGTACCGGATTTGCAATGCGGCACACCCCTGTCGGGGGTCGGAGACAAGGCCTCAGCCGGTCACGGGCGTGCCGGCCGCAGGCAGCCACTTGCTGACCTCCGCCAGCAGGGTCTTACGGTCAAATGGCTTGGTCAGGATGGCATCAGCGCCGAATTTCAGCGCCGCCGCGAGATAGGCATTGGTACTGACCGCTTCGCCCTGGTACTCGGCGGGCCAGAAATTACCGCCGCCCGAGATCGCAATGATGCGCAGGCCAGGATGTTCGCGCCGAATGAGGGATATGGCATCGAAGCCGTGGCTCCTGGGCATGATCAGGTCGGTGATCACGAGGTCTGGGCGTTGCTGCCGGCAGGCCTCGATGCCCGCGAGCCCATCGACGGCAGTGCGCACCGTATAGCCGGCCGCCTCGAGCACCTGGCCGACGGATTCGCGCACATCCGGTTCATCATCGATGATCAGGATTTCATTCATTGCCATGATCATGCCCGACTTGCGGCAGCAACACGCGGAAGATGCTGCCTTGCCCCAGCGTACTGTGCACGCGGATGTGGCCGCCGAGCGAACCGACGATGCCGTGCACGACCGACAGCCCGAGACCTGTGCCAGCGCCTACCTCGCGCGTGGTGAAGAAGGGGTCGAAGATGCGTAGCCGCGTGGCCTCGTCCATACCGCTGCCGTTGTCGGCGACTTCCAGTTGCACGTAGTGGCCGGCCGCGGGATCTGCCGGGTCTTCGCTGGCCGCCAGCAACACCGGCTGCAGGCTCACGCTGATCACACCACCGGTGGGCGGCAGCGACTGGCTGGCGTTGCTGCACAGGTTCATCACGATCTGCACGATCAAGGTGGCTTCGGCAAGCACTTCACCGCAGGCCGGATCGATCGCCGTGCGCAGTTCGACCGACGCCGGTCGCAGCGAGTTGAAGGTGCGCACGCCCTCGGCCACGGCGTTGCCTATGGCAATGGCGCGATTCGGTCGCGCCGCTGAATAGCGGCCGAATGCGAGTACCTTGGCAATGATCTCGCTCGCGCGCTGGCTCATCGCCAGCACCCGCGACATGGCGCCGTGCGCGGCATGCTCGGCGGGAATCCGGTCCAGTGCCGTTTCCGTGTAGAGCGTGATTGGCACCAGCACGTTGTTGATTTCATGCGCGAGGCCGCTGGCCAACGTGCCCACGGTCTCGAGCCGCTGCTTCTGCCGCAGCTGCGCTTCGAGTGCCACGCGTTCTTCCAGCTGGTGTTGCAGCTTGTCGTTGACGCCCACCAGCTCGCGGCGCATCGCTTCGAGGTCTGCGCCCAGCGCCTGCAGTTCGTGGATGTTGCTGTCGGCATGCAGCGCGGTGGAGAAATCACCGGAAGCAATCCGGTGCGAAGCGCGCCGCAGATCATCAAGAGGTCGCGCGAGGTTGCGCGCCAGCGCCAGGGCCAGCGCGACTACCAGCACCAGATAGATGCCCATGGCTTCGAGCAGTCGCCAGCGTGCCAGCGTGATGCGTTTGCCCGTGGGCGTCTCGTCAAAGCCCAGTCGCAGGCTGGCCTTCCCGTCAGGCAACTGTACGGGCGCCGAGATGAAGTAGACGTTGTCGCTGTCCTGCCGGTACTCGAAATCATTCTCGCGATTCGACCAGGCCAGATCGGGCCTGCCCAGCGTACTGCGCACCACATGGTCGTCGGCATACAGCTCGGCGAACACGATCTGCCCCTCGAGGATGGCCGTATCGAGGAACTGCCCCACGCCCGTTGGACTGAGATTGATGCGGCCCGACTGCAATTCGTAGACGCGTCGCTCGAGCGTGTCATGAGCGGAGCTGAGGAACAGATCGACGTGGCTGCGCTGGACGACGAATTCCAGGCTGATGGCGAGCAGTGGCAGCAACACCGCATGGGCAATCAGTACCTTGCTCAGGATGCGGGTGGCGAGCGTATGGACCATGTTCCGCATATTGCCATGCAATTGGCCAGCGGCTGACCGGTGTTCCGGGCCGCGCGCACAGATTCCCTAACTTCTTGACCCAGTTCAAGATAATGCCCACTGCACGGCGCTTTATGTCAGCTGCGCCGGTTCCCTGGCAGGGCTTGTGCGAGTATTCTCCCCGCATGTCAAAGTACCGCGTACTGCTGGTCGACGATCACGCCATCCTGCGCATGGGTCTGCGTGCCCTGCTCGAGATCGAGGCCGATCTCGATATCGTGGGCGAGGTGGCCAATGCAGAAGAGGCGCTGGGCGCGGTGGGTACGCTGGCGCCCGAGATCGTGATTACCGATCTTGCCATGCCCGGTCGCGGCGGCCTCGAGCTGCTGGCCGCACTGCAGGATCGTTACCCCGCCATCAAGGTGCTGGTGCTCTCGGCGCACAGCAGCGAGGAATACATCCGCGCCTCGCTGGCGCGCGGCGCACTGGGCTACGTGCTGAAGGATTCAAGTCGCTCCGAGTTGCTGCAGGCCATTCGCAGCGTGGCGCGTAGCGAGCAGTACCTGTGCCGCGCGGTCTCGCGCCATGTGGTGAGCGGCTACCTCGGCAAATCGACAGCGCCCCGTGGCGCGCCGCTGGTTGGCCCGGTGACGCGCCGTGAGCGCGAGGTGCTGACGCTGGTGGCCAGTGGGCATCCCAACAAGAAGATCGCGCATCAGCTCGGCCTGAGCGTGAAGACGGTGCAGAAGCATCGCCAGAACCTGATGCAGAAACTCTCGCTGCACAATGCGGCGGCCGTTACGGCCTACGCGATCCACCACGGCCTGATCTCCGCCAATCCGGCGGCCTGAGGCGATTCGCGCGCGAGGCGCTCGCGGACGCAACAGCATGGCTGCCGCCAAGAAACGCAAGCCGCGGCCGGCCCGCCCCAAAATCACCGGTCCAAAGGATTTCGGCGCGGCGCTTGAACAGGCGCATATGCGCCAGGCGGCGATCGAGAAGGCCAAACTCGAGTGGGAAAGTACCGCCGATGCGATGGCGGCGCTGGTGTGCCTGCTGGGCGGTGACGGTCAGGTGCTGCGCGCCAACCGGGTGGTCGAAGACTGGGCGCTGGGCACCGTCGGTGGCGTGATCGGTTGCGATGCGCACGAGCTGCTGCATCCGAACTGCAAGATCGCGCGCTGCCCGCTGGGTGGCTTTATCAGCCACGCGCTCTCGGAGATCAAGCGCGGCAAGCGCCGGCAATTCGAACTGCAGGAGCCGCTGGGTGCGCGCCACGTGCACTTCACTTTGCGCCCGATGCGCCTGCGGCGCGGGGCCGGCACCGAGCGCGATGCCTTCGCGATCTTCGTGGCCAACGACGTGAGCGCCCTGTTTCGTGCGCAGGACGCGCTCGAGCGGCTCAATTCCAGCCTCGAAGTGCGGGTGCGCGCGCGTACCCAGGCACTCGCCGATGCCAACCGTGACCTGCGCAATGAGATCGTGCGCCGCGAAGGCGCCGAAGTGGCGTTGCGCAGTTCACGCAACGAGCTGGTGGCGCTTTCCGAGCAGCTGATCCGCGCCCAGGAGAACGAGCGCAAGCGCATCGCGGTAGAGCTGCACGATTCGGTGGGTCAGTCGCTGAGCGCCGTGAAGTACACGCTCGAGCGGGGTCTGGAGATGCTGCGCCAGCCGCGCCTCGGTAAACCCAAGGAAGTGTTCGAGCTCGCGGTACGGCGCATCCAGGAAGCGGCGGAGAATATCCGCGCGATCTCCACCGACCTGCGCCCGAAGATACTCGACGATCTGGGTGCGGCCTCGGCCGTGCAATGGTTCTGCCGCGACTTTGCCGAGATCTATCCGGGTCTCGCGATCAACACGGAGCTCGCGGTCAGCGATCGCGATGTGCCCGGGCGGCTCGCTACCGTGGTGTACCGCTGCGTACAGGAGTTGCTCAACAACGTGGCCAAGCATGCGCGGGCGCGCAATGTCTGGGTGCTGCTGGCGCGCGAGGATGACGTGCTCACGCTGCAGGTGCGCGACAACGGTGTGGGCCTGGATCAGGCCACGCCCGAATCGCGACGCCATGGCTCGGGACTGCGTAATCTGCGCGAGCGCGCGCAGATGACCGGTGGCCAGTTCTCGTGTTCGGCCGCGCCTGGCAGCGGCACGCTGGCCCAGCTCACCTGGAACCTGGGTGACGCCGAGCGCAAGACACGCAGCCGTGCGCCGGCAAAACGAGGCGCGCCGGCCTAGTCGACTGGCCTAGGCGATGGGTGTCTCGAGGTAGGTCAGCGTGTGATCGCCGACCACGATCTGGTCCTTCGGTACCAGTTTGTGCAGCTGGCGCCGGCGGCCATTCACCGTGATGCCGTTGGTGCTGCCCAGATCCTCGACGAAAGTCTGCTCGGCGGTGGTGATGATCTGGCAGTGATGGCGGCTCACGAACTGGCTGTCGAGCTGCAAGCCGCAATCAGCACCGCGCCCGACCGTGATGCGGCCGGGCTTGAGCAGCACGCGCTTCACTTCCTTGCCGCTCTGCTGCACATCGAGTTCCGGGCGCACGGCCTCGCGCTTCGGCGCCGTGGTGGCCGTCGCGGCTGGTGCGCGCGCCGAGAATTCCACCCATTTGAGATCCTGTGCGGCGTTGCGGATCTCCACCAGGCCGACGCGCGGACTGCTGTGCGTTTCCGCCTGGGTCATCGCCGCATCGCACAGCTCGTTGATCAGCTGCGGCGTGCCGCCGCTGTAGCGCTGGATCTCCGTTGCAGTATCCGCATCGAACAGGGTGCGGGTGCCGCTGCCGGCGACAGTGAGCCGGTGACGGACATAGGCATCGATGCCAGCGAGGTCGAGCCTTGGCAACTGGAGCGTCGTGACCGGGGGCAGCGTGTTGCCGGAGTTCGCGGCCAGCGCCGCCAGCTGGGCGCCCAGTTCAGGGGCGCCGGCCAGGATCGCCAACGGGGCGGGCTGGCGGGCACATAGAGTAAGGAGTTCCTTAAGCGTCGCCGTGGACATGCGGTGCGCTTCGTCCACCAGGATCAGCACCGAGCGGCCGTGCCCGGCCTCTTCGGCGACGAAGCGTCGCAGTTCGGCCTGCGGGTCGCGGCTGTTTTCGTCCGGGGCCTTCAGGTGCCACTGCTCGCTCAGGGCTTCCAGCAGTTCGCGCGAGGTCAGGTTCGGTTGCTGGATCCGGGCCACGCTCATCGAACCCTGGCGCTGCTGGGCAATGGAGTGCAGCAGCGTGGTCTTGCCGACGCCGGTCTCGCCCAGCAGGGCCATGGCGCCCCTGCCGTTCGTTGCGGCCGCGCGCAGGGCATCGAATACCGCCGAACCCTCGGGATTCAGGTACAGGAATTCCGGGTCCGGCCGCAGGCGAAAGGGCAGGCGTTTGAGCTTGAACCAGTCCGTATACATGTTGAAATTGTGCCTTGCGGGTATCTTAACCCGGTGCCGGAGGGCAAAGCTTGGACCCCGCCAGTGTGACCCAGTTCGCACTTAGACAGGAGAGCGTCACCGGCCTTAAGGATTATGGTTGCTGGGGCAGGGGCTTAGGCACAAAAGCGCATCCACCTACCAAGTTTGCCTACCTTACGGTGGGGGGTGGCTCTCGTAGAGTGCTGTTGTGAAACGGCTGGCGGTCACCACTGGGTTCATTTTAGCTTTCGGTACCGCATCGCTGGCGGCCCGGGCGGATATCTACGCCTATACCGACCCCGCCGGCACCACCCATTTCAGCAATGTACCCAATGACTCGCACTACGTGCTGATCGCGCGTACGCCGTCGGTCGATCCTGCCATCCCGGCGGCCGATGCCAAACGCGCGACCGCCTGGCTGGCACGTTCGGCGAGCTACGATGCCGCCATCGAGCGTGCGGCCACGGCCGCGAGCGTCCATGCCGAGCTGCTGCGGGCGGTGATCGTGGTCGAATCGGGCTTCAATCCGCGGGCGATTTCGCGCCGCGGCGCCATCGGGCTCATGCAGCTGTTGCCGACGACCGCGCGACGCTATGGCGCCTTCAATGCTTTTGATCCCGAGCAGAACATCGCTGCCGGCGCGCGCTACCTGGCCGACCTGCTTACCCGTTATGGCGCCAAGAACCTGGACCTGGTGCTGGCCGCCTACAACGCCGGCGAGAACGCCGTTGAGCGCTATGGCCGCAAGGTGCCGCCGTACCGCGAAACGCGCGCTTATGTCCCGAACGTGCTGAAGGTCTACCACGCGTTGCGTGCACAGTCCCAAGCCGTGGAAGCCAGCTGATATCATGCTGAACATGGCGCCACAAGTGATTGAAATTCAAGGTTCGCGGCGGCGCTCTCGCGGCTTCACGCTGCTCGAGCTGCTGGTCGTGATGGTGATCATCGGCCTGCTCGCGGGCTTCGTCGCGCCACGCTACTTCGCGCAGGTGGGCAAGAGCCAGGTGAAGGCCGCACGCGCGCAGATCGATGCGCTCGACAAGGCGCTCGAACAGTACCGCATCGATGTCGGCCACTTGCCCACCAGCGAGCAGGGGCTCGCGGCGCTGCAGGTGCAGCCGCCGGGCGAGCAGAACTGGGCTGGCCCCTATCTGAAGAAAGACGTGCCGCTCGATCCCTGGGGCAGCCCTTACCAGTACGTCGCGCCCGGCACGCACAACAATGACTACGACCTGATGTCCTTCGGCAAGGACGGACGCCAGGGTGGCACCGGCGAAGCTGCCGACCTGGGGAACTGGTAGCCATGCGCTTTCGCATCAAAGCCATGAGTGGTGGAGCCGATGTGCTCTCCTACGTGCTCGATGCTGCCGACGAGGCCGATGCGCGCCGCCAGGTGAACAGCGCAGGGCTCGCCTTCATCTCGATTGCGCGCGAGCGCACGCTGAATTTCGGCAAGCGCTCGGCGCGCCTGCCGCTGGTCACTTTCAGCCAGGAAATGGTCGCGCTGCTCGATGCCGGCCTGTCGCTGGTGGAATCCATAGAGACGCTGGGGGAAAAAGAAGCGAGCCCGACCGTACGGCGCACGCTCGATCAGGTGCTGGTGCGCTTGCGCGAGGGCCAGACCTTCGGTGCCGCGCTGGCCGAGCATCCGCAGAGTTTTCCGGCACTGTACGTGGCGACCGTGCGCGCCAGCGAACGCACCGGTGCGCTGCGCGAAGCCCTGACGCGCTACGTGGCCTACCAGCAGCAGATCGACGTGCTGCGCAAGAGCCTGGTCAATGCCTCGATCTATCCGGCGGTACTGTGCGGCGCGGGCCTGCTGGTGGTCGCGTTCCTGATGGGCTACGTGGTGCCGCGCTTCAGCTCGATCTACGAAGACATGGGAACCAATCTGCCGCTCGCCTCGCGCATGCTGATGCACTGGGGCCAGTTCCTCGATACCCACGGATACCTCGTGGCCTTCGGCACGCTGGGTGTGATCATCGGCCTCGTCTATACCTTCACGCGTCCGACGGTGCGGGCCGCGATCGGCGCGCGCATCGCGCAGATTCCCGCGCTCGGCAGCCGCCTGCACATCTACCAGCTCGCGCGCCTGTATCGCACGGTAGGCATGCTGCAGCGGGGCGGCACGCCGATGGTCACGGCCATGAAGATGTCGGCGGGCCTGCTGGGCACGAACCTGCGCGCCGCCTTCGCCAATGCCACGCAAGGCGTGCGTGAAGGCCGCTCGATCGCCGATGCGATGGAGCAATACGGACTCACGACCCCGGTGGCCGCGCGCATGCTGCGCGTCGGCGAGCGCAGCGGCAACATGGGCGAAATGATGGAGCGCATCGCCGCGTTCTACGACGAGGAACTCTCGCGCTGGGTGGGCCTGGTCACGCGGCTGATCGAGCCGGCGCTGATGAGCCTGATCGGCGTGGTGATCGGCGTGATCGTGGTACTGATGTACTTCCCCATCTTTGAACTGGCCGGGAGCATCAAATGAGCGCCGCACTGGACAGCTCCGCGATGTTTGGGCTCGACGAAGCCATGCTCACTGCTGCCGTGACCGAGGCGCAGGAGGGCGGTGGCTCGACACTGGAATATCTCGAGAAGCGCTCGGGCCTGGGGCCGGTGGAGCTCACCGCCGCACTGGCGCGGGCGCTCGACTATCGCGCGCTGGGGCGCACCGATCTGGCCAAGCTCGAAGCCGCCTTCGATCTGCTGCCGCCGGCCGAAGCCACCAAGCGCACCTGCCTGGTGGCGCGCAGCGGCAAGTCGCTGCTGGCGGTGATCGCCGATCCTTTCGATGCCGCGCTGCGCTCCTGGCTCGAGGTGCGCGTGCCGCAGGCGCTCGAATGGGTGCTGGCGCCGCGCGCCGAGATCGCCGCCTACATCGCCCGCCACGAACAATCGCTTCGCGCGCTCGATTCCGCGGTGGCCGGCAGCTCGGTGCACGTGGCCGCGGGCACCGGCATCGACAACCTGTCACTCGCCTCGATCAGCCAGGATTCCAGCCCGATCGTCAAGCTGGTGCACTCCACGCTCTACGACGCGCTGCGCGCCGGGGCGAGCGACGTGCACCTCGAGACCGTGCCCAATGGCCTGGTCGTGCGCTATCGCATCGACGGCGTGCTGGTGCAGATGGCCGAGGTCACCGGCGCCGAGGTCTCCGAGCAGGTGGTCTCGCGCATCAAGGTGATGGCCGAGCTCGACATCGCCGAGCGGCGCGTGCCGCAGGACGGCCGCTTCAAGGTTTCCATCGATGGCCGTGCCATCGACTTTCGTGTCTCGATCATCCCCAGCGTGTTCGGCGAAGACGCCGTGCTGCGCGTGCTCGACAAGCGCGCGCTCACCGAGAAGGTGCACGGGCTGACGCTCGCGTCGCTGGGCTTCGACAACGATACCGTCTCGCAGCTGCAGCGCCTGAGCACCTTGCCCTACGGCATGTTGCTGGTCACCGGCCCCACCGGCAGCGGCAAGACCACCACGCTCTATGCGGCGATCTCCGAGACCCAGACGGGCAACGACAAGATCGTCACGATTGAAGATCCGGTTGAGTATCAGCTGCCAGGGGTTTTGCAGATCCCGGTCAATGAGAAGAAAGGGCTCACCTTCGCGCGGGGTCTGCGTTCTATTCTGCGTCACGATCCGGACAAGATCATGGTCGGCGAAATCCGCGACCCGGAGACGGCGCAGATCGCCATCCAGTCGGCGCTCACCGGCCACCTGGTGTTCACCACCGTGCACGCCAACAACGTGTTCGATGTGATGGGCCGCTTCGTGCACATGGGCGTGGATACCTACAGCTTCGTCGCTGCGCTGAGCGGCATTCTCGCGCAGCGCCTGGTGCGCATCGTCTGCGAGCAGTGCGCCGATTCCTACGTGCCCTCGCGCCGGCTGCTGGAAGAATCGCAGCTCGGCATCGCGACCCATGCCTCCTATGAATTCCGCGTCGGCCGCGGCTGCAAGCATTGCCGCGGCACCGGCTACCGCGGCCGCAAGGCGGTCGGCGAGCTGATGGTGCTCAATGACGAGATCCGCGAGGCGATCATCGCCCGCGCGCCGGTCCGACAGCTCAAGGAACTGGCTACGCGCTCCGGCGTGCGCCTGATCCGCCAGTCCGCACTCGAGCTCGTGCGGCGCGGCGAGACCACGCTCGAAGAGGTGAACCGTGTCACCACTATGGCGTGATGAAATCGGCATCTACCTGGCGCCGCACAAGCTGGCACTGACGCGCCTCGCGCGCGGCGTGCGCCCGCAGCAGGTGGCGCAGTCCGGATGGGTGAATGAAGTGGCGGGCGACAGCCACTGGTCGGCGGCGCTTGGAGCGCTCGATACACTGCTGGCGCAACCCGAATGGCAGCGGGCTGCGGTGCGCGTGGTGGTGGCCGATCACTGGGTGCGCTATGCGATGGTGCCCTATGCAGCCGCGCTGAGCGGCGAGATCGAGCGCATGACCCATGCGCGCCATGTGCTGACCGGCATCTATGGCGACGTGGTCAGCCAATGGACCATCAGCCTGAGCGACAGCCCGCCAGGCATGGCGCAGGTAGCCTGTGCGATGCCCGCGGCCCTGATCGAAGAATTGCAACTGATCCTCACGCGTCATCGTCTGCCACTTGAAGTCGCTGCAACCGCAGCTGGTCTCGGCCTACAACCACTGGCGCGGCAAATTGCCCGATGGCGGCGCCTGGTTCGTGTCGATAGAGCAGGGCACCCTGGCCGCGGCGCGCCTCACGCGCGGTGGCTGGGATCGCGTGCACAGCGTGCGCATCGGTGCCGACTGGGCCATCGAACTGCGTCGCCTGCAGACTTTCGGCCGCCTCGCGAACAATTCCGCGCAGGAAGGCAGCGTGTTTGTCGATGCGCCGGCGGGCCTGCGCATTGCCGCGGGCGCCAACGCCGGCGATCTGGTCTGGCTCGAGGAAGAACTGGCCGGCGAATCGACGGCAGGCAAACTCGAATTCCTGCGCAGGCACCAGGCATGAGCGCCCCCAGACTCGAGCTGGATTTTGCCGGCAGCCCTGCTCGCGGTGGCCTGCTCGGCGTGGCCCTGGCGTGTGCCGGCGCACTTGCCCTCGGGCTGGTTGCGCTGCAACTGCATGGCCTCCATGGGCAGCGTGCGGGGCTGGAACTGCGCGCGGCTGCCTTGCAACGCGCGCAGCAGCACGGCGCCACGCTCGATTCGGTCGCGGGCCTGGGCAGGCAGAATGCCGAGAAAACCGTGCGCGAGCTGGTCACGCCCTGGTCTGAATTGCTCGCCGAACTCGAGCGCGCCGGTAGCGACACCAGCGGCGATATCGCGGTGCTCTCGATCGAACCCGATCACGCCAAGCATCGCGTGCGCGTGACGGCCGAGGCGCGCTCGCTGGTGCTGGCGCTCTCCTACGTGCAACGCCTGCACAAATCACAGGCCTTGCACTACCCGATGCTCGACAGCCATGAGATCAAGGCTGACGACAAGGATCACCCGGTGCGCTTCCAGCTCTCGGCGGACTGGAGCGACGCGTCGTGAACGAGCCGCAGGCAACCCTCGAGCCGCAGGCCGCACCGGAGGCCGCGCCGCGGGCGGTGGCGGTGCCAGCGAGCGTGGCGCGCACCGAGGCGCCGGCCGCGCCCCTCGCCGCTACTCCGTCGCGCGCGCCGCGCGCCAATCCGCTGGCGCAGATCCAGACCTATGCGAATCGCGCGCTGGTGGAATCGATCTACCGGCTGCGCCGGGTGGGTACCAGCGGCCTCACGGGGCTGGCGCTGGTGGTGGCCGCGGTGGCGGTTTTCCTCGCCAACAACCTGCCGCAGAGTTCTGCCGTGGCAGCGCTCAAGGCCCAGGTGCTGCAGCTGACGCCGCTGGGCAAGGTGGCGGCCACCAGCAACCCGGCCGGTACGGTGCTGGCGGCGCTGCCGCGGCGCGATGATGCGCCCACGGTGGTCGGCAAGATCTTTGCCCAGGCGAGCCTCGCGGGCGTCGAGCTCACCCGCGGGCAATACGAATACCTGCCGGCCCGCGATGGCGTCGCTGCGCGCTATCGCATGACTTTTCCGGTGCACACCACCTATCCGAAGCTGCGCGAGTTCATGGACGGCACGCTGGCGACCATGCCCGCGGTGGCGGTCGATGGCCTGCGCGTCGAGCGCAAGAAAGTCGGCGATGAGGAAGTCGACGCCGAACTGAAGCTCTCGGCCTACGTGCGGAGCGATCCGTAATGCAGCTCACCAAGCGCGTCAAGATCCTGGGCGCGGTCGCGGTGCTGATCGGCATCTACATCGTGGCGACCTGGCCCGATGCTGACAGCGCGAGCGGCGCCAGCCCGGCGCGCGGCAGCGAGCGCACTTCGGGCGCGGCGAGCTCCGCGACGGCCGCGGCGCGCCCGGCCGCCAGACGCGATGTCTCGAGCACCAGCGGTCCGGATGCCAGTGCGCTGATGGCGCGGCTCTCGCGTCGCGTGGCCGATGGCAAGGCAGCCCCGGCACTGTTCAAGCCGCAATCCTGGTATGTGCCGCCGCCGCCGCCACCACCAGCGCCTTATGTCGCGCCGCCGCCGCCGCCACCGCCGACTGCGCCACCGCTCCCCTTCAGTGTGATGGGCAGCTATGCGCGGCCCGGCGATTCAACCGTATACTTTCTGACTCGCGGTGATCGCGTCTTTGACGTACGCGTAGGCGACACGATCGATCACACCTACAGCGTGGATGGCGCCTCGGGCGGCCAGCTGCAGCTGACCTATTTACCGTTGAAGATCCAGCAGACGCTGGCGATCGGAGGCTCGTAGTGAATCGCAATCTCATCAGGCTGGTCCTGGTCCTGGGTTCAGCCGTAGTGGTCGCATCCTGCGCGAGCAGCCGCCTCCACCAGCAGGGTCTCGACGACATCGAGCAGGGCCGCTACGAAACGGGCCTGCAGAAGCTCCATGAAGCGTTGTCCAGCGATCCGGGCAACCTGGTCTACAAGCTCGATCTCAAGAGCCGGCAGGAAGAGTCGGTGCAGAAGCTGATCGCCGAAGCCGATCGTGCCCGTTCGGTCGGGCAGGCCGATGTCGCCGAGGCGAGCTACAAGCGTGTGCTGAGCATCGAAAGCGGCAACGATCGTGCGCGCCGTGGCCTCGAAGGCGTGGAGGCCGATCGCCACCACGGACAGCTGGTGGCCGAGGCCCAGCAGGACCTGAAGAACGGCGCCTACGAGCAGGCTGAGAACCGCCTGCGCAGCGTGCTCTCTGAAGACCCGGGCTACGCACCGGCGACGGCGCTGCGCGCCAAGATCGATTCGGCCCGCGGCCCGACCACGGTGACACCGCGCCTGCGCACCCGCGACAACCGTCCCGTGACGCTGCAGTTTCGCGACGCCTCGACCAAGATGGTGTTCGAGGTACTCTCGCGCCAGACCGGCATCAATTTCATCTTCGACAAGGACGTGAAGAGCGACGGCAAGACCACGATCTTCGTGCAGGACGTGCCGATCGAACAGGCCATCGACCTGGTGCTCGGCCAGAACCAGCTGGCACGCCAGGTGCTCTCCGAGAACATGGCGCTGATCTATCCGAACACGACCGCGAAGCAGAAGGACTACCAGGACCAGATCGTCAAGACTTTCTATCTGAACACAGCGGCGCCCAAGGACATCGAGAGCCTGCTCAAGACCGTGCTCGATGCCAAGACCCTGGTGATCAACGAGCGCGCCAATGCGGTGGTGATGCGTGATACGCCCGAGACGGTGCGCATGGCCGAGAAGCTGGTGGCCTCGGTCGACATCGCCGAACCCGAAGTCATGATGGAAGTGGAAGTGCTGGAGATCTCGCGCTCGCGCCTGCAGCAGCTGGGCATTTCGTATCCGACCTCGGCATCGCTGTCGCCGACATCGCTGAGCGGTGGCAAGAGCATGGTGCTCAACGATCTCAAGCACCAGAATGGCAACACCATCACGATCTCGAATCTCGGCGTCACGGTCGACGCCCTCAAGCAGGTCAGCGTGGGCAACGTGCTGGCCAGCCCGCGTATCCGGGCCCGCAACAAGGAAAAGGCCAAGATCCTGATCGGCACGCGCGAGCCGGTCATCACCACGGCGGCCAGTTCCTCGGGTACCGGTGGCGTGATCTCGAACACCAGCGTGCAATACCTCGACGTCGGCCTGACGCTGGACGTCGAACCGACGATCTATGCCGACAACGACGTCGCGATCAAGATGAGCCTGGAAGTCAGCTCGATCACCAAGCAGCTCTCGGTGCCGACCGGCAACGGTGGCACCACGATTGCCTATGAGATTGGCACCCGCAACGCCAGCACGCTGCTGCAGCTCAAGGATGGCGAGACGCAGATTCTCGCCGGCCTGATCCAGGATTCGGATACCCGCAGTTCCTCCAGGATTCCTGGTTTGGGTGACCTGCCGGTACTCGGCCGCCTGTTCAGCGATCACAACGACAACAAGGCCAAGACCGAGATCGTGCTGTCGATCACGCCGCGCATCATCCGCGCCAAGCCGCGGCCTTCGAGCGATACCACCGAGTTCTGGTATGGCACGGAAACGCGCAGTGGCATGGCGCCGCTGGGCGCGACCAGCAGCCCCATGGCCATGAACAATGCGGGTGCGGGCAATGCGGGCATGGGCAGTGCGCCAGCCAGCATGGCAATGGCCACCAGGCCCGCCACACAGGCAGCATCGGCGCCCGTGGATGTCAGCACGACCGGGTCGGATACGGTAGTGGGCGCACCGGCCGCCGCGCCCTCCAACGCGGCCACGGCCGCTGCGGTGCAAGCCTCGCAGCAATCGCGCTTCCAACGCTTCCGTGGCGCCACCGGTGTTTCACCGACGCCTCCGGCTGACGGCAGTGCGCCTGCGGCCAAGCTCACCGCCACGATTGCGGGTCCCGCCGAAGTGAAGGTGGGCGATGAATTTTCAGTGACCGTGCAGCTGCAGGGCGATCAGAGTGCCGGGCGCCTGCGCGCGCAGTTGCGCTTCGATGTCTCTACCTTCCAGTTCCTCTCGGGCGATCCGGGCCAGCTCGTGCAATCGGCCGAGGGCGCGAAGGTCGCCGCCTATGCGGGTGGCGTGCAGATGGATGCCACGGCGCCTGCCGGCCAGCCTTTCGCCGCGAGCGGCGATCTCATGGTGCTGAAGTTCAAGGCGCTGAAGGCGCGGCCGCAGACGGCCTTCGCGGGCCTCGTGACCGCGGCGAACGAGGCGGGGGTCAGCACGGGCTCGAGCAGCCCGGATCCGCTGACGCTCGCCGTGACGGGAAACTGACCGGCGCAGCAGGGTAACGCCCGTGTCGTCGCATCGACGCCCCAAAGGCTTCACCAGCGGTTTCACGATCATCGAGCTGGTGATCACGGTGGCGATCATCGGCCTGCTCGCGAGCGCGGCCTATCCGCTGGCGAGCATGGCGATCCAGCGCGAGAAGGAGGGCGAGCTGCGCTCCGCGTTGCGCGAGATCCGCGCGGCGCTCGACAACTACAAGCTGGCCGTCGACCAGGGTTCGGTCATGGCCAAGGCCGAAGGATCCGGGTATCCGCCCGATCTGAAAGTGCTGTACGAAGGCATTGAAGACGCGCGCAGCCCCGACAAGGTGAAGCTGTATTTCCTGCGCCGCGTGCCACGCGATCCCTTCTTTCCCGATGGGGCGGTTGCCGCCGAAGACACCTGGGGACTGCGCAGTTACGCCAGTCCGCCGGATGCCCCGCAGCCGGGCGATGATGTATTCGATGTGTATTCACTGGCGAGCGGCAAGGGCCTGAACGGAGTGCCCTACCGTGAGTGGTAAGACGCTGCAGCGGCGCGGCGGCCCGAGAGGCTTCACGCTGATCGAACTGCTGGTCGTCATGGCCATCATCGCGGTACTGCTGACCATTGCGGTGCCGCGCTATTTCCATGCGCTCGAGCGCTCGCGCGAGACCGTGCTGCGCCAGGATCTCTCGGTGCTGCGCGAAGCGATCGACAAGCACTTCGGCGACCTGGGGCAGTATCCCGATTCGATTGGCGCGCTGGTGGAGCGCAAGTACATCAAGGCGGTGCCGATCGACCCGATCACCGCCACGGCGGAAAGCTGGACCATGGTCGTGTCGGAAGATCCGGATCATCCGGGCATCCGCGATATCCACAGCGGCTCGGACCAACAGGCACTCGACGGCACGCAGTACCGGGAGTGGTAGTCGGTGCGACGCGCGCCGCGAAGCCAGCGTGGATTCACCTACCTCGGCCTGCTGTTCGCGGTCGCGATCATCGGCATCACGTTGGCGACAGTGGGTGTGGTGTGGAGTACGCAGGGGCAGCGTGAGCGCGAGTCGCAGCTGCTGTTCGTGGGCGATCAGTATCGCCAGGCCATCGGCCGTTACCGCGCCAGCGGCGGCAGCTTTCCGCAATCGCTGGAAATGCTGCTGCAGGATGATCGCATGCCCAGTGCGCGCCGCTACCTGCGGCGGCTCTATCCAGATCCGATGACCGGCAAGACCGACTGGGAACTCATACGTGCGCAGGACGGCGGCATCATGGGTATTGCCAGCGTGTCGAAGGACAAGCCGATCAAGGTGGCTGGTTTTCTGCCAGTCGATTCGGCGTTCGAAAAAGCCGAGTGCTACTGCGAGTGGAAGTTCGTCTACGTGGGCCGCGGCGTGGGCCGACGTCGTGTGTTGCCTGGTGTGCCTGTGCCGCCGCAGGTTCCGGACCAGAATCCCCTGACTCCGCAATAGCGCAGTTCCCAGTCTGCGCCTGACCACGATCGTGGTCGGCATTCTCCCGATTATGTCTTGCCAGGCCTCGTGGCGCGCTCATGCGTGCTGCTGCCGGCGCTCCCAAAACTACGCCAAATACCCTATCCGAAGGCAGGTGTCGGGCGCATGCGCGCGAGGCATGCACACAGGCAACCTGCACCTCGTACGGGAAGGTTCGTACGGGAGCTGCAAGAGATTTCGGCAGCAAAGTTGCCGCCAGCCGGCTCCCGAACGGAATTTCATAGCCAGGGGTTTTTTTTCTGAGCGCCACATGCGCCGAAAGTTCAGGACGGAGGCTTTATTTATGCTTAGCACACGACTTTTCCGGGGCCGTTTTTTCGTCGCGCTGCTCGCACTGGCGGGCATGGCTGCGGTGCAGGCGGCGCCTGTAACGCTCAAGGTGGTCAGTGCTCGCGATGAGCCCAATTTCCCCTCGATGAGCGCCCCAGTTGGCGTTCTGAAAGGCGCCGCCGTCACGAGCTACAAGTTCCTGGTCAACGAAGACAACACGGGAACCACGACGCAGCGCTCGCCCGATCCTGGCACCGGCTGCAATCCGGCGGATGCCACGTTACTCCGAAGTCCTGCCTGTGGACTTCAATCGCCGGTGCAAGAGCCACAGCCCGGTCTACACGCAAGGTGCTGAAGCCGACTTTCGCCTGAACCTGGACAACGTTCCTGATGGCCGCTACCTGATCTCGGTGCTGGCCGACGGTTACAAGCTCGATGGCCGCCACTTCACGGTCGGCTGGCGCCTGCGGTGACCTGGGAAGGCAAGAAGCTGCTTCAGCTGCCCGCAGCGCAGCCGGTGAAGTGCTGGTCGAACTGCAGCCCGCGCCGCTCCCCGATGCGCAGATCCAGGCTGCCGTCTTCGAAGACGTGTCGCCGGTCAACAGCGCCCCCGACGTTCCGGCCGAGACATGGCCTCGCCGGTTTCCAGGGCCACATCACCGACACGCTGGGTGAAGTCACGACCAATGTCTACGGCGACGCCGCTGTGCTCGGCACACGGGCCGGTGCCTGATCGCACGGTAGCGGCGGTCAAGCGCGGAGCGTGGTACGTCGTGGACGGTGGCGCCGATCGTCGGCCACCGTTGCACCGATCGCAGCGGCCGGCCGCTGCCCGGTTCCGGTCGTCAACGATGCGACGGGCACCATCCAGCCCGCGATCCGCATGTACACCTTCGACGGCGTTGGCTGCACGGTGCAGAGCGGCAACTGCGTGGTTGACATCAACGGTGTGCCCACGCCGGTGAGAAACGTTCCCGACGCCGCGGCCATCGAAGGCAAGGTCAAGATTCCGAACCTCGGCACGCAACCGTTATGCGCTGTCAGTGACGCCGCCGGACGGTTCCGGCTGGATGCAGACCACCACGCTGGAAGGCAACCACGACTGGGATGCCTGGGTCATGGAAGGCGCCACCGGCCTCGACACCGAGTTCATCATTGCCGGTGAACCCTTCCCGGCCATCATCTTTGGTTATGTGCCGGCTCCGGGCACGCCTTCCGCTGTCGGCTCGCGCGGTGTCCACCGCGCTCAACGGCATCGGGCACGATTACCGGCGTCGTCGATGCCGTCAAGATCTACGTGCCGACGACCGGCGGTGTACCGGGCTCTGCCCGGGCTCGATCTGGGGCGGCATGCAGGGCGCCAAGATCGACAAGCCGATCGAATACCCCTGGGTCACGCTGACCGATCTCGGCAACGGCGACACCATCGTCTGGGCCGGGCAGGGCGATGTCGACGGCAAGTTCACGATCAACAACGTTCCCGATGGCACCTACACGCTGACCTGGTGGGACGAGCCGCAGAACCAGATCCTCGATCTGGTCAACGTGACCGTTGCCAACGGCGAGACGGTCGACATGGGCATCCTGCCGCTCGTCGGGCTGGTGGACGGTGTTCGACGGCTACGTCTACAACGACACCAACCGCAACGGCGTCAAGGACGCGGGCGAGCCGGGTCTCGCCCGGTATACGGTCTGACGATGCGCACGCGCGAGAACTCGCTGATGGATCGTGGTACCACCTCGACCACCACCGACGCCGACGGCTACTACAAGTTCGAGTCCGCCTATCCGATGACCCAGTGGCTGGTCATGGAGGCCTACGACGACCTGCACTACACGACGGGCGTCACCTATCAGGCCGACAATCAGACTATCACCACCACGATTATTGGCGCTGGCGTCGATGTCAGCGTGCACCCATCATCGGCCTCAGCGGCCGTATGGATTGGGGCAAGCACACCTATGACCCGCTGGGTCGCAACGGCGTTGACCCGCGCAACGGCGGCATCGTCGGCACGGTCAGCTACGACACCACTCGCAATGAGCTCGATCCGCGCTATGCGGCGGCCGAGGACTGGCAGCCGAGCATTTCCGACCTGGTGGTCAAGCTGTATGCGCCCGGTGCCCTGTGGTACCAGGCTGCACCCTGTGATACCTCCGGCCGGTACCAGCTGGCCGCCGATGGTTCAATCGCTCAAGGGCAGGCAGCTCAATACCTACCTCACCGAAACCTGGGAGCGGCCGCACAGACTGCATCGCCCGCAATCTCGATGGCGACCCGCTCGCGCATGGCACCGACGAGCAGGTGCTGCCGACGGCCAACGACGAGTGCATCGAGGCGCCGCTGACCGGCGTTCAGTTCGGCACCTACGCCACCGATCAGGGCACGCCGGATGCCAACTTCGGCGCGGCTGTCGATGGCAACTACGGCTTTGGCGACGGCTGCTTCGACCCCTATGGCTTGATGTGACAGACCCCTCAGCGCCGACCTGCACGGCATCCTGACGGCACGGATCAATGGCGATCCGTTGACGTCTTCGCTCCGCTGCCGGCCGGCGACTACCTGGTGCAGGTCGACCTGAGCTCACGCACGATGCCCAGGGCATGACATCTACAAGGTGACCCGCGAAGAAGACATCAACATCGGCAACGGCGACGAGTTCGTCCCGGCCGTGCCGCCGTCAGCTTGCGCCGGTGCGCTGCACACCGTTGACTCGTCTGGCAACGCCACCTTCCCGGGCGGCCCCGGCACCTCACCCTACGAGGGCCTGGCCAAGCCGCTGTGCGACGTGAAGCTCGTCAGCCTGAGCAACGGCAAGTCGATTGCGCCGACCTTCAACATCTTCACCGACGTGCCGCTGCCCGGCCGTCACTGGTTCATCATCATCGATGACCTCAATTTCTCGAGCAATCCGAAGTCGATCACCTATGGCGAGAAGGCCGGCATGCCCTTCGTGCCGATCGGCATCTACGACTACACAGATCGCCTCATCAAGACGGTCGAGATCCGACTACAACGGCCTGGCCGATGTGCTGCTGCCCTCGACCAACCGCATCAACTGCCCGACGCCCTCGGGTGTCTGCACCAACCTGTATCGCTACGTGGGCAATGACCCCGGCATACCCGGTCGCCTGAACCCGAACTACAACCCGACCTACCGCACCATCGCGGCCGAGTTCGAAGTCATGCCCGGCGTCATCATCCCGGCCGACCTCGCGCCGACTCAGGTGGGTGTCACGGTGCAGCTGCCCGGCGGCCAGACCACGCAGCCCGTGCTGTGCAGGCTCGACGCGGCTTCGCCCGAGCTCTATGCCGTCAGCAGTCCCTATGTGACGCTCGGTGGCAATGCCGCCGCTCGCTCCTTCACCATCAGCGGTAAGGGTTTTGGCGCCAGTGGCCAGGTGCTGCTCGATGGTGCGGCCGTGGCCGTGTCTGGTGCGACCAAGCTGGGGCGCTACGCAGATCTCCGTAACGGTGCCGAGCAGCACCAGCTCTAGGGCCCAAGCAGATGACGATCGTGGCGGCCAATGGCCAGCGTACGGTCAATGGCCTGACGCTGCATGTGCTGTCGGATCCAACAACAACGGCTACAACCCGCAGCTCTACCGGGTCGGCCCGGGTGCGCTCGCGAGCAACGCCCGCTACCAGCCGTCCGAGACCCTGCCGCTGGTAGCCAACCACGCCATCCAGAATGCGCTGGATGATGCGGCTGCTTTCATCTCGCAATCGGACAACAACCGCGACCGTGGCGCTCTGGTAGTCGTCTACCCGAACCTCCGCCTCGGCCAATCCGCGTCAGAATCCGCGCGGTGCTTACTACGAGAACCTGATCGTCACCAGCCGCGTGAAGCTGCAGGGTGTCGGTCCAGGCAGCCCGGATGGCGCGGTGCGCGGCACCATCATCGATGGCGGTGCCTTCGCCGGCGACAGCCCGGTGGCGACTGACTGGTACACCAAGGTCAACTCGATCACCTGGTCCGGCAACCAGACCATCTATGACGGTGCGGTGATCTCGCTCTTCCTGCCCTCGAACAACGGCGGCAACAATGCCTCGCGTCGTCGGGCCTTCCCGACTTCATACACCGCCAACAGCGCGCCCTCGATCGACGGCTTCGACCTGCGCGGCGGCGATCAAGCAGGGCTTCCCGGGCAACGTCAACTTCCCGGGCTCGGTGGTAGAGCCGGGTGTCGGCACGGCCGGCCTGATCACTCAGGGCGGCGCCGTGTTCGCCAATGCCTATGCCCGCAACCTGCAGCTCACCAACAACGTGGTGCAGAACAACGGCGGCGCCTACGGCACGATCCGCATCGGCACGCCGGATCTGACTGGCCAGGATGGCGATAACCAGAACGACAACGTCGTCATCGCCTACAACCGCGTGATTGCCAATGCCGGCACCAACCAGGCGGGCGGCATCGGCCTGTTCCGCGGTGCCGACGGCTACCAGGTGTCGTTCAACGACATCTGCGGCAACTTCTCTGCGGAGTATGGCGGCGGCGTGAGCGCGGTGGGTCGGATGGACAGCAGCAATGGCAAGGTCCCTACGATCAATGACAACCGCATCTACTTCAATCGTTCCTACGATGAAGGCGGCGGCATCATGATCGCTGGTGCGCTACCGGCCAACACGACCACGCTCTCGCCCGGGTCAGGCCCGGTGGACATCTACAACAACCTGATCCAGGCCAACCTGGCCAATGACGACGGCGGCGGTCTGCGCTTCCTGATGTCGGGCAACTTCCCGATGAACGTCTACAACAACTTCATCGTGAACAACATCTCGACCCATGAGGGCGGCGGCATCGGCATCAACGATGCGCCGAACGTGCGCGTGTTCAACAACACGATCATGAAGAACCTGACGACGGCCACGGCGATCACCAGCAATGGCGCCGCGGCACCGACGGGTCTGTCGACTTCGCTGAACAGCTCACTGCTCATGGCCTGCGTGACCTCGGCATCAGCCTGCAATGGACAGCCGCGGATGCCCGCCGGCTCGCCGGTGTTCAGTAACCCGCTGCTGTTCAACAACATCTTCTGGGACAACCGGGCCGGCACTCGCACGGGCGCGCGGTGACTGGCATCGGCGCCGCCGGTGACGCCACGGCGTATCGACTACTGGGATATTGGCGTAGCCGACAGTGCGGGCAGCCTGCTGGCGCCGACCAACTCCGTCGTGCAGCAGAACGCCGGTGTGCATGGTAGACGACCAGCGCCACCAACGGCACCAGCGATCCGCAGGTGACGGCAACCCACGACGTGGGTGTGACCTTCAATGCCTGGCGCAATAACCCGGCATTCCTCGGTGCGCATCATGATCTCGGCCGATCTGCCGCCGAATCTGATGGGTGACTATCATCTGAGCGGAAACGGCTCGCCTGCGTCAATACGGGTGCGGCGTGCAAGGTTAGTCCCAGCGACACAGGGTGGCGGCACGCTGAATGCGCCGACTGTCGACATCGATAACCGGGGCCGCCCGGGATTTCTTGCCTTCGACATCGGCGCGGACGAAATCACGCCTGCCAATGCGAACCTCGGAATCAGCAAGTCCGACAGCGTCACTGTGGTGAACAATGGTCAAGCGCTGACCTACACTATCGTCGTCAGCAACGCTGGACCGGATGGCGTCACGGGTGCGACGGTGACAGACAATTTCCCTGCCACGCTTAGCCCTGGCAGTTGGACATGTTCGGCATCGGTTGGATCAAGCTGTACCGCAACCACCGGTAGCGGCAACATCGCCACCACGGTTAACCTTTTGAATGGTGGAACCGCGACCTTCACGGTCACTGCGACGGTCAATGCGGCATCGGGCAGCGTGGTTAATACGGCGATAGTTGCGGCACCTGCTAACGTCACCGATCCGACGCCTGGCAACAACAGTGCGACGGACACGGATACGATCACTGCGGCCGCTAACAAGCACGTCGGCGATCTGGATCGCACGGGCCTCGTGATCGGCAACCTCCCCTGGAGCGCGACGGTGACGATCACCGTGCATAACAGCGCCGAGGGCCCGGTTGCGAATGCAACGGTGAACGGCTCATGGAGCGGCGGTGGTCTCGGTGGCACGAGCTGCACCACGAATGCTTCGGGGACCTGCAATGTTCTGCGGTTCCGGCGATCCCTGCCAATCAGGCGAGCAATACCTTCACAGTGACCGGCGTGACCGGTGCGAATGCATCCGGCGCGTACAACGCGGCCAACAACCATGACCCGGATGTGGGCGCCCAGTCCAGCACCGGCACTGTCATCGTGGTGCCGAAAGTGAATGGTGCCGGGCTGGCCGCTATCGCTCCCGCAGTGCTACGGCCGGCCGCGATCGGTGGACCGAGTGTCACCGCCCGGGGGCTGATGATCAACGGGGCAGAACGGCAGCGTTCGCAAGCAATAAGGAACGGAGTGCGAGGGCAGGCGGGTGCGAACCACCCGCCGGGTCCCGGGAAGCAACAGGAGATTTGAGATGACTAAGCGTATCGATGACAAGGCTCTCAGCCGCCGTCACTTCTTCAAGCTGACAGGTGGAGCCACCCTGACTGCCGCTGGCATGGGTCTGCTACCGTTCAAGAAGCTGCTCGGACCGATGGCGATGTCCACCGCCGAAGCGGCGGTCACCGATCCGCCGGATCTGTACTTCGCCGGCACCGATGGCTGGATCTACATGGATCCGACCCACGCCACCTATTCAGCGTCGCTGGGCGGCGTGAAAACGCATCCGGACGATCTGGCGCCCAAGGTTGTCGATGGCGCCCCGGCTGACCTGACCACCTACATCTTTGGTTTCCGCAACGTCACGTGGCTCAATGCCACGCAGCGCGCCAACCAGAAGAACAAGGCGCAGCACAACGCGCCCATGTTTTGGGTAAAGCAGTTCAATCCGGCGGCTCCGAAAGAGTTCCGGATGCAGCTCACGAACCTGGGGCTGGCGCAGCGGCCCGATCTGTTCGATGCGCACACTATCCACTGGCACGGCTTCCGCAACGTCATCACGTTTTTCGACGGCGAACCCACCGGCTCGTTCGCAGTTCCGGTAGGCCGCGTGTTCCGCTACATCTTCAAACCCCGCGATCCCGGCACCTATATGTTCCACTGCCACGTCGAGGACAGCGAACATGTGCATATGGGTATGACCGGCCTGGTGTTTGTAAAGCCACGGCAGAATGGAACGCGAAGACTATTGGCGGTTTCACCAAGTTCGCCTACAACGATGGCGATGGCTCCACCGGCTACGATCGCGAATTCGCGATGTTCCTTTCCGAGGTGTGGACCGACTCGCACTGGGCCGATGCCCACATCCAGCTGCCGGAATGGAGTGACTACAGGCTGGACTTCGCCCTGCTGAATGGACGTGTCTATCCGGACACGCTGGCGCCTAACTCGCCGTTCGACCTGGGTCGCATTCCACGCATGCTTACGCCGCGAACCGGCAGCCGAACGGCGACCTGGTTGTCCCAGTGGCGCGCCCCGATCTGCAGTATCAACCGCTACTCGGCGCTAGTGACCTGTAACGCCGGCGAGCGGGTGCTGCTGCGCTTCGCGAACCTGGGTTTCAAGGAAGCGGCGATGACGCTTGACGGCATCACGATGAAAGTGGTTGGCAAAGATGCCACGCCGATGCGCGGCAGTGCGAGAGCTCCGGACCTCAGCCGACACCAGTTACGAAACGACCACGCTGTCGTTTGGCGCCGGTGAGAGCATCGATGCGATCTTCACGGCCCCGGCGTCAGCGTGGTACCGGCAGCTCGGGGCCGGGTACGACACCTATCGTGCTCTTACGACCGCGCCTATGAACGCACCAACAACCTGGGGCGCGGCGGGCACCGTACCGAAATACGGGTCTACCCGGGCAACCGGCGCTGGCGCCCGGCCGGCACAGACCCTGCCGAACACCTGAACCCGGACATGCACGAATCGCGAGGAGTTATCCCATGACCAGATCTTCTTTCAGCATGAACCGGGCAGGGCATCTGCGCAGCGCAGGCCTGGGGCTGGCCGCTTCGGCACTGGCGCTGTTGCTGCCCGTCGCCCCGGTGCACACGCCGCAGCGACCGGCATCGCCTGCACGACCTCGGTCGCCGCTACGCCAACCTTCACGCTGACAGCCACCGACGGCTACATCCAGCTGCCGGACGGCAACACCATGTATATGTGGGGCTACGCCAACGGCGGCGGTGCCTTCCAGCATCCGGGGCCGGTGCTGTGCGTGAACCAGGGTGACCAGGTCACGATCGATCCTGAACAACGCGCTCACCGAACCCGTGTCGATCATGTTCCCGGGCCAGGAAAACGTGCTGGCCAACGGTGCACCGGCACAGCCGCGTGGGCGTCGGTGCGGCGCTCACGTCGCTGACGAACGTGGCGGTGGCCGGCGGCAGTGTCACCTACACCTTCACGGCGGCGCAGCCCGGCACCTTTGTCTACGAGAGCGGCACGAATCCCGCAGAAGCAGGTGCGCATGGGCCTGTTCGGTGCGCTGATCGTGCGACCCTCGCTGGGGGCCGGTTACATGTACAACCGCACCGACAGTATGTTCACGCAGCGACGAGGAATTCATGGTGCTGCTCTCGGAGATCGATCCGTACCAGCACCAGGCCGCTGAGCGGTGGCCGGCACGGCCACGCCCTACAGCTTCAACCTGAACAACTACTTTCCGCGCTACTGGCTGATCAATGGCCGCGGCTTCCCGGATTCGATCTCCGACAATTTCTCGCCGTTCCTGCCCGGACCAGCCGTATGGCGCGCTGGCACGCATCCATCCGTACAGACCCGACCGCTGACACGGCATCCACTACCACCCCTATCCCGGCGCGATCCGTTACCTCAACGTGGGCACCGAGGAATTCCCGTTCCACCCGCACGGCCAGAATGGCCTGGTGATCGGGCGCGATGGTCGGGCGCTGGAAGGGGCAACGGGACAGGACCTCTCCTTCGAGAAGTTCGCCATCAACATCGGCCCGGGCCAGACCTGGGACGTGCTCTTCAAGTGGTACGACGCCGAGAGTACAACGCCGACCACCAACCGGTCGATGTGACCATTCCGCAGGTGAACAACCAGGACTTCGGCATGTTCTACAGCGGCAGCCCGTACCTGGGCCAGACCGGTGCCGCTGCCGCCTGGCGCCTCGACGCTGAACACCTGTGGCGAGTACTACGTCATCTCGCACAACCACGCCCTGTACCAGATCACTTCCTGGGGCGTGAACCTGACCGGACCGATCACCTACCTTCGTGTCGATCCGCCCAAGCCGAACACTTGCGCGCCGTGAGCCGTTGGACACCGCAGGAATTTAGGGGACTACCATGTTGAACACGTTGCGAAACAACTCTATCAAGACTGCGGGGCTCAAAGCTGCTCTGGCGGCAGTCCTGCTCGCGGGAAGCGGGCGGCCTCGGCGGTCACCGTCGATCTGTGCGCCACTACCGGCACCACAGCAGCGACGCCCACCGGCGTGGCGGTCTGGGGTTACGCCACTGGCGTCTGCCAACCACAGTGGCGGCGCCCGGCGGCCCGGTGATCTACGCTGCGGTCGGCGAAGTGGTGACGGTCAACCTGAGCAACTCGCTGCCCGAAGCCACGGGCATTGTGTTCCAGGGCCAGGCGATGGTTCCGGATGCCACGGGCGCCGCGGCAAGCACCGGCACCAAGACCTACACCTTTACTGCCGCCAAGGCCGGCACCTTCCTCTACCAGGCTGCGCCGCTTGAAAATGCGGAGCACCAGGTGGCGAAGGGCCTCTACGGCGCGCTGGTCGTGCGCGGCGCGGATGTCGCGCAGCGTACCGACACGGGCAACACCGTGACCGGCGATGTCAACGTCACCGACACCGCGGCCGTTGCCACCGATGTCGGACTCAAGGTCAGTGGACCCGGCATTCCGGCCGGCGCGACGGTAGCCACCGTCGTTCCTGGCGGTTCGTTTGCGATGAACGTCGCGGCTACCGCCGACGGCACGGGCGTGTCCATCGTGCTGAGCAAGGGCTCGGCCTACGGCGCCACCTACGACGAAGAAGCCGGTGCTGGTGCTGAGCGAAATCGATCCGGCGCTCAATAGCCATCTCACTCCGCTTACCTTTGACATGCGCAGCTTCGCGCCCAAATATTTCCTCATCAACGGCAAGGCCTATCCGGACACGGCCCCGATCACCAGCGTCGCCGGCCACAAGCTGCTGCTGCGCTACGTGAACGCCGGCTCCAAGCACCATTCGATGGGCGCGCTGGGCCTGCGCCAGAACTTCATCGCCAAGGATGGCAGTGCGCTGCCAACGGCCAATGTAGGCGTGACCGCCGAAACACTGGCACCCGGCCAGAGCGGCGATGCGCTGATCACCGTGCCGGCCGTCGGGCGCTTTGCCGTCTATGATGCCAGCCTCTCATTGCATAACAGCAACGCGCCCGGCCTGGGTGGCATGCTGACCTTCGTCAATGCCGGCGCCAGCACGGCGCTGTCCGGACCGACCGCGAGCGCGGCCGCCATCTCGCCGAGTCCGACGACCGGCACTGCGGGCGCCACACTCACGGCCTCCGTCACGACGACGGACGCCGGTGGCGTCGCGGCGGTCGAATACTTCGCTGACACCAAGGGCGCGGACGGCACGGGTACGGCAATTGCCGGCGCCGGGCCGACCTACACCGCGACGATTTCAGCGGCCGCGCTCGGCCTGCTGCCCTCGGGCAATCATACGTACTACGTGCACGGCCGGGATGCCAACGGCTGGGGCGGCTACAGCTTCGCCGTGCTGAACCTCGACAAGACCGGCCCGGCTTCCAGCGCGCTGGCCCTGGCACCGAACCCGAGCAGCGGTGCGGTGACTGTAACGCTCACTGGCACGGCCAGCGATGTCGCTACGGGCGGTTCGAATGTCACCGCCGCGACCTACAGCATCGATGGCCACGCCGCAGTGGTCATGGACCTGGGCGGCTCTCCCGCACCGGTACGAAGCCTGAGCGCAGTCATTCCCGCGGGCCTCGCGGTCGGCGATCACGTGATTGCGGTCCAGAGCACCGACGTCCTGGGCAACGCGGGCGCCGTTGCCAACATTACGCTGACCGTGGCATCGGCCGGTCCGGCGACGAGCCTGGTCGCGGCCACCCCGAACCCGAACAATGGTGCGTACACGATCAGCAGCAACCAGCCGGTCATGCGCGTTACCGCAAGGATCACCGGCAGCTCGCTGGGCAATGTGATCAATGCGGCCGAGGGGTTCGATTGATTCGGCGCCGCTCGGCACGGTGAGGGGCTTCCCCTTCGTTCCGGTCGACGGCGTCTGGAACAGCTCGGTGGAGAATGTCTCGGTCGATCTGCCGATCGCCAACATCGCGCTGCTCGCGGCGGGCAATCACACGATCAACGTGCGCGGCAAGGATGCGACGGGCACCTGGGGCAGCTTCGGCAATGTGACCCTGGTGATCGACAAGACGGCGCCGACCCTGACGAGCGGTTCGGTGAGCCCGGGCACCATCCCGTTCGGCACGGCCAGCGTGACGCTGACCTTCGGTGCTACCGATAACGCCGGTGGCGTAGGCGTGGCTGGTGTCCAGTACTGGTTCGACAATGCCACACCGCCGGCCAGCCCCGCGACCGCAGCGGGTAATGGCACGGCCAGCATACTGACCAGCACGCTGCCGGGCGGCAACCACACGTTGTACTTCCGCGCGCGGGATGCGGCCAACAACGTCAGCACGGCGATCCGCAACGTCTCGCTGACTGTGGTCCAGGCAGTCGCCAATGGCTACAACGCCAACATCCAGAACAACAATGCCGGCAACAACCGGGTGCAGACGTTCACGGTCGGTGGTACCGGGGTATTGGGCAATGACCTGCCCACCGGCGGCACCCGGTCGGCGACTCCGTCGAATCCGGTGGTGACGAAGCTTTCCGGCCCGGCCACCGCAAGCATGACGGTGACCCTGGCGACCAACGGCTCGTTCACCTACACGCTGACCGTGCAGAACTCGGTCACTGGCAACGCCAACATTCGTGCTGCCAAGCGCGGGACGTATCGGTTCAACTACACATTCACCCGCAACGGTGTAGCGAGCGTTGGCACGGTCAATATCACGGTGAACTAACCGAGTGTTCCCCGCCTGCGCCGCGTTGCGCGGGCGGGGAGCCCTCGACCGGGGTCGCATGTTGACAGCAAGGATAAAGCGATGAAGTACGATGGACTCTGCAGGTTCGCACTGGCCGTCGGGCTGGCGCCGCTGATCCTTGCCGGTTGCGCGACGCAAGGCACGGGCGGCGAGATGGTGACCAAGACCACGGCTGTGGTCGCTCCCGCCAGTCCGGCCACCCCCGCGCCTGCGCCGCAGACGACCCATGCCGCCCGTGCGGTTCAGGCGCTGGTGCCGCCCACAGAACTCGAATTGCAGGCCGGCGTGCAGATCGTGCATATCGGCGTCACCGCCTCCGGTGGCCTGGTCGACGCACGCTTCAAGGTGCTCGACGGCGACAAGGCCTCGGCGCTGCTCGGCAACCCAGCCAATGCACCGCAGCTGGTCGCGGCCGACAAGGCGCCGCTCATGGCGCCGCACCACGCCATCAAGGGCGGGCGCTTTGCCAAAGACCAGTTCATCTACATTCTTTATCCCAATCTGCGCGGCGCCGTGCAGCCGGGAACCGAAGTCTCGGTGACGATGGGCCAGACCAGCATCGGCCCCGTAACGGCGCAATGAAGCCGCTGAAGGAATCCTGATTTGAACGTCTCTCTTGCCAAGGCCCGTCACTCCCTACACCTCACAGTGCTCGGCTTGGGGTTGGCCTCATTGCTGGCTGGCGCGCTCGCGCAGGCGCAGATGCTGCGCGGACCCGGCCGTGATGGCCTGAAGCCCGCGCACTGGGTGAGCGGTGAGCTGCTGGTTGGTTTCCGCGCTGGCGTCGCCCCGAGCGGTCGCCATGCGCTGTATCGCAGGCACGAAGCTGACTATATGGAGGATGTGGGCGCCAGCAAGACCCGCATCGTTCGTCTGCGGGTTGCCGCCGGAACGGAAGAGGCCGTGCTGCAGCGTATGGCGCGCATGCCGGAAGTGAAATTTGTCGAAAAGAACTACGAGTTCACGCCAGCCCTGGCGCCGAACGATCCGGAATATGTCGGCCAGTGGCACCTGCCCCACATCCTCGCAGACCAGGCCTGGGATCTGACCCAGGGCGGCGCCAATGCGGTGCTCGCGATTCTCGATAGCGGTGTCGATCCGGCGCAGCCGGACTTCGCCGGCCGCCTGGTCACGGGCTACAACACGTACAGCAATACCACGGATACCACCGATGCCTATGGTCACGGCACTGAAGTGGCCGGTGTGGCCGGCGCAACGACCAACAACGGCGTGGGCGTGGCCGGTGTGGCCGGTGCGGCGCCGATCATGCCGATACGCGTGACCAATGCCAGCGGTGCGGCCACTGCGGCGAGCATCGCCAACGGCATCATCTGGGCGACCGATCACGGCGCGCGCGTGATCAATCTCAGCTTCGATGGTGTGGCCGGCAACGCCACGATCCGCACCGCCGCGGAATACGCCTACAACCATGGCACGTTGGTCGTGGCAGCCGCGGGCAACTGTGCCTGTGCCGATGCGACGCCCGAGACGCCGTTCATCCTCTCGGTATCCGCCAGCGATCAGAACGATACGCTGGCCTATTTCTCCAGCACCGGGCCGTACGTCGACCTGGCGGCGCCGGGCACCAATATCCTGACCACGGCCAAGTTTGATCTCTACCTGCCCGACTCGGGCACCTCGCTCGCGAGCCCTGTGGTGGCCGGCGTCGCCGCACTGATGTTCAGCGCCAAACCGGCGCTCACGCCGCTGCTGGCCACTCAGATGTTGGAAGCGACCGCAGTAGATCGCGGTGCTACCGGCTACGACACGGCCTACGGTTACGGTCGCGTGGATGCCCTGGCAGCGGTGAACATCGCGATCAACTACGTGCCGCCGGCGATACCACGCCGCCTACGGTGGCCGTGACAGCGCCGGGCAGCGGCGCTACGGTCTCCGGCAACGTGGTGGTCGATGTACTCGCCGACGACGAAATCGGCGTCGTGAAGGTCGACCTGCTGGTCGACGGCGTCTTCTACGCCAGCGACACGGCATCACCGTATTCATTCGCCTGGGATGCAACCGCGCTGCCGAACGGGGCGCATACTTTGCAGGCAGTGGCCAGCGACGCGGCCGGCAATGCCGCCAGCACGCTGGCGATGCCGGTGACTGTAAGCAATACGCCGCCGGATACGACGCCGCCGACGGTCTCGATCACGGCACCCGCTGCAGGCGCCACGGTGTCCGCTACGGTGACAGTGAGCGCGCAAGCCACCGACACCACTGGCGTGGTGCGTACGGAGCTCTACATCGATGGATTACTCTATGCCACCGACACGGCGGCGCCGTACGCCTTTTCCTGGAATACGACCCAGTCTGCCGTTGGCACACACGCCCTCGAGGTGCGGGCTGCCGATGCGGCGGGCAATGTCGGGCGTGCATCGCGCACGGTTACCGTGGCCAATCCAGTGCAGCAGCACGCTCCAGTGGCGGTCAATGACGTGTTCAGCGCCCCTTATCGCGCAAACTCGACCTATGCTGCGCGCGTCTATGCCGTGCTTGCCAACGACAGCGATGCCGATGGCAACCTCAATGCCGCCAGCGTGAGCATCACCAGCGCCCCTGACAAGGGCGGCGCCGTGCGTGTCAATGCCAACGGCACCGTGTCCTACACCCCCAAGCGCAGTTTCAGCGGCACCGAGACCTTCCGCTACA
Organism: uncultured Gammaproteobacteria bacterium; assembly: GCA_963764065.1. GTDB lineage: Bacteria > Pseudomonadota > Gammaproteobacteria > Steroidobacterales > Steroidobacteraceae > FEN-1191. The sequence continues at coordinate 100,122 of CAVXRM010000011.1, read as the reverse complement.
CGGTCAAAGACCGGCTCGGCGCAACCTCCAACACGGCCACGGTAACTGTTACTGTGAGCCTGCGCCCGTCGGCGTTTGACAGGTTTGAGGATGGATGGGACACAGCTGCGCACCGGCCGCGAGGCCCCCGGCGTTAGGCGAGGCCACCGCGTGAGGTGGTTAGCGGCGTTGATGCTGTTGGTGCTGTGCTGCGCACCCGGATCGCCAGGCACTTGGGCCTCTGCGGGCACGGCAGCCGACGACCCGCTCGCCATCGGCCAACGTATCTACCGTGACGGCATACTTCCCGAGGGCCTGATGCTGCAAGGCCGTGGTCAGGCGGGCGTGACCCTCAAGGGCAGGGACGCTGCCTGTACCACCTGCCATCGTCGCAGCGGCTATGGCTCCAGCGAAGGGCCCATCGAAGTACGCGCCATCACCGGGCCTGCGCTGTTCGGCGAGCGCGTCGCGCCCTCAACCCCTGGCAGCCAGAATCCTGCTGGCGCGCCCACTGGACAGGTCTGTCAGGCGCCGCGCGCACAACTCCACCGGCGGCTGAAGCAGCGCGCGCCACCGCGCAGGCGCTGCGTGCCGCGCGCGCGGCCCAGTTCGCGGGCGTTCGACAACGGCCGGTCTACGACGAGGCTGCACTGGCGCGCGCCTTGCGTGACGGTGTCGATGTCACTGGTCGCGCCATGAATGCGGCCATGCCGCGCTACGCGCTCGCTGCCGACGCGCTCCGCTCGCTCACGGCATATCTGCGCACGCTGTCCGTGGCGGCATCACCGGGCGTGACCGACAGCAAGGTGCATTTCGCACTCGTGCTGCAACCGGGCACCGATGCGGAGCAGCGGCGCGCCATGGTCGAGATGCTCGAAACCTTTTTCAAGGATCGCAATCGCGGCCAGCGCGCCGAGCTGCGCCGCGAGAATGCCGGCCAGGTTCACCTGGGCCGCACCTACCATGAGTGGGTACTGCACGTGTGGGACCTGCAGGGCGCCAGCGACACCTGGGGCGCGCAGCTCGAGCACTACAATCAGCAGCAGGCGGTATTCGCACTGGTGAGCGGCCTGGGGAAGCGCGAGCTGGCGGCCGATCCACGAGTTCAGCGAGCGCTACGAACTGCCCTGCATCCTGCCGCAGGCCGACGTGCCGGTCGTGGAGGGGCAGGGCTATTACACCGTCTATCTCTCGCAGGGCATCACGCTCGAAGCGCAGTCGCTGGCAAAGTATCTCAGGGACGCTGACGAACACGGCCCGGTAGTGCAGGTGTACCGCCGCGAGGACGCGGCCAATACCGCTGCCGCGGCCTTTCGCAAAGCCTGGGCCGCGGAGCCAGCGCCAGCTGACCGATCGCGTGCTCGAAGCGCAACCCGATGCGGCTTACTGGCGAGAGCTCGCACGCGAGGCGCCAGGTGCGACGCTGGTGCTGTGGTTGCGACCCGAAGATCTGGCCAACGCGCAGCCACTGACCGACAAGGCATCGCCGCTCAAGGCGGTCTACCTTTCCTCAGCGCTGGTGGGTGAGCAACCAACGGCATGACTGCCGATGATGCCGGGCGACTGCGCCTGATCTACCCGCAGGACCTGCCTGCTGCCCGTGAAGCGCGACTCGATCTGGTCAAGCGCTGGATGAGCAACAACGGCATCAAGCCCGCCGATGAACGCCTGCAGCTGAATACCTATATCGCAGCCACCGTCGTCGGCATGATGGTGACGCACAGCAAGGACACCTACTCGCGTGATTTCCTGCTCGAGCGCATGGAGCACCGGCTCGGCACTTCACTCGAGACATCCATCTATCCGCGCCTGAGCCTGGGGCCCGGGCAGCGATTCGCGTCCAAGGGCAGCTACATCGTGAAGGTCAACGCTGGCGCGGAGCGATCCTTGTCCCTGCTCTCCGACTGGATCGTGCCGTAGGATATGCAGCCGCGGGAAAAAATGATGAACCGTATCGCCACAGCTCGCGAACTTCCGCATACCAGACCATCGTGGCAATCGGCCTGTGGGCCGCTGCCAGCTGCGGGTGTGCAGCGACGCCAATCACTGAAACGCCCGCGGCAGGGCCTGCACCCGCAACTGCCGCTGCGCCGCCACCGCACCCGCACCACCCACTGCGCCCGCACCGCTCATCAAGGCCGCGCTGGATGACGCTGCCAGCCACACAGGTCTGCCAGCCGGAGCAGCTCAAGGTACTCGATGTCACACCGGTCACCTGGCCCGATGGTTCGCTCGGCTGCCCGGAGCCGGGCCTGATGTACCCGCAAATGCTGGTGCCCGGCTTTCGAATCACGATCGAGGCAGCAGGAAAACGGCTTGACTATCACCTCAGCAAACGAGGGGCAGTAGTCCTGTGTCCGCCGGAGCGGGCGATGGCCCCCGTCTCGCCGACCGGTGCGCGACCGGCGGGCGGCAGCTGACATAAGCTGGCGTTTCAGCGGACTGCGGGCGGTCGCACTGCCTTCAAAAATAATCGTTGATAATCAATAAGATAAGAGCGATTTCGCACGGTGGGATAAGACCTTATTGAGCCTATGGGCAGTATGCCTGACCATGCTCGTAGAGCCACACCCCCAAGGACTCGCCGATGCGCAGACCCGCGCTCCGACACCACGCATTCGCCCTCGCAAGCCTGAGCCTGGCCCTGGCCGTTACAGGCCAGGGAATTGCCCAGGCAAGCGAAGCGGCCGCTACAGCCGATCCCCACGCGGCGCACCGCCACATGATGGAGGCGGCGGCCGGCAGCAGCGTGAAGCGCTCGGTGACGAACTATGCGGTTCCGCACCTCTCGCTGGTGCGCGCCGACGGAGCCAAGGTGGCGCTCGACGAAGAGCTCAACGACGGCCGTCCTGTCGTACTCAACTTCATTTTTACCACCTGCACCACCATCTGCCCGCTTACCAGCCAGGTGTTCAGCATGCTGCAACACAAGCTGGGCGAAGATCGCAGCAAGGTGCATCTGGTCTCGATTTCCATCGATCCGGAGCAGGATACGCCGGCGCGCCTGCGTGCCTACGCAGCTCGTTTCAAGGCCGGCGCCGATTGGCAGCATTACACGGGCACCGTGCAGGCCAGCATTGCCGCGCAGCAGGCCTTTGCTGCCTATCAGGGCGACAAGTCCAATCATCAGCCGGTGACCCTGGTGCGTGCGGCGGCCGGCGGCAGCTGGGTGCGCCTGGATGGTTTCGCGACCGCCGATGACCTGTACGATGCGGTGCGCGGTCAGCTGGAAGCGGCTCGTTGATGGCGACCTGAAAGCGGCTGCCCAAGCCGGTATCATGCGCCCGGACCGCGGCGTCACAACTTCGACTCAAACCAAGAGCAACTCCATGAACTCAAGTCACGTCTACAGGATTCACCGTGCCCTCGCGCTGGCGACACTGTCGCTGGTGGCGCCATTGGTTCTGGCACAGACGCCCGCCGCAGCCACCGGTGCGCCAGCTGCGACTGCGCCCGCGGCAACCGCTCCCGCTGCGAGCACGCCCGCGCCGGCAGCGACTGGTGCTGCCCCGCAGCCACGCCCGCCACTGGTCCTGATGAAGCCTCGAGCTACAGCGTCGGCCTGGTATTCGGCAATCAGCTGCATGGCGCCGGGGTAGGGGAGAACCTGTCTTTCGATGCCATGGTGCGCGGCCTGAAGGATGGCCTGGCCGGCAAGACCATGAGCCCGGACGACCGTGAACACGCGATGCAGCTGGTGCGTGCCGGCCGCGACAGCCTGGCGAACCGCAACCATGCCGCCGCACGCGACTACCTGTCGCAGAACGGCAAGCAGCCTGGTGTCATCACCACGGCCTCTGGCCTGCAGTACCAGGTGATCGAAGCCGGCGACGAAAAGGCTGCCTCGCCCGCTGTCCGGCGATCGCGTCACCGTGCACTACCGTGGCCGCCTGATCGACGGCACGGAATTCGACAACTCCGATTCCCACGCCCAGGCCGCCACGTTCAACGTGAACGCCGTGATCAAGGGCTGGCACGAAGCGCTGATGCTGATGAAGCCCAAAGCCAAGTGGCGCCTGTACGTGCCGCCCGAACTCGCCTACGACCTGAACTCGCCCCCGAGCATCCCCCCCGGTTCGCTGCTGATCTTCGACGTCGAACTGGTCAAGGCGGAGCCTGCCCCCGCGATGGCCCCGCAGCCCCCGAAGGGCCCGAAGGCCACCAAGCCCGCCGCCGCCGCGAAGCCCGCACCGAAACCGGCGCCGAAGCCAGCGACCAAGCCGTAACGAAAGCGGTCCGGGAGCGGGCGCACGGGGTTCAACAAAGCGTGTATCGGGGAGCGACTTGAACCCCGTGCGCCCGCTCCCGGGCCGCTCCCGCTACGGAGTGATCCACTCGCCGTCGGCGACGATTCTGGAGCTCTTCGCATCCGCGAAGTGCACCACGTATCCGCCTTTGGAAGCGAAGCGCTGCCCCGGAGCCAGCGTGAGCCGCGGGTAGTAGCCGGTGATGATGCGATGCTCCAGCATCGATTCGATGCGCTCGACCAGGTAGTCGGGCACGAAGGTGTCGACCATGTGGTTCAGGGTCTCCGAGACCAGCCCGCAGGTGAGGTAGGTGTCGGCCTGCACCTGCACATCGACGATCGGTACCTTGCGCACGCGGAACCAGCCCAGCGGGTAGTCGACGCGGATGCGGCGCTTGTCGGGCATGTCGAAGGGATAGGCCATGTGCGTCACGGCGCGCCAGTGCTCGGGGAGCGGCGCGTTCTCGAGACCACCCATCAGCCCCGAGATCCACAGCCCCTTGGCAGTCGGCGGGTGGGCCTCGAGCGCCGCGAGATCCCTGGATCTGAGCCACAGCACCAGATCGTCACCGGCCTGGATGTCGCGCACGGCTGCACGCAGTTGCGTCGCGGAGGCGTTGGCGCCGAGCGCGCGATCGATGACCTGCAGGCCGGGGCGCATGGCATCGCGCTTGAGTTGTGCGGCGGCCGCGGCGCCGATGTCGTTGGCGCGGTAGACCTGCACCAGGCGGCGAACCGGGCGCTCCGCCCCCTGCGCGTCCGCGCGCAGCTCGCGCGCGTGCTCGATCAGATCGGCCTCGAGCAGCACGCCGCGTGAGTAATACAACGAGTGGAAGTCGTCATCGGCGACCACCGGCAGCTCTACGTTCGGAAACAGGCAGGGCACTTTGGTCCGCTCGCAGAATCGGTGCACTGGCGCCCAGTTCCTGCCGCCCATGCCGGAGAGCACCGCGAATACCGGCTCGGCAGCCATGCGCTTTTGCAGCTGCGCTTCCCAGGTTTCCGACGCGCCCTTGAGTTCCCACACGTGCAGCTGCCACTTGCGCGTGGCCCGGAACATCATCTTGTGATAGCTGTGGAGCTTGGGGCTCACGGCCCGGGCGGATGCATTCTTCTCGTCGAAATAATCGTTGAGCACGCTGAGCATCGCCTTGGCTTTCACCGGGTCGGCATCGGGCGTGATGATGGTGGCGAACTGCAGCACGGTGTCGCTGACGCCAGGCTCGTGGGTCTTCGACAAGGACTTGAGATAGGCGATCAGCGCGGCCATCTCTTCGTCATTGAGCAGGTAGTGCGGCATCAGCACGCTCAGTGACCGCCCATCGACTGCAGTGCCATGGCGGATGGCATTGGCCAGCGTCTCTTCGGTGTACGGCGCGCGGTTGATGCGCGCGCCCTCGACGTAGGGCAGATCGGAATCGTCGACGCCACCGCTCCCGCCGCGGCTGACGTCGGCGTGAAACAGGAATTGTCCCGTGATCGGCGGGATGTAGCCACGGCCCTCGGCCGCGCCCAATCCACTGCGCCGATGGCAATTGACGCAGGCAGCGACCGTGCCTGCTCACCGGTACACCTGAATCACGTTCGCCCTGCAGTGGCTTGCCCGAAGGCAGTACGCCGTGCAGGTAAATGGATTCGCCCGCGATTGCGCCGCTGCGGTTGTCTCCGCAGGCTCGCCCGCCACGCGTCAGTGCGCCTGTGACTAAGGCACACAGCAGCAGTGCGCCGGCGACAGGGGAGTCCTCACAGCAAGCTCTGCTTACAGCGCGGCGAGCAGTTCGTGGTAGTGATGCAGCAGCTGGTCGGGCGTGACAAAACCCTCGATGCGCATCCAGGGTTTGCCGGGTGCGGCGCGGATCAGCGTCAGCGGTGTGTGGCTCATCTTGTCACCGCGGTAGGCGCCGAAGGCCTGCTGCGCGGCCTGGCTGGCCTGCAGCGTGCCGGTGTAGTGCTGCCACTGCTTGCCGGCGTGAAATGTTTTCGCGTAGGCGCGCAGCCGCGTCGGGCGTGTCCTGCTCGGGATCGATCGAGATCGAGACCATGTGCACGCGCGCGCGCTCGGCGCCGAGTTTGTTCTGGAAACTCGCGAAAGTCTGGCTCGAGAGCGGGCAGGTGGTCTGCGCAGGTAGTGAAGATGAAATTCATCACCACGGGGCGGCCGTCGTCCAGCTCCTTCACCAGCGAGACGCTCTTGCCATCGTCACGCAGCAGCTGCAGCTGCGGAGTCTGGTAATTCACGGTGGACACGGTGACGCCATCCATCGTGGTCGGCGCTGCTGCCGTCGTCGGTCATGTCTGCAGCGGTGGCGCAGGCCGAATGACGCGCTCAAAGCCAACAGTCCCACGCCCTTCAGTACTCGTCGCAACATCGTCAGGCTCCTTAGCAAACTATTCGACAGTGAGCGAGTTGGCGTAGAAACTGCCAATGATCACATCGACGCGATCGCCGGACCTTGACCAGATCGCCTTTGTTCGAGAACAGCACCCAGTAATCCTTGCCTTCGGTGATCGCTTCGGTCTGGCGCAACTGGCCGACGTTCTCGAGTGTGGGCACCGAAAGCATGGCGTGGCTGCGCAGGCCGAGCAGGTGTGGTTCGGCTTTTTTCTCATGCACGGCTTTGGCCTTGCTGGCATCGACAACGCGATAGCTGAAGCGGATCAGCGCACCCGACGCAGTGCGCTGCAGACGCAGCTGCTCGACGCCCCAGGTGCTGGCGTAGTACTGATCCGACTGGTGGCTGCGCGAAACCTTCGCGTAGGGCGAAGTCTTGCCTGCGCGCTGGGGATGCGCCGCAGTGGTGGTGATGTTCAGCGGCTGCAACGCTGCAGCAGGCGAGTGCGCCCGCAGCGAAACCGCCTAAAAACCTGAGTGAATTCATCGTCGATACCTGGATTCTTGTAGCACTACTCACGATGCAGTAAGCGGGTGGCAGGGTCAAGGTACTGGTTCTGCAGTACTTTACTTAAGTCAAATCTACAGTGTATTGCCCAGGGTCCTTACAAGTGTCTCCCGACTAGGTGCGCGGCAGCATTCGTCGCAATCTCGCCGCCACGGGAAATTTCCTTTCAGGTTCATGTAGTCGCCAGGGAGATCTGCCAGGCACCGATCGCGGGGCTGGCGCAGCAAAAGTAATCCGGATGCTTCGCAGAAATACTTCAAATGCAGTAGCTGAGCGTTCCGGTATGTCGTTGCTGGTGGTCATCCGGTGTCTGCAGGTCGCCGGGGAAAGTTCCAGTGCAGGGGTTGTGAGCGGCGCGCGCGCCGAAAGTTCCGGACGGAGGGTTTATGCGTAGCACAGGTATTTTCGGCAGCGGGATCGCCGCAGTAGTTCTCGCACTGATCGCGCTGCCCGCGAGCGCGCAGAGTTTCAAGGTGCAGTGTCCGAGCAGCACTACGCTGCACGGCAGCGAAACATCAGGCGCCTATACGGGCCCGCACGTCGTGTCGAAGACCATCACGCGCAAGGATGGTACGACCTTCACGATGCCCTACGTCGACAACGGCGGTGGCATCAAGTGCCAGGAAATCTCCGGTGGCGACGGCTTTGCCACCATGGGCGATGGCACGCAGACCTACCTGTTCGGCTTCGGTCCGCTCTCGGGCCTGACGCAGATGGCCCACGGCCATGAAGGCACGGTAAAGCCCTCGGTGTTCAACACCGACAACGCCACCGTGCTCGATTCACTCTCGATCGGTGCGCCGGTCAACCAGAGCGATGGCACGCTCACCGTCAACGGCACTGACACCCCGTACACCTTCAACGGCGCGGTCGGCTTCGCCCGCAACCCCGCCGTGAGCCGGTTATCCGCTCGACGGCCACGTCGACCCGCGCCTGGTGATGGACGTCGGTGTGATGAACGCCAACATGCCCGCGCCGCTGATGGCGATCGACGAAGACGACGAATTCTTCCTGACGCTCACCAACGTCGGCCAGGTGATGCGCCCCGACCTGTTCGAGCAGCACACGGTTCACTTCCACGGTTATCCGAATGCCTCGGCCTTCTACGACGGCGTGCCGGATGCCTCGGTCGCCATCAACATCGGCGGCAGCTTCACCTACTACTACCTGGCGCCCGATGCCGGCACCTACTTCTGGCACTGCCATATCTCGCCGCCCGAGCACCTGCAGATGGGCATGGTGGGTCAGCTGTTTGTGCGGCCGCGTCAGAATCGCGTGCTGGCGGGCAACTCGCTGCGTGACGCGCTGCTGCAGCAGCAGAACGACCCGCGAACGGCCTGCGCGACCGAAGGCATCCTCTGCTCAACGCCGGTTCCGCCCGCCAACGCTGCAACGCGCGCGCCGACCGGCATGTATGCCTACAACGACGGCGACGGCTCGACGCACTACGACGTCGAGTATCCGATCCAGATCCACGGCTTCGACCCGAACTTCCACTTCGTGGGCATGACCTTCAACCCCGAGTCGTTCACCGACCTGAAGGACAAGTACTTCCTGCTCAACGGCCGCAGCTACCCGGACACCGTGCAGCCCGGCACGATGACCACGCAGTCGACCGACGGCACGCTGCACGCCTCGCAGCCGCTGCCGACGATCATCAACATTCCGGCCGGTGGCAGGGCGCTGCTGCGTATCTCCGACCTCGATGTCACCGAGTACCAGACGCTGGCCTCGCTCGGCATCCGCATGCACGTGATCGGGCTCAACGCCCGCCTGCTGCGCGACATGGCCGGCAACAACATGGCCTACGACTCGAACTCGATCACGCTCGCGGGCGGCGAATCGATCGACGTGATTCTCGATGCCGCCGGCTATGCGGCGGGCCAGAAGTTCTACCTCTACACGCCCAACCTCGACCATCTGTCGAACGACGCCGAAAACTTCGGTGGCCTGATGACCGAGATCAACATCTGTAACGCCGGTCGATCCGACGACCAAAGAATGCACTTAGGAGAGCAGCGATGCGCGCCATGAAGACCAATACTTTCGTCGGGCGGCTGCTGCGGGTCACTGCGGTGGCTGCGGTTGCGCTGCTGGCCAACGCTGCGCAAGCGGCGGTGCCCGGCATCACCGGTACCGCACTTCGACCTCGAGGCCAGTGCGGCCCATATCACCCAGCCGGACGGCGCGACCGTCTATTCCTGGGGCTATGGCTGCAGCGGCCAGCCCACGGGCTCGGCGCCGGCTGCGTTGCAGCTGCCGGCCACGGGTTGCCCGACGATGCAGATCCCGGGTCCGACGCTGATCGTCAACCAGGGCGAAACCATCACCATCACCCTGACCAACAACCTGCCGGCGGCTGCGGGCCGCACCTCGATCCTGTTCCCGGGCTTCAACGTCGCCTACGGTGACGGCGTACGGCGGGATCCGCTCGCCCGGAAGCCGAGGTTGGCGGTACGGTCACGTACTCCTTCGTAGCGACGACGCCTGGCACGCATTCCTACTACAGCGGCACGCAGGGCGACCTGCAGGTCGAGATGGGACTGTACGGCGCGATCGTCGTGCTGCCCTCGACCATTCCGGCCAATTGCACCACGGGCCTCGCGGCCGCCAACCGTGCCGCCGAAGTGGCGCAATGGTGAAGACGACTACCGGCTCGCCGCCGCGGCCTACAACCACGTGGGCGCCTGCTACGATCGCGAGTACCTGTTCCAGTTCTCGGAAATGGATCCGAAGATCCACCTGCGCCGCGCAGGAAGTCGCGACCTGCACAGCCGCCACCGGCTGCCCGACCATGGATTCGGTCGCCACCGAACCCTACCTGCCCGGCTTACTACATGATCAACGGCCGTTCGATGCCGGATGACATGGATCCGGCCTACGCGGTGCAGTATCCGCACCAGCCCTACAACGGCAACCCGCACATGCATCCGGGCGAGCTGACGCTGCTGCGGATCATCGGCCAGGGACGCTGGCAGCATCCCTTCCACGAGCACGGCAACCACGTGCGCGTGCTGGCTCGCGACGGCAACCTGCTGCTGTCGCCCTCTGCCACGCACCGAGCCCGACCACTCCGCTGGCCGGCCCGCTGATGTTCACGACCACGACCACCCCCGGCCAGACGATGGACGGCATCTTCCAGTGGACCGGCAAGGGCCTGAACTGGGACGTGTTCGGCCACGGTCATGGTCCGACGCCGACGGCCAAGGCCGCCTGCACCCCTGATGCGAACGGCTACAACACCGGTACTCCGGCCGCGCTCAACTACTACGAGTGGTGCGCCGATCACAACAAGCCGCTCGAGAGCAAGCCCTTCGGCGATGTCGGCAGCGGCGGCCCGGTGACGCTGCCCGATGCCAACATCGTGGTCAACGGCCCCTGGTACAGCGGCAGCCCCTACCTGGGTGGTGACGCCAATGCCCGTTCGTCCGGCTTCACGCCGATTCCTCCTTCAGGAACTGTGGCTAACAGCCCATCAGACGAAGCCGGTTTCGCCTATATGTGGCACTCGCATAACGAGCGCGAGATCACCACGAACAACATCTTCCCGGGCGGCATGCTGATGATGATGCTCGTCGACCCGCGTGCCTTTCAAATTGAAGAATCGAAGTAATTGGGAGAACTGCGATGAGAGCCATTAAATTCAATGCGAGTCTGATCCGATCAGGACTTGCGGCTGCCGTTCTCCTGGTAGCGGCCACAACGTCGTACGCACAGTCGTCGGTCTCGCTGACCGCTGCGCCGACGTCAGCCGCACTGCCGGACGGGCAGACGGTGCCGATGTGGGGCTACAGCTGCGGTGCAACGGCACCCGTTGCCGCAACTTGCGCTGCGGCGAACCCGAATGCAGGCACGAGCTGGTCACCGGTGGTGATCACCGTGCCCTCGGGCGCCAATCTCACCATCAATCTGACCAACAGCCTGACTTCCGCCGGTACGCCGATTCCCACCTCGCTGGTGATCGTCGGCCAGCTGGGCGGCGGCCTGGGTGGCGCGCCGGTCACGACGCCGAGCCCGGCGCACGGTCCGCAAGGGCCGACCTGGCCCGCCAGCGGTGCCGCGGACTGCTGGCGTTGATTGCGTCGGCAATCGCGCTGGCGCTGGCGCGCTCGGCACGAATTGCCCGCCCCCTCAGCCCAATCGCGTGCAGTCCTTTGCGACCGAAGTGGCGCCCGGTGCGACTGCGGCTCTCACCTGGAACGCACTCCGCCCCGGCACCTATCTGATCGAGTCGGGCACGCACCCCTCGATCCAGGGACCGATGGGTCTCTACGGCGTACTGGTCGTCACGAACGCTGCCGATCCCGCGGCCGCCACGCCGACCGCCGGCACGGCCTATCCTGGCATCACCTACGCGTCAGAGCTGCCTCTGGTGCTGAGTGAAATCGACCCGGTGCAGAACGCAGCCGTCGCTGCCGCTGTGGCCACCGCTGGTTTCGATGAGCTCAAGGTATGGGACGGCAAGGCCGGTGGTTGCGGCGATCCTGCAGCGGCAAGCTTCCACACCTGCTATCCGCCCGCGGTCAACTACGACCCGCGCTACTTCCTGATCAACGGCGTCTCCTACGACCAGAGCATTCCGGGCCGTTCGCAGTTCGCGACCACGGGCCTGGCCACCGGCTCGGTGCTGGTGCGCTTCGTGAACGCGGGCCTGCGCATGCACGTGCCCTCGATCGTTGGTGCGCAGACGCAGACTGTCAGCGGCGCCGTGCCTGGCGTATCGCTGATTGCTGAAGACGGCAACGTGCTGCCCGGTGTGCCGAAAGTGCAGAACGAAGTCTTCCTGGCCGCCGGCAAGACCCAGGACGTGCTGATCAATGACATCGGCAGCGGGCCTCAATGTCTATGACCGCCAGCTGAGCCTCTCGACCAACAACCGCCGCGGTGGCGGCATGTTGGCGAACATCAATCGCGCGGTCGGTTCGGCCGTCGGCTCCGGCCGGCCGGTTCGGCCAATGGCGAAACCTATTTCTGCGTGGCGGGCAAGACGCTCTCGGTGACCGACCCCGCCAAGGGCGTGCTGGCCAATGACCCGGGCGCGAATGGCGCCACTTTGGGCGCGTCTCACTGCTGGCGTCGGCGCTCCCGCGACCGGGACACTGACCTTTCAGTCGAACGGTACCTTCAGCTATAGCGCCGGACGCCACGGCAACTACCTGCGGCGGTACATTCGCGTATGCGGTGAACGGTCGCGACACTGCGACTGCCACGATCTCGGAGTGCGATGCCGCTGCCCAGGGCACGGGTTGCGTACTGGGTGGCCCGCCCACGGCTGGCCCCATCACCTTCACGAGCAGCGTGCATTCGCGCTATGCCTCGCCGCCGCCTGGCGTGCTCGCCGGCGCGAGCGACCCCAGTGGCCTGCAGCTGACCGCGGTTCCCGATGCAGCTCACGGCGTGAATGCCGACGGATCCTTCGTGATGGCTCCTGCAGGGGGCGCCTGCGCGGCCTCGCTCGGCGCGCCGACCGGTTCGGTCTGCGAAACCTTCAACTACGTGGCGCAGAATTCCCAGGGCAAAAAGAGCGCACCTGCGGCTGCGACCGTGATCTTCCTGCCCGCTTCGAACCTGAGCGTGGTCGTATACGATGCGAAGACCGCGCCGCCTGCGGCGCCGTCGACCACCGGGAACGGGGTGATCACTGACTACCGCTGGGTCATTGAAGAAGATCGCACTTTCTACGTCGATCCGAAGTGCCAGCTCAATTCGACCAATGCGTCGTTGCGTCCGAGCACTTGCCCCGGACTGCCCGTGCAGGCACTGGGTTACAACTTCCACACGGCCAATATGCCGGTGATCGCCGCAGGTTGCGTCGGCACTGTGTCCTGCGAAGCCGGTCAGACCATTGACGGCGGTGGAAGGAACGTGGCCTGCGATGTGGGCAACGGCGCCTGCCGCACGGCAGCCCAGAAGACCCCGTCGCTGCCGAGCGATATCTACCTCGACCCGGCCAAGCGCTACTACATCTCGATCCTGCCCGGTGACGGCGCCAATCCGGATGGCGGCCCGGTGCAGGTCGATCCCACTTGCGATGCGTCGGCAGGCGATTGCGCCATGCGCCAGTTCAAGACCTCGGGCGGCCCGAACAACCTGGGCGATTGCTCGGGCTTCGAGCCCGGCGTCGACAACTGCGGTCACGGCATGGGTGGCCAGCAGATCTCCGGCAAGCTGGTGTCGCTCGGCCAGAACACGATCCGCATTCCCCTGGAGCGCACGCCGTTCCCGAGCGCCAAGATCGCGGCCTTCATCTTCGCCGATGACAATCCGCTCAACGGTGAGGCTGACGCTGGCGGCGCCGCCGTCGGTGTCACCGGCCTCGCGGCCAACGAGCCTGGCCTCGGTAGCTTCAACATCGTGCTGCTCGACCAGGCCGGTGGCCTGGGCGATTCCACGGGTCAGGCCACCTACGACGAATTCGGTCAGCCGCTCTCCAACTCGCTGGCTGGAACGATCGACCCGTTGACTGGCTTCGATGCCTGCCCGATCTCGAATGTGGGTGACGGCATCGTGGGCATGATCACGGTCTGCCCGGAACTCGAGTCCGATGGCGTGCATGAGTCGCCCCTGGTAGGGCAGGCGGTCATCGCCAATCTCTACCCGGGCCTGTACGAGCCGGTTGCGCGCCCAGGCGCCGATCGCATCGCGAAGGGCGAGGAATGGCTGCAGACCAATACGCTCGACGGTGGCGCTCCTTTCGAAGCCTTCATCAAGGCGGACGAGCCGGGCTACTTCCAGGAATTCGGTCCTGGTGGTTTCCACGTCTCGATCGGCTTTGCCAATGCCGACATCATCAATGCCCGCAGGCACAAGTCTGACGGCACGGGTCTGTGCGACAAGCCGAATGTCGTCGGCGGCATCAACCAGGGCGGTGGCGGCCTGGATTGCACGCAGTCGGTCTACGGCCGCGTAACCAACGCGCACATGAGCCGCACCCCCGACCAGCGCATCTTCAGCAGCGGCGACTACGCTCACTACGGCTTCACCCAGTGCTATGTAGGCATGGGTCCGCCGGATGATGCCGACTTCGCCTTCGCCAAGTGCGATGCGGATGGCAACTTCGAATTCCACGACGTCCCGGTCGGCGACTACAAGCTGACGGTATTCGACCAGTGGAACGACATCATGCTCGACGGCCTGGTCTCGCCGATCCATGTGGCCGGGCAGGGCGGTGGCGCCGCTGCCCCGGGCGCGAGCCTCGCCAACCAGATCGTGTTCCCCGTGACGCAGTGGCGCACGGACCTGTACACGCGCACCTTCCTCGACGTGGGTGATGGCACGGGCTTTGGTGCTGGCGATGGCGTGTCTGACGTTGATGCCGACGGCAATGCCATCGAGCCGGGCCTGCCGCTGGTTGCGACCAACATCCGTTATCGCGACGGCAGCTTCGGCTTCTTCAACAACACCGACCTCGACGGCTACGCGGGCTTCAACGAAGTGTTCCCGTTCATGAACTGGCTGGTGGTCGAGGCCGATACCACGCGCTTCAAGGGTACCGGCACGCACGTCGTCTATGACGCCGGCGGTCCGGTCGCCAATGCGGGTATCGCGGCTGGCCTCGCGGGCACCGTTGAATCGGTACCGCTGCCCGACCGCGCTGCGCGTGCCGGGCGCCCGCTATTGCGCCAGCGCCGACTGCCCGCCGGGCGACACTGCCGGTGGTTCTTCGCGGCCGCGTCGATCCTCCGACTTCGACCGAAGGCTGGCAGGGTCTGCTGGGCCAGGACAGCTTCATCGAATTCGGCATGAAGCCCTACGCCGAAGGCGAGACCGGTGGCATCAAGGGCCACGTGATCTATTCCTCCACGCGTCCGTTCGACAACCCGGCGCTGCTGCTGCAGCTGAGCTGGGAGCCGGGCGTGCCGCGCGTGCAACTGAACCTCTACAAGGAAGGCACTGCGGCCGATGGCAGCACCAGCCTGACGCTGGTGGATACACACCACGACCACCAGCTGGGACGACTGGGCGCAGGGTTTCCATCCCGGCACGACGGGTGCGCCCACGCCCAACATGAACTGCCCGGGCCAGGATCCGAGCAGCCCGTTCTTCGCGACGCCTGCAGGGCAGCACGCAGTGGCTGAACCCTGGCATCGCGCTGCCGAACAATGCGCAGTTCAAGTGCTATCGACGGCTGGTCGATGCTGAACCAGGTGCAGCCTGCGCCCTATGACGGCATGTACAAGTTCCCGAGCATCACGGCCACCGATCCGATCACGGGCCGGGCCACTGGCACCAATTGCACGGGTTGCGTAGCGAACCCCGACACCACGGATGCCTTCCGCTCTGGCACGCCGATGCTGCCGGCCGGCAAGTACGTGGTCGAGGTCATCGTTCCGCCCGGCATGGAGCTGGTGAAGGAAGAGGACAAGAACATCCTGCTCGGCGACATCTATATCGCGCCGGTCACCACGCAGTTCGCTGGCTTCGGCAACGTATTCATCATGCCCGACCAGGCCACCGTGGGTGACTTCAACAACAAGAACAATCCGGGCGGCCTGAACACGACCGCCAACCTCGGCGCCGTGCCGCGTCACGAAGGTGACACCGGCAGCGTCGAAGTCTTCTGGCCCTGCGTCGGCCAGATGCGCGAAGTGCCGGACTACAACAGCCTGTTCCCGGGCGCTGGCCAGAATTCGCCGTTCGCCGGCGCGATCCGTCCGCTGTGCGATCGCAAGGAGAGTGACGCTGGAAGACCAGCACTCGGCCCTGGCCAAGTTCTACATCTTCTCGTCGGTGCCGATTGCCGGCCACTTCGCGGGCACGATCACCAACGACTTCGCCTCGGAGTTCGATCCGTTCTCGCCGCAGTTCGGTGAGAAGTTCGGTCCCCCGAACCTGCCGGTTGGCGTGCGCGACTTCACGGGCAAGGAAATGGGCCGCGTGTATTCCGACCAGTGGGGCATCTACAACGGCCTCAACTACTCGAGCTAGGCGGTGAATCCGCCGGCTCCGACGGGCTACATCCCGCAGATGATGATCGCCTGCATGAACGATCCGGGCCCGATCGCTGCGACGCAGGCGGATGGCCGCTTCGTCAACGCGGCTGGCGCCGTGGTGCCGACGGCGGATCTCGCTGCGCAGATCACCGACCCGTCCTACAACCCGGCCTACAGCAACTTCTGCTACGAGACCCCGTACATGCCCGGCTTCACCGCCTACATGGATACGCCGGTGATCCCGACGCAGGCCTTTGCCGATGGCTACAACCTGCCTGACAGCGAATACCCGGATCTGACGCCGGCGTTTCAAGTGTCACGGGCAGCGCGATTCCTGGCGCCGCGGGTGCCGGCCCCTGGGTCACCCAGGGCCAGGCTGCAACTGGCGCTTCGGTGACCTTGACGATCACCGGAGTCAACCGTTGCCGGGCCGCAGCAACGGGCTCTGCCACCATTCGTTGCGATAGCATCTCCGCAGGCAACAACGTAGGTCTGCGCAGCAGCGTCGGCCCCGTGACAATCGGCGCGTCGACGGCGACAACGGTAGTCTGCGATGTGAACAACAACGGCATCTGCAGCAGCGCCAACCAGGACACCCGCAACAATTCCATGGCGACAGCCCTGGCTGCGCGCATCACGGCCACCGCGACCGGCTACACCGGCAGCGCGGCTGCGAACGTCGTGACGATCACGGCGAATGCCACGGGCAGCGGGTCGAATGGCACGGCTGTGTCGGTCGTGGCGACGTAACCTGACTGTCAACGCCAGCGCCACGAGCCCCGTCTCGCTGGCTCTCGCCGGCGGCGCGAATGCAGTACCTGCTTCGCTGGCCCTGACGATCAACTGCCTGGGCGTAGAGAACTCGCCGACCCGTGCAGCAAGGTAGTGCAGAACCCGGCCTTCTCGGGTCCCGGTGCGACCACCGCGCCGTACAACCAGAAGACGCATCACGCGTCACTATGGATTCGGTACGCGCGGGCCGGCACGGTTGCCCGTCGTGACGGTGCCGACGGCGTCGCCCACCCGCTGACGGGTGTCAGCTGGGGCAATGCGACGATTACGGCCAGCGTGAACTGCGGCAGATCTGCCGCCGGCCTGCACGCGTGCAGCAGCGCAATCGCGCCGTACCGCGCGCTGCGGCGAGCTGGTGATCACGGTGGCGACAACGGCAAGCAGTCGATCGACGCCATCACGGTCACGGTGGGCGGCAAGACGCCGACCTACGTCAACGGCGAGAACGGCACTGAGAACGCCATCCAGCTGGCGATCGATGCGGCCGCCCCTGGCGACCTGATCATCGTCGGCCCCGGCACGTATCATGAGAACGTGCTGATGTGGAAGCCGGTGCGCCTGCAGGGCGTGGGCTCGGGTGCGGTCACGATCAATGCCGATGCCCATCCGGTCGGCAAGATGGATCCGTGGCGCCGTCAGGTGGTCTGCCTGTTCGGCCTGTCGCTCAACGGCGTGCCGCGCGGTGGTGCCGATGGCGACACCAACGTGGGTCCGTTCGATCCGACGGGCACCTACAGCTGCCCGGCCAACATGTACCTGCGTGACGATCGCATTCCCTTCGAAGCCATCGTGGGCTGGGATGCGACCGGCAACGGCAACCTGGCGCAGGTGCTCCAGGAGCCGACGCTGATGGGTGCCTATGAAGGCGCGGGCATCAGCGTGCTCGGCCGCGGTATCCGGATTCCGGCCAACAGCACCGACTTCTGGGGCCTGCAGGGCGGCGCAGTCGCCGGCGCGTTCCCGGATGGCAGCGTCTACCTGACCAACAGCACCGCGAATTGCACGCG
The DNA here is from genome assembly GCA_963764065.1 of uncultured Gammaproteobacteria bacterium. GTDB lineage: Bacteria > Pseudomonadota > Gammaproteobacteria > Steroidobacterales > Steroidobacteraceae > FEN-1191. The sequence continues at coordinate 82,265 of CAVXRM010000011.1, read as the reverse complement.
TCAATACGTCGACGGCTGCGCAATCAGCGCGGCCGCGACTACGGCACCGGCAACTTCCTGTGCAACCCCTCGCGCATCGACGGCTTCTCGATCATCAACAGCTCGCAGGGCGGTGGCGGTATCTTCATCCACGGCTGGAACCACTACCTCGAAGTGGCCAACAACCGCGTGTATGCCAACCATGGCACGCTCTCGGGCGGCATCAACCTGGGCAACGGCGAGGTTCCGCCTCCGTTACCTGAACGACGGCACGATCTGCGGCAATGGCGTGCCGCAGCCGGCGTCCGCTGTGCCCGCCGATCGGCAATGGCGTCGGCTGCCGAATCGCGGCGATTCCGTACGCGTTCAACACCAAGGTGCGCATCCACCACAACGACGTGTACAACAACGCCGGCCTCGGCGACGCGCTGTTCTCGGCCACGCCTTCGGGCGCGGGCGGTATCACGATCAGCTGCCGGTAGCTGACAACTACCGCATCGACCACAACTGGATCTCGGGCAACCTGGCCACCGGCGACGGCGCTGGCATCGAGCACAGGGCCTGAACTTCAACGGCACGATCGATCACAACTTCATCCTGTTCAACCAGAGCACCAACCCGACGCTGCCGACCAACGGCGGCGGCATCGGCATCATCGGTGCCAATCGGCACGCGCACGCTGCCCGATGGCACTGAGTGCGGCACGATCACGGACGTCGACTGCCCGCCGGCCATCGGCGACGGCACGGGTACGAACCTGGTGATCGACGCGAACCTGATCGTGGGCAACAGCGCCGAGAGCGGCAGCGGTGGCGGCCTGCGCCTGCAGCAGGTGAACGGCACGCGAGGTGACCACCTTCCCGTACAACCTGACTCCGAGCGCGTGGTATGGCGTGACGCTGCAGAACAACATCATCGCCAACAACGTCGCGGGCTGGGATGGCGCCGGCGTGTCGATGGAAGACGCGCTGCAGGTGACGATCGTCAACAACACCGATCGTCTCGAACGACACGACGGCCTCGGCCGGCGTGCTGTTCAAGACGCTGGGCGCGATCAATGCGGCTTCGCCGCCCCCGGGCTGCAACCCGACCACGGACACGAGCACCAATCCGCAGGATCCGAACTGCCTGGGCTCGAACGCGGCGCATATGCCGCAGCCGGCCGGCCTGGTGACGGAGGAGAACACGCCGAACCTGGTGCAGGGCATGAATGGCCTGCCAAGCTCTGCTGGGCGTCAAGTGGATTTGCCCGCGGCTGGCTACAGCGGCGGCCTCGGTGCGATCAACGCGCAACTGCGGCCAGCTGTCGCTGCCGGCGCATGACGCAACGACCTGTTCTGGCAGAACCGTGCCTTCCACGTGGAGATCACGGGCTCGGGCGCGGGCCTGCAGTCGCAGCAGAACCTCGTGAGCCTGCTGCCGATGCTCAACCAGGCCGCCACGGGCGAATGCGCGCAGGGCGCCAGCTACTGGGACGTCGGCGTGCGTGATGACACGAGCCCGACCACCCATGGTGGCGGTGCGCACGCTCTACGCTGAACAACTCGATCCTGACGACCCTGCAGCGGCGGCTACACCGGCAACGGCAACCGCGCGCCGGGCAGCTCGCCGGTCAACGCGCAGTACTGCAACGGTTCGCGCGTGCCGCCGGAGAATGGTGGCCACGGCTACCAGTCGCCCCCGGGGCGCTCGGAGACCACGGGCCTGAGCACGCTGTTCGTGTTCAACAACATCACGCCGGCCGCGACGGTCGACGAAGGCAACAACTGGATCAACCTGACCTACGGTCCGCTGACGCTGTTCAACAACGCGGCGCAGTCGATGGTGGCGACGTCGGGTCCGGGTGCCGTGACCGGCGGCGCCTATTCGATCGGCTCGGCGTCGGCCGCGCGTCGACGGTGGCACCAACACGGGTGCGCCGATCGCTGGACTTCTTCGGCCAGGTCGCGGCCTGCTACCGGTACGGTGGCGGATATCGGCGCCGTCGAGTTCCAGGCCGGCAACGTGGGCAACGACGCCCTGGTATCCGTGAGCCCCTCGCTCGCTGGCGTTCGGCCAGGTCGCCGACCGGCACGACCGTGACGCGCGATCTGACCGTGACCAACAATGGCAATGCGGCCTTGCACGGGCATGACCATCGGCCGCTGTCGGCGCCGTTCAGCCGCGTCACGACGGGAGTCACGGGTAATTGCACGGGCACCACCCTGGCTGCTGGTACGTCCTGCACGATCCGGGTGGCCTACGCCGCACCGGCGGTGCCGGCCGCGCCTGCGAGCCCGACTTCGACGGCCTCGCTGGCGATCACCGGCAGTGTCACTGTCGGCAATGCGCCGGTACCGCTGAGCGGTACGACCGTGGCGGTCGTGCGCAGCCTGAGCGTGGGTCCGACGCCGCTGGCCTTCGGCAGCTGGGCGACTGGTAGCACGAGCACGCCGCTGCGTGTTGACGGCGCTCAATACCGGCAACGTGGACCTGGCCGGCATGACCTACACCTTCGCTGGTGGCAGCGGCTTCTCGCGGCCTGCCGGCGCTGCGGGCGGCACTTGCGGTGCCGACTCTGGCCGCGGGCGCTTCGTGCACCATCAACGTGGTGTTCGCGCCCACGTCGGCTGGTGGCCTATCAGCCGGCACGCTGACCGTGTGCGGCCACCAGCCTGGTGCCTTCGTCGGTGGTGACGCTGACGGGTACGGGCGTGGCGGGCGCCGCGACCGCGGCAGTCACGCCGAGCCCGCGGCTGGTCATCACGCTGCCCAGCGGCAGCTCCACGGGCACCGGGGTCGTCACGCTGACGAACACGGCGCCGCTCGGTGGCGCGCAACATCGGTGTGAACACCGTGCACGGTCACGGTGCGGAACCAGCGCCCTGACCTACGCTCTTGGCGCCGGTCTCGGGTGGCGACAACTGCACCGGTGTCGTGATGGCGCCGCAGGCCTTCTGCTCGGTGCAGGTGAGCTTCACGAACGTGTCTGTCGCCGCGTGGCTCCGCTGATCCGCGGCTGGCACGATCACCTTCGGCCTGAGTGGAGCGACGACGGCTACGGCGGTCGGCACACCTGCGTGGATTTGCCACGCGCTGACCGAAGCTTGATACTGCTCGAGAACCGCCCGCGGGATTTCCCGCGGGCGGTTCTGCAAGCGGGTGGTGAATCGTGAGCGACGGCAGCCGTGGATATTCTGTCGATTGGCCTGGTAGCCGCGCTCTGCTGCTGCCTGGTGACTCTGGCAGCGCAGGGCGAAGACGCAACGGCCGCTGCCAGCGCGCCAGCAGCGAACAGCGCGTCGCCGGCCGCGTCGCGCAGCCCAGCGCCTGCCGCGAAGCAGCGCAAACCCGCACTCGAGCAGCGCATTGCGCTGATGATCGCGGAGCTCGGGCTCGATGAGCGGCAGCAGGCGCAGCTGCGCCGAGATCCTGAGCAATCAACGCCTGCAGATCATGAAACTGTGGAATGACACCTCGATGCCGCCCGCCAGCCGCGTGGGCGCCACCCGGGTCATCAGCACGCAGACCGGTGATCGGATCCGCGCCATGCTCACCGATGAGCAGAAGGCCAAATACAACCAACCCAGGAAACCGCATGATGCGGCGGCCGATCCCGAACGCGCGCAGCGTCGAGGATTGGATGAAGGCCACCGGCGGGAACTGAGTCCTGTGATGCGACTCAAACCTCCAGGCGCCCGCTGGCGCTACACTGATACTGTCCTTGGGCAACACGGGTGATGACAATGAAGACGCGCTTGGCTATCGGCTTGGGATTTGCCATGTGCTGCGCGCCGCCTGGGCAGATGGCGCGCTCGACCCGACCGCATTGGGCAGCATCGATGCCATGGTGGCTACGTGCACGCAGGTCAATCCCGGCGGCTCGGCAACCTATGAAAATCTGCGCGCGATCGTGATTGGCGAGCAGAGCGAGGCAGACGTCAAGGCAGCCACACAGACGCCGGAATATCGCGACGCTTACGAGGCCGCTCACCAGAAAGTCGGAAGCCGAGGAGCACGATGCGATGGTGAAGCAGTGCTCGACACTCGCCACATCCATGGGTCCGCGCGTACATCAGCGCCCGCAAGCACGCACGGCCGCCAAGCCTGCGGCCAAGCCTACGCCAAAACCTGGCACAGGCGCGAAGCCTGCGCCGAAGCCGGCCGAGCACTAGATATCGCTGCTGCGCACGCGTCTGCAAGAGGTGCCTGCTTATGTCGTGGCGCGGCTGCCGAGAGCGTGGAAAACAGCCTTCTGAAAGCGTGAACTGCATCGCAGGTTGAGCCCCAGCGAGCCGTATTTTGCCGGTCGCCGACCGGTAGTCTTAAGGACACTCAAATCTCCTCAAGACAGCAGGTCATCGCCATGAGAATTCAATCGCTACTCTGCATCGGTGTCGGCCTGGCCTTCACCACACTCGCATCGGCGGAAATATCCACGACCGCAATGGAGCAGGGCGCGCAGGACGCCGTGCTGACATTCTGCGAGCAGGTCAATCCGGCCGGCATGGCCGCCTACAGGCAGATTGAAAACTCGTTCCACAACAACGTGTGGCGCAGCACTCAGCGCACCACGGCTTACCAGCGCGCGTACACGGAAGTGTATGGTGCCTTCGCAGCCGCGCGTCCCGACTGGGCGCTGGGCGCTTGCGTCGATCTCGCCTCCAAATCGGGCAGCAACCAGCACCATTGAATACGTGCTTTCCTACCCTCCGCACGCTGAGTGTGGATGGCATCGTATGCTGAACTATTGAGCCGCTGCAGCGCTCAAATCCTGCATATTGGCGCCCGTGCGCCGTGTAAAATTGCCGTCTGGTTCCAGGGAGCACATGTAATGTCAAAAGCGATTCTGCGTCAGAGCCTGTCGGCCGCATTGCTGGTCGGCGTCAGTGGTTTGGGCGTTGCGGCGCAATCCCCCGTCGCTGCCAAGCCTGCGCCTGCGGCGACTCACGCGGCGGCTCACTCGGCGGGTCCGGCACTGCCCGCCCTGACTGCGGCCCAGATCGTGGAGAAGAACGTCGCGGCGCGCGGCGGCCTGACGGCCTGGAAGGCCGTGCAGAGCATGTCATGGAAAGGCACGATGGGTGCGGGTGGCAGTAACTACGCCAGCATCAATGCCAAGGGGCAGTTGAAGACGGGCGAGCGTGAAGAGCTGCGGCTGCCATTCCGCATGGAACTCAAGCGCCCCATGAAGAGCCGGCTGGAGCTCGATTTCAATGGCGCTACCGCGGTGCAGATCTTCGATGGCGCCAAGGGCTGGAAATTGCGCCCCTACCTCGGTCGCACCAACTGGGATGCCTACTCCGCCGATGAGCTGAAGCAGGCGGCAGCCGAGCCTGGCATCGATGGCTTGCTGATCGATTACGCGGCCAAGGGCACGCGGGTAGATCTGGCGGGCACCGACAAGGTGGAAGGCCATGCCGCCTACAAGCTCAAGGTAACCCGCAAGGATGGCCAGGTACGCCAGGTGTGGATCGACGGCCAGAGCTTCCTCGACATCAAGGTGGATGGCGACCCGCGCCGCTTCGACGGCAAGATGCGCAAGGTCGTGGTGCTCATGCGCGACTTCAAGGCCGAGCAGGGCCTGATGATTCCGCGCGTGCAGGAAACCGCGGTCGAAGGTGTCGCCAAGACCGAGAAGATCCAGATCGATGGCGTCACGGTGAACCCCAAGCTGGACGACACGCGCTTCGCGCCGTCCAAGTAGCGGGCACTCGCAGATGAAGCGGATTTTCCTCTGCACGCTGGCCGGCACCTTCGCGGTACTGGCCGCAAGCGCCGGGGCTGCGGCAGACAGCCAGCTCACCGTCCAGCAGATCCTCGATCGCTACGTCGCTGCGCGCGGCGGCGCAGAGGCCTGGCACAAGATCCAGACCATGGACTGGACCGGCCATATCGAATCCGGCCCCGGCGGCATCACGAAAGTGCCGTTCCTGATGCTGTTCAAGCGGCCGAATGCAACCCGCTTCGAAGTGATCACGCAGGGCCAGCACGCGGTGCGCATTTTTGACGGCGAGAAGGGCTGGAAGATGACGCCGGTCGAGGGCGGCCTGCCGGTCGTGAAGGACTACGGCGCCGATGAAGTCAGCTCGGCGCGTGATGCGGGCGGGCTGGATGGTCCGCTGTTCGATCCTGGTACCAAGGGCATCGTCGTCGCGCTGCAGGGCATGGAAAGCATCGAGGGGCACAACGCCTACCACCTCAAGCTCACGCTGCCCTCAGGCCAGGTGCGTCACGACTTCATCGATGCACAGAGCTTTCTCGAGCTCAGATATGACCGTGCGACGCGCAACGGCGCCGGCATGGCCGGTGTAGTGTCGGTGTACCTGCGCAACTACCAGACCTTCGAGGGCCTGGTCATTCCGCTGCTGATGGAGACCGGTGGGCCGGGCTCCAAGGAAACCGACAAGATGATCATCGAGAAGGTGGCGCTGAACCCCACCCCTACGATTGAGCAGTTCGCCAGGCCCAATGCGCCGCGCAAGCACAACCGGATCGTGATCGACACGCGCTCGGCCGGCCAGGATCAGGGCGCCAGCCACCACTAGCCCGGCGCACCGCGGCCCTGCCGGCCGCGTTAGAATTGTGGCCCAGGTCACACTTTGACCCCTGTTTGACCCCCAAGGTGCCCAGATGAGCGCTGACGAAAGCTCCTACAATCAGGGCAAGCCAGGCAGGAAGGCTGCGAAAACCGATCGCGGCCGGGCACAGGTCCCGACACTGATGAACGTCGAACCCGTTGTTTCGGGCGCGGTAAGTCCGGCGCCGGTGCCCGAACGACTCGGCACTACGTTAAGTCTCATGCTGGTCGACGACCACGCGATCCTGCGCGAAGGCCTGCGCGCGCTCCTGGAGCTGGAATCCGATTTCAACGTGGTGGGCGAGGCGGCTTCCTACGACGAAGCCGTGATCATGGCCGCCCGCCTGCAACCCGATGTGGTGCTGACCGACATCGGCATGCCTGGCCGCTCGGGTCTCGCGCTGGTACGCGAGCTGCGCGCCGTGTGCCCGCAGGTGCGCGTGGTGCTGCTGACGGCGCACGCTTCCGAGGAATACATCCGCGCCGGCCTCGATTGCAGCGCCGATGGCTACGTGCTCAAGGATTCGGGCCACGCCGAGCTGATGACCGCGATCCGCACCGTGGCCACCGGCCAGCAGTTCCTGTGCAAGGCGGTGGCCGGGCGGGTGCTGGCCAGTTACCTCAATCGTGACGAGAAGGTCGCCGCAGAATCCGCTGAGCGCCATCACCGCGCGCGAGAAGCAGGTGCTGACGCGCATCGCCTCGGGCCAGTCGAACAAGGCCGTGGCGCGCGAACTGAACCTGAGCGTCAAGACCGTCGAGAAGCATCGCGCCAACCTGATGCGCAAGCTCGAGCTGCACAATGCGGCGGGCATCGCCCGCTTCGCGCTCAACCATCACCTGATCTCGACCGACGGCAAGGATCTGAAAGACAACGTGCCCGGAGCGATGCCCAGTTGAAGACGCGGCACCTTCTGGCGACCCTGGCAGTGCTGGCCTTCGCACTGCGCTCGCTGGTGCCGGTCGGATTCATGTGGGCGGCGGGAGATGGGCATGTCACGGTCGTGGCCTGCTCCGACTATGCCGCCGATGCGGTAGCACTCGCCACGCATCACCATCACCACCATCAAGGTGCGGTCGCAGGGCGGCAGTTCCGCCGAGTCCGATAGTTGCCCGTTCGCGCTCGCTGGCGGCGCGGCCCTGGCCTTCAGCGCGCCCGCGCTGGCGGCACAGCATTTCGAGATCGTGCAGGCGCGGCTGCCGTCGTTCGACAGCAGCGCGCCCGCATCCATTCCACTTCGATTCCTCGCTCCCCGCGGCCCTCCGGCCGCCGCCTGAAAACCGTTTGCTCTTGAAGCGCCGCGCCGGGCTGTTGCCGGGCACGCGCGCCATTCACAACGATTTCACGGGAGTTGATCATGGACATTTCTCTCTCGCGCCTGCACGGCGCACAAGCGGCGCAGTCGGCGCGACCTGCACGACATCGCCTGTTGGCATTGCTCGCGTTGTTGCTGATCGCGGGTGCACTGCTGGCACCGCGCCCGGCGCTGGCCTGCGCCTGCGGCTGCGGCATCTTCGATGTGGGCACCAGTTCGATGTACGCCAGCCACGCGGGTGGCATGGTGTTCGTCGAATACGACTATCTGGACCAGAGCCACAACTACGCGGGTACCCACAGTGCCCCGGCGGCGGACAATCCCGACAAGGCGATCAAGTCGACCTTTGTCACCGTGGGCGGGCAATACCAGTTCAACCGCACCTGGGGTATGTCGATCGAGGTGCCGTACTGGCATCGCTACTTCCAGACTACGGATGAAGATACCGGTGACATCGTAGAGTTCCGACATGGTGCGGTGGGCGATATCCGCATCAAGGGCACCTACACCGGCCTCTCCGCCGACATGTCCACCGGCATCACCTTCGGCCTGAAGCTCGCCAACGGCGACACGAGCTTCCCCGGCTTCGATGCCGACACGCAGATCGGCAGTGGCAGCACCGACCTGTTGCTCGGTGCCTATCACCTCGGGCGCATCACCAAAGACAACCAGTGGGCCTACTACCTGCAGGGGCAGCTCGATCAGCCGATCGCGCACAAGGACAACTACCTGCCTGGCGGCGAGGTGGTGCTGGTGGCCGGCGCCTACTATGAGGGCTGGAAGCTCTCTGGCAGCGCGAAGCTGAGTCCGGTCGGGCAACTGCGCTATGTGCATCGCCGCCCCGATGGCGGGCCCGATGGCCTGCCGGATGAAACCGGCTATACGCGCGTGCTCGTCTCGCCGGGCCTGGAACTGGAAGTGGGCAAGCTCCGCCTCTATGCTGACGTCGCGGTGCCGCTGCATACCAACGCGCGCGGCAATCAGCTGTTCGCCAATGAGATGTGGAAGTTCAATGCCAGCTATCACTTCTGAAGGCGCATTCGCGCCGCTGCTGGCGACTCTCGTCGCGCTGGCGCTGGGTGCTGGCCCGGCGCTGGCAGGCGAGGCGCCAGCCGCAGGCGCTGCCGCGCCCGGCCTTGGTGGCCCGCCAGTTCGACGGCCAGGTCGTGGACCTGGCGGCGCAGCGCGGCCACGTGGTGCTGCTGAACTTCTGGGCCAGCTGGTGCGGTCCCTGCCGCGCGGAAATGCCGGCGCTCGATGCGCTGGCGCAGGAATTGCGTGAGCGCGGGCTCGTGGTCATCGGGCTCAGCGCCGATGACCGGCATGACCGCGCCGATGCGCTCAAGGCGGCCAAGGGTCTCGGCTACCCGCTGGGCATGTTGAGCGAAGCGACGCGCAATGAGTTTGGCTCGCCACGCAGCCTGCCGCTGAGCTACGTGATCGATCGCGAGGGCGTGATCCGCCAGGTGCTGAGCGCCAATCGCGGCCCGGTCAGCGTCGAGGCCTTGCGTGCCGCGGTGATCGCGCTGCTGTGATGAGTGCGCGCAAGCTTGCCGGACTGGCGTTGGTCGCGCTCGCCGGCATCGTGCCGGGTGCCGTGTCGGGCCTGGGCAGTGCCCACGATGCGGAGCGCGCCGACACTGCGGCCCGCGTCAGCAATGCAGATCGCGCCAGCGACGCAGCAGCGCAATCCTGCGTCGCGCTTGAACAGGGTGACTTTGCCAGGCTGCCAGATGCGCCCACGCGCATTACCGGTGCGCGTTACGTGCGCGCGGTGGCGCAGCTGCCCGAACATTGCGAGGTGCGGGCGAGCATCTTTCCGAAGGTCGGCATCGCTATCCAGCTGCCCGCGAAAGGCTGGAACGGGAAATTGCTGGAGCTGGGGTGCGGGGGCTATTGCGGCACCATTGAGCTGAACGACTGCGCAGAATCCTTGCGGCGCGGGTACGCCTGCGTAGCTTCCGACATGGGGCATCAGTCGCCCAGCGGCAATTCTCATTGGGCCGATGATGACCTTGCGGCGCAGGTCGACTTCGCCAATCGCGCCGCGCACGTGGCGTTGCTGGCGGCGCGTGCGATCGTCAACCAGTACTACGCGCAGCAGGTTCGCCGCGCCTATTTCATGGGCTGCTCGACGGGCGGATACCTCGGAATGATCGAGGCGCAGCGTTTCCCATGGGATTTCGACGGCATCATTGCCGGTGATCCCGACATGGACGAGGCTGACCTGCTGATGCGCTCGGTGTGGGCCTGGCGCGTGTTGCGGGATGCTGCCGGCAAGCCGTTGCTGAGCGGCGCCGACCTGCAGCTGCTGCACGCCGCGGCCCTCCAGGCCTGCGACCTCGACGATGGGGTGGCCGATGGCATCATCGGTGATCCGGTGGGCTGTCCGTTTCGCGGCGACGAGGCGCTATGCAAGCCGCAGCAGAAATCCGCTTGCCTGAGTGCCATGCAGCTCGCCGCAGTGCACCGCATGTACGCAGGCCCGGCGCGCGCCGATGGCAGCAGCCTCTCGACGCGCGGCCCGTTCCCGGGATCCGAGCTCGCGTGGCTTCCCGATGCGTCGGCCGATGCGCCCGCCGATGCCGCGCAGGCGCTGGGCGATCTGGGTTACAACCTCTACGTGCCGTCACCCGGTCAGCAATGGCACGAGGCCGATTTCGATTTCGAACACGACTACCAGCGCCTGGGGCTGGGCGCGCTGTACAACAATACCAACCCGGACCTGCGCAAGTTCCGCGCCGCGGGCGCGAAGCTGATCGTTTACCAGGGCGGCAGCGATAGCCTCGAGATGTCAGCGATCTACGATTACTACGAGAACGTGGAGAAGCTCGTCGGCAGTCGCAGCGACGCGCAGAAGTTCTTTCGCCTCTATACCGTGCCTGGCATGGGCCACTGCGGCGGAGGCGAGGGCGCCGATCACATCGACTATCTCGCCTATCTTGAAGCCTGGGTCGAGCGTGGCGAGGCGCCCGACAGGATGATCGGCGCGCATGAGGGACCGGCCGCGAAATTCACGCGGCCGGTGTTCCCATATCCGCAGTACGCGCGCTACGCCGGCCTGGGCGATGTCAACGACGAGCGCAATTTCATCGCCGTGACGCCGCCAGGTCGCTAGCCCGTTTTCCGCGGGCCTATTTCACCGGCACCATCAGGTGCTGGTAGGGCGTACCGGCCCACATCACGTACGGCACGCGACGTGTCGGGATCGGCGTCCTTCGGGTACTGATCGTAGAAGCGCGCGTCGGCGCCGACGATCATCACGTGCGGGCCGGTCTTGATCCAGTGATTGGTGGCCGTGGGCTTCGTCGGCATAGGGATCGGTGTTGCTGGCGTCGGTGCCGCCGGCGAGCATGTACATCAGGCCGACCTTGCCCGCCGGTGGCGCCTTGTGTGGTCATCATGGCGTGCACCCAGTCCATCGAGTCCTTGTCCATGCACATCGGGTCGGGCCCGGGCGTGGTCCGGGTTGTCCGGCATGCAGGTGAAGCCGTTGGTGCCCTCGCGCAGCGTGCGCATCTCGCCCTTGGCATCCATCGGCCACGACAGTCGGCGTGCTTGCGCACGCCGGCCGGGGCCGCCGACAGCGCGCTCTCGATCAACTGCTTGTCGGTCATCGGTCGGCGCTGGCGGCTTCGCCGCGGCATCTGCCGCCAGTGCCGTCAGCGGCAGTGCGGAGAGGGCAGCTATCGCCAGAACGCGTGCTTCGGCAATGGACTTTGACCTGGTCATCGTGGATGCCCCGGTGAATTACGAGGCGCACGGTGCGCTAGTATAGCGCCGCGCGTGCAGCCAAGGCAAGTGCCGGCCCGTCTAACTGAGCCTGGTACCGTGAGCCGCATCGAAGTACCTGCAGGTTGCGCCGGCCGGATAGCGCAACCGCACCGATTGGCCCGGTTCCGGCAGGGGCTGGGGCGGCAACGCGGCAGACGCGGTCCGCGCCGGCGTAGTGCACGCTGAGGAAAATCTCGTTGCCGACGGGTTCGACGCTTTCGATCGTGGCTTCGATGTGGGCGCCGCTGTCCGCATCGGTGCCGGCCCCATTGGCCGCACGCCAATCGCAGGTCCTCAGGTCGCACGCCGACGACGAGCTCGCGCTCGGCGCCGCTGTCACGCAGACTCGCCGGCGCCGAGGGCAACGGCAAAGCGTCGCCTCGGCACAGCAGCCTTGCACTGCGGGTCGCGCCGCAAGCTGTCCGCGGAAGAAATTCATCGCCGGGCTGCCGATGAAACCCGCCACGAACAGGTTGGCCGGCTCGTTGTAGAGGTTCATCGGCGTATCGATCTGCTGGATCTCGCCCGCATTGAACACCACGATGCGCTGGCCGAGCGTCATCGCCTCGATCTGGTCATGCGTCACGTACAGCATCGTCGCGCGCAGCCGCCGGTGCAGCCGGCCGATCTCGGTGCGCATGCTCAGGCGCAGCTTGGCGTCCAGGTTCGAGAGCGGTTCATCGAGCAGGAACACCTGCGGACTGCGCACCAGCGCGCGGCCCAGCGCGACGCGCTGGCGCTGGCCGCCGGAGAGCTGTCGCGTGGTTTGCGATCGAGCAGGTCGCCCAGTTCCAGCGTGGCGGCAGCCGCGCGCACCTGCTCATCGATGCTGGCCGGCGTGGCGCCGCGCAGCCGCAGGCCGAAGGCCAGGTTCTCGCGCACGTTCATGTGCGGGTAGAGCGCGTAGCTCTGGAACACCATGGCGATGTCGCGATCGCGCGGGGCCACATCGTTGACCACCGCTCGCCGATGCGCAGCTGCCGCTGGTGATGCTCTCGAGGCCCGCGACCATGCGCAGCAGCGTCGACTTGCCGCAGCCGGAGGGACCCACCAGCGCCACCAGTTCGCCGTCGGCGACCTCGAAGGTGGCGCCGGCCACGGCCACCTGGCCGTTGTCGTAGACCTTGCGCACCTGTTCCAGTCGCACGCCGGCCATGCTTTATCCCTTGCGGTTGCTCCGCCTGCGGATCGTATACAATCGCGAACAACAAGGCTATGTAAACGTTTTCCGGCGGCGTCCGGAGTGGGAATAACAACAGTGAACGACAACGCTGCTGGCCGGCTTTCCGGACGGGTTTCCTCTGGGGTGCTGCGACCTCGGCCTACCAGATCGAGGGCTCGCCGCTGGCCGACGGCGCGGGCGCCGTCGATCTGGCAGCGCTTCTGCCGCACACCCGGGCATGGTGCGCGACGGCGACACCGGCGACGTCGCCTGCGATCACTACCGCCGTTACCGCGAAGACGTCGCGCTGATGCGCGAGCTCGGGCCTCAAGGCCTACCGCTTCAGCATTGCCTGGAGCCGCGTGCTGCCCGCAGGGCGCGGCGCGGTCAATGCGGCCGGGCCTCGGCTTCTACGATCGGCTGGTCGATGAGCTGCTGAGCGAACGGCATCGAGCCGCTGGTCACGCTGTATCCACTGGGATCTGCCGGCGGCGCTCGACGATCGCGGCGGCTGGCTGAATCCCGACATCGCCGCACTGGTTTGCCGACTACGCCAGCGTCGTATTCCGCAAGCTCGATGGCCGCGTGAAGAAGTGGGTCACGCTCAACGAACCGTGGGTGGTGACCGACGGCGGCTACCTGCACGGCGCGCTGGCGCCCGGGCCACCGCAACCGCTTCGAGGCGCCGATCGCCGCGCACAACCTGCTGCGCGCGCACGGCGCGGCCGTGCAGGCCTACCGCGCCGAGGGCAAGCACCAGATCGGCCTGGTGGTGAACCTCGAGCCCAAGTATCCGGCCAGCGCCGCAGCGCGGACGACCAGGCGGCCACGGCGCGGGCCGACGCCTACATGAACCGCCAGTACCTCGATCCGGTGTTCCTGGGCAGCTATCCGGAAGAAATGCGCGAAGTGTTCGGCGAGGCCTGGCCGCGAATGGCCGGCGGCCGACTTCGATCTGATCCGCCAGCCGCTCGATTTCATCGGCGTGAACTACTACACGCGCAACGTCGACGCGCAGACGATGCCGCGCTGGCCGGTGCGCGCGGCGCAGGTGCGCCAGCCGCGCGCGACCTACACCGAGACCAGCTGGGAAGTGTATCCGCAGGGGCTGACCGACACGCTGCTGTGGGTCAAGGAGCGCTACGGCAATCTGCCGCTGTACGTCACCGAGAATGGCGCCGCGTTCTTCGATCCGCCGACCTGCCGAAGACGGCCGGCATCGACGATCCGCTGCGCGTGGACTACCTGCGCACGCACATCGCGCGCCGTGCGCGAGCGCGATCGCGCAGGGCGCCGACGTGCGCGGCTACTTCGTCTGGTCGCTGCTCGACAACTTCGAATGGTCGCTCGGCTATTCCAAGCGCTTCGGCATCGTGCACGTCGACTACGCGACGCAGCAGCGCACGCCCAAGGCCAGTGCCGCTACTACGCGCTCAGGTCATCGCGAGCCACGGCGCCTCGCCAAAGCTGAAGTCACCGCGCCACCAGCGCGCCGGCCTGCGTGTCGTGGCGCGCGCTCAGCCCTTGACGCTGCCGAGCCATGATGCCGCGCAGGTAGTAGCGCTGCATCGCCAGGAACAGCAGCAGCACCGGCAGCACGGTCACCACCGCGCCGGCCATCATCAGCTCGTTGTCCTGCACGTGCTCGCGCGACATGCCGGCCAGCGCCACCGGCAGCGTCTGCATGTCGCGGTCGGTGAGCACGATCAGCGGCCACATGAAATCATTCCAGGTGCCGAGGAACACGAAGATGCCGAGCGTCACCAGGATCGGCGCCAGCACCGGCACGACCACCGAGCGGAAGATGCGCCATTCGCTGGCGCCATCGATGCGCGCGGCGTCGAGCAGTTCGTCGGGAATCGACAGCGCGTACTGGCGCACCAGGAAGATGCCGAAGATGCTGGCCACGCCCGGCACGATCGCGCCGGCGTAGCTGTTGACCAGGCCCAGCAATTTCAGCAGCCCGAACAGCGGGATCATCGTCACCTGCGCCGGCACGATCAGGCCGGCGAGCAGCAGCCGGTAGAGCGCCTCGCGACCGCGGAACCGGAGCTTCGCGAAGGCGTAGCCGGCCATGCCGTTGAACAACAGCGCCAGCAGCGTCGCGCTGACTTGCGACGATCGACGCTGTTGAAGAGATAGCGCCCCATGTGCTGCTGCGGCGAACAGCTCGCGGTAATGATCGAAGCGTGGCGTGCGCCGGCCACGAGCGGCGGCGGGTAGCTGGCGGAAGCTGCCGGTGGGCATCAGCGACACCGACACCATCCACAGCAGCGGGAACAGCGTGAGGCAGCGCCGCAGCCACAGCGTGCCATTGACCAGCCAGCTGGCGGTGCGCTGCTTCATGCGCATGACGCGCCAGGCGCGCGTCAGCCGCAGCTGCAGCGTGGTGAGCAGCAGGATCAGCGCGAACAGCACGAAGGCCACGCCGAGGCGAAGCCCAGGTTCCACCAGCTTGAAGCCCTGCTCGAACATGAAATACAGCACGCTGACCGTGCTCTGCAGCGGTCCGCCCTGCGTCATGACGTAGGGCTCGGCAAACAGCTGGAAATAGCCGCTGACCGTGACGATGCCCACCAGCACCAGCGTCGGGCGCGAGCAGCGGCAGCGTGATGTGGCGCAGCCGTGCCCAGGCGCCGGCGCCATCGAGCGCGCTGCTTCGTGCAGGTCTTCGGGAATGGCCTGCAGCGCGGCCATCAGGATGATCATGTTGTAGCCGAAGTTCTTCCAGACCGCGAGCAGCACGATCGACGGCATCGACCAGTGCGGATCGCCCAGCCAGTCGATGGTGGGCGAGGCCCAGGTGCGCTGAGCACGTAGTTCAGCAGGCCGTAGCGCGTATGCAGCAGGTAGCGCCAGATCAGCGCCACGGCCACCAGCGTCGTGACCACCGGCGCGAACAGCGCGGTGCGAAGCAAGCCGCTTGCAAGCGCGCCAGCCGCGACTCGAGCAGCAGCGCGGCGCCGAGCGAGGCGCGCAGCGACAGCGGCACGCCCAGCACGACGAAGATCGCGGTATTGCCCAGCGCCTTCCAGAACATCGGCGTGGCGAGCAGCGTGCGGTAGTTGTCGCAGGCCGACGACGCGCAGGTTGGCCGGGTCGGCCAGCGCGTAGAGATCGAAATCGGTGAAGCTCAGCAGCCAGCGCGGCCACCACCGGCAGCAGGAAGAACACGCGATCAGCAGCAGCGCCGGCAGCGAGAAGCCACCATGCGGCCGGCGCGCACTGGCGGTTCATGTGCTGCGCCTTGCGCGTCGAGCAGCCAGCGGCGCTTGGCCAGCATGCGCATCCACCTCGGCATCGAGCTCGGTCCGTGCGCTTCGGCTCGATCCTGCTCGCCCGCGCCACGCGCTCGGCCATCACGCGCATGGCCTGCATGATCTGCTCCCACTCGGGCACCTGCGGAAAGGCCCGCAGGTGCTCGAGCTGCGTGCGGAAGGCGCGCGTGTAGGGATCGCGCGCGATCGCGCCGCCTTGCCAGCTGCTGCGGCGCGGCGGCAGGTCGCCGGTCAGCTCATGGAAGCGCTGCTGCACGGCCGGGCTGCGACAGGTACTCGATCAGCTGCGAAGGCGCTGGCCTTGTGGCGCGAGCGCTCGAAGATCACCAGGCTCGAGCCGCCGGCGCTGGACACGCCGGGCCCATCGGGGCCGGGCATCGGCGCAGTCATCCAGCTGCCTTGCTGCTCGGGCGGCAGCCGGCGTCTTGAATTCGGCGATGTTCCAGGGGCCCGAGACATAGAAGGAAAAATAGCCGCGGCCGAATTCGTTCCACACATTGGAGATCTGCGTCTCGGTCATGCGTCGGGCGCCAGCGACTGCTGGAACAGTGTCGTGATAGAACGCCAGCGCGCGCCGGAACGAGGCGCTGCGGAAATTGCCGTAGCGATCGCCATCGCGCAGCATCGCTTCGGGCTGCTGGAGCGCCAGCACCTGCAGTGGCTCGAACTCGTTCAGCGGCAGCAGCACCGCGTAGCGATCCGTGCCCACCATGCGCTTGATGGCCTGCATCTGCGCGAGCCAGTCCGCCCAGGTGTCAGCCGGCGGCGCGTCGATAGCCCGCCGCCTTGCAGCAGGTCGCTGCGGTAGAACAGCAGGCGCGTGTCCACGTACCAGGGCACGCCGTAGAGCGCGCCGTCGAGCACGTTGGTCTGCCAGACGCCTGGGAAGTAGTCGTCGGCGGACGATCTGCGCGCGATGCGCCGACGCGCGCCTGCGAGCGGCGCGAGCGCGTGCAGCGCCACCAGTTCGGGGATCCAGGTATTGCCGAGCTGGCACAGGTCGGGCGTGGCATCGCCGGCTATCGCGGTGAGCAGTTTTTCGTGCGCGGCGGTCCACGCGAGCTGCTGCACCTCGACGTGCACCAGCGGGTGTGTGCGCTCGAATTCCGGCAGCAGCTGCGCCAGCACCTCGGCCTCGTCGCCCATCGCCCAGAAGTGCAGCACTTCGACCTTGGGTCGCCGATGGCCGCAGGCGCCTAGCAGCAGGGCCAGCGGCCCACAGGGCAGCAGCCCGGCAGGCGCTTCAGCCCAGCCATCCGCCCGTGAAGCCGGCGCGCGCAGGCCACGGCGGATCACGGGATCGTTCTGCATGAGTCGCCAGATGAGTCCGCTGCGGTAGTTTTCGATCATCGCCACGATGGGTCCCTGGTCAGGCCATAATAGCGTGAGTCAACCCAGCCGAGCTCGCCGACACGGCGGCCGCTCAGCAAGGGCACCTCGTACTTGAAGCTCGGGTTGTAGCTGTCGATGAAACCCGTATTCGCCGTAGATCGACCGAGCCGTAGCGCTGGTACATCGCGGCTACCGCCGGCGTCACGAGCTCCGGTGCAAACGGCAGGCAGCCGAGCGTGGCGCTGACCGAGAGCGTGCCATCGTCGATCTGGTCCTTGGCGCTGCAGGTACACGCCGCGCGCCGCGTAGGTGTGAAATCTGCGTGGTTGCGCCGCGATAGTTGAGCGTGCCGTCGTAGGGGCCATCGCAGGCGCTCAGGCCCCAGATGTCGGCGCCGTAGCCCTCGCCAGCCGCAGCGGATTGGCGATCGCGTAGGCGCGCTGCGACAGCACGGCCCGGCGGCTGTTCTCGAAGTAGTCAAAGCCCTTGCGCGCTCATGTAGGCGTCGTTGATGCCGCGCAGGTTCACCCACACCTGCGTGAACTGGTGCGCGAAGAGCGGCGCCGAAGGTCAGGTGCTCGACGCCCTGGATGCGTGCCCCAGCTGCTGCGCGTAGCCGCTCGTCCAGACGGCCCAGGAATCCGGGCCCACCGGCATGCGACTGCGAGCCGAGCGCCAGCAGGTACATCGAGCATGGCTTCGTTGTAGCCGGTCCAGTCGGCGCTCAGGAAGCCGGTCTCGGGGCGCCAGCCCATGCAGATGCCCGGACCGTTCGCCTGCATCCAGTTCCAGTCGGCGCGCTCGCACACTGAATTCGGCGATCGTACGGATCGCTGTTTCGTTCGCGTCCGCGCCGTTGAAATACTGGCCGCAGAAACGCACGCCCATGAACAGCAGCGCCGTATCGACCGTCGAGAGCTCCGAGTTCGCGGTAGCGCGTGCCGGTGCTGGCATCCGAGGAAGTGATAGAAGAAACCCTGGTAGCCGGTGACGCCGGTGGCGCCGGTCCCTGCGGCGCATCGCGCAGGAACTCCAGCCAGCTGCGCACGCGCTGCGCGGCCTCGGCGCGCGTGACCCAGCCGTGCTCGACGCCGATCGGGCACCGCGGTGAACGCAAAGCCCATCGCCGCGATGCTGGCTGGCGCGGCATCCGGGCTGACAGGTCGGGCGCCAGGCCGCGCGCGGCTTCGGTGGTCTGCCAGAAGTAGTTGAAGGTGCGCCGCTGCGTGTCGGCTGAGCAGCGCATCGATGGACATGGGCGGCGGGGCAGGGAGTGCCGTGTCACCCGCGGACTTGGGCCTCCCAGGCCGCGCACAGCCAGGTATCAGCAGGCTGGCGCCCAGCGCACTGGAATATTGAACGAAGCGGCGCCGACTCATCCAGGTCATGGTTTGAGCTCCGCCGATCAGTGATTGCCGGGTTCGCGAACGGGTGTCCGGTGGCTTGAATCGCGCAAGACCAGTTGTGTATCGAGTACGTGTCGCTGACCCTTACCGGTCCCTGGACTCGCAATGGCCAGTGCCAGTGCGCTCAGCGCCTGCCGGCCGAGTTCCGTGGTCTGGGCACGGACTGTAGTCAACGCAGGGGTGACGTACCTGGAGATCGGAATGTCATCGAAACCGCCTATGGCCACATCGTCTGGCACCCGCATGCCGGCTTCGGTGAAGGCATACAGACAGCCGATGGCCATCATGTCGTTGGCGGCGAAAACCGCATCGGGTCGCGACGCCAACGTCAGCAGGTGTCGGCCCGCATGGTAGCCAGACTCCTCGCTGAAGTCGCCGCGAACGATCAGTTCTGGCCATAGCGCAAAACGGGGCAGCACCGCCTTGTAGCCACGAAGGCGTTCCTCGGCATCCCAGTTGCCTTCCGGCCCGGTGATGTGCGCGATTCGCCGGTAGCCCAGCGAGACGAAATGCCGCACCAGGGCGCAGGCGCCACCAAAGTGGTCGGTGACAAATGCGGGCGAGTCGCCAGCGATGGCGGCCATGTTCATGTGCACCGCCGGGAGCGCCTCAGACAGGGCGCCGCTCACCAACTCATCGTCAACGTGAGGTGACATGATCATTACGCCGTCCACTCGGCCATTCATGGACTCGAGTGCGAGCCGGGCTTCGGCAGAATCACCGTGCGAACTGGTCACCAGCAGGTGCAGCCCGAGCTCGCGTGCGGTCTTGTCTATGCCACGGATAAGCTCCGAGAAATACTCGCCGTGGATGTCGGGCAGCAGCACGCCGATGGTGCGCGTGCGGCGTGTGATCAGCGAACGCGCGGCCTGGTGCGGCGTGTAACGCAGCTGCTGTGCTGCGCGCAGCACGCGCTCGCGCGTCTTGCTGGTGACCGTGCCGGTTCCGTTGAGCGCACGCGAGACCGAGGCGATCGATACGCGCGCCCTGAGGGCCACATCTTTGATTGTCACTGCCATGTGTCAGGGTGTACCGGGCTGACGAGCGTCCGCTTGAGCTCGACAGAATCTATCGATGAATTGCTCGTGCGACGGCATGACTTTGATATTGGACTGAATGACCGTTTCCACCTGATTCAGGAATGGCTCCAGATCCTTTTCCGGGAAGGAATTAATTACCGGCGGAAAATCCTGCGGAATGATGCCTTGTCCGATCATGACCTGGACCCAGCTGGGTACCGAGAACAGATCGCCTGATTTCGGGTAGATGCGGGCACTCTCTCTGAACAGATCCATCGTTTCCTGCAGGCTGTCAGGAATCTCCATGGTCCGGCAATGAGCCCAGAACGGTGTGTCGTCGCGGGTCGAGGCGCGGTAATGAAGAATCAGGAAGTCCCGGATGTTTTCAAATTCGAAGGTGACCTGCTTGTTGTAGAGCGCTTGCAGATGGGGGCTCATATCCTTGCGAGGGAAGCAGAGCGCGAGCTTGGCGATGCCGAGCTGAATCAGATGTATCGCGGTGGATTCCAGGGGTTCCAGGAAGCCCGCCGACAGACCAATGGCAACAACATTCTTTCTCCACGGTTCGGGCCTGAATCCTGTGGTGAAGGGTATTTTCCTGGGCTCGGCCAAGGGCTTGCCATCGAGGCCGGCCAGAAGCTCCTTGTGGACATCGTCGTCACTGATGAAAGCACTTGAATAGACGTAGCCGTTGCCGACCCGGTGCTGCAGCGGGATGCGCCACTGCCACCCGGCTGATTTGGCTGTGGAGCGCGTGTAGGGGACGGGCGGCTCGACATTGCTGCAGGGCACCGCCATGGCCCGATCACAGGGAAGCCACTTGGTCCAGTCGCGGTAGGGTGACTTGAGTGTCTCTGAAATCAGGATTCCCCTGAAGCCACTGCAGTCAATGAAAAAATCTGCCGGGAGTTCCTCGCCGCTGGCGAGTTTGACGCTGGCGACGAACCCATTTTCCGGGTTCTGGATGACCTCAACGACCTTGCCTTCGATACGCCTGACGCCGGCGCGCTCCGACAAGGTACGCAGATAGCGCGCGTAGAGTGACGCATCAAAGTGATACGCGTAGGCAATGTCTGCGAGCGGCGAGTTCTTGGGCGCATCAGTTGGCGTCGCCATGAACTTGTTGGCACGACACGCGAGCACGTTGAAGGAGTACCGGGCAAGGTCCCCGCCAATCCCTTTGAGCCTGGCACGAGTCCAGAAATGGTGGAAGGGGTGTGTGTCTACATCAAATCCGAGGGTGCCAAAACCATGGATATAGGCGTCACCCTTCTTACCCCAGTCGACAAATTCAATGCCGAGTTTGAACGTGCCCTGGGTTGCGCGGACAAATTCCACTTCGTTGATGCCAACGAGCGTGTTGTGGGCTTTGATGTGGGGAATGGTCGCTTCGCCGACGCCAATAGTCCCTATGTCGTCAGACTCGACCAGCGTCAATTGGACCTGGGTGCCCAGGAGCTTCGAGAGAGCGCTGGCGGTCATCCAGCCAGCAGTTCCTCCCCCGACAATCAGCACCTTGGAAACCGGCTCCGCGCTCATCTGGCGTGCCCCTGCATCAGTTGGTTACCAATCAATATACAGGACCACGCTGCCCGGAAAGACGATGGGAGAGGCCTGATCCATGGTGAAAAAAGGGCGGAGTGAGTAGCCGTTGGCCAATCACTCCGCCCAGATTCAGCAAGTCTGGATTACCAGCTAAAGCCCGTTGTCAGCTTCAGCGTGCGAGGAACACCGAGAATCCCGCCGTCCTTGTTGTATCTCACAACTGGGGCTTGACCGTATGTCCAGCTGGAGGACTCATTTCCTGGATCCCAGATCGCCGTATTCGTGACGTTCAGGATATCGAGTCTCAAATACGCTTTGGCGAGCGCCGAGATATGGAAGTTCTCGGTAATCGAGATATCCAGGTTGTGTTCCCCCAGCGTTCCGGACGGGCGTCCAGCGCCTGCGGCCAGCCAGTTGTTCCAGTCCTTGGGGTCGGTGCTGCCGTTGTTGCAGTCGAAACGACTCCCGCAACCCGTCGAGAACACAGCCCCGATCGGCGTCGCCAGCGTGAGTTTGCCACTGAACGTCAATCCCCAGGGTCCGTCGATCGAGCCCGTGCTCACCAGACGATGCCGCGCGACGACGGGACTTGACAGCAACGGGAATGACCAAGGCGTCGCGAAATCGAACTGGTACAGATTTCCACCGGCATAGCTATAGTCGTCAGACACTACGGCATTCGAATAGGTGTAAGCGAAGTGCAGCGCCCAGCCTGATTCCTTGGTGTATGGCTTCTCAGCGGAGATCAACACCTGGGTATTCTTGTCACGACCTGCATTGTCCCAGAGAATCAGGTTGGCGTTGGCGCCCGCGGGGAATCCCTGCGGCTTGAAGTCGTTGCTGCACCATGCCGGAGCGTAGCCATCGCTGGTGCCCCAGCCACAGTTGGCGAGGTAACCGCCAGAGGCGTTTCGAAACCCAAGCCAACCAACCAGACGGTTGTAGCTGTCGACTTCAGTCACTGCAACGCTGGTGTTCCAGGTGCCGATCTGGTTGCGCATACCAATGGTGAATTGGTCCGAATAGGGCATCTTGATCCTGTTATTGACCACGTCGAGTTCGCTATAAAATGCATTCTGGCTGAGCCCCTGTATGCCGGCCAGCGTCGAGTAGTTCTGGTTCCAGGTGAGGCAGCCGTTGTCGGCAGGCTGACAGCTGGCTGCATACAGCGGGTCATTGAAAGTGGCCGTAACGGCGTTGGCGGTCTTGGTGGATTCAAACGCCAGCTTCTGGAATTCATTGATGTCGTAACTACGGCCCCAGCCACCAAATATGACGTGCTTCTGGTCCCCGCTCAGGTCGAACGAAAGCCCAAGGCGCGGCTGAAAGTTGCTGGAGGGCGGCTTGCGGTTTGATCCAGTGCCGATGTAGTTGCTGATGTTGATGCCACCCAGCGCCAGCGCATCTGCGTAACTCTCGCCGGGGGTGCCGCCTCCAGCAGTTGGATAGGGGGCAGCCAGCGCGTCAGTCAGAATAGACGGCGTGATGTGATTCGCCCAGAAGTCCAGTGCGTCGTAGTCCCAGCGCAGGCCGATGTTGGCAAGCAGGCGCGGGGTCACTTGCCAGTCGTCCTGGGCAAACAAACCGTACTGGTGGTCCCCATAACTCAGCGAGGGACTTCCAAAGGACCCAGTCAGCGGGCTGTAAGAGGCTTCGTAAGGCGTGGGGTCAACCCCTGCCGGGCCTACGGCGTATTTGTAGGACACGCCTTGCCCCTGAATCTGCGAACCAAAATTAAGTGCCGAGTGTTTGAACCCGGCCTTTATGGTGTGGCGCCCCGCGAATTCAATGTCATTCCAGGTAATCGAATCCGCGAAGGTAATTCCCTTCTGAGACTCATTGCTCACGCCATTGGGCCCGATTCCGCCCACCTGGATCAGCGTCTGGGGGCCATTGTTGAGGTAGTTGTATACGTACTGGGCATTCTGCGAATTTGGCGAAGACCCGTTGGTGGCATTCTGATAGGTCAGGGACAGGTCATTGCTCCAGCTGTCCGCAAAATGCTGCCAGCGCAGGTTGATCCGGTCATTCTTGTTGGTGACCTGTGAAGCAGCGCTGGCTGCGGTTTGTCCAGCGGCTCCGGAGACCGAAGTCTCATGGCGATGCAAATCCCACAATTCAAGGCGATCATTCGCGCTCGGCTCCCAATCGAGCTTGGCGAATATCAGCGTCTCCTTGAACGGATTGCTGGTAGGGCCAAATTCCGCGGCCACGCCGGGCGGCAGCAACGCCTGGGCCTGCGCCGTTGTCAGACCACTCGATGCGACCGGGAACACCGTGTTTGGCAGTTGGAGGCTCTTGTTCTCCACTGTGGCAAAAAAGTGCAATTCGTTGGCTATGATCGGGCCGCCAATGGAGACGCCATACTCGTAGGTCTTCCCTGGCTTCTGCTGCCCCACACTTGCCTCAGCGGGTGTCAGCGCTCGCAGGTTTTCGTTGGTAAAGTTTGCAAAGGCATCGCCACTGAATCTGTTGGTCCCGGACTTGGTCTGGGCCACAACCGCAGTCGAGGAGAGTTGATCGAACTCGGCCTTGTAGTTGCTGGTGATGACCTTGTATTGGTCAATCGCCGACTGGGGAAACGGATTCCCGGGACTACCCTCGTTGGGATTCAGTCCATTGCCGGCCTGTCCCGAGACACCGCCCGCGACAAAGTCCTTCATGCTTATACCGTCAATATAGACATTGACAGTTCCGGCTTCCATCGTGCCACCGCGCAACGAGGTATTGCCCTTCCCATTGACCGTAAACTGCACGCCTGGAATGGTGTCGGCGAATTCCAGGAAGTTGCGGGTAATTTGCGGGATTGTTTCGATTTCCCGCGCAGAGACGATGCCGCTGACTTCTGATGTGCGGGTTTCAACCAGGCGTCTGCCGGTAACCACCACTTCTGCAAGGGTCTCAGGCGCAGCGACCAGATCGAGGTGGCCAGTTGTTGCAACGCTAAGGGCTACTTCCTTGCTGTTGCTCCCGTTGGTCACCATGTAGGTTCCAGGTTGCAAGCCAACGACCGTATACGATCCATCAGCGCGGGCGGTAGTCCGACGGGTGGAACCATTGTCCTTGTTGACGAGGACGACTTCTGAGTTCGGTGCGGCCATGCCCTCCAGGGCAGCATCGGCGCTCTGCGCCCACACCATCGTCGGCGCATGGATCGCAGCAGCCACCGCGATAGCGATCAGCGAAGGTGGGATTCTCTTCTGGAGACGAAAATGCTTCTTTTTCATGTACATCCCTTAGTTTTAGATGCCAGAAACGCCAACACGACCAGCCCATCGTCGCCACGGATCCGAACCCCGGCTCACGTAACAATCTTGCCTGGCCCCGTTGGTACTTAAGTCACCGCGAGTTGTTGTTGGCACGCAACGCCCAATTAAACCTGGCTACCAGAAAAATCGACGCGCCATCCGGCGAATCGCAGGGCTGAACGTGGTGCATCGTTACGAAGCACCGGAATTCCGATGAATTTCCCCAATTCCCCGCCCCTCGCTGGACCTCGCGCCACTAACGCCCCAATGTTCTGAATTGAGGCGGTGTAAACGTTTTCTACGCGTATTATGCATTCACAGGTAGCGATGTCAAATGAGTTGCCGCTCAAGTAAACGTTTACGGCCAGCGTACTGCCGGACCGTCGCGAGCCCCGCGGGCGGGTGCAGAAATGCATCCGCGCCGCGGCCGGCACATGCGATGCCAGCATCGCGGCTGCAAGGGGTTTCAGCGGCAGCGCCAGGCGAATCTGCCGTCGATTACCCCCGAAAAACTGTTGTATTCGGACGACCAAAGCGACCGACGGAGCGAGGCATGGGCCCGATCAACCGCCGTCGCAATCTGGCTTGAGGGCGTAACGTGCGAAATTGCAATGCGTTTTGGCTGGCCCTGCTGCTGACGGTGGGGTGTGCCCCTGCGAATGCTGCCCACGATGGCGAGCGCGTCGAACATATTGCGATTGACGCGCACGCTTCCGCCACGCCGTTCCCCCATTTCTGGGAGCAGGTGTTCGGCTCCGGACGCGCCATCCTCGCCCTGCGCGAGAGTTACCGCGATGACCTTCGTGCCCTGAAGAAGGCCACTGATCTTAAATACCTGCGCTTTCACGCCATCTTCCACGACGAGGTGGGCGTCTACGACGAGGACGAGCAGGGCAATCCGCTCTACAACTTCTCGTACGTCGATCAGATCTACGACGGCCTGCTGGCCAACGGCGTTCGGCCTTTCGTCGAGATCAGCTTCATGCCGAAGAAGCTGGCCGCGCGCCAGGACCTCCACCCGTTCTGGTACCAGCAGAACGTGGCGCCCCCGAAGGACTATGCGAGCTGGGATGGGCTGATCCGCGCCTTCGCCGAGCACCTGGTCGAGCGCTATGGCATCGACGAAGTCGCGCAGTGGTACTTCGAAGTCTGGAACGAGCCGAACATCGATTTCTGGTCGGGCGAACCCAAGCAGGCCACCTATTTCGAGCTCTATGATCACACTGCCCGCACGCTCAAGTCGGTGAATGCGCGGCTGCGGGTTGGTGGACCTGCCACCGCTGCCGCCGATTGGGTGCCGGATTTTCTGGCGCATGTGAGCCGCGAGAGCGTGCCGGTGGACTTTGTCTCTACGCACGGCTATGCCGACGACACGGTCGAGAACCTGTTTCACCGCAGCGAAGACGTTCCGCTCGATGAGCGGGTATGCCGCGCGATCGGCAAGGTGCGCGGCGAAATACGCGCCTCGGCGCTGCCCGCGTTGCCGCTGATGTGGACGGAATGGAACGTGCCGTCGTTCGGCGATCAATACAAGGCGCGCGACACCACCTATGTCGGCGCGGCGCTGGCCGAGGACATCCGCCAGTGCGACGGCCTGGTGGACATCCTGTCCTACTGGACCTTCGACGATGTCTTCGAGGAAAACGGCGTGGTGCGCGAACCCTTCTACGGAGGCTTCGGCACGATTGCTGCCGGCGGCATTAGAAAGCCTGCTTTCTATGCCTACGAGCTGCTGCACCGCCTGGGCGAGACACGGCTCGCAAGCGAAGCGGGCAGCACGCTGGTGACCCGGCGCGCCGACGGCACGCTGCTGGTCGCGCTCTGGAATGTCGTTGACCCGGACAAGTCAGGCGCTGCGCAGGAATTCACGCTGCACTTCAGGCATGTGGATCCGGCGGGCCAGGTGCTCGTGCGCCGCGTGGATGCGATGCATGGCAATGTGCTGCCGGCCTACGCGGCCATGGGTTCGCCTCGCTATCCGACGCGACAGCAGATCGGGCAGCTGAATCGCAGTTCGGCGACGGGAGCGCCGCAGAGGCTCAGCTTGCGTGGCGGTGAGCTGCGCATCTCAGTGCCGGTCAATGGTCTGGCGTTGCTTGAGATTCCGGCACGCGTGATACAGTCGCGCTGAACTTGGCAAGCTGCCCTTGTTGCAGACCGATCGACCGGGGGACCTATGCTGCGTCGTGATCTACTTGCCTTGCTTGCCATGGGCCTCGTGTGTTCCACGGCGCCGGCGCAGACCGCCTACTATCGCCACGCCATTTTCGACAACAGCCCGCAATCGGGCCACTACTGGAACAGCGCCGCCCAGGCCACTGCGCCCAGTACGCTTGAAGGCAAGGGCTACCGGCTGCCTGTAGAGACGCAGAATTTCCTTTCGCCGCCCAATGCCCTGCGCATTGCCTGGCAGTCCGCGCCCGGCGGCGCCTGGGATGCCGAGATCCACATCGTCAATTTCCCGAACCGCTTTCCGGAACTGAAGGGCGCGACGCTGCATTTCTGGCTCTATTCGCCGCAGGCGATTGCCGCCACCGATCTGCCCAACCTGTTGCTCTCCGACGCGCGCAGTGGCCTGCAGGTGGCCGAATTTCCCGGCAGCTTCACGGTGCCGGTGGCGCTGGGAAAATACACAGGCGATATTCCTGCGAAGCGCTGGGTGCAGGTGCGCGTGCCGATGACAGGGATGAAATCCGCCTCGGTCTATGAATTTCATCCCGAGCGCCTGCAGAGCATTATTTTCCACCAGGGCCCGGCCGACAACGTCGCGCATACGCTCATCATCGATCAGGTGCATGTGGCTGATGAGGGCGAGGCGGGCGGTGCGGCGCCGGTGCTGCCGGTGCCGGCGAAACTCACCGCGAAAGGCTACGACCGGCACGTGCTGCTGCATTGGGAAGCCGACGAGAGCGCGAACATTGCGCACTACGTGGTCTATCGCTCGCTCGACGGCGCCGCCTATGCGCCGATCGGCATCCAGCTGCCGGGTACGCATCTCTATTCGGATTTCATCGGGCGCGCCGGTGCCAAGGCCAGCTACAAGCTCACCACCGCCGACTGGCAGAACCGCGAGTCGCCAGCCTCGGCCGTAGCGAGCGCCGCGACCCGCGAGCTCAATGACGAAGAGCTGCTCAGCATGCTTCAGGAAGCGGCCTACCAGTATTACTGGGAAGGCGCCGGCCCGAACTCCGGCATGGCACACGAGAACAAGCCCGGTGACGATCGCATCGTCGCCACTGGAGCCAGCGGCATGTCAGTCGCAGCGCTGGTGGCCGCGACCGACCGGCACTTCATCACTCGTGCGCAAGGGCTGGAGCGCCTCGACAAGATCGTAAAGTTCCTCGAGCATGCGCCGCGCTATCACGGCGCCTGGTCGCACTACATGAACGATGCCACGGGCCAGACGCTGCCGCTGTTCGGCATGCTCGACAATGGCGGTGACCTGGTCGAGACCGCGTTCATGATCGAAGGCTTGTTGATCGCGCGCCAGTATTTCAAGGGCGAATCGGCGCTCGAGCGCGATCTGTACCAGCGCATCACGAAGCTATGGGAAGGCGTGGAGTGGGACTGGTATCGCCAGGATGCCCACAGCGACTTTCTGTACTGGCACTGGTCTCCACAGTGGGGCTTCCAGATCCACCATCCGCTGATCGGCTTCAACGAAGTCATGGTGGTTTATCTGCTGGCAATCGCCTCGCCGACGCATGGCGTGCCGGCCTCGATGTACTACTCGGGTTGGGCAGGGCAGAACGCGCGGGCGCTCGAATATCGCGAGGGCTGGTCGGGCAGCCCGGATGGCAAGCACTACGGCAATGGCAACACGTATTTCGGCATCAAGCTGGATGTGGGCGTGGGCAGCGGCGGCCCGCTGTTCTTCACGCACTATTCCTTCCTCGGTCCCGATCCGCACAGCCTGCATGATCGCTATACCACGTCGTACTTCGAGAACAACCGCAATATTGCGCTGATCAATCGCGCTTATTGCGTGGCGAATCCGAAGGGATTTGCCGGCTATGGCTCCGATGCCTGGGGCCTCACAGCCAGTGATGGCCCCACGGGTTACAAGACGCCAGCGCCCGATGCGCAAAATGACGATGGCACGATCACGCTGACTGGCGCGCTGGCCTCATTCCCCTATACGCCGGAGGCCTCGATGCAGGCCTTCAAGCACTACTACCGCGACCTGGGCGCCGAGCTCTGGGATATCTACGGCCCGCGCGATGCCTACAGCCCGACCGCCGGCTGGGTGTCGGCGATCTACATGGGGCTGAACCAGGCGCCGATCACGGCGATGATCGAGAACTACCGCAGCGGTTTGCTGTGGAAGAACTTCATGGCGAATCCCGAGATCGCCGCCATGCAACAGAAGCTGGACGCAATCGCGAAGGAGTGAGCGGCGCGCACTCCACGGCACGCCGCTCATTTCCAGGGTCGGTCAGCGAAGCTCGACTACCGCGAGTCCGTGCGCGGGGACATCGAGCCGCAGCTTGCCGACCTTGAGCGTGACGCTCGCCGGCAGGTCGAGCTTGGCCGCCGTGCGCAGCTTCGCCAGTTGCTCGCGACTCGGGTAGGCCGGGCGGCCCATCGCGTCGAAGGTGCTCACCACGTTGCCGTGGTCGCTGTCTACGCGCCAGACCATGGCCCTGGCACCCGCACGCAGCCCCTTGACCTCGATCGCAAAGGACTTTGACGGGCCCGGTGGGCCCGGGGGCGTGTAGGCCGCGCCAGTGCCATCGGGCGGCGCGTAGTTCCATAGCGCCAGCACCAGCGTGCCGTCCTTGCGGCGGGTGATCAGGGTGGATTCGCTGCTGGTCGGCAGCCGCGTGTCACCCAGATGATGCAGGATCGCGAAGGCATTGTAGGCAGGCTTCGGGATGTCGTTCGCCGCGATCAGGCCAAAGCCGCCATAGAAGGGCGTCTTCACCACGCCCTGTTCCTCGAACACATCGGAGAACGACCAGTAGCTCATCGCCTCGGTGAGTCCATCGCACTGGCTGATGGTGGTGGCGAGCCACGGCCCCATGTAGACGCTGTCGGTGACATTCGGCTCATTCATGTAACTGGCGTTGAACTCCGACCAGATCAGCGGCAGCTTGGGGAGCGGTGAGGACACGATCTCATCGTGCACTTTGCGCACGGCCCTGCAGACCATCAGATCGCGCGGCACCGGGATGTCATTGTGGAATATGTCCTGCGAAGTATCGTTGGCGTACACATGCGAGGACACGAAATCGACCGGCACATTGTTGTCATGGCAATGCTTGATGAAATCGCCGGCCCACGCGGCCTGCGCGGTAGCGGGGCCGCCGACCCGCAGGCGCTCATTCACGCGCTTGAGTGCGCGCGCGCTGTGGTCGTAGAGCTCGTAGTAGGTGGGCTGGTAGGGTTCGCCGCCCCAGAAGCCGATGTTCGGCTCGTTCCACACCTCGAAATACCACTGCGCGACCTCGTCGATGCCATAGCGCTCGATCAGGTGGCGCGCGAAGGCGTCCAGCATGTCATCCCAGAGCGTGTAGCTCGATGGCGGCGCGACATTGGGCTTGTACCAGAAGCCGAAGATCTTCTTGGGATCAGCCGCCATCTTCTGCGGCATGAAGCTCAGCTCCACGAGCGGACGCACGCCTTCGGCCAGCAGGCCGTCATATATCTGGTCGATGTAGGAAAAGTTGTAGACCGCCTTGCCGTTGGCGTCGAGATCGAACAGCCCGACCTCGTCGTGGAAAATCGCGTGGAAGCGCACGTAGCGGAAATCGGTGACGCCCTTCACCAGCCGCACGTCCTTGCGATAGTTGTCGCGCAGCGCCAGCACGGCGCGACCCGAGCCGAACATCTGTTCCCAGAAGTGTGGAAAGGCGCTGCCCGCGGCCTTGGCATCAACGCTGACCGTTATCGTAGTGGTGGCCGCGCTCGCGGCGGCGGCGCTCGCCGCCTGGGCGCAAAGTAGTGTGGCGGCTGCGCACAGCAGGGCCGCAAGCAGGTGACGCGGGGTAGAGGGCTTCATGGGTGGCGGACTCCTGTCAGTAGTCGAAATCAATGGAGCGGCGGGCGGCAGGCGGTCTGGCAAATCGCATGCGCGACGTAGCCAGCAGCGGTCGCGAAAGCGCGGCCGGCGAAATCCATCTGCGCGCTGGCCGGATCGATGCCTTCGGAAATAATGCCTGCATCCCAGGGGCTCGCGAGCAGCAGCTTTTCCGCGCGCTCGTGCGAGCGCTTGAGCAGCAGCTCATCGGCGATCACCCATGAGGTGGTGAAGGGCAGGCGATAGCTGCCCGGCAGCCCGTAGGGTTGGTCGGAGTAGGAGTACTTGTAGTTGGGCGAATGCAGCCAGTCGTAAGTGCGCGCGAACAGCGGGTCGGTCTCGGCGATGAAACCGAGCGCGGGCAGCTTCATCAGCGAACCGGGTGGGATGTCGGTGGTGATGGAATCCTTGCCGTCGGTGGCCGAGGCAAAGATGCTGCCGTTCGCGCCTGGCGCCTGGCTGGTTACCGAGCGCGCCATGATGGCGCTGTGCAGTGCCGTCGCGCGACGCTGCATGTCGGCGGCGCTGCCCGCGTCCGGCAGGCGCTTGAACAGGGCCGCCAGGTCGTTTAGCGCGCGCCACACCAGCACGTTGTCGTAGGTGAGGAAGGGCAGCTTCTGGAATTCGTCCTGCGAATCCTGTAACGAAGAATACAGGCCGAGGCTCTGGTCGAATCGCCCCAGCAGCCGGTCGCGCAGGAAGTACAGCGCGTCGCGGTGCGCCAGCAGGAAGGCCTGGTCATTGCGCGCCCGCATGTACGCGCCCCAGGCGATCACCGGCGCCGCGGCTTCATCGAGCTGGAAGCCGTCTTCCAGCACCACGCCATCGATGAAGCGGCTGTGCGTGCCGGTATTGCGCAGCTGCACGGTCAGCGCATGATCGAGCGCATCGCGCGCCATCTGCGGGTCGAAATCGAGCAGGCCCGGGAAGCTCCACAGCATCGCGTCGCGGTCCCAGTAGCCGGCCGACACGTAGTAGCGCGGGCTGCGAGAGGTGACGCCGACCAGCTGCTCGGTGTCGATAGTGCGGCCCCAGGCATAGAAAGCGGTGAACAGGAAGTTGCGGTTCATCAGCGTATCGAGATCGGCGCGACCCGTGGTGCGCGCGCGCGCCGCGAGCCACGCAGCGGTTTCCCCGATCATGGCCTCGGACCCGTGGCGATCGAGCATTTCTCGCAGGCTCCGGGCGTTGTGCGCGGCGCTGAATTCCTCCACACCGACCGCCAGAACGTATAGCGCCTCGGTGGACTCACCTGGCTGCAGCACTGCCGTGTGGACGGCATCTGCCTCGGGTGCGAGCGCGGTCGGCGGTCCGCCCGTGGTGGCGATGGAGCCCGGATGCACCACTGCCCAGGCAAAGCGCGTATCGCTGGTGATGTAGCTGTAGACCTCGCCGGGTGACACCCAGGGCGCGGCGCCGATCGTACGCTCGCCGCGCAGTTCCACCGGAATGTAGGTAACGCGGCTGAGCGACCCGAAGGACGAGCGCATGCCCAGCGATACCGGTACGGCCACACTGCGATGGTTGGTTGCACGCAGCCGGATGAACGCGGCGCGATAGCCATTCGGTGCGCAATAAGTGAGGGTGAGTTCCAGCCCGTCAGCATCCTGGCGGGCCTCGGGTATCCAGTACGCCAGCAGGCTCCACTGCAGGTCATGCAGAGGCAGAGCCTTGTCGTTGGCCTTGAAATAGGGTTCGAGTACCGGCCGCGCGCCCGCGCCGCCGGGTTGCAGCAGACCGCGCTCGCGCATCGAGAGCGCATTGAAGGTATTGAGCGCGCCATCGCCGACGCGGATGTCGGGCAACGAGATCCATTCATTGCCCGTGGCCAGGGCATCGCCGGGTTTCAGCGTCAGTGCCGTGCGCAGCGGAGCAGCGGTGAGCGTGCCATTCATGCCGACCATGGCCGCAAGCGCTGCCAGCAGCAGGGTATGGAAGCGGTTGTGGGTACACATTTGGCGGGCGATTATGGCAGCTTCGGTTTACATTGCACTTTTACATCGGGGCGATTTCCATGTGCCTGATACTGGTTGCCTGGCGTGTGCACCCGCGCTTCCCCTGCGTGCTGGCGGCGAATCGCGACGAATACTTCGGCCGGCCCAGCGAGGAAGCGGATTGGTGGCCGCAGGGCGACATCCTGGCGGGCCGCGATCTGCAGGCCGGCGGCACCTGGCTGGGCGTGACCCGTGGCGGGCGCTTCGCAGCACTGACGAATTTCCGCGACCCCGCCGCGCATCGGCCTGATGCGCCCAGTCGTGGCACGCTGGTCAGCGACTTCCTGTCGGCGGCCTGGCCTACAGCGCAGGGCTTGCGCGAGCTGGCGCGCCGCGGTGAGCGTTGCAACGCCTACAATGTATTGTGCAGTGACGGGCAGACATTGGGTATCTATGAAAGCACCACCCGCGAGTCACGCTTGCTGGAGCCCGGCCTGTATGCGCTCTCGAACCATCTGCTCGATACGCCCTGGCCCAAGGTGCAGCGCGCCAAGTCGCGGTTGAATGAGGCCCTGCTGACGCTCCCCAATGCCGCGGCAATGCTGGAGCTGCTGCGCGACTCGGAGCCGGCACCTGACGAACAGCTGCCCTTGACCGGCCTCAGCGTGGAACTGGAGCGCATGCTCTCCAGCGCCTTCGTGCGCGGACAGGACTACGGCACCCGCTGTTCGACCGTGCTGACCATCGACGCCGCAGGGGCGGCTGTGTTTGCGGAATGGTCCTGGGACGCCGCCGGCGCGCTCTCAGGGCTTGCGCGCTACACCTTCCAGACGCCCCCACCCGAGCCCTTGCAGGGCGCGCGCGAATGAGTAATCCTCTGGGATCTCATGCGTAGCGCGATTTTTGCATTGGTGGCGGTAGCGCTTTCGGCCTGCGCAAGCACCGGCCCGGTGACCCGTGCTGCGCGCGCACAGCAGAATACCGCGACCGTGCTGGCCTTCGTCGACATGATCTTCAACAAGCACGAGGTCGAGCGGGCCTTCAACCTGTATGTCGGTGCCGAGTACCGGCAGCACAATCCGATCGCCGCCGACGGTCGCGAAGCGTCGATCAAGGCGCTCACTTATTACACGCACGAGATGTTTCCAGAGTTGCGCGAGGAAGTGAAGCGCACCGTGGCGCAGGGCGACCTGGTGGCGGTGCATGCACGCGTGGTGCGCAATGCGGCGGACCGCGAGAGCGGCCGGGGCTGGGCGGTGGTGGATATCTTCAGGCTGGAGAAAGGCCGCATCGTCGAGCACTGGGATGTGGTGCAGGACGTGCCCGAGAAATCCGCCAACGACAATACGATGTTCTGATTCAGCGCGGAGTCAGCGGCTGGCGGGCTGTGCCCACGCTGCGCGGCATAGGCGTAAACTTCGGGCCATGAAAGCGCACAGTCCTTCGAAGCACGAGTCAATCCTGGTGGCCGATATCGGCGGCACCAACGCCCGCTTTGGCGTGTGGCACCAGAACACGCTGCACTTCGAGCAGGTGCTCAAGTGCGCCAGTTATGCGGGGCCGGCCGCCGCCGCCGACAAATACCTGCATGACCTGCGTGCCGCGCACAGCATTCCGATACCGCGAGTGGCGGCCTTCGCAGTTGCCGCGCCCCTGCTCAGCGATCGTGTCGCGCTCACCAACAATGGCTGGGATTTTTCCGCCGCGGAGACCCGTGCGACGCTGGGCCTGGAGCGGCTGATGTTCCTCAATGACTTCACGGCGCTGGCGCTGGCCGTGCCTGAGCTCAAGGCCGATGAGCGCTACCAGGTGGGTGGCGGTGCGGCGCTCGCCTACGGCGCCATTGGCGTGATCGGTCCGGGCACCGGGCTCGGCGTGTCTGGCCTGGTGTGGAACGGCGGGCAATGCCTGGCGCTGCAGGGCGAGGGCGGCCACGCCACCCTGCCGCCGGTGGATGAGCGCGAGATGGCGGTCGTGAGCCGCATCCATCGCCTGTACTCGCACGTGTCTGCCGAGCGCATCCTGAGTGGCGACGGTCTGGAGCTCCTGCATCGCACGCTGGCACAGCTCGATGGTGTGGCGCCTGGCGAGCCCACCGCCGAGCAGATCACACGCCAAGCCTGCGACGGGAGCGATCAGCGTTGCCGCGATACGGTGAACATGTTCTGCGGCTGGCTGGGTACTGTGGCCGGGAATCTCGCGCTAACGCTCAATGCGCGCGGCGGTGTCTACATCGGCGGCGGCATCGTACCCAGGCTCGGTGATTTCTTCGCGACTTCACCGTTTCGCGGCCGCTTCGAGGCCAAGGGGCGCTACACGACCTTCCTCGCCTCGGTACCGGTGTATGTGATCACCGCAAAATATCCGGCGCTCAGCGGTTGCATGCAGGCCTTCACCCACGCGAGTCCGCGTCTCGAAGCCCAATAGGCGCGCTGCCGCCTTCAGCCGCCCGGCATGAAAATGGTCGCAGGCTGCTCGAGCAGCTCGCGCATCGCCTGGATGAGCCCCGCGGCATCGGCGCCATCGACAAAGCGATGATCGAAGGATGATGAGAGATTCATCATCAGCCGCGGCTGCACCTGGCCATCGACGATCATCGGGCGCAACACGGCGCGATTGACGCCGATGATCGCGACCTCGGGCAGGTTGATGATCGGCGTGCTGGCAATGCCACCGAGCTTGCCGAGGCTCGTGACCGTGATGGTCGAGCCACTGAGTTCCTCGCGCCGCGCACTGCGATCGCGCGCCGCACTCGTGACGCGGCCGATCTCCGCCGCCAGTGCGCGCAGCTCGAGCCGCTGCGCATTGCGCACCACGGGTACTTTCAATCCTTCGGCAGTCTGCGTGGCAATGCCTACATGGACTGCGCGATGACGCAGCAGCGTTTCGCGCGCCGCATCGTAGTGCGCATTGCATTGCGGGAAGCGCTGCAACGCGCGCAGCAGTGCGGCGACGATGAAGGGCAGGTAACTCAGGCTGGCATCCGCGGGTCGCGCGGCAGCGTTGAGCTGTGCGCGCAGGCCCTGCAGCTGCGTGATGTCCACCTCTTCCACGTAGGAGAAATGCGGAATGCTGCGCGCCGCCTCGCTCATGCGCTGGGCGATCACGCGACGGATGCCGATCACCGGGATCTCTTCGCTGCGTTCGTCATTCACCGCAGCGCTCGGCGCAGCCGCCACCGCGGTGCGCGTACTGAGATCCTCAGGCTGTATGCGTCCACCCGGACCGCTGCCCGCGACTGCGCCCAGGTCGATGCCGGCCTCGAGTGCACGGCGGCGCGTCGCCGGTGAGGCGCGCACCGGGCCCGCGGTTGTGGCAGTGGCGGCGGTCGCGCCGGATGATGCTGGAGCGGCCGCTGCCGTCGCAGCCTTGGAGGAACTTGCTGCTGCGCCGGCGCTCGCCGCCGCAGCAGGCGCTGCCGCACCATTTGCGCCGGTATCGAAGGTCGCAAGCTCCGCACCGACGGCGATCGTGTCGCCAGGCTTGCCGTTGATGCTCAGCACGCGGCCGCTGACGGGAGAGGGCACCTCGACCACCGCCTTGTCGGTCGACATCTCGACCAGCGGCTGGTCTTCGGTCAGCACATCACCAGGCTTCACATGCCAGGCGATGATTTCCGCGGAAACCGTGCCTTCGCCCAGATCCGGCAATTTGAATGAATGTGTACTCATCGGCCTTCCATGACAGCTTTGAGCGCCATCGCCACCCGTGCCTGACCGGGAAAATACTCCCATTCGAAGGCGTGTGGATAGGGTGTATCCCAGCCAGCGACGCGCTGTATCGGTGCCTCGAGGTTCCAGAAGCACTGCTCCATCACGGTGGCGGCCAGTTCGGCGCCGAAGCCCGCGAAGCGGGTAGCTTCATGGGCGATCACGCAGCGCCCGGTCTTGCACACCGACTTGCACAGCGTATCGACATCCAGTGGCACGATGCTGCGCACGTCGATGATCTCGGCATCGAGCCCGGCAGCAGCAGCTGCCGCTTCGGCGACATGCACCATCGTGCCGTAGGCGATCACCGTCACCTGGCTGCCGGCGCGTACGATTTCGGCGCGGCCGAAGGGCACGGTGTAATGCTCGATCGGCACCTCGCCCTTGGCATGCGTATTCCACGGCACCGCGGGCTTGGTCGGGTCGCCATCGAAGGGGCCGTTGTACAGGCGCTTGGGCTCGAACAGGATCACCGGGTCGTCATCTTCAATGGCGGCGATCAGCAGGCCCTTGGCATCATAGGGGTTGGAGGGCATCGCGATCTTCAGGCCGCAGACATGCGCGAACAGCACCTCCGGGCTCTGCGAGTGCGTCTGCCCGCCGCGGATGCCGCCGCCGCAGGGCATGCGCACCGTGACCGGCGCAAAGAATTCGCCGGCGCTGCGATAGCGCAGGCGCGCCAGTTCGCTGACGATCTGGTCGTACGCCGGATACACGTAGTCGGCGAATTGCACCTCGGCCACCGGCCGCAGCCCGTTCACGCCCATGCCGATCGCCGCCGCGATGATGCCGCCTTCGGCGATCGGCGTATCGAGCACGCGCTGCTCGCCGTACTTGCGCTGCAGCCCGTCGGTGCAGCGGAACACACCGCCGAAGAAGCCGACATCCTGGCCCAGCACCACGACGCTCGGGTCGCGCCCCATGCTGATATCCATCGCGGAATTCAGCGCCTGGATCATGTTCATCTGCGCCATGGCGTGACCCTACTGGCCGGATTCACGGCGCAGCATGTCGCGCTCGCGTCGCAGGTGTTCGGGCATTTCCTTGAACACGTCGTCGAACATCAGGTCGCGATCGAGCCGCGGGCCTTCGTTCAGCGTGCCGTAGGTGAGGGCTTCCTTCCAGGCGCTGGCAACCTGCGCATCGAGCTCGGCGACCAGCGCCTCGTGTTTGGCGGAGCTCCAGGCGCCGAGTGCGATCAGGTGCTGCTTGAGCCGCTCGATCGGATCGCCCAGCGGCCACAATTCATGATCGTTGCGCGGCCGATAGCGCGCAGGGTCATCGCTGGTCGAATGCGCGGCCGCACGATAGGTCACGAGTTCAATCAGCGTTGCGCCGCCGCCGGTGCGCGCGCGATCAGCGGCCCAGCGCGTGGCAGCGTAGACCGCCAGGTAGTCGTTGCCATCAACGCGCAGGCCCGGCAATCCATAGGCCGGGCCGCGCGCTGCAAAAGTGTTCTGTTCACCGCCGGCCGTGCCCTGGAAGGTGGAGATCGCCCACTGGTTGTTGACCACGTTGAGTATCACTGGTGCGCGATACACCGAGGCGAACAGCAGTGCGTGATGGAAATCGGCCTCGGCCGTGCTGCCCTCGCCAGTCCAGGTGGCGGCGATGTGATCCTCGCCCTTGATGGCGGCGGCCATCGCCCAACCCACCGCCTGCGGAAACTGCGTCGCGAGATTTCCCGAAATCGAAAACAGCCGCGCCTTTGCCGAGTGGTACATCACCGGCAATTGCCGGCCCTTGCACATGTCGCGCGAATTGGAGAGCAATTGGCACATCAGGTCGACCAGCGGCTGGCCGCGCACCATCTGCAGGCCCTGTTGCCGGTAGGCCGGGAACAGCATGTCGCCCGGCTGTAGTGCCATACCAGCGGCAACCGCCACGGCTTCCTCGCCGGTGGACTTCATATAGAAAGAAAGCTTGCCCTGGCGCTGGGTGCGCACCATGCGATCATCGAATACGCGCGTCAGCACCATGTGCCGCAGCCCGACCTGCAGCTCGTGCGGGTCCAGGTGCGGATCCCACGAACCGACCGCATGGTGAGAGTCATCCAGGACACGCACCAGGCCCGTGGAGAGGAGGTCCAGCTCGCGCCACGAGGCGCCAATTTCCGGACGTGGTAGTTCGCCAGCGGGCGAAAGCTGCAGGTAACTGAAATCAGGCGCCTGGCCGGGCCGCGCGGGCGGCGCCGGCACGTGCAATCGTGGTTTCATTCGGCCAGCATAACGCCAGGCCCCGCAAACTCCCAAATCCCGGGGAAGCGATCAGGCGCTAAACATGCGCTTCGGCCCGGGATTGACAATCCAGGCAGCGACTGGCGGCGGGCTGTACCGCCAGGCGCTCCGCGGCGATCGGTCGGCCGCACTGCGTGCAGGTGCCATAACTGCCATCGCCGATGCGTGTCATCGCCTCGCCCACGGCGCCGAGTTCTGCGCGTAGCTGGGCGATGGTCGTGGAGTGCACGCCGGCCAACTGGTAAGCAAAAGCCGTGTCCTTCCAGTCGCGCACCTGCGGACCCAAGTTGGCATCGGCAATGCGTTCCGATTCCGACAACATGCTCATCAGCTCGGCACGTATGGCATCGCGCCGCTGGTGCAGCAGCTCGAGCTGGTGCCTGAGCGTGGCCTCACGGATAGGTGGCAGGTGGGTGGCTGTGTTCATGAGGTTTTCAGGTGAGCAACTCAGGCCATGGGGACATTGGGCAGCACGTACATGCCGCGTCGACGGCGCCCGATGCGCGCCTTGAAGCCTGCGGGCTTCACGATCAGTACATCGCAGCGCAATTCATCCACGATGCGCTCTGCGGTATCGCCGATGAACCAGCGCTGCAGGCCGCGACGGCTCATGTCGCCCATCACCAGCAGTGAGGCGCCCAGTCGGCGCGCGGCGAGCGGGATTTCCACCGCGGCGCTGCCGCTCAACAGGTGATTGCGTGTGGCCCCGAGGCCGCAGGAGCTGCTGAGATTGGCGAGCGCTGCGCGCGCCTCGGGCCGCAGGTCACGCAGCGGCATCGCCGGCAACCAGGGTTCCATGACATGCAGCAATTGCACTGCTGCGCCAAGCGCGCCCGCCACCTGGCCCGCGAGCCTGAGTATCTGCCGGTCGAGTCCGGCGGGTTTGGCATTGACATGACGTGGGTCGACAGCGGCCAGTACCTTGGCGCGTCCGCGGCGTCGTCGGCCACGCGTCAGCAGCACCGGAACCGGGCTGGCGCGCAGCAGTTCCCAATCGGTGTAGCCCATCAACGCGCGGAATCGATGGTGACCGCGGCGCGCGGCGACGATCAGGCCGGCATCACTCGCCAGCGCGCGTCGCACGATGGCTTCGAACGGCGGGTAGTCCCACTCGGCATGCACCGCGACCCGCAAGCCATC
The DNA here is from genome assembly GCA_963764065.1 of uncultured Gammaproteobacteria bacterium. Lineage (GTDB taxonomy): Bacteria > Pseudomonadota > Gammaproteobacteria > Steroidobacterales > Steroidobacteraceae > FEN-1191. The sequence continues at coordinate 42,607 of CAVXRM010000011.1, read as the reverse complement.
GACCCGCAGTCGCGCGGCGAGACGATCCAGGCGCAGCAGGGCACGCTCCTGGGTCTCGCGGGCGTAGGCACTCAGCGTGCGATCATCGCCCACTACCGTTTCCGCGTAGATCGGCGCCGACAGGCTATGGAACAGCTCCAGCTCGGCGCCGCAGCCGCGGGCGATGCGGGCCGCCAGTTCAAGTGGCGCCTGGGCGGTGGCCTTGAGCTCACTGACCGCGACCAGTATCCGGCGAATGGTGCGCATGGCTTCCTCCGCGCTGTTGCAGCTCGATTACATGCCCGCGACGTGGCTGCGTCATCCGTACTAGTGCCTAGGCAACGCTCGCCTGGACGCGCTAGATCAGCCGATAGCCAGCCCCTGGCACGGTTTCGATATGCGGCAGGCCCGCGGCGCCGGGGCCCAGTTTCTGGCGCAGACGATGCACCAGTTGCTTGAGCAGCTGGCGATCGCCACCGCCGCGCCGGCCCCAGACATGCGTGAGCAGGCGCTCGGTAGCCACGGTCTGCCCGGCTTGCGCGATCAGCAGTTGCAGCAGCCTCGCTTCCAGCGGCGTTACCCGATGTACCTGGTCGCCGACCGTGAGCTCCAGCGAAGTGGAGTCGAGACGAAAGCCCGCCAATGCCTGCGTGCCCGTGCTGCTGCCGGTGCCGGCGCGACGCAGCAGCGCGCGCACCCGCGCAATCAGCGTGCGCGGACTGAAAGGCTTGGTGAGATAGTCGTCGGCGCTCAATTCCAGTGCGCGTACGAGGTCGGCCTCTTCATTGCGCACCGTGAGCATCAGGATGGGCAGCTGCGATTCACGGCGCAGCGCCGTGCACAAATCGTAGCCCGAGCCGCCCGGTATGTTGATGTCCAGGATGGCCAGATCCGGTTGCTCGCTGTGGAACACCTGCAGCGCCGTGTGGTAGTTGCTCGCCTTGACCACCAGCATGCCTGCCTGCTGCAAGGCGAAAGCGGTGACGGCCAGCATGTCGAGGTCATCATCGACCAGCAGGATCTTCATTTCGCGAGCGGCAGTGTGATGGTGAAGCGCGTGCGCCCCTCTGCGGTGCGCAGCGCGCCCACCGTGCCTGCGTGGCGTTCGACGATCGAGCGCACGATCCACAGGCCCAGCCCCAGACCCGGAGAGTCGGGTTCGCTGTGTTCGCCACGGCGGAAGCGTTCGAATATCGCCTGCGCGTCCCCCGCAGGGATGCCCGGGCCTTCATCCTCGACCCAGAGGTCGGCGGTGCTGGCGCCGGCGGCAGCGCCGATACGTATGCTGCTGCCCGCGGGCGCATGCTTGATCGCATTGGCCAGCAGGTTCACGAACACCTGCTGCAGTCGTTGCTCATCGCCCCGCAGCTGCTGGCCTGCCAGCGCCGCAAGATCGATGGCCACGCTGAGCTGTTGTTGTTCGAGCAGTGGGCCCAGCAGCTCCACGGCTTCATGGACGGGCACGCCCACATCGATCAGCTGGCTGCGGATCGCCAGTTGCCCGGATTCGATGCGCACGCTCTCCAGCAGGTTATCGATCAGGCGCATCAGGCGCAGTACGCCGCGCTCGACATTGGCGAGCAGCTGCGACTGCTCGGCCGGCTGCAGTTCATTGAGCCCGGCACGCAGCAGTTCGACCGCCGCGAGCTGCGCCGCCAGCGGCGTACGGAACTCGTGCGAGATGTTGCCGAGTACGCTGTCGCGCGCCCGGCGCGCCGCCTCGAGTGCGCTCTCGTCGCGCAGCAGCTGCACCTGGCGACCGTCACTGGGCGCGGCGCTCACGACCACGGTCGAGAGCGTGGTGTCATCCGTGAGCCGCAGCGTCTCGACGCAGCGCGCGGCACCCTGGGTGCGCGCCTGCAGTATGGGGCAGTTGCGCTCGCAGGGCCGTTCGGCAGCGCTGAGCCTGGGGTGCAGCACATCGCCACAGAACTGACCGAGCAATTCCTGGGGTTCGCGACGCATCATGCGTGCGAACTGCGTGTTGGCGTAACGGATCAGGCGCTGCTCGTCGGTGACAAACACGCCCTCGACCACGCCATTGAGCACGGCCTGCGCCTCGGCCTCGCGCCGGCGCAGCCGATCGGTGAGTTCGATGAGGTTCTGGCGCATCTCATCCATTGCGTGCGCCAGCGAATCGAGTTCACGCGGAATCGCGGTCGGGACCGCCGGACTGAAATCACCCTGGCCGATGCGACGCGCCATGTCCGCCAGTCTGACCACCGGCGCCGCCAGCCAGCGCGCCGCCAGCCAGCCCGCCAGCCCCGCCAGCGCTGCGACCAGCAAGGCCACCAGCAGTACGACATGGCGATAGGTGGCTGCCGTGCGATCGAAGTCGGAGCCGGGCAGCAGCGCATCGATCAAGGCCACGGGTTCGCCGGCACCATTGAACATGACCGTGCTGGCGCCGTAGCTGTCGAGGGCAGGGATGTGCGCAGCTACCCGCCCGCGCGCCGTGAGCGCCGCGGCATGCAGAGGTGTCAGCGGATCGCCATCAGGTGCCTGGTAGCTGCTGAGGTTCTGCGCACGCGCGCTGGCTCCCGCCTGGCGGCCGGCCTCGGCCAGCGCCGCGCCATCGAGTGCCTGCAGCATCAGTACCGAATAGTCTGCAGTGCCGCTCAGCCGCGCGGTGGCGCCCAGCAATACCGGTCCGCCGCCGTGCGGCGCAAGCGCAAAGCGCTCGCCCTGTTCGCGATGGGCGCGCAGCGCCTCGGGCCAGGGTTGCGTGCTATCGGAACTGGCAACCAGCGTCGCAGTGTTGCCCGCGTTCGCAGCGCCGCTGATGATCGCGCAGGCCGTAAGGCGCAGCGCTTCGCATTGGCCGCGCAGGTAGATATTGAAGGTGAGTGCGTTGAGTGGCTCGGCCAGTTGGCGATTCAGGGTGGCATTCTCAGCAAAGCCACGCGCTGCGCCCAGGTCGGCCTCGCCGAGTCGCCGGAAGTAGTCGCGGACGGTGCTGACCGCCAGTTCGCTGCGCGCCAACGCCTGGCTGCGCGCATAGCGATTGACGATGATGCCGGAGGCGATGGCCATCAGCGTCAGGGCCAGGAACACGATCAGCAGACTGCCGCCGCTCAGCCAGGTGGCCAGCGGGAAACTGCGCGCGGTGCCGGAGCTTGCGTTATTGGGCATGTGTTGCAGCAGCAGGGCAGGTCAATGGGCGATGCGCGCCTTGCCCGGCTCGGCGCGCGCGCCGCGCAGTTCCGGATGACGTCGCTCCAGCAGGCTCTTCAGGCCGAGGGTCACCAGGGCCAGCAGCGCCAGCAGCGAAGCCGTGGCGAAGGCGCCGACGAAATTGTATTCGTTATAGAGTATTTCCACGTGCAGCGGCAACGTATTGGTCTCGCCGCGAATGTGGCCTGAGACCACCGAGACCGCGCCGAACTCGCCCATCGCGCGCGCATTGCACAGCAGGATGCCGTACAGCATGCCCCAGCGCACGTTGGGCAGGGTCACCATCCAGAAGATGCGCCAGCCGCCGGCGCCGAGCGAGAGCGCGGCTTCCTCGTCATCGCGACCCTGTGCCTGCATCAGCGGTATCAGCTCGCGCGCGATGAAGGGAAAGGTGATGAAGGTCGTGGCCAGCACCATGCCGGGCAAGGCGAAGATCACTTTGTAGCCGTGTTCACCGAGCCAGGGTCCGAGCCAGCCGCGGGCGCCGAATACCAGCACGAAGATCAGGCCCGAGATCACGGGCGAGACGGCGAAGGGCAGGTCGATCAGCGTCAGCAGGAAGCCCTTGCCGCGGAACTCGTACTTCGCCACCAGCCACGCGGCGGCGGTGCCGAACAGCGTGTTCAGCGGCACGGAGATCGCGGCCACAGTCAGCGTCATGCGCATTGCGGCCAGCGCGTCCACATCGCGCAGGGCGGCGCTGAAGGCCACGACGCCCTTGGCCAGTGCCTGCGTGAATACCGCCAGCAGCGGCATTACCAGGAACAGCACCAGGTAGCAGAGTGCAATGCCGATCAGGAGGCTGCGCGCGAGCGCGCGCCCCAGGGTATCGCTGCCGGGTGATTGTTCGCGCCTGCTCATCGGCGCGACTGGTAGCGACGCTGCAGCGCCAGCTGCGCGCCATTGACGGCAAACATCATCGCGAAGGAGAGCAGCAGCATCGCCACCGCGATGACCGTGGCTTCGGAATACTGGAACTGCTCGAGCTTGGTCATGATCACCAGCGGTACGATCTCCGATACCAGCGGAATGTTGCCGGCGATGAAGATCACCGAACCGTATTCACCCAGTGCGCGCGAGAAGGCCAGTGCGCAACCGGTGATCAGTGCGGGCAGCAGGGCCGGCAGGATGACGCGTCGAAACACCACGCTGGGCCGGGCGCCCAGCGTTTCGGCCGCGCGCTCCAGATCGCGATCCAGGTCGCCCAGCACCGGCTGCAGCGTGCGGACCACGAACGGCAGGCCGACGAAAGCGAGGGCCACGGTGATGCCGAGCGGCGTGAAGGCCACCTGCACGCCCAGCGGTGCCAGCAGGCGTCCCAGCCAGCCGCCAGGCGCATACAGCGTTGCCAGCGCGATGCCGGCCACTGCGGTCGGCAGCGCAAAGGGCAGGTCGACCAGTGCGTCGAGCAACTTGCGACCCGGGAATTCATAGCGCGTCAGCACCCAGGCGATCAGCAGGCCGAATACCGCATTGATGCCGGCAGCGATCAGGCTGGCACTCAGGCTCAGGCGGAAGGATGCCAGCACCCGCGGCGTCATCAGGATCTGCAGCCAGCGCGACAAGGGCAGATGCGCGGCGCTCAGGAACGCCGCGCTCAACGGAATGATCACGATCAGGCTCAGCCACAGCACGGTGTAGCCCATCGTCAATCCAAAGCCCGGCAGCACCTGGCGGCGGCGCGGACGGCGCAGCAGTGCCGGCTTCATGCGGCCCTGCCGAAAGCCAGCAGCAGGTCCACATGCCCGCCGCTGCGAAACAGCATTGGCATTTCGCTTCCCAGGCGCGCGGCGAGATCGCGCGTCGGGTTCATGCCCAGCACCAGCAAGGCAGTCTCTGGTTGCGCGACCACGCTGCCCAGCCACGCCGGCAGGTCACCGAGAAAGCGATCGCTGCGCAGGTCCAGGCCGTGGCTGCCGCGCAGCTCGGCGCGGGTATCGAGCAGGGCGCGCTGCGTCTCCACCACTTCGCTGCGACTGGCCTGCGGATGCTGCAGGGTGACTGCCGTGGCTTCGATGGGCAGGTGACGCATCACGCTGGAAACCAGCGCCAGCAGGTCGGCGCGCCGTACCGCTTCACCCGCGTGCACCAGCATGCGCTGCGGTACACCCGCACCGGCCGGAATGCACAGGATGCGGCGCGCGCCGTGCTCCACCGCGGCGGCAATGGCGGCCGGCGCCTGCTCATCCAGCGGCAATACGCAGATGCCGGCCTCGAGCTGCTCGCCGCGGCGGATCACGCGCGCCTGCATGCTGCTCACCAGTTGCGCCAGTAGCGGCGAACGCTCCAGCTGCGCGGCCTCGCTGTCGCTGCAGGTCATCAGGTTGAAGCTGGAGATCGGCGTCGGCAGCGCATGCACACGCCGTACGCCCAGTGCCACACGCGCGCCTGGCTGCAGCGGTACGGCCATCTGCTCGGCCGCGGAGCGCAGTGCGTCGACCGTGACACGCTGTTCGCTGGCTGCGTTCGCAGTGGCCGGCTCGATGCGCGAGAGTTCATCGAGCCGCACACTGACATGCTGTTGATGCCCGGCGAAGGTGAGCGCATCGACCGTGCCCGAGGCAAAATTGTGCGCGCCCAGTTCAGCGGCTTCGGCAGCGACCTCGATGTCTTCGGGTCGCACCACCAGCACGGCTTCACTGCCCGCGGGAGTAGCCGCCGCCGCGCGTTCGGGTGCCAGCGTGGCCGCGCCCAGGTGCAGGCCCTGGCGCGACACCTCGCCGAGGAACAGGTTGGCGGCACCGAGGAAGCGCGCCACGAAGCGCGTGGCCGGATAGCGATACAGCTGCTCGGGCGCGCCGGTCTCGAGCAGGCGCCCCATCTGCATCACGCCGAGGCGATCGGCGAGCGCGAAGGCTTCTTCCTGGTCGTGCGTCACCAGGATCGTGGTCATGCCGATGCGCCGCTGCACGGCGCGCACGGTCTCGCGCAACTCGACGCGGATCTTTGCATCCAGCGCGCCGAAGGGTTCATCGAGCAGCAGCACCGCGGGCTCGTGCGCCAGTGCCCGCGCCACGGCGACGCGCTGTTGCTGGCCACCCGAGAGTTGGCTGGGATAGCGCTCGTCATAACCTTCCAGTGCCACCAGTTGCAGCAGCTCCTCGCGCCGGCGGCGACGCTGTGCGGCGCCCACGCGGCGGATGCGCAGCGCGAATTCGATGTTCTGCGCCACCGTCATGTGGCGGAACAGCGCGTAGTGCTGGAACACCATGCCTACGCCGCGGCGGCGCGCCGGCAGTTCCGTGACATCGCGTCCGTGCAGCGAGATGCGGCCGTGATCGATGCTGGTGAGGCCTGCCAGCGAACGCAGCAGCGTGCTCTTGCCGCTGCCGGAAGGCCCGAGCAGCACGAAGAATTCGCCGGTCTGGATCTCGATGGTCACATCGTTGACCACCGGCACGCCCTGGTAGAGCTTGCTGACCTGTTCGATGCGTATCGACATCGGTGCTAGTCGGCCCGGTAGATGCGATCGAAGCTGCCGCCGTCGGCAAAGTGCTCCGCGCCGGCTTTGGCCCAGCCGCCGAAATCGGCGATGCTCAACATGGTGTTCACCTGGCCGAACTGTTCGGCATGGCGTTTCGCGACGGCCGCATCACGCGGCCGGTAGTAATTGCGGGCGATGATTTCCTGCGCCTCCGGCGTGTAGAGATACTGCAGGTACGCCGTGGCGAGATCAGTGGTGCCATGTGCCGCGGCGACCTTGTCCACCACCGCCACCGGCGGTTCAGCGAGTATGCTCACCGAAGGGTAGACGATGTCGAAGCTGCCGGGCCCGCTTTCCTTGATGGCCAGATAGGCTTCGTTCTCCCAGGCCAGCAGCACATCACCGATGCCGCGCTGTACGAAGGTGGTGGTCGAGCCGCGTGCGCCGGAATCGAGCACCGGCACGTTGCGGTACAGCTTGCCGACGTAGTCCGCTGCGGTGCCGGCATTGCCGCCAGGCTGATGCAGCGCCCAGCCCCAGGCGGCCAGGTAATTCCAGCGCGCGCCGCCGGAAGTCTTGGGGTTGGGCGTGATCACCTTGATGCCGGGGCGCACCAGATCGCTCCAGTCGAACAGGCGCTTCGGGTTGCCCTGGCGCACCAGGAACACGATGGTCGAGGTGTAGGGCGAGCTGTTCTGCGGCAAGCGCGTCTGCCAGTTGCCGGGCAGCAGATGAGCGTTGCTGGCGATGCTGTCGATATCGCCCGCCAGCGCCAGCGTCACCACGTCGGCTTCGAGGCCGTCGATGACCGAGCGCGCCTGCTTGCCGGAGCCGGCGTGCGACTGGCGTACCCGCACGTCGATTCCGGTCTGCGCCTTCCAGTGCGCGGCAAAGGCGCTGTTGAACTGTTCGTACAGCTCGCGCGTGGGATCGTAGGACACGTTCAGCAGCGTGACTTGCGCGCCGACGCCAGTTGCGCCAGGGGTCGTGGTATCGCTCGAGGCTGCATCCTGCCGCGAGCTGCAAGCCGTCAGCAGCGCGAGGCAAAGGCTGGCCAGCAACAGCGTGGATCGCGAACGCAATGGAATCATGGGTCCGGCCAGTATTTGCGGGGCGCTCATTCTCGCCCACCGCGCCGGTGCAAAGCAGTTACAAGGAAGTGACGTAAATGTCACCAGGAAAGAACGGGAAGAAGTCTTCGTAACCTGATGATAAATAACACCAGTATGGCCTCTACTCAGCTGAACCGGTGGCCCTGCAGCGAGACCGCCTTGACCAGCACCCACACCGGAAGTCCCGGTTGCAGATGAAGCTGCCTGGCGGCCGATGCGGTGATGCGCGCCTGCAGCGTCACGCCCTCGGCATCGATGCCCACCAGTACATTGTGCTCGCCATCGTCGACGACGTTGCTGATAACGCCTGACAACTGGTTGCGTACGCTCAGGCCCTGCGGTCGCGTGGTGGCGATGATCAGATCGCGCGCCAGCAACTGCAGGCGCACGCGTTGGCCGTGGCTGATGCCGGTCGCGGGCAGCAACAGTCGCGAGCTGCCGATGCGCACCGTGGCAAGCCCGCTGGCGGTATCGATGCGCTCGACCAGGCCCTCGATCACGGCGCCGCTCGCCTCCGGGCCCAGCATGGAGCGCATCTCGGGTCGCAGGCTCAATTCGGGTAGTTCGCCCTGCGCCAGCACGCGGCCGGCATCCAGCAATACCACGCGATTCGCCAGTCGCAACAGGTCTTCGAACTGATGCGTGATCAGGATGATCGGCAGCGAGAGTTCATCGCGCAGGCGTTCGAAAAAGGGCAGCAGCTCGTTGCGCTTGCGGGTGTCGATGGCCGAGAGCGGCTCATCGAGCAGCAGCAGGCGTGGCTGCGAGAGCAACGCGCGGCCCAGCGCCACGCGCTGGCGCTCGCCGCCGGAAAGTTGCGCCGTGCGCCGCTGCAGCAGTGCGCCCAGATCCAGCAGTTCAATGGTGTGCTGCCAGCTGATCGCGCCGCCGCGATCGGCACTGCGTTTGAGTCCATAGCGCAGGTTGTGTTCGACATTCAGGTGCGGGAACAGCCGCAGGTCCTGGAACACGTAGCCCACGCGGCGCCGCTGTGTTGGCACGCACAGCCCCTGCGCGGCATCGAACAACGGCTGCCCGTCGAGCTCGATGCGACCGGCGTCGGGGCGCCACAGGCCGGCGAGCAACTGGGCAACGCTCGACTTGCCGGCGCCGGATTTGCCGAACAGGGCCGTGACTCCGGGCGTGGGTGCCTCGAAGGCAATCTCCAGCCTGAAATCACCGCGACGGTATTGCAGTGCGACCCGCAGCATGTTCAGCGCCCCATGCGACGGCGCAGTGCGCGCGCCAGCAGTTCGCTGGCGAGCAGCCCGGCGGCGCCCAGCAACAATGAAAGCGCAGCGATACGCAGCGCCGCGGCTTCACCATCGGGCGTCTGCAGCGCCGAATACAGCGCCAGAGGCAGTGTGCGCGTGACGCCGGGAATGTTGCCGGCGAAGGTGATCACCGCGCCAAATTCACCCAGGCTCGCGGCGAAGGCCGTGACTGCGCCCGCGAGGATCCCCGGAGCCATCAGGGGCACGGTGATGCTCGCAAAGCGATCCCAGGCACCGGCGCCCAGCGTGCGCGCGGCTTCCTCGAGGCCGGGATCGACGTTGTCCAGCGCCAGCCGGATGGCACGCACCATCAGCGGAAAGGCCATGACCGCGGTGGCGAGGGCCGCGCCATTGGTGCTGAAGGCGAGGCGTACGCCCAGATGGCGATACAGCCAGCCGCCCACCATGCCGTTCACGCCCAGCAACAACAGCAGCACGAAGCCGATCATCACCGGTGGCAACACCATCGGCAGGTGCACCAGCGTGTCGAGCAACAGTCGGCCCGGAAAGCGCCGGCGCGTGAGCAGCCAGGCGATCGCAATGGCAAGGGGCAGGCTGCACAGCACGCTGCGCAGCGCAACCGACAGGCTGATCCAGAGCGCCTCGAGTTCGGCCGGAGTCAGTTGAAAATGCAAGCGGTGGACCTTGAGTGCGGCCGTGCCTGGCCGCCTGATGAGTCAGTGGGTGGAGTGTAATATAGAGTGCACTTCTGGAGACCAGCGCATGAACGATGCCAGGGCGCCCATAGGCGCAACAGTCAGTGACAATACGGACCGGAGCCGATTTGAGCTCCCGCTCGATGGCGCCGTGGCAGTGCTCGACTACCGCCGCGCGGGCCGGGTGTTGTCGCTCGACCATGCTGGTGTGCCCGCGCAATTCGAGGGGCAGGGCGTAGGCAGCCGGCTGGTCGGCGAATCGCTGAGGATGATCCGCGCACGCGGTGAGCAGGTGCTGCCGCGCTGCTCCTTCGTGGTGGCTTACATGGCGCGTCACCCGGAGTTCGATGATCTGCGGGCGCCGCCGGCGACCTGAGTCTGAGGTGAGGCGAGGTGAGCCTGCGGCGACATGATTGACAGCAGCGACAATCTCTACACGCGCTTCGACCGGCTGATCACTGACCCCGCGCGCCGGTTCGCGTCGCTCGCGGATGGCACGCAGTACAGCTACGGGGAACTGCGCGCGGGCAGCGCCCGCATTGCCAATGCACTGCTCGACCTGGGTGTGCAGCCCGGAGATCGCGTCGTGGTGCAGGTCGAGAAGAGTGTCGCGGCGATATTCCTGTACCTGGCATGCCTGCGTGTGGCTGCGGTGTATGTGCCGCTGAACACGGCTTACACGCTTGCGGAGCTCGAGTATTTCATCACGGATGCGGAGCCGCGCGTGCTGGTGTGCACCGGCGCCAGGCTAGCCGAGCTGTTGCCACTGGCGCGGCGACTGAAGGTCGAGCACGTGGTGACTCTGGAGGCGACGCCGCCGGGCGGCTCGCTGCTCGAACGCGCGGCGACACGGCCCGACAGCTGCTTCGATGTCGCCTGCGACGCGGATGCGCCGGCCGCCATCCTCTATACCTCGGGCACCACCGGCCGTTCCAAGGGTGCCGTGCTCTCGCACGGGAATCTCGCGGCCAATGCCTTCGCGCTCAAGGCCTGCTGGCGCTTCACTGGCCAGGATGCGTTGCTGCACGCACTGCCGCTGTTTCACATCCACGGCCTGTTCGTGGCGCTGAACGTCACGCTGGCCGCGAACGCGTCCCTGGTGTTGTTGCCGGGTTTCGATGCGGCGGCAGTGTATGCCGGCATGGAACGCGCCACGGTTTACATGGGCGTGCCTACGCACTATGTGCGCCTGCTGCGCGATCCGCGCTTCGACCGGCCCGCCACCTCCGGCATGCGCCTGTTCGTTTCCGGTTCGGCACCTTTGCTGCCGGAAACCCATCGCGCCTGGGCAGAGCAGACCGGCCATACGATACTCGAGCGTTACGGCATGACTGAAACTGGCATCATCACTTCGAACCCCTACGGAGGCGAGCGTGTCGCCGGCACGGTGGGCCAGCCGCTGCCTGGCATCAGGCTGCGGCTCGTCGACACCGAATCTGGCGCTGCCGTGCCGCGCGGCGAGCTGGGCATGATCGAAGTGGCGGGGCCGAACGTCTTCGGCGGGTACTGGCGACGGCCGGACAAGACCCGCGCGGAGTTTCGCGGCGACGGATTCTTTGTCACCGGTGACATCGGCCGCATCGACGAGCGCGGCTACCTGCAGATCGTCGGCCGTGGCCGCGATCTGATCATCACCGGCGGCTACAATGTCTATCCACGTGAGGTGGAGAGCGAGATCGATGCTTTGCCCGGCGTGGGCGAGTCGGCGGTGGTCGGCTTGCCGCACGCCGATTTTGGCGAAGGCGTGACTGCAATTGTCGTTGCGGCCGATTCGCCGCTGCAGCCGCCGCTCACCGAGGAGGCCGTGTTGACACAGTTGAAAGCCAGGCTGGCCGGCTACAAATGCCCCAAGCGGGTGCTGTTCCTGGCGGAACTGCCGCGCAATGCCATGGGCAAGGTGCAGAAAAACCTGCTGCGCGAGCGCTTCCAGGATCTGTACGCCGTGCGCGGCGCGTCGTAAGTTCGCATCATGAAACTGGTCAGTTTCTCGCATCAGGGCCGAAGCGCCGCCGGCTTGTGGTTGGGCGAACAGCTGCTCGACCTCGAGCGCGCGGCCCAGGCCGCGGGCGAATCGGGCGAGGTGGTGGCGGTGCTTGCCTCGATGCTGTCGATCATTCGCGCTGGCGAGCCAGCGCTGGCAGCCATACGTCGACTGGAACAGCAAGCCGGGCAGCTTGCGCAGGCCCTGCGGCCGCTGGCGGATTGCAGCCTGCTGGCGCCGATTCCGGTGCCGGTGCGCAACATCTTCTGCGTGGGCCGCAACTATCTCGACCACGTGCACGAGGGATACGCCAAGGCCGGTCGCGAGGTGAAGCTGCCGGAGGCGCCGCAGTTCTTCACCAAAGCCACGCATGCGCTCAACTCGCCCTATGGCGATGTGCGGCTGGACAACCGGCTCACGCAGCTGTTCGACTACGAGGTGGAACTCGCCATCGTCATCGGCCGCGCTGGTCGTGACATTGCGCGTGCCGAGGCCCTGCAACATATCTTCGGCTATACGATCGCGAACGACTTCACGGCGCGCGACCTGCAGCGGCGCCATGAGCAGTGGTTCAAGGGCAAATCTCTCGACACCAGCTGCCCGCTCGGCCCCTGCATCGTCGATCGCGACAGTATCGGCGACGCGGGGAAACTCGAGCTGTGGCTCACCGTGAACGGCGAGCAACGCCAGCGCGCGCAGGTCAGGCAGATGATCTTCGACCTGCCGACCATCATCGAGTCGCTCTCGGCCGGACTGACGCTTGAGCCCGGCGATGTCATTGCCACGGGTACGCCGGCCGGAGTCGGCTTCGCGATGAATCCCGCGCGGGCCCTGGCCGATGGCGACCTGGTGGTTGCGGGTATTGATGGCATCGGCGAACTGCGCAACCGCATCGTGGCGGTGGGTTGAAGGCGCAAGAGCGTCAATGGCATGACCGCGAAATATCCAGGAGACCCGATCATGCGTGCAAACCTCAAGCTCGCGCTGCTGCTCGCGGCCTGCGGCGCGATTTCCGCCTGCCAGCCCAAGACCGCCGACACCACTGCCAGCGCAACGCCAGCGGAAATCGTCATCGGCGCCACGATTCCGTTGAGCGGCGCGCTGGCGGGTTTTGGCAGCTTCCAGAAATGGGGCTATGAACATGCGGTCGCGGAAGTCAATGCGGCCGGCGGCCTGCGCATCGAGGGCGCGATGCGCAAGGTGCGCCTGGTCATCCGTGATGATCGCACCGACGCGAATGTGGCCGCGGCGAACATCGATACGCTGGTGTCTGCCGAGCACGCGGCGGCGTTGCTCGGTTCCTGCACGCCGCCGCTGGTGATTGCGGCCTCGCTGGCCGCGGAACGCAACGCTACGCCGATCGTCAGCGGCTGCGCGCCACTGATGTCCTTCCGGGCGGCGAAGCAATGGCAATGGGCCTGGGATCTGTTCTTCAACGAACCGGAGCTGGCCGAGGCGCCGTTCAAGGCCTGGCGGGATCTCAACGTCGCCAGCAACCATCGCATCGTGATCATGCATGACAACGGCGCCGATGGCACCGTGGTTGGAGGGCAGCTGTGGCCGGCCATGGCTACGCGCTATGGGTACACGGTGGTGGCGAACCTCGAGTTTCCCACCGATACCACCGATTTCAACGCCTCGGTGCAGCAGGCGCGCCGGGCCGGCGCCGACATCCTGATGGTCGATGCCGTCACGCCGCAGATGGTGTCGATACGCAAGCAGCTCGCGAGCGCGGGTTACACGCCCAAGGTGCTGGTGATGGAGAAGGGCGCCGAACCCACGCAGTTCGCCGAAGCCGTGGGGCCGCTCGCCGACGGCGTGATGGTGGGCGGCTACTGGGATGCCTCCTTCAGCCATGCCGGTGCGGCCGAGCTGGCCGCGGCCTACAGCGCCGAGACGCAGCACACCGTGAGCCAGCACATTGCCGACAGCTATACCGCGGCGCGCTTGCTGCTGGATGCGATCGGCAGCGCCGGCAGCCTCGACAAACTGAAACTGAACACGGCGATCGCTGCCACCGATCGCGTCTATCCAGTGGGGCCGGTGAAGTTTGCGGCTGACCACACGGCGGCGTTGTCCATCGCCGAGCTGCAGTGGCAGTCGGGCCGGACGCGGCTGATCTGGCCGCTCTCGCCGCACAGCGCAGCCTTCGTCTCGCCGGCGGCAGCGCAGGCGAGCGCGCCGGCGCACTGAGGCAGCGGCGCCGCCCAGCGCGGCGCGCCCGCTATGCAGTTGCCCGATCTGAATGCGCTGCTGCAGGCCCTGCTGACGGGCGTGCTGATCGGTTCGCTGTTCGCGCTGGCGGCACTCGGCCTGTCGCTGGTGGTCGGCGTGATCCGTATCGTCAACCTGATGCATGGCGAACTGGTCGTGCTCGGCGCCTACGCGGCCTATGCGCTGGTGCAACTCACCGGCCTGAATCCGCTGCTGCTGGCGCCAATCGCGGCGCTGCTGGTGGCGCTGCTCGGCTGGCCAATCGAGCGCTATATCCTGCAGCCGGTAGTGCGCCACGGCGCTGAAGCGCCGTTGCTGACGACCTTTGCGCTCTCCATCATCCTGCAGAACCTGCTGGTGTACTTCGCGGGTGGTGACACGCGCGCGCTCGAGAGTGGCCTCGGCGCACGGCGCGTAGGCTCGGGCTCGCTTGGCGCACCAGTGATCTACCTGGTCGGCGCGTTGCTGGCACTGTGCGTGTGCGCCGCGGTGCACCTGTTGATCACGCGCACGGATTTTGGCCGCCGGATCCGGGCCAGCGCCGAACAGCCAGACGCTGCGGCCATTGTCGGCGTGGCAGTGCGCAGCTACTACGCACGCACCTTCATGCTGGCTGCCGGCGTTGCTGGCCTGGGTGGCGCGCTGCTCGGCATGGTGTTTTCGTTCACGCCATCCTCGGGCGTGGAATTTCTGCTGACCGGTTTCGCCGTCGTGGTGCTGGGCGGCGTGGGCAGCGTCAAGGGCACCTTGCTGGGCGGCGTGGCACTCGGTGTGGTCGAGTCACTGGGCGCTACCCTGTTCGGCGACGGTTACCGCCTGTTCATCGGCCTGCTCGCGTTCCTGGTGTTTCTCACCTTGCGCCCGCAGGGGCTGTTCGGTCGCAGCGCATGAGGCGCTCACCGAATCTGCCGCTGCCCGTCGCGCTGGTGCTGATCGCGCTGCTCTACGCTCTGCCGTTCGCACTCGGGCCTTATTGGCAGCAACTGGGATTTCGCGCACTGCAGTTACTGACGCTGGCCATCGCCTGGAACGTGCTGGCGGGCTACTGCGGCCAGGTGTCGCTGGGCACCGGCGCCTTTGTGGGATCGGGCGCCTACGCCTTTGCGCTCTGCGGCAATCGGCTGGGTATGGTGATGCCGCTGCAGCTCGCCACGGCGGGTGTCGTGGCAGCGGGTTTTGCGGCCCTGGCAGGCGTGGCGCTGTTCAGGCTGCGCGGACTGTATTTCACCGTAGGCACACTCGCGCTGGCCGAAGCGCTGCGCATCCTGATGGTGAATCTCGGCACCTTTGGCGGCGCCTCGGGCATCGTGCTGCGCGCGGCCACGCCGGCCTTCCATCAACTGTACTGGCTGTCGCTCACGCTGACCGCATTCGCGGCCTCGCTGGCTGAGCTGTTGTTGCGCTCGCCACTCGCGCTCGCGATGCGCGCGGTACGCGACGACGAAGAGGTGGCCTTGCAGATGGGCGTGCGCAGTTTCCGCGTCAAGCTAGTCGCCCTTGTGCTCTCGGGCCTGCTCATGGGTCTGGCCGGTGGCTTGCAGGCGCTGAAGCTGGGCGTGATCGAACCCTACGGCGCCTTTGGCATGGGCTGGACGATCGACACCGTAGCGGTCGCCATCATCGGCGGGCTCGGTACGCGCATGGGTCCGCTGTTGGGCACGCTGGTATACGTGGCGCTGGGCGAAGTGCTGCGCAATCTCCCGGAGCTGCACGCCGCGGTGGCCGGCGTGTTCCTGCTGCTGACGATTCGTTTCGCGCCGCGCGGCTTGTGGAGCCTGATGGCCGGGAAGCGCGCGCATGGCTGAGCCGGCGATGGCACTGCAGGTGCGCGGCCTGAGCAAACACTTCGGTGGCGTGGCTGCCATCGATAGGCTCGATCTCGAGGTGCGCGCGGGCGAGGCGCTGGGGGTGATCGGCCCGAATGGCGCAGGCAAGAGCACATTGGTCAACCTGATCAGCGGCGCGTTGCTGCCCGATGCCGGCGTTCTGCTGCTGCATGGGGAGGCGATCACGAGCTTGCGCGCCGATGCCCGCACGCGCCTTGGCATTGGCCGCACCTACCAGATACCACGTCCGTTCGCGCGCCTGAGCGTGCGCGAGAACCTGGCGCTGGCTGCGCGCCACTCTTTCGCAGGCGCGCAGTCAGTGGGCCTCGCGTCCGTGCGCAGCACACAGGCACCGCAGCCGATCGCCCAGCGCTGCGAGCAGATCCTGGAGCACACGGGTCTCGCCGATGTGGCCGACACTGCCGCGGGCGAGCTGCCACTGCTGCGGCGCAAGCGGCTGGAGCTCGCGCGGGCGCTGGCCTTGCAGCCGCGGCTGTTGCTGCTCGATGAAATCGGCGCCGGCCTGATCGAGACGGAAACGCGTGCGCTGATCAAGCTGATCATCGGGCTGCGCCAGCAGATCGGCACCATCGTGCTGATCGAGCATGTGATGGACGTGATCACGGCCTGCTGCGAGCGCACAGCGGTGCTCGCATCCGGAAAACTGTTGTGCATCGGCGCGACGCGCGAGGTGCTGGCCGATGCGCAGGTGGCGGCCGTGTATCTCGGCACCAGCGAGAGGGCAGCGGACGCGGCGTCGGTGGCCAGTGCCGTGGCACGGCCAACGCCGGCCGCAACTCTGCTGACCGTGAACGCGATCGACGTGCACTACGGCGGCGTGCGCGCCTTGCGCAAGGTCAGCGTCGAGGTACGCAGTGGCGAATGCGTAGCGCTGCTGGGCGCCAACGGCGCCGGCAAGACCACGCTGGCACGCGCAATCAGCGGCGCCGTGCCACTGGCCGACGGGACGATCGAATTCGCAGGCGTGGCGCTGGCACGCCTGCCACCCGAGCACGTAACGGCGCTCGGCATCGCGCACTGCATGGAGGGCCGCCGCATCTTCAGCAGCCTGTCGGTCGAGGAGAACCTGCTGCTGGCCGTGCCGCCCGCGGCGCAGCGTGAGGCCGCCGAACGATTGCGCCAGGTCTACCAGATGTTTCCGGCGCTGCAGGAGCGACGCCAGCGTGCTGGCACGGCGATGTCCGGCGGCCAGCAGCAGATGCTGGCCATCGCGCGTGCGCTGATGTCGCAACCCCGGCTGCTGATCTTCGATGAGATCTCGCTGGGCCTGGCGCCGATTGCGGTGGAAAGCCTGTATCAGTCGCTGGCGGCGATTCGCGCCGCCGGCATCGCGATGCTGATCGTCGAGCAGAACATCCAGCGCGGCCTGCAGCTTGCCGACCGGGCCTACGTACTGGCGCACGGCGAGGTTCGGCTCAGTGGTACGCCCGGCGAGCTCCGCGATTCGGCGGAGCTGCGCGCGCTGTATGTGGGAGAAGATGCCGCGACCCAGGGCGCGGCGTAGCTTCAGCTGCGGGGTAGCGCGCTGCGCCACGCCTCCCGATAGGCGCCCAGTTCCGGCAGTTCCAGGGGCGCACTCGCCACCGCAGGCGGATCAAAACTGAGGCCGGGCTGCGCCAGGCGCAGCGCGCCGCGGATCACGCCGGAGCGCCGATCGGCCAGGTACACCGGTGCATGCGGCCGCAATGCCGCCAGCAAGGCAGCAAACACCGGATTGCCCGCGAGCGGGCCATCGATCACCAGCGGTTGATGGCTGTCCAGGTCATCGAGCCGCAGATCGCACATCAGCGCGACATAGAGCGTAGCGAGTGCCGCGCGTTCCACGGGAGTGAGGCCCTCGGCCTGCCGCAGCTCGCCACGCTGCCCGGGGTAGGGGCCACCGCTCGCAAAGGAAGGCAGCGCCAGCGCGCGTCGCGCGAGCACGCGCTGCATGGCGGCTGCGTCCAGTGCGCTGATCGCAGCGATTCCCTCGGAGCCCGCGATCGCTTCAAACTCGCGCCCCCCCATGAAGCGCGCGGTCGCCACCGGGCGCGCCGCGGCATCGACGTTGGCAAGCATGTCGGCCTGCTCGCGCAGTGCGGACAGCGGTGTGCCCTGCGAAAAGATGATCACCCAGGTGCCACTGGAAATCGCCGCGAAACTCTCGCTCTGTCGCCAGCTGGCCAGCAGGCTCAGGTACGACGCGTTCGAGTCATGGATACCGCACACCACCTGACAGCCGGGATTGAGCCCGGTCGCCTGCGCAATGGCTGGCGACAAGGGTCCAAGCTTCTCGGCTGCGCCGCGGATCGGCGGCAGCAGGCTGCTCCAGCCTTGGCGTTGCGCCAGTACCGAATAGCCGGCGCTCGTGGGCCGCCACAAGTCGGTGTGGCAACCGAGCGAGGTGACTTCGCTCGCCAGCACGCCTGACAGGCGCCAGGCCCAGTACTGCGGATACAACAGCAGGCGCGTGCAGCGCCTGAACATCGCCGATTGGAAATGCTGCAGGTAATAGAGCTGGCGGCCCAGGTTCAGTCCCAGCGGCAGCAGCGGCGAGCGAGTCTCCGCGTAGTCGTCGCGCGCGGCGGCATAGGCCTCGGAGTCGCGCTCATACACCGGGTCCTCGTAATCGGGCGCGCACAGCAGCTGCTCCGCCTCATCCAGCAGCACGATGGCGGCGCCGTGCGTGATGGGCACGATGCAACGCACCTCGCTCTTGCGTGGTGCGCGGCTCAGCGCCTCGATCAGCCACTGCTCGAGTCGCTGCACATCGAGCTGCAGGCACAGCTCGGTACGTCGGCCCTGGTTGGGGATTTCCTGCGCCCAGGCGGGTTCGCCGCTGGCGGCATCCACCAGCAGCAACTTGGCGTTGGTCTTGCCTATGTCAAACAGGGCGATCAGCTTGTCGTTCAAGGGAAGCTCGGAATTGACCGATAATGATTGAAGATGATAGATTACGATCAATTCAGACTAGGTCAACCACCGCCCAGGGGCCAAGGCATGGGAAACGCGTCATCAGAACTGCCCACGCTTTGGGACGACCAGAAGGTCGCCGGCATGAGCGCGCCAGAACTGCTCCTCTATCGCTCGAATCTACTGGGTAGCGACCTGCGCATCACCAACTTCGGCGGCGGCAACACCTCGGCCAAGATTCCGAGGCCGATCCGCTGACGGGCGAGAGTGTCCCCGTACTGTGGGTCAAGGGCTCCGGCGGCGATCTCGGCACGATGAAGCTCGACGGCTTCGCAACGCTCTACATGGACAAGATCCTGCGCCTGCCGCCGCTCTATCAGAGCACTGCCGACGAGGATCGCATCGTCGGCCTGTATCCGCACTGCACCTTCAATCTGAATCCGCGCGCGCCCAGCATCGACACGCCGCTGCACGGTCTGCTGCCGCAGGCGCACGTCGATCACATGCATCCCGATGCCGTGATCGCGATCGCGGCCTCGAAGGACAGCGCCAGGCTGACGCAGGAAATCTGGGGCGGCGAGATCGGCTGGCTGCCGTGGATGCGCCCTGGCTTCGAACTGGCGCTGAAACTGCGCGCATTCTCGGCCGCCAACCCGAAGGCGAAGGGCGTGTTGCTCGAGGCGCATGGCCTCTTCACCTGGGGCGACACCTCCAGGAGCTGCTACCAGACCACGATCGCGACGATCAATCGTGCCACATTGTGGCTGGCACAGCGCAATGCCGCGCGCGCCTGGCCTCGGCAGGCAGTGCGTTGCGCCCTGCCCGCTGGAAAGCGGCGCGCGATTGCCGCGGCGCTGATGCCCGGCATACGTGGCATGATTGCCAGCCAGCAACCGAAACTCGGGCATTTCGACGACAGCGCCGCGGTGCTGCAGTTCGTCGGCAGCGAAGCGCTGGGCGGCTCGCGGCACTCGGCACCTCGTGTCCGGATCATTTCCTGCGCACCAAGATCCGGCCGCTGGTGCTCGACTTCGAGCCCGAGCGCGAGACGGTGACTGAACTGCTGGCGCGGCTGCCGGCGGCGCTCGAGGCCTATCGTGCGCAGTACGCGGCCTACTACGAGCGCTGCAAGCGCGCCAACTCGCCCGCAATGCGCGATGCGAATGCCGTGATCTACCTGGTGCCGGGCGTCGGGCATGATCACCTTCGCGGCCGACAAGGCCACCGCGCGCATCGCCGGCGAGTTCTACGTCAACGCCATCAACGTGATGCGCGAAGCCGAAGGCGTCTCGAGCTACCGCGGCCTTCCCGAACAGGAAGCCTTCGACATCGAGTACTGGCTGCTCGAAGAAGCCAAGCTGCAGCGCATGCCCAAGCCGAAGGCGCTTGCCGGCCGCGTCGCGCTGATCACCGGTGGCGCCGGCGGCATCGGACTCGCGCGCGGCGCGCCGCCTGCTGGACGAGGGCGCCTGCGTCGTGCTGTGCGACATCGATCGCCAGGTGCTGGCCGAAGGCCTGGAGGCGCTGCAGCGTAGAATACGGCGCGGATCGCGCGCGCGGCGTGTGGGTCGACGTCACCGACGAGCCGGCGGTAGCAGGCTGCCTTCAACGAGCGGCCTGGAACTACGGCGGCCTCGATATCTGCGTCTCCAACGCCGGCATCGCCTCGGCGGCGCCGATCGAGGAAACCAGCCTGGCGCTGTGGAAGCGGAACATCGACATCCTCGCGACCGGCTACTTCCTGATCGCGCGCGAGGCGGTGCGGCTGCTGAAGCCGCAGGGCTGGGCGGCTCGATCGTATTCATCGGCTCGAAGAACGCGCTCGCGGCCTCGCCGGGCGCGTCCGCCTATTGCACCGCCAAGGCCGCCGAGCTGCACCTGGCGCGCTGCCTGGCGCTCGAATGCGCGCCGCTCGGCATCCGCGTCAACGTCGTCAATCCGGATGCGGTGCTGCGCGGCTCGCGCATCTGGCAGGGCGAGTGGGCCGAGCAGCGCGCCCGGCAGAACAAGACCAGCACGGACGAGCTCGAAGCCGTGTATCGCGAACGCAGCCTGCTCAAGCGCAGCGTCTATCCCGAAGACATCGCCGAGGCAGTGGCCTTCTTCGCCTCCGAGCGTTCGGCGAAGTCCACGGGTAATATCATCAATGTCGATGCCGGCAATGCCGGCGCCTTCACGCGCTAGGCTGGCCTTGAGCACAACCACACCAAGCGCTGCCGATCCGCGCAGCAAGAGTTCATCGCGACCAGCAATCGCAGCGCCAGTGCCGAGCTGGCCAGCGACTACGCGCTGCTGGGCGCGCAGCTCAAGCGTCGCGGCTTCGACATCGACGCGCTCTGCCAGCGCGTGGGCGAATTCGCGGTGGCGCTGCCTTCCTGGGGCGTAGGCACGGGCGGCACGCGCTTTGCGCGCTTTCCGGGCGTGGGCGAGCCGCGCAATGTATTCGAGAAGCTGGAGGACTGCGCGGTCGTGCATGCGCTTACCGGCGCCACTCCGCGCGTATCGCTGCACCTGCCCTGGGATGCCTGCGAAGACTATGGCGCGCTCAAGGCGCATGCCGGCAAGCTGGGTCTGGGCTTCGATGCCGTCAATTCCAATACCTTCCAGGATCAGCGCGGCCAGGCGCAGTCCTACAAATTCGGCAGCCTCACGCACACAGCGAGTGAAGTGCGCGCCCAGGCCGTCGCGCACAATCTCGACTGCATCCGCATCGGCCAGCAGCTGGGCTCGAAGGCGCTGACCCTGTGGATCGGCGATGGCGCCAACTTTCCGGGCCAGCAGCATCTGGCGCGCGCCTACGAGCGCTACCTCGATTCAGCGCGGCGTGATCTATGCCGGGCTGCCAGCCGACTGGCGTCTGCTGATCGAGCACAAGATGTACGAGCCGGCCTTCTACGCCACCGTGATCCAGGACTGGGGCAGTTCCCTGCTCGCAGCGCAGACGCTGGGGCCCCAGGCCCTGTGCCTCGTGGACCTGGGCCACCATGCGCCCAATGTGAACATCGAGATGATCGTCGCGCGGCTGGTGCATGCCGGCAAGCTCGGCGGCTTCCATTTCAACGATTCGAAATACGGCGACGATGACCTGGACGCGGGCTCCATCGATCCTTACCGCCTGTTCCTGGTGTTCAATGAGCTGACGGACGCCGAGTGGCGTCGTGTGCCTGGTCTGCGTCCGGCCCACATGCTCGATCAGTCGCACAATGTGACCGATCCGATCGAGAGCCTGATGGGCAGCGCGATCGAGCTCACGCGCGCCTATGCGCAATCGCTGCTGGTCGATCGCGAGCAGCTGGCCGGTTACCAGGACAGCAACGACGCGCTGCTGGCCACGCAGACGCTCAAGCGTGCCTTCACCACCGATGTGACCCCGCTGCTGGCGCGTGCGCGCGAGATGCGCGGCGCGGCCATCGATCCGGTCGCCACCTACCGTGCCAGCGGCTATCGCGCAGCCTGCGCGCAGGCGACGACCAGCGGCCGCTGGTGGCAGCGGTGGTGGTATCGTCTAGCCGGATGTCACTGCAGGTCGGGTGGGTACCATGACGGTCATCAACAGCATTGCCGATTTTCGGGAACTGGCACGCCGTCGTGTGCCGCGCGCGATCTTCGATTACGCGGATCGCGGCTCCTACGACGAGATCACGCTGAAGCGCAATCGCGCCGAGCTCGATGCCGTGCGACTGCGCCAGCGCGTGATGGTCGATGTCGCGCGGCGCTCGCTGGCCACCACGATGGCGGGGCAGGCGAGCTCCATGCCGCTGGCCATCGGGCCCACGGGCCTGACCGGCCTGTTCCATGCGGATGGCGAAATCCATGGCCTGCGCGCCGCGCATGCCGCCGGCATCCCGTTCTGCCTGAGCACGCTTGCGATCTGTTCGATCGAAGATCTGCGCGCGGCTACCAGCATGCCATTCTGGTTCCAGCTCTACCTGATGCGCGATCGCGCCTTCAATGCCGAGCTGATCGAACGCGCGCACGCCGCGGCCTGCCCGGTGCTGGTGCTGACGCTCGACCTGCAGGTGATGGGTGTGCGCCGGCGCGATGCCAAGAACGGCCTGAGCGTGCCGCCGAAGCTCACGCTGAAGAACCTGATCGACACGCTGTGCAAGCCGCGCTGGATCGCGGGCATGCTCAGTACCCGACGGCACAGTTTCGGTAATCTTGAAGGCCGCATGTCGGCCGGCACCGGCATGCGCAACCTGTCGGAGTGGGTGGCCGGGCAGTTTGACGCCAGTGCCACCTGGAAGGACGCTGCCTGGGTGCGCGAGCGCTGGCCGGGCAAACTCGTGCTCAAGGGTGTGCTCGATGCCAGCGATGCGCGTGAAGCCGCGGCCATCGGCGCTGACGCCGTCGTGGTCTCGAATCACGGTGGGCGCCAGCTCGATGGCGCCACCTCGTCGATCGATGCCCTGCCGGAAGTGGCCGAGGCACTGAAGGGGCGCTGCGAAGTGCTATTCGACGGCGGCGTCATCAGTGGCCAGGATGTACTCAAGGCCGTGGCGCTCGGTGCGCGCGGCTGCCTGATCGGCAAGGCCTTCCTGTACGCGCTGGCCGCGCGCGGCGGCGCCGGTGTCGCGCAGGCCATCAACATCATCCGTGGCGAGCTCGATGCGAGTCTCGCCTTGACCGGCATTACCGATATCCAGTCCGTGGACGCGGGAGTGATCCGCCGTTAGCGACGCTCGCCCGCCACATTGCAAGGGGAACACATGCGTACTCTGATCCGGGCCACACTGGGCTTGATGGCTGTCAGCGCCGCCATGGCTATGAGCTCGGGCTCACGCGCCGCGGCGCCAGCCTCATCGCCAGCATCCGCGCAGTCCGCGTTGCGCGCGGGCTTTGCGAAACCACCAGCCTCCGCGCGACCGCGTGTCTGGTGGCACTGGATGAACGGCAACATCACCAAAGAGGGCATCCAGCGGGATCTCGAATGGATGCATCGCGTCGGCATCGGTGGTTTCCAGAATTTTGACGCGGCACTGGGCACGCCGCCGGTGATCGACAAGCGGCTGGTCTACATGAGTGCGGAATGGAAGGACGCTTTTGCGTTCACGACGCGGCTGGCCGACAAGCTGGGACTGGAGGAGGCGATCGCCGGCTCGCCGGGCTGGAGCGAATCGGGCGGACCGTGGGTCACTCCCGCACAGGCCATGAAGAAGGTGGTCTGGAGCGAAACCGAAATCGAGGGTGGAGCTGCCTTTCACGGCACACTGCCGCGGCCGCCGGATACCAGCGGGCCATTCCAGTCGGCACCCTTCGTCGATGACCTCGCTGCCGAGGGCCGTGTACCGCCGGCTTTCTTTGCCGACACCGTGGTGCTCGCGTTTCGCATTCCGAGTGCCGAAGTTGCTGCGCGTGCGCAGCGGCCGGTGGTCACGAGCAGCAGCGGCAGCATCGATGCCGCGCTGCTCGGCGATGGCGACCTGTCACACAACGTGGCGCTGCCCATTGCGCCGCTCGGCCAGAATGCCTGGATCCAGTTCGAGTATCCCGGCGCCTACACGGTGCGCGCCGTCACCTTCGCGCGCAGTGATCGCGCGCCCCTGCAGCAGTTCCTCGGTGGGCCGCCCGGACCCGAGCTGCAGGCCAGCGACGATGGCGTGCATTTCAGAATGTTGGTCAAGCTCCCAAACGACGGTTCGGAGGCGCAGCACACGATTACCTTGCCCGAGACCACGGCACGCTACTTCCGCCTGTCATTCGCCACTACGCCACGGGCGCCTGCCATGCTCGGCGATTTCGATTTCGCCAGCGTCGGCATCAAGCTCACGCCGCCCGTGGACTACAGGATCAGCGAGTTCGTGCTGCAGCCGGGTGCGCGCATCAATCGTTTCGAGGAGAAGGCCGGCTTCGGCCTGTTGCCTGATTTCACCGGCCATGCCACTCCGGCGATGAGCGCGACGCTGTCCGTGCAGAAGAGCGAAGTGATCGATGTCACGCGCTACATGAAGCCCGATGGCAGCTTCGAGTGGACGCCGCCCGCCGGACGCTGGCTGCTGCTGCGCATGGGTTACTCGCCCACAGGCGTCACCAATCATCCGGCTTCACCGGAGGGCACCGGGCTCGAGGTCGACAAGCTCAGCGCGCCGCATGTGCGCGAGTACATGAACCGCTATCTCGACAACTACCGCAGCGCCGTCGGTCCCCTGATGGGCAGACGCGGCCTGCAATACCTCATCAGCGACAGCTATGAAGCCGGTCCGCAGAACTGGACCGAAGACCTGCTGGCGCAATTCACGCGCCGCCGCGGCTACGATCCGCGGCCCTGGCTGCCGACACTCACCGGTCGCGTGGTCGAATCGGCGCGCGCCTCCGATCGCTTCCTGTGGGATTACCGTCGCACGCTGGCCGAATTGCTGGCCGAGAACCACTACGACCAGATCAACGCGATGCTGAAGGCCCGTGGCATGGGCCACTATGGTGAGAGCCACGAGGCCGGCCGCGCGATGATCGGTGATGGCATGGAAGTGAAGCGCGGCAACGACATTCCGATGGCCGCCATGTGGACGCAGGCGCCTGGCGTGAACAAAGACCAGCCCGGTTACAACGCCGACATCCGCGAGTCGGCTTCGGTCGCGCATATCTATGGCCAGAATCTGGTCGCTGCTGAATCATTCACTGCCGCCACCGCACCCTGGGGCTGGTCACCCGAAACGCTCAAGCCCACCGCCGACAAGGAACTGGCAATGGGTCTGAATCGTTTCGTGATCCACACTTCGGTGCATCAGCCGCTGCTCGACCAAGGCCCTGGACTCGGCCTGGGGCCGTTTGGCCAGTGGTTCACGCGCAATGAAACCTGGGCGGAGCAGGCGCGCGCCTGGGTCGACTACCTGGCGCGCAGCTGCTTCCTGCTGCAGCAGGGCAGGTTCGTTGCCGACATCGCCTGGTTCTATGGCGAGGATTCGAACATCACGGCGCTGTACGGTGCCGCAGCGCCGCCGGTGCCGGTTGGCTACAACTTCGACTATGTGAATGCCGACGCGCTGATCCATCGCCTGCATGTCGATGGCGGCAAGCTGGTGACAGCGAGCGGCATGCGCTACCGGCTACTGGTTCTCGATCCGCGCAGCGTGCACATGTCCTTGCCGGTGTTGCGTCGCCTGCGCGAACTGGTCGCAGCCGGTGCCATCCTCAGCGGGCCTCGACCGCTGGACACACCGAGCCTCGCTGACGACGTCAATGAATTCCGCCGCCTGGTCGATACGCTGTGGGGCGCGCTCGATGGCGTGCATCTGTATGGCAAGGGTCGCGTATACGTCAATCGCTCGCTGCCCGAGGTGCTCGCCGCGCTGCGCGTGGATCCGGATGTCAGCTACACGAAGCCCGACGCGGACAGCGAAGTGCTGGCCGTGCATCGGCATCTGGCCACGGGCGAACTGTATTTCATCAACAGCCGCGTGGCACGGACACAGAAGCTGGAGGTGAGTTTCCGCATTGCTGGTCGCGCACCCGAACTCTGGCACGCCGATACCGGTGCGATGGAGCCTGCCGCCTATCGCATCCAGGATGGGCGCACGATCGTGCCGCTCGAGCTCGAGCCCTGGGGCGCGGTGTTTGTCGTGTTTCAAAAGCCCGCTTCGGCGCCGCAGCGCGAGGCGGCGCAGACCACGAAGCAGATGCTGCTGACGCTGGGCGGTCCGTGGACCCTGAATTTCCAGCCGGACCGCGGCGCGCCAGCGACCCTGTCGCTGCCGGTGCTGCTCTCCTGGAGCGAGAGCCCGGATCCCGGCGTGCGCTATTTTTCAGGCGCTGCCACCTATCAGCAGGAGCTGCAGGCCAACGAGAGCTGGTTCAGGACCGGCACGCGGCTGTGGCTGGATCTGGGCGAGGTGAAGAACCTCGCCGAGGTGAGCGTGAACGGCAAGGCACTGGGCGTACTGTGGAAGTCGCCGTTCCGCATCGACGTGAGCGGCGCCTTGCATCCGGGCGCCAACACGCTGGCGATCAAGGTGACCAACCTCTGGGTCAATCGCCTGATCGGTGACCGCCAACCCGGCGCGGCCCGGCAGTACACCTTCACGGTGCCCAGCTTCTACAAGGCCGACTCGCCGCTGCTGACCTCGGGCCTGATCGGTCCGGTCAGCATCAGCAGTGAGCGCGCACCCTAAGGGCTACGCCTGCCTCAATTGTTCTGGATGTTTGAGCGCGACTTGCCGATCTTCGCCACCGCGGCATCGACTGCCGCGGCGCTGGTGCCGATCACGGCCTGCACGCCGGGTTCATCGATCGCGATGCTGTTCTGACCTGCGCCTGAGCGGCCCAGCTCCGCGGTGATGGTGATCGGCTTGTGCATGCGCTTGCCGGAAGCCATGCCGGAAGCCGGATCGCGCGGGCTGACCACGGTGTGATCGAGTGTGATGTTCGAGGGCACGACCTTGCCCTGCGCATCGCACACCAGCACGGTGTAGCTGCCGACCGCCAGGCCATCGACGACGCAGGCGCCGCTCTCGCAGGCCACGACCCGCGCCGCACCCTTGGCATCCTTGATTTGCAGGTACATGTCGACCGCGGCCGAACTGATCGCTGGAACCAGCGCGCTGACCAGCAACGCGCACAGGGCAGGAATTCTGTTCATGACTGGTGCTCCGCCAGAGCGCCTGGGATTGGCGCGTGCGGAGCATAACGGTTGCGCAGGCGGCGGGCGAGCTCGGGTACGGCGACCACGACGATCAGCAGCACGCCGACAATTATCTGCATCACGATGCCCGGGATGTTCTTCAGGCCCAGGCCGAAGGTAACGAAGCCCAGTAGTACTGCCGCCAATACCACACCCGCTATCGTGCCGCGCCCGCCGGCGACCGACACGCCGCCGAGGATCACCATGCTGATCACCTCGAGCTCCCAGCCCTGTGCAATCGAAGGTCGCGTCGAGCCCAGGCGGGCGGTGAGCAGCACCGCGGCCGCCGCGCTTGCTATACCCGTCGCGACGAACAGCCAGAACCGATAGCGCGCGACATGCACACCGGAATAGGCGGCGGCCTCGGGACTTGCGCCCAGCGCGTAGAGACGTCGGCCGTGGATGCTCTTGTGCAGGTAAAGCCCGAACAGCAGCGCGCACAGCGCAAACAGCAACAGCTCGAAAGAGAACACGCTGTACACATAGCCCTGGCCCAGCCAGGTGAACGTTTCCGGATATCCCTTCAGCACGCGATCACCGAGTACGCCATAGGCGATGCCACGGAACAGGCTCATCGTGCCGATGGTCGCGACGATCGCCGGCACACGCAGCACGGCGACCAGCAGACCGTTGATGGCGCCGCACGCGGCTCCGGTGCCCAGTCCCAGCAGTATCAGTGCCGGGGTGCCGATGCCGTGCTGCGCGGCCAGGCCCATCACCACGGAGCTGAGGGCCAGCGTGCCCGCCACCGAGACATCAATCTCGCGACAGATGATCAGCAGCGCCATCGGCAGCGCGATCAGTGCCTTTTCGGTGAAATTGAAAGTGGCGTCCGAGAGCGTCAGGGGATCGAGAAAGTACGGCGAAATGAGGCTGTTGATCACGAGATCGGCGATCAGCACTGCGGCCAGGAAGACTTCCCAGCGCAGCAGCGAGCGCGCCCAGTGCACGCTGCGGGTGGTAGCCGCGCTCACGTCGTTCTGCCTTCGAGTATGCGCCGGCGACCGGCACTGGGGTCGCGCGCGTTGATGATCACCGCGACCGTGATCACGAGTCCGCTCACCGCGGTTTGCCAGAAGGGCGATACGCCCAGCAGCGGCAGCGCGTTCTTGAGGGTGCCAAGGAACAGGCAGCCCAGCACGATGCCGGTCACGGTGCCGACGCCGCCGCCAATGGAAATGCCACCGATCACGCAGGCGGCGATGACCTGCAGCTCAAAGCCGTTGGCAACATCGGTGTAGGCCACCGCGTAGCGTGCCACCCAGAGATAACCGCACAGTCCGGCAATGGCGCCCGAGAGCGTGAAGGCCAGGCATTGCGAGCGTCCTACATCGACGCCGGCGTAAACGGCCGCCCTGGGGTTGTTGCCCGCAACATAAAGACTGCGACCACTGCTCGTGTATCGCAGCAACAGCCAGGCGAGCAGCGTCACCCCTGCCGCGAGCCACGACAGCGTGCTGAAGCCCAGCAAGGGCGCGCGCACGAAGCCCTGGAAAGCGGCTGACATCTGCGCGCTGGTGACCCAGGTGCCGTGCGAGAGCAGGTACACCGCGCCGCGATAGATCGCCATGGTGCCGAGCGTCACGACAATGGAGGGAACGCGCAGCAGCCAGATCAGCAGGCCATTGATGGCACCGAGGCTTGCGCCGATGAGTATCGCCAGCGGCAATAGCAGCGCGAGGCTGATGCTCGGGTCGGCGCGATTCAGGAGCGCCACCACCATGCCGCTGAAGGCGACATTGGCGGCCACCGAAAGATCGATCGCGCGCGTCAGGATCACCAGCGCTTCGCCCAGTGCCAGCAGCAGCAGGATGGCGCAATCGTCGCTGAGGCTGTGGATGCCGGCCAGGCTGGCAAAGCCCGGGAACAGGAAGGCGGCCGCGGCAAACAGCAGCGCCGTCAGCACCGCGAGGCCCAGGTCGCGCTGCCGGTTCACGTTCAGGAATCCAGCGCCGCGCGCAGGATGGTCTCGGCAGCAGTGCCGCGCTCGAACTGCCCACGCACGAGTCCGCGACGCATCACCAGGATGCGATCGCTCATGCCCATCACTTCCGGCAGCTCCGAGGACACCAGGATGACGCCCAGGCCCTGTTGCACCAGATCACTGACCAGCTGGTGCACGGCTGCCTTGGAGCCCACGTCGATGCCCTTGGTGGGTTCATCGAGTATCAGGATCCTGGGCTCGGCCAACAGCCATTTGGCGATCACGACCTTCTGCTGGTTGCCGCCGGAGAGTTGCTCCACCGGCTGATCGGTGTCGCTGCATTTTACCTGCAGCCGTCTGCTCCAGTCCCGGGCTGCCGCCGTTGCGAGCGCACGGTCGACGAAGCCGCGGCGCGTGAAGCGGGCCAGGTTCGGCAGCACGATGTTGTCGCCTATCGACAGGCCAAGTATGGCGCCCTGATGTGCCCGGTCCTCAGGCACCAGCACGATGCCGGCACGGATCGCATCATCCGGGCTGCCAAAGCTGACCGCGCGGCCGTCGATCATGATCGTGCCACGATCAGCACGGTGCAGGCCGGCGAGCACCTGCATCAGCTCGCTCCGACCGGCACCCACCAGTCCGTAGACGCCCAGCACTTCACCGCGCTGCAACTGCAGCCCGACGTCGCGGAATTCCGGCTCGCGGCTGAGGGCGCTGACGCGCAACAGCGCCTCGCCGGCACTGTCATCGGCTCTGGCTGCGCGCTGCGGGTAGGTCTGCGCCAGCGAGCGGCCCACCATCAATCGCACCAGCTCGTCCACACTGGTATCAGCCATGGCTCCGGCACCGACGGCAGCGCCATCGCGGAACACCGCGTAGCGATCGGCAATGGCGCTGATCTCTTCGAACTTGTGACTGATGAACAGGATTGCGCGACCTTCATCCCTGAGGCGGGTGACGATGCGCAGCAGATCCTCGGCCTCGTGCTGCGACAGCGCCGCGGTGGGTTCGTCCATGATGACCACGCGCGAAGCCTGGCTCAGCGCGCGTGCGATCTGCACGATATGTCGCTGGGCGATGCTCAGTTGTCGTGCCGGCAGGTCGGGATCCAGTGGCGATTCGAGCTGCGCGAGCAGTTCGCGGGTGCGGGTGCGCATCGTGCGCCAGTCGATCAGGCCGAATCGTCGTGGCCGCGCGCCGACGAATACGTTTTCGGCAACCGTGAGATCCTCGAAAATCACCGACTCCTGGTGTATCACGCTGATGCCCAGCGCGGCGGCATCCTGGAGTGTGCGGATCTGCACCTGCTGGCCATCCAGCCGGATCGCGCCACCATCGGGGCGATACACGCCAGTGAGGATCTTCACCAGCGTCGACTTGCCGGCGCCATTCTCCCCGATCAGGGCAGTGACTTGCCCCGCGTGCAGTGACAGCTCGCCATTCACCAGTGCGCGTGTGCCGCCAAAGGATTTGCTGATGCCCTCGAGCTGCAGCAATGGCGTGTTCATGACAGTGCGCGCGACCTAGAAGATGGCCGCGAACTTGGCGACGTTGCTCTGATCGTAGGTGTAGGGCTTGCCCATGGGCCCGGTACCGTCCGCAGCGAAACTCACCGTGCCCAGCCTGCCGATCGGCAATGTAGTCCCCGGACCGGCCTGCTCGCCGCGCGCGATGCGCGCCGCCAGTTCCACGGCCGCATAACCCAGGTCGATGGGATTCCAGATCGCAAAACTCTTCACGGCACCGCTGTGCACGTGGCCCGCCATCTCGGAGGGCAGACCGAGCCCCGTGACATGCACCTTGCCGACCTTGCCTTCATCTTCCACGGCCTTGGCTGCGGCGACGATACCCACCGAACTTGGCGAGACGATCACCGCGAGATCAGGGTACTTGCGCAGCAGGGCCACCGCCTCGCGATAGCTCTTGTCGGCGATGTCATCGCCGTAGACCACGCTCACCAGAGTGAGGCCCGGGTACTTCGGCAGCGCGCGCTTCATTGCCTCGATCCAGGCGTTCTGGTTGGTCGAGGTAGGTGTTGCCGAAAGTATCGCGAAGTTGCTCTTGCCGGCCGGCGTGGCATCGGCGGCCAGCTGCACGCAGGTCTCGCCGATCAGCTCGTCGGAAGAGGGAGCGAGGTGCACAATGCGTCCACCTGCGGCTACCGAAGAGTCGTAGCTGATCACCTTGATGCCGCGCTGCGCCGCCTTCTGCAGCGTCGGCAGCAAGGCATCGGGATCGTTGGCCGAGAGCGCGATGGCGTCGACATGCTGCGAGATCAGCGCATTGAGTACTTCGATCTGGCCTTCGGCAGTCGGCGTGGTGGGGCCGGTGAAGATCAGCTGCACGCCGCCCAGTTCCGTGGCCGCCTCTTCGCCGCCCTTGTGTACGGCATCGAAGAAGCCATTGCCCAGCGACTTGGCTACCAGCGCGATACGCAGCGGACGGGTGCCCGCCGCGCCGCCAGCCGCGCCGCCAGCCCCATCGACTCGACCGCTGCCTTTTTGGCTGCAGGCCGCCATCAGCAGCGCAATGCACAGCCCGGTCATCAGGCGATTCATACGTATGGAGTTCCCCTGTTGTTGCTGAAGCGCGCCGTGACGCGTCAGGCTGTCTTTTGTTCTTCGAACGGTTCGCTGGGCGCAATGATGACGCGTACGCCGGCTCGGCGCACGGCCTCGAGATCCTCGGCGCTGGCCTCCTCGTCGGTGATCAGCGTCGATACCCGCTTCAGCGGCGCGACGATGATCGAGGAACGCTGGCGCAACTTGCGGCTGTCGGCCAGCACGATGACCTCCTCGGCCCGGCGCAGCATGCGCGAGTGCGCCTGCACGATCAGCGGGTCGGCTTCCATGATGCCGTGCTGGTTGATGCCGTAACAGCCGGTGATCAGCTTGCTGGCCCAGAAGCTCTCGACCGTGTGATCCTCGAAGGGGCTGAGGATGATGTTCTGTTCGCGAAACACCGTGCCACCCGGCACCGAGACGCGATTGCCCCCGTGGCTGTGCAGCGCTGCAAGTACCGGCAGTGAATTGGTCAGGATGTCGAGCTGCCGGTTGGCGATAAATTCCGCCAAGGCCAGCGTAGTGGTGCCGGCGGTGATGATGATGCTCTCGCCGTCCTTGATCAGCTCCGCAGCGGCCCGCGCAATGGCGCGCTTCTGCGCAACAGCCACCTCGCGGCTGATCGCGAAGGGCATGCCCACCAGATGCGGCTCATGGCGCGGATTCAGGGCCTCGACACCGCCGCGGATGCGCCGCACCTGGCCGCCTTCCGCCAGTGCGTTGACATCCCGTCGCAGCGTGGCATCAGAGGCGCCTATAATTTCGACCAGATCAGCAATACTGACGATCGAGCGTTCCTGGACCAGCTTCAGAATGAGCCTGTGGCGTTCCGCTTCCAGCATGAGCAATCCTCGTATGCTACTGATATTGCAGAAGAAAATTTGCAGCGCAGATCAATTATGATTATAAGTGATCGAAACTGAGAAATCATGATTATTTTGTCCCCGGACCGGTACTGACAGGAGAAAGCGATGGAAGAGGTGGTAATCGTTGCGGCGCTGCGTACAGCCGTGGGCAAATTCGGTGGCAGCATTGCCAAGGTGGCGGCATCCGACCTGGGTGCGCAGGTGATCAAGGCGCTGCTGGCCAAGACCGGCATTCCCGCGAGCGAAGTCTCCGAAGTGTTGATGGGCCAGGTGCTGACTGCCGGTTGCGGCCAGAACCCGGCGCGCCAGGCCTCGCTCCGTGCCGGCATTCCCGATTCCGTACCCGCGATGACCGTAGGCAAGGTCTGCGGCAGCGGCTTGAAGGCCACTCATCTGGCGGCGCAAGCCATCCGTTGTGGTGACGCGCAGATCGTGATCGCGGGTGGCCAGGAGAACATGAGCGCTTCGCCGCACGTGCTCAACGGCTCGCGCGATGGCTTTCGCATGGGCGACGCCAAGCTCATCGACAGCATGATCGTCGACGGCCTCTGGGACGTGTACAACAACTACCACATGGGCATCACGGCGGAGAACGTCGCCACGAAATACGGCATCACGCGGCGCGAGCAGG
Organism: uncultured Gammaproteobacteria bacterium; assembly: GCA_963764065.1. Lineage (GTDB taxonomy): Bacteria > Pseudomonadota > Gammaproteobacteria > Steroidobacterales > Steroidobacteraceae > FEN-1191. The sequence continues at coordinate 9,455 of CAVXRM010000011.1, read as the reverse complement.
ATGAATTTGCGGCCGCCTCGCAGCAGAAGGCCGAGGCGGCGCAGAAGGCCGGACGCTTCAAGGATGAGATCGCCGCCGTGGAAATGGTGTCCAGGAAGGGCACCACGCGATTCGACAGCGATGAATACATACGCCTGGGCGCCACCGCCGAGGCTCTGGCGGAGCTGAAGCCCGCCTTCAACAAGGAGGGCAGCGTCACGGCCGGCAACGCCTCGGGCCTGAATGACGGCGCCGCGGCCGTGGTAATGATGTCGGCGACACGGGCGCGCGAGCTGAAGCTCGAGCCGTTGGTGCGCATCAAGGCTTATTCCTCGGCCGGCGTTGACCCCAAGATCATGGGCATGGGTCCGGTGCCGGCCAGCGAACTGTGCCTGCGCAAGGCAGGCTGGGGTGCCGCCGACCTGGACCTGATGGAAATCAACGAAGCCTTCGCTGCCCAGGCGATCGCGGTCAACAAGCAGATGGGCTGGGATACCACGAAGATCAACGTGAATGGCGGGGCGATCGCCATCGGTCACCCGATCGGCGCCTCGGGCTGCCGCATACTGGTGACGCTGATTCATGAGATGCTGCGTCGTGATGCGCACAAAGGGCTGGCGAGCCTGTGCATCGGCGGCGGCATGGGCGTGGCCCTCGCCGTGGAGCGTTGAGAGCCGATCGATTAAACAAACCAAGGGGTGGAGTTCATGGCTGACAAGAAACGCGTAGCCCTGGTCACGGGTGGAATGGGCGGCCTCGGCGAGGCCATCTGCATCAAGCTCGCCAAGCTCGGCAATACAGTGGTGACCACTTATTCACCCGGCAATACCAAGGCGCAGGAATGGCTGGCGGGCATGCGCACCCAGGGCTATGACATCAAGGCTTATGCCTGCGATGTCACCAGCTGGGATTCCTGCGTGGCCTGCGTGGCCAAGGTGAGCGCGGAAGTCGGCCCGGTCGATGTGCTGGTCAACAACGCTGGCATCACGCGCGACATGACCTTCAAGAAGATGGATCGCGTCAACTGGGATGCGGTGATGCACACCAACCTCGATTCCTGCTTCAACATGACCAAGCAGGTGGCCGACGGCATGGTCGATCGCAACTGGGGCCGCATCATCAACATCTCCTCGGTCAATGGCCAGAAAGGTGCTTTCGGCCAGACCAACTACTCGGCGGCGAAGGCCGGCATGCATGGCTTCACCAAGGCGCTGTCGCTCGAAGTGGCGCGCAAGGGCGTTACGGTGAACACCATTTCGCCAGGCTACATCGGCACGCAGATGGTGATGGCGATTCCCAAGGAAGTGCTCGACAGCAAGATCATTCCGCAGATTCCGATGGGGCGACTGGGCAAGCCCGAGGAAGTCGCAGGACTGGTGGCTTACCTGTCGAGCGAAGAGGCGGCGTTCGTCACGGGCGCGAACATCGCGATCAACGGCGGTCAGCACATGCAGTAGTGCCCGCTGGCGCGCGCGGCATAGTGCGGTGCGCGTTCGCGTGCGGGCTCACAGATCGCTGAGCGTGCCCGGTGGCGTGCGCGGCTGCAGGCCACATTCGCGGGATTCCGCCGATTCCCACCACCAGCGGCCGGCGCGTTCATCCTGCCCGGGCTCCACGGCGCGAGTGCAGGGCTCGCAGCCGATGCTGGTGTAGCCGAAATCGTGCAACGGGTTGTAGGGCAGCTGGTAGGTACGCACGTAGGCCCAGATTTCCTGGATCGTCCACGGCAATAGCGGGCTGACTTTGTAGATGCCGTAACGGCTGTCCATGTCGATGGCACGACTGGCGGCGCGCGCCTCTGATTGCTCGCGGCGCACACCAGTCACCCAGGCGCCATAGCCTGCGACGGCGCGACGGAACGGTTCCACCTTGCGGATGTGGCAGCAGCGCTGGCGTAGCTCCAGGCTGTTGTAGAACCCGTTGATGCCGTGATCGGCCACGTAGTTCTGCAGCGCCTGCGCATCGGGGTACATCACGCGGATCGGGCGTTGGTAACGCCGGCTCAGGCGCTCGAGCAGTTCCAGCGTGGATTCCGGCAGGCGCCCGGTGTCGACCGTGAAGATGTCGATCGGCAGTTCATGGGCGCAGATCAGGTCGATCAGTACCACGGCCTCGACGCCCAGGCTGGCCGAGTAGATCACGCGCCCGAAGCGGGCCACGGCCTCGCGCAGCAATTTGACCGAGGCCGCCGCCTGATCGGATGGAAAAGCGGTATCCGGGGGTGGGGCGGGTAGCTCGGCCACGATCGCTAGACGGGTTGCTGGAACAACATGAAGATCTTCTTCAACAAGCCATCCGGGTCGGCATCCGGGGTCGGCCGCTGTTCCCACTCGCCCAGTTGTATCGAAGCTTCGCAGATCGCGCGCGCGCGCTGGTAGCGGCGCTTCATGAAGGCCTCGAGCGCGGCGGGCAGGGCGGCGCCACGCGCCAGTTCTTCGCCGAGCACCACGGCGTCTTCCACTGCCATGGCCGCGCCCTGTCCCAGGTGCGGTGTGGCCGAATGCGCCGCATCGCCGATCAGCAGTACGCGATCGCGATACCAGGGCGAGGGCATGATCAGCGCTTCGAGCGGGCGATACACCACTTGTGAGGAATCGGTGATCTGCGCGCGTAACTGCGGAATCAGTCCGCCGTAACCATCGAGCCGTTCGCGGAACTGTTCCGCCAGGGTCGCTGGCGGCATCGTGGGATTGCCGGGCTCCGCCTGCACCTTGAACACGTAAAGCGTGTCGTGGGTCAGCGGGATGATGCCCGCAGTGCCACCGGGCTTGCCCTTGTACATGTAGGCCCAGTCGAGATCCGCTGGCCGCGGAATGTTGTAGCGCCACACGCCCTGGCCGGTGAAGCTCGGCACGTGCTGCGGGCCGAACACACTGGCGCGTACCTTGGAATACACGCCATCCGCGCCGATCACGAGGTCGTACTGACCCTCGGTGCCGTCGCTGAAGCGCACAGTGGCTCCCGCGGGCGTGTTGGTGATTTCCGTGAAGGTGACGCCCAGCCGCAGGCGCACCTGGTTGGCGCGCACCGCATCGGTGAGCACGCGGTGCAGCGCCGGGCGCGTGAGTCCGAGGTCGCTCGGCAGGCCCGCGGCCAGCGCGGCGCCAGGAATCTCGGCCAGGATCTTGCCTGGCGGATTGCACAGGCGCAGGCCCTTGTATACGAATCCGGCGGCCACCGCCTGATCCGCAATGCCGAGGCTTGCCATCGCGCGCAGGAAGTTGCCTTGCACGACGATGCCGACGTGATACACCTTCCAGTCGCGATTGATCTCGACGATCTCAGGATCGAAGCCCTGGCGCTTGAGTGCAATGGCCGCCGACATGCCGCCGATGCCGCCGCCGATGATCAGGATTCTCACGGTGCAGCTCCTGGCGCCGCGCCTGGCGGTGGTGCCCCCGACGGCGCCCACTTCTCGCGATGCTGGAACAGGAACAATTGCGAGCTGTCGGCACCCATCGGCGCTTCGCGCGCCACCCACTGGTCGTCATGCAGGTCCATGTCGGCGTCGTACTCCACGTGGCAACCGAACGGACTGTTGAAATACCAGAACCAGTTGGAGCCGAATATGTGCCGCCCCGGACCCCAGAACGAGCGATACCCCTTGTTGACGAAACGCGTGCCGGCCTGCATCACTTCGGTCGGCCCGCCCATGTGGAAGGTGAAATGCTCGACGCCCTTCATGAAGGGAGGTGTCTGGATCATGAACAGCGTGTGGTGATCCTCGGTGCCGGCCGGCCGCAGGAACGGGCCCACGCCCTTGAAGCGATCGGTACAGCGAAAGCCCAGGCGCGTGTAGAAGGCCTCGGCTTTGGCGGAGTCGGGCACGAAATACACAACGTGCGAGAGCGTACGCGGCTGCACTACGGCATCTTCGCTGACCGCAACCGCGTTCGCCGGACGTTGCACCGGCGCTCCCGGCGCATTGATGGTCTCCGCCGGCAGATGCAGCGGCCGGCGGATGCTGATCTGGAAGCCGAGCACGAAGCCCATGTCGTCGCTGGTCTCCAATGAGCCATCGGGCAAGCGGCGTACTTCGCGATCACGGCCGAGTTCAGCTGGCAATGGCGTTGAGCGTTGCCGCATCGGCAACGCCGTAGATCGTCTTGCGCAGCATGCTGGCCGTGCCCATCGCCAGCGGCAGGCTGGCGTCGTCGCGATGCGCGATCACGACCGCGGTGCCGTCCAGCCCCTCGAAGCGGCCGCCGCTCGCGCTGGCGTCGCGCGGCTGCAAGCCGTAGTCGGTCAGGTACTGCACGCAGCCGGCCACGTCGTCGACGCCGAAAACCAGTGCATCAAGTCCGATAATATTCATGGGGTACTCGTGGAAAAGTCTGATGTCATTGCGGGTTCAAGGCGCGGTGCGTCCGCCCAGGGTCTCGGCGACCCAGTCGGCGATGTACGCCCCGGCATTGGCGGGATTGTCGAAACTCGAATGCTGCACGCCGCCCTCGCGCTCGGTGAAGATCTTCAGCTCGCGCCGCGGGCTGTTGACCAGCTGATCGAAAGTGCGCTGCGCCCAGTGCAGCGGGATCTGCGAATCCTTCTCGCCATGCGTCACGAGGAAGGGCACGCGGATGCGCTCGACCACGCCATCCAGGTGCACGTTCTCGGCGATGCGCATGAACTCATCGACATCGCGGGCGCCCCACACCCATTGCACGTGGCTCCAGTAGTGCGGCACGGGAAAGCTGCCTTCCTTCGCAAGGCGCTTCTTTTGCACGTCGCGCCAGTCATGGTTCGCGCCCCAGGCCACGCCGCAGGCGAAGCGAGGCTCGAAGGCCACGGCACGCGGGCAGTAGTAGCCGCCCAGTGACACGCCTTCGCAGCCGATCCGGCGCGGATCGACGTCGTTGCGCGTCTCCAGCCAGTCGACCACCTTGCTGGCCCACACTTCGCTGTTATAGACCGCGGTCATGCCATGCAGACGCAGTGCTTCACCCGTTCCTGGCTGGTCGATCACCAGGGATGACACACCGCGCTTTGCCAGCCAGCCCGGCAGGCCGACGCGATATTTCATTTCCTTGGTGGAATCGAGGCCATTGAGCTGCACCAGCAGCGGCGCGCGTCCGCTGACGCCCTCGGCGCGCACATAGAGTCCGGCGATGCTGGCCTTGCCGTAAGGGATCTCGACCCGCTCGCAGTTCTCGCCTGCGAGCCTGATGCCCCGGGAAAAGATTTCCAGGGCACGCTGGTAGAGCGCTGCGCGGCCCTCGGCGCCATGCGCCTGCAGGCGCTCGGCGGTCAGATAGTAGGTGGCGGCGCGCCCATACTTGTCGCCAGCCGAGATCATGCGACCCCGTGACTCGTCTTCGGCGGCGAGCGTGCACAACTTATCGGCCATGTGCGACCAGGTCTCGCGAAAGGCCTTGCTGCCCGCGGCATCCGGCTGCTTTGCAGCCTCCTGGAGCGGTGCGCACATGATCTCGATCTCACCGATCTTTGCGCCCATCTCGATCGCGAGATCAACGGAGAGATTCCAGACGTAGTTGGTGGGGAAGTAGCGGAACATGATTTACAACTCCAGCCAGATTGCGCCGCGCCGTGAACTCTCGACGCTGCGCTCGATGAAGCGCAGGCCGCGCAGGCCATCGCGCACGCCAGGATAGTTGCGCTGCGGCGGCTCGCCGCGCTGGACGCGCCGCAGGTCGGCGATGAAATCACGATAGATCATGGCAAAGGCCTCCAGATATCCTTCAGGGTGACCCGCTGGCGTGCGTGTCGCAGCCTGGGCCGCGCCGTCACTGAAATTCTTGCCCGTGCGCAGATTCTGCCACGGCGCACCGGGTGGCTTGTACAGCAGTGTATTCGGCTCCTGCTGGCGCCACTCGAGGCCACCTTTGGAGCCATACAGCCGGATCGAGAGCGCATTCTCTTCGCCGCAGGCCACCTGCGAGCACACCAGCGTACCCTTCGCGCCGCCGGAAAGCCGCAACAGGATGTTGGCATCGTCATCCAGCCGCCGGCCCGCGACGAAGCTCGTGAGATCGGCACACAGCGCCGTGATTTGCTGGCCGCTGATGAATTCCAGCAGGTTCTCGGCGTGCGAGCCGATGTCGCCCACGCAGCAGCTGACACCCGCGCGCGCAGGGTCGGTGCGCCACTGCGCCTGCTTGTTGCCCGCCTGCTCGAGCGGCGTCATCAACCAGTCCTGGTTGTACTCGACCAGTACCTTGCGCAGCTCGCCGAGCGCGCCGTTTTTCACCAGTGCACGCGCTTCGCGTACCGCGGGATAGCCGGTGTAATTGTGCGTGAGCGCGAACAGCGGCTTGCCGGCATCGACCAGGGCCACGAGCTGCTCGGCCTCGGCCACTGTGAAGGCCAGCGGCTTGTCGCACACCACGTGGATGCCGGCCTCGAGGAAGGCGCGCGCCACCGGATAGTGCATGTGGTTCGGCGTGGCGACGATCACGAAGTCGATGCCATCGCGGAGTGCGGCCTCGGCCTGCGCCATTGCGGCAAAGGAATCGTAGCTGCGCTCCAGGTACCAGGCCTCGGCACTGCTGCGCGCGGTCGCGGCGTCGGCGGACATCGCGCCCGCCACCACCAGCGCCTGGCCGTCGAGCTCGGCGGCAATGCGGTGCACGGCGCCGATGAAGGCGCCGCGGCCGCCCCCGACAATACCGGCGCGCAGGCGCCTCATGAGCGATATGCCTCGCGGCCCACGCCCTGTACCGCAATGCCCTGCGAGGCCAGCACTTCATGCTGCAGGGCGTACATCGCCGCGGCAGCCTCGTCGATCGCACGCGTGAAGGCCAGCGAGCCCGCCAGTATCGGCGCCAGCAGTGCCTTGTCCTGGATGCGGGCCTTGGGATATTCGTGCTCCACCACGAGAAAGGTCTGGGCCGGATCGATGCTCAACAGCTCGCGGGCGGCGAGCTGGTGATCGAGCCAGTCGACGCTGCGGTTCTGCAGGTAGGCGAGCGGATCGTGACGGGCGGTACCCGGCAACTCGTGCTCGGCCAGTACCACCTGTTTCTTCCAGGCATTGGCCTGATCAGCCGGATTGCCCGATGGACTGGCACCCACCCAGTCGCCGCGCTGCATGGTCTGGCCGCCGTAGCCCCAGGCCGCCACGCCGCGCGCGTCGATCACCTGGCCTTTCACGTGGAAGCCCGCGATCAGGAAATTGTAGCTCTGGTCCTTCAGGTACTGGAACAGGGAGCGAGTGTCCTGGCCCATCAGGATCGCATGCGAAGGATCGTAGTGGATGCGAAACTGATCACCGACACCGTGGCGTTCGCAGATGCGATGCAGTGCGATCCACGGACCGGGCGCGTAGGCGATGTTGTTGTGCCACTTGTCGCTGATGTTCCAGCCCGGCATCGGGCATTGCTCGACACGATAGGTGAGACCGCGTGCCTTGGCTTCCTTGAGCAACGGGATGAACACTTCCTCGAACATCACCAGGTTCGCATCCATCTCGAGCTGCGGGTTGCGGCCCACGAAGCCGCACACGGCATCGGTGCCGAGCAGCACCGCGGCGTCGAACACCCGCAGCATGAACTCGTGTTTCTTGCGCCGCGCCGCGGGATCCGCGGCCAGCATGTTGTCGAAGTAGCCGAGATCCGAGAGACCCACGCCGGTGCTCTGCATGGTGCGCAACACGCGTGCGGCGCGCGCCTTGTCGAACGGGGCGCGCAGGTCGAGCGTATTGGCGACCGGATCGAGCATCGCCTCGGCTGGCACGTCGCTCTCGCTGGGATGCAGGGCGGCCGAGAGCTGGATGTTCGGGCAATTGATATCGCGCGCGAATACCAGCCATTCCTCGATCGCGAGGTCGGGATCCGCATCTCGGCGCTCCCGGGGTGTGAGTTCCTGCAGCGCCGCGGTCAGGATGCTCAGTTTCATCGGCCGGGGCGCGAAGGGCTTGGCGGTCATGGGTATAACCTGGGTCGAGAGTACCAGGCGCCGATGTTACGGCGTTTTTCGCGGCCGGTGGTTGGCAGCAGGTTAGAATGCTTTGGCATTCTAGAATCCCCGTCGCCTGGAGTAGCAGCCTTGACCAGTCCCGCAGTTCCCGCGCTGGCCATGATCGGCCTCGGCCGCATGGGCGGCAACATGTTGCGGCGCCTCGGCCGCGCTGGCATGCCCGGCATCGGCTATGACGCCTCGACGGCGGCCGGAGCCGCGCTGGCCGGCGAACCCAATGTAACAGTAGCCGCCAGCCTCGCCGCCGCCATCGCGGCTCTCAAGGCGCCGCGGGCCGTATGGATCATGTTGCCCGCCGGCGAGATCACGGAGCGCACCATGCTGGAAGTGGCCGGACTGCTCTCGCCCGGCGACATCATCATCGACGGCGGCAATGCCGACTATCGCGACAGCGTGCGCCACGCGGCCGCACTGGCGGCGCGCGGCCTGCATTTCGTCGACGCCGGCGTGTCCGGTGGCGTGTGGGGGCTGGAGCAAGGCTACGGCCTGATGTTTGGCGGCGCACCAGAGGCGGTGGCCAGCCTGATGCCGGTGTTCAAGGCTCTGGCGCCGGCGGCCGATGCGGGCTGGGTGCACTGCGGGCCGCCGGGGAGCGGTCATTACACCAAGATGATCCACAATGGCGTGGAATACGGTTTGATGCAGGCCTATGCCGAGGGTTTTGCCTTGCTGCAGGCCAAGTCGGAATTCGGGCTCGATGTCGGCGCGATCGCGCAGGCCTGGTGCCGTGGCACGGTGGTGCGCTCCTGGCTGCTGGACCTCGCTGCCCCCGCGCTGCAGGGGCCCGACGCGCTCAGCAATGTGGCGCCGGTGGTCGCTGATTCCGGCGAAGGGCGCTGGGCGGTACGCGAGAGCCTGGACCTCGGCGTGCCGGCGCCGGTGATTGCCGCCGCATTGAACGTGCGCCTGGCGAGCCAGGGTCGAGGCGACTATGGCGCGCGCGTGCTCGCGCGACTGCGCAATGCCTTTGGTGGTCATGTGATGCAGGCTGCTGCCAAACCGGGTGCGCGCTAAGCTGTGCGCATGAGTGAACATCCTCTGGCGAGTCTCCCCTGGCGCCGCGGCCTCGCCACGGGCTGTTGCGCGCTGATCGCCATCAAGGCGCGCGCGCAGTGCAAGACCCGGCTCGAGCGGCACCTGGGCGTGGAGCAGCGCATCGCGCTGGCGCGCCGCATGCTGACCATGGTGATCGCGGCGGCGCGCAGTGCCCACAATGTGGCGCAGGTATTCGTGCTGAGTCCTGAGCGCGATCAGGTGCCCGACGAGGTACCAGTGCTCGCAGATGCCGGATTCGGGCTCAACCAGGCCTTGTCGCAGGCGCAACGCGCGCTGCTGGCGATCGGTTGTCGCGAACTGGTGGTGCTGCCGGCCGATCTGCCCACGGTGACTGGCGCCGAGATCGACCGGCTGGTGCGGGCCGGACGCCGCGGCGGCTTTGCGATCGCACCCGATCTCGCGCAGCGCGGAACCAATGCGCTGTGCCTGGCGACCTCACAGACCTTTCAGTTCAGGTTTGGCGTTGGCAGCCGGCAGCAGCACCTGCT
>CAVXRM010000010.1:0-63062 GCA_963764065.1 uncultured Gammaproteobacteria bacterium | reverse complement strand
ATCCTTGCCGGCCTTTTTTGGCAGCCCGAGTCCGGCCTCTGAGTAATCCTCCGGGGGCGAAATCAGGCTTCTCCTTGCCGCACTGCCCAATGCCTTAGGCGGGCGGCCTCATCAATCCATAGGGAGCACTCATGAGGCATTACGAAATCGTTTTCCTGGTACATCCGGATCAGAGCGAGCAGGTGCCGGCCATGATCGAGCGCTACAAGGGCATGATTGCCGCCGGCGGTGGCCAGGTGCATCGCCTCGAGGACTGGGGCCGGCGCCAGCTGGCCTTCCCGATCTCCAAGGTGCACAAGGCGCACTACGTGCTGATGAACGTCGAGAGCGACCAGAAGACCCTCGCCGAGCTCACCGGCGCGTTCCGCTTCAGCGACGCGGTGCTGCGTCACCTGGTGGTCAACATGGACGAGGCCGTGACCGAGCCGTCGCCGATGGCGCGTGGCGAGGACGAGGACGACGAAGGCCGTCGCGATCGCGACGACGATGATGGGCGACGACGATCGCATGAACTCAACGCCTGATCACGGCGCATCACCCAAGGCAAACACATGAACAGTGTCACGCTTCGTCCGTCGCAAGAAGTTCTGCCGCTTCACCGCCGATGGCGTGAAGCAGATCGACTACAAGGATCTGGGCACGCTCAAGGGCTACGTCACCGAGACCGGCAAGATCGTCCCGAGCCGCATCACCGGCACCAAGTGCTTCTACCAGCGTCAGCTGGCCGTGGCGATCAAGCGCGCGCGCTTCCTCGCGCTGCTGCCGTACACCGACCAGCACTGAGGTTAGCGCCATGGAAGTCATTCTTCTGCAGAAGGTCGCCAACCTCGGCAACATCGGTGATCGCGTCAAGGTGAAGTCGGGCTACGGCCGCAACTTCCTGCTGCCCGAGGGCAAGGCCACGCTGGCCACCCCGGCCAACGTGGCGCGCTTCGAAGCGCGCCGCGCCGAGCTGGAGAAGACTGCCGCGCGAGCACCTGGCCGGCGCCGAGGGTCGCGCCGCGGCCCTCGAAGGATTTCAAGCTCACCATCACGCCAAGGCGGGCAGCGAAGGCAAGCTGTTCGGCTCCATCGGCACCACCGACATCGCCGAGGCCGGCACGGCGCGGGTCATCCGGTCAAGCGCAGCGAAGTGCGCCTGCCGGCCGGTCCGCTGCGCAGCGTGGGCGAGCACGGTGATACGTGCACCTGCACACCGACGTCGAACGTCGCGCTGCCCGTGACCATCGTCGCCGAAGAACAGGCCTAAGACTTAACAGGCCGCAGGGCGAGCGGTTGCAGCCGATGGCCGAGCCGCTCACGCCCCCGCATTCCGTCGAAGCCGAGCAGGCCGTGCTCGGCGGCCTGCTGATCGATCCGCCCGCCTGGGACCAGGTCGGCGACATGGTGGTCGCCGAGGATTTCTATCGCCCCGATCACCGGCTGATCTTCACCGCCATCGCCGAGCTCGTCACGCAGAGCAAGCCGGCGACGTGGTCACCGTCTCGGAGCACCTCGAGCGCCTCGGTCAGCTGGAGCCGATGCCGGCGGGCTTGCCTACCTGGGCACACTCGCGCGCGACACACCCACCGCCGCCAACGTGCGCGCCTACGCGCAGATCGTGCGCGAGCGCTCGCTGCTGCGGCAGCTGATCCGCGCCGGGAGCGACATCGCAGCTCCGCGGTCGTCAGCGACGGCCGCTCGGCGCGCGACCTGGTCGACGAGGCCGAGCAGACGGTATTCGAGATCGCCGAGCAGAGCACCGGGCGGCGCGAGGGCGCCATCGCGTGCGCATCCTGCTGCCGGCACTGATCGACCAGATCGACGAGTGGCACACCAACCCCAACGCGCTGCGTGGCCTGGCCACGGGTTTCACCGACTTCGACGCAAGACCGGCGGCCTGCGCCCGGGCGACCTCGTGATCGTTGCTGGCCGCCCCTCGATGGGCAAGACCACGCTGGCGATGAACATGGCCGAATACGCAGCCGTGCATCCAGCCAGCAAGGCTTCGGTGGCGATCTTCAGCATGGAAATGCCCGCCGAGCAGCTGATGACCCGCATGCTGAGCTCCATCGGCGGCGTGCCGCTCAACGGCATCCGCAGCGGCCAGATCTCCGACGAAGACTGGGTGCGCATCACCGCCGCCACCAGCCAGCTGTCCGAGGCGAAGATCTTCGTCGACGAATCACCGGGCCTCACGCCCACCGAGCTGCGCGCCCGCGCGCGCCGCGTGAAGCGCGAGCATGGCCTGGACCTGGTGGTGGTCGACTACCTGCAGCTGATGCAGGTGCCGGGCACCAAGGAAAACCGCGCCACCGAAATCGCCGAGATCTCGCGCGGCCTGAAGGCGCTGGCCAAGGAACTCGCGGTGCCCGGTGATCGCGCTCTCGCAGCTCAACCGCGGCGTCGAGCAGCGCACGAGAAGAAGCCGGTGATGTCGGATCTTCGCGAGTGCGTCACCGGCGACACGCTGGTATGCCTGACCGACGGCCGGCGCGTGCCGATTCGCGACCTGGTGGATGCCACCCCCGAGGTCTGGTCGATTGATGAGCGGCAACGCATCGTTGCTGCACGCTCCGACAAAGTCTGGAGAGTAGGTCGCAGACCTGTGTTCAAGGTGCAACTGGCCGGCGGCGGCAGCATTCGTGCAACGGCGAAGCACCGAATGTTGGCTGGTGACAGTTGGACGACAGTATCCAATCTGAAGTCTGACGATCGCCTGGCATTGGTGCGACACATTCCGCTGCCGCAGAGCGCCGCGCAATGCCGAAGTCGGGACTGGACTGGGATCGCATCGTTGCAATTACTGCCGGACGGTGAGGAAGACGTCTTCGACCTGACCGTTCCCGGCCCCGCCAATTGGCTGGCCGACGGCCTCGTGACACACAACAGCGGCGCGATCGAGCAGGACGCAGACATGATCCTGCTGATCTACCGCGAAGAGGTGTACGACAAGAACACCACCAAGCGCGGCATGGCCGAGATCGATCTGGCCAAGCATCGCAACGGCGAAATCGGCACCTTCCTGCTGACCTTCCAGGGGCAGTACAGCCGCTTCTCCAACTACGCCTCGGATGCGTATGCCGAGGGCGTGCTGCGGTGATACGGCTGATCAGTGCGCGCATCGACAGCAGCGCGCTGCGCGCCAATCTCGCCGAACTGAAGCGCCGCGCTGGCGGTGCGCGCGTGTTGGCCGTCACCAAGGCCAATGCCTACGGGCACGGCCTGGTGGCCGTGGCCATGTCGCTGGGCGCGGCCGATGCCTTTGCCGTCGCACGCATCGAAGAGGCCGCCACCTTGCGCGCGGCCGGCATCGACCAGCCCATCGTGGTGCTCGAAGGCGTGTTCAATGCGGGCCAGCTCGCCGAGGCCGCGCGCCTGCAGCTCGAACTGGTGGTGCACGAGCCCGAGCAGATTGCGCTGCTCGAGGAATTCCGCGGCAGTTATCGCTTCGGCCTTTGGCTAAAGGTCGATACCGGCATGAACCGCCTCGGCTTCAGGCCCGAAGTTTTCGCCGCGGCCTGGTCGCGGCTCCAGGCCCTGCGCCCGTCGCCGCAGATCCTGCGGGTGATGACGCACCTGGCCTGTGCCGACGAAACCGACAGCGCCCGCAACGTCGAACAGCTGGAGCGCTTCGCGCCGCTGGTGCGCGGGCTCGATGCCGAACTCTCGATTGCCAACTCGGCGGCACTGCTGGCCATGCCGGCGACCCACGCGCAGTGGGTGCGTCCAGGTCTGGCGCTCTACGGCGTCTCGCCTTTTGCAGGCCAGGACGGCGCAGCTCTGGGTCTGAAGCCGGTGATGACGTTGATGAGCACGGTGTTGGCCGTGCGCGAGGTGCGCAGCGGCGAGTACGTGGGCTATGGCGCGAACTGGAGTGCGAAGCGGGCTTCGCGCGTCGCCATCCTCGCGGGCGGCTACGGCGATGGCCTGCTGCGCAGCCTCCCGAGTGGCACGCCGATCACGATCGGCGGCCGCACCGCACCCATCGTGGGTCGCGTCTCCATGGACATGATCGCCGTGGATGTCACCGATCTGCCGCCGGTGCAGCCTGGCGACAGGGCACAGTTGTGGGGCGCCTCGCTGCCGGTCGAACGGCTGGCCGCCGCGGCCGGCACCATTCCCTACGAACTGCTGTGCGGCGTAAGCCAGCGCGTGCCCATAGAGTTGGTATAGCAGAAACGGAAAAGGCGCCGCCCGTTGCCAGGCGGCGCCTTGTGTTGCAAACGCAGGTCCGGGCGTTGAGGCTTAGCCCTCGAAGAACCCCATCTTCACGCCGGCCAGCTGGATCACATCGTTATCCACCAGCTTGCGGGCATGGGCCCCGATCGGTGCGCCATTCACCTGCGGATAGTTCTCCGGGCCGTCGGCATCGACGTGCACCAGGAAGTAGCCTTCGGAGCGGCGGGTGATCGCGGCGACCTGCACACCCGGACGGCCGAGCGTGGTGAGGGTCTTCGTCAGTTCCAGCTCGCGGCCGGCGAAGGCGCCCGAGAGCACCTGCAGGCGGGCCTTCTTGATCGCGGGCACGCCATTGCCGAGCGTGCGGCGTGAGGAGGTCGGATCATCGGTGGCCACCGCCGCGCGGATCTTCTCGACCGGACGGGCCGAGGGCTGGATGACCATGGTCTTTTCGAATTCGTCCTGCTGCGCGCTGTCGTCTTCGACGAAGCGCAGCTGGTGGTGGCCGCAGGTGACCACATCGCCATGCTGCAGCGCGTGCTTCTTGATCAGCTTGCCATTGACGTAGGTGCCGTTGGTGCTGTTCAGATCCTCGAGGAAGGAATCGTTCAGGATATTGATGATCAGCGAGTGGTGCCCGCTGACTGCAGGATTATCGATGCGGATATCGTTATCCGGGAGGCGCCCGATCGTGTAGCGCTCCTTGTTCATGTTGTACTCAGCCATTACCTGGCCGTCGAGACTCAGAATCAGCCGTGCCATATTTTTCGCCTTAGGGTCAGCTGAACCAACCCAACATCCTGTCCAATACACTACGACGTGCGGGGAACGAATCGATTACCTGCGCCAGCAACACTGAAATGTTGTCCTTGCCGCCGTTGTCGTTCCCCAGCTGAACCAGCTGCTTCGCGACCATATCAAGGTTAGCACCAAAGGTGTTGATCGTTAAGTGAATATCGTCGTCCTCGACCATATCCGAGAGGCCGTCGGAACACAGCATGTAGACATCGCCACGCTGGGCCGGGTGTTCCTGGATCTCCACATCGACGTTGTTCTCCACGCCCAGGGCGCGGGTCACATAGTTCTTGTTGGCGGCACGCTGCGCTTCCTCGGGAGAATAGAAGCCCCGGTCGACCAGCTCCTGAAGCAGGGAATGATCGAGCGTCACCTGTTCGAAGCCCTGGCCGCGCAGCCGATAGAGCCGGGAGTCGCCCACATGCGCGATCGTGATGCGATTGTCGTGGAACAGCGCGCCGACCACCGTGGTGCCCATGCCTTCGCAGTTGGGCTGGGTGCGCGCGGTCTGGAAGATGATCTTGTTGGCGCGGGTAATGGCATCACGCAGGATGATTGCCGGGCGCGACAGGTTGGTGCCCGGGTCGGTGGCGGTCAGGTCCTCGCGCTCGAGCGCCTCGCGCACCAGGTTGACGATGGTCTTGACCGCAATGCCGCTGGCGACTTCACCGGCGTTGTAGCCGCCCATGCCATCGGCCAGCACCAAAAGCCCGAGAGTGGCATCCCAGGCTATCGTGTCCTCATTGTGTTCACGAACGCGGCCAGTGTCGGTCAGACCCACACACTGCAGCTTGCCCTTCAGGCTCATCCCTTGGCCCCGGACATCAGCGCCGTCGTCGTGAAATCAAACGTGATCTGCATCACACTAAACGACCCAAAATGGTTCCTTATGGCGGCCTGCAACAAGCCGACTGCAAACGCTACCACCTGACCCCGGGACAAGGCGCGTATGCGTTCACAGATGTGTCCTATTGCGCTCCCCTCGACGCCAATAGCGCGGCATCGTACTGGAGTTTGGCGTGCACGGCGATGGCCCATGCCCTAGGATCGCCCGGCTGGTCGGATCCGCCGCATATTCAGCGGCAGCAGCTACACGAAAAAGGGCTTAAGAGGGCACGGTGCGATGGCGCGCAATCAGACCGTCTATGTGTGCAGCGCCTGCGGGGGCGAAGCGCCCAAGTGGCAAGGCCAATGCCCGCATTGCCAGGAGTGGAACAGCCTCGGCAGGTTCAGCGGCATCAGGCCTGAAAAGACGCTGGCCGCGGCGAACGAATCGATTGCGGTGGCCCTGGAGAGCAGCCCGGCGAGCATTCAGCGCCTGAGCCTCGGTGTCGACGAACTCGATCGGGTCTTCGGTGGCGGGCTGACGCCCGGTTCCGTGAGCCTGCTGGGCGGCGAACCCGGCATCGGCAAGTCGACGCTGTTGCTGCAGGTCGCCGCCACGATGGCCGGCGCGCGGCCGGTGATCTACGCCTCGGGCGAAGAATCCACGGATCAGATCAGCCAGCGCGCCCATCGGCTGGGGTTGCGCGGCGAGCAGCTCGCGCTGCTCAGTGACAACGCCCTCGAGAGCATCCTCGCGCTGTGCCAGGAGCGGCGCGCCGCCTTGCTGGTGGTCGATTCGATCCAGACCATGGCCACGGCGGATGCTGAGTCGAGCCCCGGTTCGCCGCAGCAGCTGCGCGAATGCACCGCGGCGCTGGTGCGCTTCGCCAAGCGCAGCGGCACGGCCGTGATCATCGTCGGGCACGTGACCAAGGACGGCGCCATCGCCGGGCCCAAGTTGCTCGAGCATCTGGTAGACACAGTGCTGTATTTCGATGCCGATGCGGGCAGCCGCTACCGCATGTTGCGTGCCACCAAGAACCGCTTCGGCCCCGTGAACGAGCTGGGTTTCTTTGCGATGTCCGAAGCCGGATTGCGGGAAGTAAAGAACCCGTCGGCGATTTTTCTCTCGCGCGGCAGCCAGAGCGTGCCCGGGAGCCTGGTGATGGTGGCGCGCGATGGCGGGCGGCCACTGCTGATCGAGGTGCAGGCGCTGGTCGATCGCACGCGCTTCGCGGCGCCGCGACGCGTCGCGCAGGGTGTCGATGCCAACCGGGTGGCAATGCTGCTGGCGGTGATGAGTCGCCATGCCGGCATTGCCCTTGGTGAGCACGACGTATACGTGAATTTGGTTGGCGGCCTTACGATCGCCGAGACGGCTACCGACTTGCCGCTGGCGCTGGCGCTGGTATCGAGTCTGCGCGGCGCGGCCCTGCCCTCGACCTTGGTGGCCTTCGGAGAACTCGGCCTGACCGGCGAGGTGCGCCCGGTTCCCTATGGTGAGGAGCGCCTGCGCGAACTGCACAAGCAGGGCTATCGGCGTGCGGTGCTGCCACGCGCCAACGCCCCGCGCGCCGGCATCGACGGCCTGGAGCTATTGCCCGCGGCCACACTGGCCGAGGCGATCGAGGCGGCCTTTCAGGCTGCGCCTTAAGCTTTAGGTGTCGTCCCGGGCGTCGTCCGGGCGTTCCGGGATCGGCCGCACGCGCACCGTGCGGATCGTATTGTCGATGATCTGCAGCACTTCGAACTCGAGCTGGCCGATGCGCATCGAGGTGCCAGCCTGCGGAATATTTTCGAACTTCTCCACCAGCAGGCCATTGAGAGTCTTGGGCCCGAGGTCTGGCAGCTGCCAGCCCATCGCACGATTGAGTGCGCGGATGCTGGCCGAAGCGTTGATCAGCCAGGCGCCGTTGGCATCGCGCTGCACGTCCTTGTGGCTCACGCCGCTCGTATCGCTGGTGAACTCGCCGACGATTTCCTCCAGCAGGTCCTCGAGCGTCACCAGGCCTTCGATGTCGCCATATTCGTTGACCACGAAGGCGTGGCGGCGCCGGTTGCGCTGGAACTGCGCCAACTGCTGCATCAGCGAAGTGCCATCCGGCACGAAGTAGGGTTCGCGCGCCGCCGCCAGCTCGATCAGCCGCTCGCGCGTCATCGTGTCGCGCGCGAATTCCTGCGCGGTGCGCTTCATGTGCAGGATGCCGATCAGGTTGTCGAGTTCGCCGTCGTACACCGGGACGCGGGTATGCGGCGTCTGGCGCAACCGCTCGAGCACGTCTTCCCAGTCAGCAGAGATGTCGATGCCGGCGATGTCCTGGCGCGAAATCATGATGTCATTGACCGTGATGCGCTCCAGGTCGAGGATCGAGAGCAGCATCTGGCGGTGACGGGCCGGGATCAGCGGGCTCGCCTCGGCCACCACGGTGCGCAGCTCATCGGCGCTCAGCGCCGTGCTGCCCGCCGGGACGCTTTGTGCGCCAAACAGCCGCAGAAACCCGTAGGCCGCTCGGTTGCTGAACCAGTTGACCGGCGAGGTGAGCCACAGCAGCGCGCGGTAAATGTAGGTCGAGCCCAGTGCTACTGATTCATTGTGGACCGCGGCGTAGATCTTCGGCGCCAGCTCGCAGAAGATGATGATCACCACGGTCAGCGCACTCATCATGGCGGGCAGCGCGTAGCGGTGCCCGACCCGCAATGCCAGCAGCGTCGCCACCGTCGAGGCCGCAACGCTTGCGAGCGCCAGGATCACCAGGTTCGCGCCCAGCCATTGATCGGGCTCGGCCAGCAGTCGCTCGAGCAGTCGTGCGCGCCGTTCGCCGGCAGCCGCACGGGTGCGGATCCGGTAGCGATTGACCGAGAGCATCGCCACTTCGGTTCCGGAAGAGAAGGCGATCACCACCAGCAGGCATAGCAAGGTGACGACGAGTACGGGAGTCGGCGCGGTATCCAAGCAGGCACCCCAAGTGCTGGCAATAGACGCGCCATAGCATAGAGCTTCCGCGGCCGGGCGCGTGCCGTACAATCTGCACCATGTTTGACCAACTCACCGGACGCCTGGGCAAGGCGATTGCGGCCCTGCGCGGCCGCGGCCGCCTCACGGAAGACAACATCGCCGAGACCCTGCGCGAGGTGCGCATCGCGCTGCTCGAGGCCGATGTGGCCCTGCCGGTGGTCAAGACCTTCATCGAGGCGGCGCGTACGCGTGCACTGGGTGCCGAGGTGGCGGCGAGCCTGAGCCCCGGTCAGGCGCTGATCGGCATCCTGCACAAGGAGCTGGTGAGCGTGCTCGGTGGCAGCGCGGCGGGCTTTGCGCTCAATGTGACACCGCCGTTGGTCGTGTTGCTGGCAGGCCTGCAGGGCGCGGGCAAGACCACGACTGCAGCGAAGCTGGCGCGCTGGCTGATAGAGACGCACCGCAAGCGCGTGCTGCTGGTGAGCACCGACATCCGTCGTCCAGCCGCGATCCTGCAGCTCGAACGGCTGGCGACACAGGTGCAGGCCGATTTCTTCCCGGTGCCACCGGGCGCCGCGCCCGCGGCGATTGCGACGGCAGCGCTGGAACAGGCGCGCCGCGGCGTCTACGACGTGCTGATCGTCGACACCGCTGGCCGGCTGCATGTAGATGGCGAGTTGATGGCCGAAGCGCAGGCGATCGACCAGGCCGTCGCCGCGCATCAGCGCCTGTTCGTGGTGGACGCGATGGCCGGCCAGGATGCGCTCAATGCCGCCAAGGCCTTTGGCGCCACGCTCGAACTCACGGGCGTGATCCTCACGAAAGCCGATGGCGATGCGCGCGGTGGCGTGGCGTTGTCGGTACGCCAGGTTACCGGCAAGCCGATCGTGTTCCTGGGCGTGGGCGAGAAGACCGATGCGCTCGAGCCTTTCGACCCCGAACGGATGGCGCAGCGGATCCTCGGCATGGGCGACGTCGTGGCGCTGGTGGAATCTGTGCAGCGCAACATCGATGCCGGGGAGGCCGAGCGGCTGGCCCGCAAGATGGCGGGCGGCAAGCGCTTCGATTTCACCGACCTGCGCTCCCAGCTGGAGCAGGTGCGGCGCATGGGGGGCATGAGCGCCGTAATGGACAAACTCCCCAACCAGCTGGCTGGCAAGGGCATGGCGCCCGACCAGGCCGACCTGCAGGTACGCCGCCAGATCGCGATGATCGACTCCATGACGCCGGGGGAGCGGCGTACGCCGGCCCTGATCGACGGTTCCAGGCGCCGGCGCATCGCCAGGGGCTCGGGCCTGCAGGTCCAGGACGTCAACCGGCTGCTCAAGCAGTTCCAGGATATGCAGCGCATGATGAAGCAGCTCAAGGGTGGCCCCCTGCGCAGGCTCCTGGGCGGGATGAAAGGGGGGTTCCCGGGGGCCACATAAGTCCTTGAGGGGCTTTAAGTCTGGCGGCGCTTTGCGTAGAATCCGCGCTCTTTTTTGGCTCAGGTTTTCCCGGGAATTTATGGTCACTATTCGTCTCACGCGCCGCGGCGCCAAGAACCAGCCCTTCTACCATGTGGTCGTCACCGACAGCCGCAAGCGTCAGGGCGGCTCCAGCCTCGAGCAGGTGGGTTACTTCAACCCAGTCTCGCGCGGCAAGGAAGTACGCCTGCAGCTCGAGCTGGGGCGCATTGATCACTGGACATCCAAGGGTGCGCAGCTGTCCGATCGCGTGCGCTCGCTCGTGGATGGCTATCGCAAGCAGGCCGCGGCCTAGTAGAGGTCGGTGGGCTTAGGCGATCCGCGCAAGGTCGTACTCGGGCGCATATTGGGCGCCCACGGCTTGCGTGGTTGGCTCAAGGTCGTTTCCTACACCGACCCGATCGAGAATCTGCTCCAGCATCCAACCTGGCTGCTGGCGCGGGAAGCTGAGTCGGGCCGCGAATATCGCGTGCGCGATGCCGAGTTTGATGGCCGCTGGCTGCGGGTCAGCCTGGATGGCATAGACGATCGAGACGCTGCCGAAGCGCTGCGCGGACTGAACATCGAAGTCGCGCGTGCCGAGCTGGCGCCGGCAGGGCCGCGGGAATATTACCGCGACGACCTGCTGGGCTTCAGGGTGAGCAACCTCGCGGGCGTGGAGCTCGGGCAGGTCAGCCACTTCCTGGAAGCGCCGGCGACGGCAGTGATGGTGGTGCGCGGTGCGCGCGAGCACTGGATTCCGGCGGCAGCGCCGCATCTGGTGAAGGTGCAGCTCGAGCAGCACGCGATCGTGGTGGATTGGCCTGAAGATTTCTAGGCCGGGTGGCGAGTTGATCATGGCAGCTGCGAGCTTGCAGATTGAAGTGGTCAGCCTGTTTCCGGAGATGATCCGCGAAGCGCTGCGCCACGGCATCGTAGGTCGCGCGCTGCAGCGTGGGCTGTTGACGGTAGGTACGGAAGATCCGCGCGCGCATACCAGCGACGTGCACCGTACCGTGGATGATCGCCCTTATGGGGGCGGGCCGGGCATGGTGATGAAGCCCGAGCCGCTGTGTGCCGCGATCCGCGCAGCGCGCGGGCGCTTGCCAGCAGGGGCACGCACCGTGGCGCTGTCGGCGCAGGGTGTGGTGTTGACGCAGCAGGGCGTCAGGGAATTGGGTGCGGCCACGGGCCTGGTGCTGGTGGCCGGACGATACGAGGGCATCGACGAGCGCGTGCTTGAGAGCGAAGTCGATCTGGAACTCTCGATCGGCGACTATGTGCTCTCGGGCGGTGAGCTGCCCGCACTGGTGCTGATCGATGCGCTGGCGCGATTGCTGCCCGGAGCGCTGGGCGATGAACGCTCGGCGCAGCAGGAGTCCTTCAGCGCGGGGCTGCTCGACTGGCCGCATTACACGCGGCCCGAAGATTACGCCGGCCGGCGCGTGCCGGCGGTGCTGCTCGGGGGCGATCATGCGGCCATTGACCGCTGGCGCCTCAAGCAGGCACTGGGGCGCACCTGGCAGCGACGCCCGGAGTTGCTGGAAGGGTTGGAGCTGGATGCGCAGCGCGCGGCGCTGTTGCAGGAATTTATGAAAGAAGCAGGAACTTAAGTCATGAGCAATATCATTCAGACCCTGGAAGCCGAGCGCATTACCCGCAAGGTGCCCGATTTCAAGCCTGGCGACACCGTGGTGGTGCAGGTCAAGGTGATCGAGGGCGATCGCGAGCGCGTGCAGGCCTTCGAGGGCGTGGTGATCGCGATCTCCAACCGCGGCTTCAACTCCTCGTTCACGGTGCGCAAGGTTTCGCACGGCGAGGGCGTCGAGCGCACCTTCCAGACCCACAGCCCGACCATCAGCGAGATTGGCGTCAAGCGCCGCGGTAATGTGCGCCGCGCCAAGCTGTACTACCTGCGCGATCGCGCCGGCAAGTCGGCGCGCATTGAAGAGAAGGTCTGAGTACGCTCGCCAGGTTCTTCCACAGGCTGTGGCACGGCCTCGACGTCCTGCGTCGGGTGCTGCACCTGTTGTTGTTGCTGATCATCGTTGCGCTGCTGTTCGCGCTGTTCCGCCAGGCGATTCCACGCCTGCCGGAGCGCGGCGCGCTCGTCATCCGACCCAGTGGTGAACTGACCGAGCAGCTCTCGGGCGAGCCGGTGGCCCGGGCGCTGAATGAGGCGCAAGGGCAGGGTGCCCCGCAGACCCTGCTGTGGGATCTGACCCGCGCCATCCGCGCCGCCGCACACGATGCGCGCATTCAAGCCCTGTTGATCGAAACCGATGACCTCTCGGGTGCCGGCCAGGCCAAGCTCGAAGAGCTGGCCGCGGCCATCGGCGAATTCCGTCGCGCCGGCAAGAAGGTGGTGGCGCACGGCAGCTACTTCCTGCAAAGCCAGTATTACCTCGCGGCCCAGGCCGACGAGGTCTACCTCGATCCCTTTGGTTTCGTGCTGCTCGACGGCTACGGTCGCTATCGCATGTTCTTCAAGGATGCGCTCGACAAGCTGGCGATCGACGTGCACCTGATCCGCGCCGGCAAGTTCAAGAGCGCGGATGAACCGTTCGTGCGCCGTGACATGTCGGCCGAGGACAAGCAGGAGAGCAGTGCTTACCTGCAGGCGCTGTGGCGCGGCTATCGCGACAGCGTGGCGCGCGCCCGTCACCTCGATGCCGAGGCGCTGAACACCTATGCGAACGAATATGCCGCGGCCGTGACGCGCGCCGGTGGCGACACCGCGCAGGTGGCGCTGCAGGCGCACCTGGTCACGGCCCTGCGCAGCGGCGGCGAAGTCGAGCAGCGTATGACCGAACTGGTCGGCAGCAATGCGGACCATCACGGTTTCCGCGCCGTCGGGCTCGAGGATTACCTGAAGGTGGTTGCAGCCAGCACGCGGCTGGCGCGTCACCGTGACGGCGCCATCGGCGTGGTGATCGCCTCCGGTGAAATACTCGATGGCGTGCAGCCGCCCGGCACGGTGGGCGGTGAATCCACGGCGCAGCTGCTGCGCCGCGCGCGCGATGACGACGAGGTGAAGGCGGTGGTGCTGCGCATCGACAGCCCGGGTGGCAGCGTGCTGGCCGCCGAACAGATCTATCGCGAAGTGCAGGCGCTGCGTGCCGCGGGCAAGCCGGTGGTGGCCTCAATGGGCGATCTTGCGGCCTCGGGCGGCTATTACATCGCGGCGCCGGCCGATGAGATCCTGGCGAGTGCCAACACCATCACCGGATCGATCGGTGTGTTCGCCACGATCCCTACCTTTGATCGCACGCTCGCCAAGCTGGGCGTGCAGGTGGATGGCGTGGGTACCACGGCACTCTCGGGTGTGCTGCGCATCGACCGACCGCTGCAGCCACAGGCGGAGGCGATCCTGCAGGCCAGCGTCAACCATAGTTATGCGCAGTTCCTGGATCGCGTGGCCGCCGGCAGGAGCAAGAAGAGCGCCGACATCGATGCCATCGCACAGGGCCGGGTGTGGGCGGGCAGCGATGCGCTGCGCCTGGGCCTGATCGATCACACCGGCAATTTTCACGATGCGCTGCAGGCGGCTGCGAAGCGCGCGCACATCGGCAGCGACTACGAAGTGCGCGTGGTCGAACCCGAGCTGACTTTTGCACAGCGGCTGGTGCTCAACATGCGCGACTACACGGCGCGCATGCTGCGCGCCACAGGATTCGCGCAGATTCCGGCGCTGCGCCTGGTGGCACAGCTCGATCCCCTGCAGCAGGAGCTGGCGCGCTGGCAGCGCTTTTCGGCTGCGCGCGGAACCTACGCCTACTGCTTCTGCAGCGCGAACTGAGCTGCAGCCGCGTCGGCCCGGCCGGCGCGTAGGCCCTGCCGCCGCGCCAGCTCACCCGCCGAGCTGCACCGACATCATGCTGATCGAACCCAGGTCGATGCCATCGACCGCAATTGTCGCCACTTCGCCTTCGGCCTGCGCGCCCAGCACATACAGCAGTGGCAGGTAGTGCTCCGGCGTGGGCACGCTGAGGCGTGCGGCGCTGCCGGGCTTCTCACCGGGTGCCGCCGCGCCGCCCAGGCGGTGGAAGTCGATCAATGAATCGTGATCGCCGGCGAGTATCGCCTCGCGTGCCTCATCGTTGAACTGCGTCGCCCAGGGAAAGGCTGGCGCATCCTCGTTTCGCTGCATCACGCGCAGGTTGTGCACCACATCGCCGCTTCCCAGCAGCAGCACACCCTCGGCGCGCAGCGCGCGCAGGCGGCGACCGAGCTGGTAGTGCTCGCGTGGCGGCAGCGTGGCGTCGATCGAAAGCTGCACGACGGGGATATCCGCGGCTGGATACATGTAACGCAGTACGACCCAGCTGCCATGATCGAGACCCCATTCATGGTCGCCGTGCACCGTGGTCGGTGCCAACAGCGACTGCACGCGGGCGGCCAGCACAGGGTCGCCCGGCGCCGGATAGCGCAGCTGGTACATCGGTGCAGGGAATCCATAAAAGTCATGGATGGTTTCCGGCTGCTGCGCCAGCGTGACACCCGTGCCCTTGGTATACCAGTGCGCCGATACCACGAGTATTGCGCGCGGGCGTGGCAGGCTCTGGCCCAGCTGCTGCCACACCGCGCTGTAGCGCGTGGGCTCGATCGCCTGGAGTGGCGAGCCATGGCCGATGAAAAGTGCCGGATGCAGGTTGTTCATGGGGTGAGCAGTTGCTGCCAGATGGAGTCCGTGAATTCAATCAGCCAGTAGCCGGCAGTCGGCAAGCCTGCGCCTGTGTGCTGCGCCGCGAGCTCGGCACCCCATTCACTCAGGCCCGGGTTGTGGCCGACAATCATCAACTGCCGCGCCTGTGCATGATGGGCCTGCAGCACTTCGCGCAGTACCCGGGGTGTGGCGAGGTAGAGTTCCGGTACTGCGATCAGTCGCGCAGTTTCGAGTCGCTGCGCTGCGGCGATCAGCGCCGCCGTTTCGCGGCTACGCACCGACGGGCTGTAGAGCAGGCGATCCACCTGCCAGGATTGCTGCGCCAGGCGCGCAGCGGCTGCGCGCGCGGCCTCGCGCCCGCTGGCAGTGAGCGGGCGCTGGAAATCATCGCCATCGAGTGCGGCAGGGCTGGCTTCGGCGTGCCGCAGCAACACTAGTTCGTGCATGGGATCAGTGGCCGTTCACCACATCATGCCGGTCTGGAGCCGCGCGGCCTCGGACATCATCGACTGGCTCCAGGGCGGATCGAACACCAGTTCCACATCCACCTTGCCGACCGTGGGAATCAGTTCGATCTTGGAGCGCACATCCTGCACCAGCACCTCGCCCATGCCGCAGCCTGGGGCGGTCAGCGTCATACGCACATGCACCGAGCGCTGCTCGTCGGTATCGGCGCTGACGCTGCATTCGTACACCAGCCCGAGATCGACGATGTTGATCGGAATCTCGGGATCGTAGATCGCACGCATCTGCTGCCAGGCCAGTTCGCGCACGTCATCGCTGGTGGCGCCAGGCGGCAGCGTGGGAGCGATCACCCGCTCCTTGCCGATGGCATCGGCCTGCTCACCGGCAATGCGATACAGGTTGCCCTCGATATAGAGCGTGAAGCTGCCGCCCAGGGCCTGGGTGATGTAGCCGGCCAGGCCGCTCTTGAGCGTGATCGGCGTGCCGGCCGGCACCATCACCGCCTCGACGTCGCGGCTGAGCACCACGGGCTCGTTCTCGTAGCCGCGCGAGCTCATTCCGTGCTCACCGCGGCGGCTGCGATGGTCGATGCCGCCGCGTTGCGCTGTTCGAGCGCGGCATTCAGCGTGTGCCAGCACAGGCTCGCGCATTTCACGCGCGCCGGGAATTCGCGTACTCCCGAGAGCGCCATCAGTTTGCCCAGCGGGCGCTGCGGCGTGTACTGGTCGACGGTCAGCAGCTCGTGGACTTCATGATAGAGCGTTGCGATCTCATCCAGCGGCTTGCCGGTGACGGCCTCGCTCATCAATGAGGCCGAGGCGACCGAGATCGCGCAGCCCTGGCCGTTGAAACGCAACTCGCTCAAGCGCTCGCCCTGCACCCGCAGCGTGATGCTCAGCGAATCGCCGCACAGTGGATTGTGGCCGAGCGCGCTGCCATCGGCGGGCTCCAGGCGCCCGAAATTGCGCGGGCTGCGGTTGTGATCCAGGATCACATCGCGGTACAGGTCGCGGGTGTCCATCAGCCGAATACCTCGCGCACCTTGATGAGGGCGGCCACCAGGCGGTCGATATCCGCGCTGGTGTTGTAGCAGCCGAAGGAGGCGCGTGCGGTGGCGGCCAGGCCGAAGTAGGTCATCGCCGGCATCGCGCAGTGGTGGCCGGTGCGGATCGCCACGCCTTCGGCATCAAGCAATGTGCCTATGTCGTGTGGGTGCACGCCATCCAGCGTAAAGGAGACCACGCCCGTCTTCTCCGGCGCCGTGCCCACCAGTCGCAATCCGGGCAGCGCCTGGAGCGCGCCCGTGGCCTGGGCCAGCAGGCGCTGTTCATGCCGATGTACCGCGTCGAGCCCCAGGCCTTCCAGATACTCGAGCGCGGCGCCAAGGCCGACAGCGCCGGAAATGTTCGGCGTGCCCGCCTCGAAGCGCCACGGCAGGTCGTTGTAGGTACTCGACTCGATCGCGACGGTGAGGATCATGTCGCCGCCGCCTTGCCACGGTGGCATCTTCGCCAGCAGCTCTTCGCGCGCATACAGCACGCCGATGCCGGTCGGCCCGTAAACCTTGTGGCCCGAGAAGGCATAGAAATCACAGTCGAGCGCCTGCACATCGACGCGCTGGTGCGCGATCGCCTGCGCACCATCGGCCAGCACCGGAATGCCGCGCCGATGCGCCTCGGCGATGATCTCGCGCAGTGGCAGCACCGTGCCGAGCGCATTCGAGACATGCGCCACTGCAACCATCCGGGTGCGCTCGCCCAGCAACGCGACCAAAGCCGGCAGGTCGAGTGCACCATCGGCAGTCAGCGGTGCGGCCACCAGTCGCGCGCCATGCGCCGCGCAGGCCATCTGCCAGGGCACGATGTTCGCGTGGTGTTCAAGATGCGTGATCAGCACTTCATCACCGGGCTTCAGCTG
Organism: uncultured Gammaproteobacteria bacterium; assembly: GCA_963764065.1. Classification (GTDB taxonomy): domain Bacteria; phylum Pseudomonadota; class Gammaproteobacteria; order Steroidobacterales; family Steroidobacteraceae; genus FEN-1191. The sequence goes on along the minus strand of CAVXRM010000010.1, from coordinate 45,832 downwards.
CGTGCCGCCCCAGGACTGCGCCACCAGGTTGATCGCCTCGGTGGTGCCGCGCGTGAAGATGATCTCGCGCGTCGAGCGTGCATTGATGAAGCGGCGTACGCGCTCGCGCGCGCCTTCGAAGGCTGCCGTCGCCTCCTGGCTCAGCGTGTGCACGCCGCGATGCACGTTCGCATGGTTGGTCGTGGCGTAATGTTCGATAGCGTCGAGTACCGCACGCGGTTGCTGCGCCGAGGCGGCGCTATCGAGGTACACCAGTGGCCGGCCGTTGACCTCACGCGCCAGGATCGGAAACTCGGCGCGTACGCGTTCGGCACTGAACTCGCCCGCCACCGCTCTGCTGGGTGGAATCGCCTGTGCCAGCGGGGCGTTCATTGCCAGGGTTCCGACAGCGACAGGTCACCCAGGCGCAGCGCCGTGGCCTGTTGCGCCGCAGTTCGCAGTGCCTCGGGCTCGATGGACTTCAATACCTCCGCCAGGAAGGCGCTCTTCAGCAGCGCGCGCGCCGCTTCCGGCTGGAGGCCGCGCGCCAGCAGGTAGAACAACAGATCGTCATCGAGCTTGCCGGTCGTGGCGCCATGCCGTGCCTGCACCGCGTCGGTGTTGATGGTCAGTTGCGGGCGCAGGTCCACCTCGGCGCCCTGGCCATCGAGCAGGCCTCGTAGCGACTGCACGACCACCGCGTCGCGCGCCTGCGGCGCCACACGCGTATCGACATTGCAAGCCACATGGGCGCGCTCATTGGCCAGGCCGCGGAACAGCTGATGGCTGCGGGTCGCGGGCGCATCGTGCAGCACCGTGAGCATCAGATCGTTGACCTGCGGGCCGGCGCCGGCAGCCAGTGCACGCCAATCGAGCGTAGCCTGCGCGCCGGCCAGCCGCACCTCGGCAGTCGAGCGCGCGCTCGCGCCGCCCACCGCAATCTGGCGCAGCTCGTAGGTGGCGCGTGCTGCCAGGGTGGCCTGCAGGTTGTCCAGCAGCAGTGTGGCGCCGCTCACTGCAAACAGCCGCTGGTGCTGCAGTTGCGCACCTTCAGCCAGGGCCACATCGATGCGCGTGCCCACCAGGCCCTGCTGCTGTGCGCCGCCCAGGTGGCGTTCGACCAGCCGACACTGCACACCCGGCGCGACTCGCACAGTGAGATTGAGGTAACACGCAGGAGCCGTGGGCGAGCTCAGCGAGATGATTTCCAATGCGAGCGGCGCGTCGATCGTGAAGCTCAGCGGGTCGGTGGCGAGCGCGGTGGCGATCAGTCCCAGGCGCTGGTCGGACACGGTCTCGAACGCGGCCTCGTTCTCCTTGCCAGGGCGCATCGCGCGAGCCAGCAGCTCGGCAGCGGAGTGTTCGCGCTGCACGCGGCCGTCGATGAGCAACAGGCGCGAGTAACCGGGCAGGGGAGGCGGCAACGCCAGTGCGCCAGTCGTTGTCGTCGAAGCCGCGCTCGCTCCGGGCGCCGCAGCCGGCAGGAAGCTGGGCAGTTGCTCGAGTGCACGCAGGTTCGCATAGCGCCAGCTGTCTTCGTTGCGCGCCGGCAGCCCGAGCTTGCGCAGGCTCTGCGCGGCGGCCTGGCGTTGTGCGCCAGCGCCCGCGCCCAGGCTCGCGAATTCACCCAGCAGTCGCTCGAGTGCGCTCATGCCGCGCTCTGCTCCTCCAGCAACCAGTCGTAACCGCGTCGCTCGAGCTCGAGGGCGAGTTCGCGGTCACCACTGCGCAGGATCCGGCCGCGCGCGAGCACGTGTACGCGATCAGGCACCACGTATTCGAGCAGGCGCTGGTAGTGCGTCACCAGCACCACTGAGCGCGTGGGTGAGCGCAGCGTATTGATGCCGCGGCCGACGATCTTGAGCGCGTCGATGTCGAGGCCCGAATCGGTTTCATCGAGCAGCGCCAGGCGAGGCTCGAGAACGAGCATCTGCAGGATCTCGTTGCGCTTCTTCTCGCCGCCGGAAAAGCCCTCGTTGACGCCACGGGTCAACAGGTTTTCATCCATCTGCATGGTGCGCATCTGCGTGCGCACCAGCGCCAGGAAATCGAAGGCGTCGATTTCCGGCTCGCCGCGCTCGCGTCGCCGCGCATTCAGGGCGGCCTTGAGCAGGTAGGCGTTGTTGACGCCTGGAATCTCCACCGGATACTGGAACCCCAGGAACAGGCCAGCGCGTGCGCGCGCCTCGGGCGCCATGGCCAGCAGATCCGCGCCTTCAAACTTTGCGCTGCCCCTGGTCACCTCGTACCCGGGGCGGCCGGCCAACACATGCGCCAGCGTGCTCTTGCCCGAGCCGTTGGGGCCCATGATCGCGTGCACTTCGCCGGCAGGTACCGAAAGTGTGATGCCGCGCAATACCTGGGTGCCGGCCACACTGACGTGCAGATCTTCAACCTGCAGCACAGGCTGGCGCACGGAGTCGCTCATCCCACGGCTCCTTCCAGCGTGACCGCCAGCAGGTTCTGGGCCTCGACTGCAAACTCCATCGGCAGCTCCTTGAAAACTTCGCGGCAGAAACCGCCGACGATCATGTTGACCGCATCTTCGGTATCGAGTCCGCGCTGCTGGCAGTAGAACAGCTGGTCTTCGCTGATGCGCGAGGTGCTGGCCTCATGCTCGACCGTGGCGCCGGCATTGCGTGACTCAATGTAAGGGTAGGTGTGCGCGCCGCAGTGCGCGCCCAGCAGCAGCGAATCGCATTGCGTGTGGTTTCGCGCGCCATGCGCCGAGGGCATGATCTTCACCAGGCCGCGATAGGCATTCTGCCCATGGCCCGCCGAAATGCCCTTGGAAACGATGGTGCTGCGCGTATTGGCGCCGATGTGGATCATCTTGGTGCCGGTATCGGCCTGCTGGTAGTTGTTGGCCGTGGCCACCGAGTAGAACTCGCCCACCGAATTCTCGCCGCGCAGCACGCAGCTCGGGTATTTCCAGGTGATCGCCGAACCGGTCTCGACCTGGGTCCATGAGATGCGCGAATTGCGCCCACGGCATTCACCGCGCTTGGTGACGAAATTGTAGATGCCGCCGCGCCCCTGCTCATCGCCGGGGTACCAGTTCTGCACGGTGGAATATTTGATCTGTGCGTCTTCGAGCGCCACCAGCTCGACTACAGCGGCATGCAGCTGGTTCTCATCGCGCATCGGCGCGGTGCAGCCCTCGAGGTAACTGACATGGCTGCCGGCATCGGCAATGATCAACGTGCGCTCGAACTGGCCGGTCTTCGCGGCATTGATGCGAAAGTACGTGGACAGTTCCATCGGGCAGCGCACACCGCGCGGCACATAGACGAAAGAGCCGTCGGTGAACACGGCAGAGTTCAGCGTCGCGTAGAAATTGTCGGTGTAGGGCACCACGCTCCCGAGGTATTTCTCGATGAGCTCCGGATGCTTCTGCACGGCTTCCGAGAACGGGCAGAAGATCACGCCGGCGGCAGCGAGCCGCTCCTTGAACGTGGTCGCGACCGACACGCTGTCGAACACCGCATCGACGGCAACGCCGGCGAGCCGCGCACGCTCGTGCAACGGCACGCCCAGCTTGGCGTAGGTCTCGAGCAGCTTCGGGTCGACTTCTGCCAGGCTCTTGGGCCCATCGCCCTTGGGCTTGGGCGCCGAATAATAGGAAATGCCCTGGTAGTCGAAGGGCTCGTAACGCAGCCGCGCCCAGCGTGGTTCGCGCATCGTCAACCAATGGCGATAGGCGCGCAGGCGCCAGTCGAGCAGGAATTGCGGCTCGCGCTTGCGGGCCGAGATCGCACGTACCACGGCTTCATCGAGACCTGGAGGCAGCGTGTCGCTCTCTATATCGGTGACGAATCCGTGCTGGTAGCCGCGGGCGAGCAGGGCGCTTAAGTCGCTGTTGGCGCTGCTCATGATTTATCCGTCCGCGATTTATCTGTCCGCGCGGGCAGCACCGGCACCGGCAGGCCACGCGGGCCACGCACCTGGCGTTCGAGGGCGACAAAGCGTGTGGTCTCGACACCCATGCCTGCTAGTTCCAGCAGCGAGATCTCCTGCAGCGAACGGCGGATGGCGATGTTCACGCGCTGCCAGGCGCGACCAACGCCGCAGGTGCTCTCGATGCCGCATTGATGGGTATGCTGCGCGCACTCGGTGAGTGCCATCGGGCCTTCGAGCGCATCGAGGATCTGGGCGGCGCTGATATCGGCCGCAGGTCGCGCCAGGCGGTAGCCGCCGTGCAGGCCGCGAGTGGAGCTGACCAGGCCGTTGGCATGCAATTGCTTGAGCAATTTGCTGACCGTGGCGGCGCCCAGCCGGGTCTCGACCGCCAGTCGCGCGGCCGTAACCTGCCGCTCAGGCTCGGCGGCAAGCCTGGCCAGTAGTACGGTCGCATAATCGGTCAATTTGCTGATACGCAACATCTTTACCTCAATCTGGGACTATTTTAGTACTATTTAACTTGTGGATAAAGACCTTTGCTATGCTTGCGCCCCCATTTTGGAGGCAGTCGAATGAGTGCGGAAAGTCTGGAAAGCATAGCGGCGGCGATGATCGCCCCGGGAAAGGGGATTCTGGCGGCTGACGAGAGCTCCGGAACCATCAAGAAGCGCTTCGACAAGATCAACCTGGAGTCGACTGCCGAGAGCCGCAGGGCCTATCGCGACCTGCTGTTCAGTACGCCGGACATGGCGAAGTCGATCAGCGGCGTCATTCTCTATGACGAGACGCTGCGCCAGAAGACGGCCGCCGGCGTCCCGTTCCCGACCTACCTCGCCTCGATGGGCGTGGTGCCGGGCATCAAGGTAGATGCGGGTGCCAAGGCGCTCGCTGGCTGCCCGAACGAGACCATCACCGAGGGGCTCGATGGCCTGCGCGAGCGGCTGGTCGAGTACTACGGCCTGGGTGCGCGCTTCGCCAAGTGGCGCGGCGTGATCGATATCGGTGCGGGCTTTCCGACCGCCTACGCCATTCATGCCAACGCGCATGCGCTGGCGCGCTATGCCGCGCTGTGCCAGGAACAAAAGATCGTGCCGATCGTCGAACCAGAAGTGCTGATGGACGGCGCGCACACCATCGAGCGCTGCGAACAGGTGACCAATGACGTTCTGGCCGAAGTGTTCGCGCAGCTGCACGCTGCCGGTGTGCGTCTCGAAGGCATTATCCTGAAGCCGAACATGGTGATCTCGGGCAAGCAGTGTCCGCAGCGCGCCACGCCCGCCCAGGTGGCCGCGGCCACGCTGCGTTGCCTCAAGCGTCATGTACCGGGCGCAGTGCCGGGCATCGCCTTCCTCTCGGGCGGCCAGACGCCTGCGGATGCCGCGCTGCACCTCTCGCTGATGAATGCCAGCAAGAACCTGCCGTGGCAGCTCACCTTCAGCTACGGCCGTGCGCTGCAGGACGCCGCGCTGACAGCCTGGGGCGGCAAGAGCGGCAATGTGGGTGCGGGCCAGCGCGAGTTCGCGCGCTGGGCGCGCATGAATTCGCTGGCGCGCACGGGCGGCTACCAGGCTGGCATGGAACAGCAGGCTGCCTGATGCGCCGATCGCAGGCGCTGATGCAATGACTCTGCCCACCGCGCCTGCCGCTGTTGCGGTCGAACCCATCGTCGATGTCCGTGGCGTGAGCTACGGCGTCGGCGGCCGCATGATCTTCGAAGGCCTGGATCTGCAGGCGCAGCGCGGTGAGATCACGGCGGTGATGGGCCCGAGCGGCACCGGCAAGACCACCTTGCTGCGGCTGTTGATGGGCGCGATCGCACCGGCAAGCGGCCGCGTGGCTGTGTTCGGCCAGGATATCGGCGCACTCGATCGGCGTGGCCTGTACGCGCTGCGCCGTCGCGTCGGCATGCTGTTCCAGAACGGCGCGCTGCTGACCGACCTTTCGGTGTTCGAAAACGTGGCCTTTCCGCTGCGCGAGCACACGCGCCTGCCTGAACCGCTGCTGCGCCGGCTGGTACTCATGAAATTGCAGGCCGTGGGCCTGCGGGGTGCGGCTGAGCTCAACACCGCGGCACTCTCCGGCGGCATGGCGCGGCGCGTGGCGCTGGCACGGGCGATAGTCATGGATCCTGAACTGCTGATTTACGATGAGCCCTTTGTCGGCCTCGATCCGATTTCGCTGGGTGTGATACTGCGGTTGATCCAGTCGCTCAACGCCACGCTCGGCATCACCAGCATCGTGGTCACGCACGATGTCGACGAGATCAGTCGCATTGCGCATCGCAGCTTCCTGCTGGCCGGCGGCAAGGTCGTGGCCACCGGCAGCCCCGCGCAATTGCGCGCCGCATCGGTGCCGGTCGTGAATCAATTCATGAACGGACTGCCCGACGGCCCGGTGCCCTTTCATGTGCCCGCCCGCGACTATCGTGAGCAATTGCTGGGGGGCGATTGGTGAGCGCCGTGGCGACCAGCAATTCGCGCCTGGCCGATACCTGCATCAGGGTGGGGCAGGTCGCTGTGTTTCTCGGCCGAATTACTGGCCAGTGTCTGCCGGCATTGCGCCGGCCACGCCTGGTCATCAGCCAGATCTACAACGCTGGCGCACGCTCACTGATCATCGTGATGCTGTGCGGACTGTTCGTTGGCATGGTGCTCGCGCTCCAGGGCTATGACCTGCTGCAGCGATTCGGATCGGAATCGGCGCTCGGCGTGGCCGCGGCCCTGGGCCTGGTCAAGGAACTGGGACCGGTGATTACCGCGCTGCTGTTTGCAGGCCGGGCCGGCACTTCGCTGGCCTCCGAAATCGGCCTGATGCGCGCCACCGATCAACTCAATGCCATGGAGATGATGGCGGTCGATCCCGTACGCCATGTGGTGGCACCGCGTTTCCTGGGCGGCATCATCGCGGTGCCGCTGCTGACCGCAATCTTCGATGTGATCGGCATCTTCGGCGCGCAGCTGATTGGCGTGGGCCTGCTCGGCGTGGAGTCGGGCTCGTTCTGGTCGCAGATGCAGAGCGCCGTGACCGCATCCGATATAAACGAAGGCCTGATCAAAAGCCTGAGCTTTGGCGCGGCCTGCAGCCTGATGGCAGTCTACGAGGGCTATCATGCCGCGCCGACCGCCGAAGGCGTGGGTCTGGCGACCACCCGCACCGTGGTCAGTTCGGCAATCTTGACGCTGCTGCTCGACTACATGTTGACAGCGGCATTTCTGGGTTCATGAAGGAGCGGATACATGGCAGACAATAAACGCGCACTGGAGCTGGGCACAGGCCTGTTCGTGCTGCTGGGATTCGCGGCGCTCGGTTTCCTGACCACGCAGCTCCCCGGGAGCGGCGTGCAGTTGCAGCGCGAGGCCGCCAACATCCACGTGACCGCACGCTTCGACAATGTCGGCGACCTGAAAGTAGGCGCGCCCGTGACCATGGCCGGCGTGCGCATCGGTCGCGTCGATTCCGTGAATTTCGATCCGGCCGAGTTCAAGGCCGTAGTGGCGCTGTCCATCGACAAGCGTTATGACAAGATTCCGGAAGACAGCGATGCGTCCATCCAGACGTCGGGACTGCTGGGCGCCAAGTACATCGGCATCGGCCCGGGCGGGGCTACAACTTTTCTCGCCGAAGGTGGTCAAATCCAGTTCACCCAGTCGGCAATCGTGCTCGAGAATCTGGTCAACAAGCTCTTTGCCGGCATGGCAGGCAAAAAGGATGGCGATGCAAAGCAATAAGGGAATGCTCGCGAATCGCGGCAATCAATCGGCAACCCGCTGGATGCTGGTGCGGGCCGCGCTGCTGGCAGCGGCAATGTTGCTGGCGCTGGCGCCGCCGAGGCTGTGGGCCGCCGACGCAACCGCACCTGTAACCGCGACCCCGGCTGCCGGCGAAGCCGGCAAGCCGCTGGTCGATGACAGCGGCCCGAGCGTGCTGATCGACTCCGCTGCCGGCGCCATGCTCAAGGAACTCGATGCGCATCGCGCCGATTACAAGCGCGACCCGGCGCGCGTCGATGCGCTCGTAGATCGCATCCTGTTGCCGTACTTCGATACCGACTATGCCGCGCGGTTGGTGCTGGCGCGTCATTGGACCACCGCCAATGCCGAGCAACGGCGCCGCTTCGTCGCAGCCTTCTATCACTCGCTGCTGTCCAACTATGGCACCGCGCTGATCGATTTCACCGGCGATAGGCTCAAGGTGCTGCCCTTCGCAGGTGATGCGGCCGCGACCACCGCCACGGTACACACGCAGGTGCGCAAGAACGATGGTTCCAGCGTGAAAGTCGACTACAGCCTGCACCGCACCGCTGCCGGCTGGCGTGCCTGGGATGTGATCATCGAAGGCATCAGCTACGTGAAGAGTTTTCGTGACGATTTCAACGCGCAGATCGAACAGCAGGGCGTGGATGCGCTGATCACGCGGCTCGAGAAGCAGGGCGCCGCCAAGAAGTCATGAGCGGCGCAGCGCGATGACGGGCCCAGGCGAGGGCAGCGGTGGCAGCCAGCAAGCTGCCGGGCAGTTGCAGCCGGACGGTGCCGGGCGCTTTCGGCTCAGTGGCGCCGCGACCCTGCAATCCGTGGCGGCCCTGCGCGCGGCCGGGCTGCAGGCCTTCGCGGCCAGCAGCGGCGCGATTACGCTCGACCTGGGCGCGCTTACGCGCGTCGACAGCGCAGGGCTGGCGCTGTTGATTGATTGGCTGGCCTGGGCGCGCTCGAGCAGCCGCGAACTGCGCTTCGTTGCGCTGCCGGATTCACTGCGCGCACTCGCGCGCCTCAGCGACGTCGAACCCTTTCTGGTCTGAGCCCTTCCTGGTTCGGGTCAGTCGGGCGGCGGCGCTTCCTCTTCCGGAGGCGCTTCCAGGTCCGCGCCGTTCGTGTCAGTCGCCCCGTCATGCACCAGTGATTCTCGGCGCTGCAGCCAGACGTTACGTACCAGCGCGTAGGGATCAAAGGCCTGATCCAGTACCTTGTCGTAATCGAGCAGCCCGGCGCGCAGTTCCACCGCGTCGGTGACCCACAGGCCATAGCGCAAATAGTTGTCGGTCAGATAGTGGCGGGCATCGCCATAGTCGTCGACGAGCTTGCTGGGGGCGTCGCGTACGGTCGAGGGCCCGAGCAGGGGCAATACCAGGTAAGGGCCGCTGTGCACGCCCCATCTGCCTAGCGTCTGGCCGAAGTCCTCGTTGTGTTTTTGCAGCCCCGCCACCGTCGCCGGATCGAACAGGCCAAGGCCGCACACGGTATTGATGAGCAGCCGCGCGACATCGCGCCCGCCGTCGGCAAATTTCCCCTGCAGCAGGTCGTTGACGATGACGTTGGGGTAGGCGAGGTTGGCAACGAAGTTGCCGAGGCCGCGTCGCACCGGCTGCGGCACCACCGCGCGCCAGGCCTTGGCAGTCGGCCGCAGCACCGCGCGGTCGGCGGCGTTGTTGAACTTGTACATGCTGCGATTGAAGCGCTCGAAGGGGTCGCGCGCATCACGCGGGCCCGGAGGGAGCGTGGCGCAACCGGTCAACAGCAGCAGCAGCGCCGGCAGGAGCAGTCGGTATCGGGTCATGCCGGGATTTTAACAGCAGCCGGTCGCGGGCAAGGGATCAGGGCGCGAAATTGCCCCCGCCCTGTCGCTGCTGCGCGGCGCCGCCGCGCGTCAGTCGCTGCTCGCGCAGCCAGTCGCGGATTTCCTCCAGGCGCGCGCGGAAGCGCTGGCGCTGCACGGAACTGAGGTTGGGCGAGGCCAGCGCCAGCTCGAGCTGCTGGTTGGCCAGCGCGAGGTCGCCGTTGCTGATGTCGAATTCCGACATGTAGTAATACGCATCGCCGGCATCGCCAGCAGCGCTGGCGGCCAGCGCCGTCATGCGGATCTGGTCGGGCGTCGGTTGCGTATTGTTGAATACATCGAGCAGCAGCGCATGCGCCTGGCTGGCGTGGCCGGTCTGCATCAGCGTATCAGCGTAACGCACCGCCAGCGGCACGTTGCGCGGGAACAGCGCCATGGCCCGCTCGAACAGCACCAGCGCCGCCGCCGACTGGTGATCGGCCTGCAGTGCCTGGCCGAGTGCGGCGTAGAGTGAAGTGATCTGCGGATATTTCGCCGACAGTTCGCTGAGCGTGCTCGCTGCGCTGCCCGCGCGAGCACTGCGCAATTGCGCCAGCGCTTCGCCATAGCGCTCCGGATCGGTGAGCGGCTGGTGATCGCGCCGGCGCGCGTAGTAGACGTTCATGTCGGTATCGGGTGAGGCCGACAGCACGCGCACGCGCTCACGCATCCACGCGAACAGCATTGACTCGTTAATCTGCGTGGCGTGCTCCTGCACGGAGCGGGTGCGCGCCTCGGCGATGCGATCGCGCGTTACCGGGTGGTTGCGCAACATGTCGAAGGGTCCGGCCATCTCGTCCAGGCCTTCGCGCCGACCCATCGCTTCGAAGAAATCCGCCATCGCCGTGGTGCGAAAGCCCGCACCTGCCAGCAGGCTGATGCCGACCCGATCGGCCTCGGCCTCCTCGCCGCGCGTGAAATTCATGCTCTGCTGCAACATCACGCCCTGGCTCATCGCCACGGCGCCTTCGATGGCCTGGCCACCCGCGCCGCTGGCCGCGCCGATCAGCACTGCCGCCAGCATCGCTGCCATGGTGCCCATCGACATGCGGCTCTGGGCCAGGATCGACCGCGCCAGGTGGCGCTGGCGCACGTGCGCCGTTTCATGTGCGAGCACGCCGGCCAGATCCGATTCGGTTTCGGTCAGCAGGATCAGTCCGGAGTTCACGCAGATGAAGCCGCCATAGGTCGCGAAGGCGTTGATCTCCGTGGAGCGCACCACAAAGTACTGGAAATTCTGGTCGTCATCGCGCGCTTGCGCCGCCAGGCGCGAGCCCAGGTGCTGGATGTAATCGCTGACCTCCGGGTCTTCGAGAATCAGATCCTGGCCGCGCAGCTGGCGCATGGCCATCAAGCCGATCTGGTATTCCTCGTTCTTGGTGAGGATGGCGTTTTCGGGCGAGCCCATGTCGGGCAGCTGGCTGGCGACTGCAGTCGTATCGCCGACCCCATGACCAATGATCGGATTGCTGACCGGCTCGGCCGCCTGCGCGGCCAGCGTCAGCATGCAGCCCAGCAGCGCCGCGCAACGGCGCCAGGGCGGAATACGGGGGGTAGCTATAACAGTGCGCATCGGTAGTACGACAGTGCCGCGCGGCTAAAGTTGCTCGGAGGCGTAGTCGACCAGTCGCGAGCGCTCGCCCCGCACCAGGGTGACGTGCCCGGCGTGCGCCCAGCCACGGAAGCGGTTGACGACATAGGTGAGCCCCGAAGTCATTTCGGTGAGATAGGGCGTGTCGATCTGCGCGATGTTGCCCAGCGCGATGAACTTGCTGCCGGGCCCGGCGCGCGTCACCAGCGCCTTCATCTGCTTGGGCGTCAGGTTCTGCGCTTCGTCAAGAATGATGAAGCGGTTGAGGAAAGTGCGCCCGCGCATGAAATTCAGCGAGCGGATCTTGATGCGGTTGCGCAGCAGGTCGTTGGTGGCGGCGCGGCCCCAGCTGCCGCCTTCCTCGCTGCGCGTCAGCACCTCGAGGTTGTCCATCAGTGCGCCCATCCACGGTTCCATTTTTTCTTCTTCGGTGCCGGGCAGGAAGCCGATGTCCTCGCCCAGTGGAATGGTCACCCGCGTCATGATGATTTCGGCGAAGCGGTTGCGCTCCAGCGTCTGCACCAGGCCCGCGGCCAACGCCAGCAGCGTCTTGCCGGTGCCGGCGGGGCCGAGCAACGAGACAAAATCGATCTCGGGGTCGGTGAGCAGGTTGAGCGCGAAGTTCTGTTCGCGGTTGCGTGCGGTGATGCCCCAGACCGCATGGCGCTCGCTGCGGAAATCGCGCACCAGCTCCAGGGTGGCCGTGTTCTCCTGCTGCTTGCGCACGATGGCCTCGATACCGGCCGGCGCATCCTCGTGCAGGAATTCGTTGACGTGCCAGTCGGCCACGGCCGGGCCCTTGAGCTCGTACCAGGTGCGATCACCTTCCTTCCACGAGCGCATTTCGCTGCCATGCTGTTCCCAGAAATCGGCCTGCAGCTTGCCGACGCCGGTGTACAGCACATCGGCATCTTCAATGGTCCTGTCGCTGTAGTAGTCCTCGGCGTGCACGCCGACCACGGCCGCCTTGATGCGCAGGTTGATGTCCTTGGACACCAGCACCACGCGCGCATCGGCCTGCTGCTTCTGCAGCGCCAGCGTCTGGCCGAGTATCAGGTTGTCATTGCCGGAGCCGGGCAGGCTGTCGGGCAGGCCGCTGCTCAGCGTGCTGGTCTGGAAGAACAGCCGGCCGCTCGCTGGCCGCTTGCTGTGATTGCCGTTCAGCTCGTTGGGAATGCGCAGGCCGGCGTCGATCTGTTCCTTGGTGACGCCACGGATCATGTCGTCGAGGAAGCGGCTGGCCTGGCGCACGCTGCGCGACTGCTCGGACAGGCCTTTCTTGTTGGCGTCGAGTTCCTCGAGCACCACCATTGGCAGATAGATGTCGTGTTCTTCGAAGCGGAAGATGGCTGTCGGGTCGTGCATCAGCACGTTGGTATCCAGCACGAACAGCCGGCGTTGCTTGTTCTTCACAGGGCTTTGACGGCCTCCAGTACCTCGTCAGCGTGGCCGGTGACCTTGAGCTTGCGCCACTCGCGGCGCAGCTTGCCCCCGGCATCGATCAGGAAGGTGCTGCGCTCGATGCCCAGCACCTTGCGGCCGTACATGTTCTTCATGCGGATCACATCGAACTGCCTGCACACGGCACCGTCTTCATCCGCCAGCAGCTCGAAGCCGAAACCGAACTTGTCGCAGAACTTGTGATGCGCGGCGAGCGTATCGCGCGAGATGCCGAACACGCGTGCGCCAGCGCGCTTGAACGCCGGCAGCAGGCGCTGGAAATCCTGGCCTTCGAGCGTGCAGCCCGGCGTGTTGTCGCGCGGATAGAAATACAGCACCACCGCCTGCCCGCGCTGCGCACGCAGGCTGAAGGGTGCGCCGCCGGTGCCCGGCAGGCTGAAGTCGGCCACCACGCGATCCAGCGTGGGCGCGGCCGCCTTGGGGCTCAAGATTTCACCGGTTCGAGAATGGCATCGAGGTTCAGCGAATCGCAGTAATCCATGAATTCCTCGCGCAGCTGCGACACCGGCAGCCGCGCGGGCACGTTGATGCCCATCTGCACCGCGAACATTGGCGCACCGGTGTGCGCGGCGGCGTAGCAGCGCGTGGCGACTTCACCGATATCGATGCCGCGCGTGGCGAAGAAACCTGACAGCCCGGCCACGATGCCGGTCTGGTCGAGGCTGACGATATCGATGGAGTAGGGCACCAGCTCGCGGCGGGTAGTGCGCGCATCGGTGCGCCGCAGGTGCACGCTGAGCGTGCCATTGGCCGCGCAGCCGTCCGAGTTCCGACTCGATGCGCGCCAGGTTGTGCCAGTTGCCGGTGACCAGCATCAGCATCGCGAATTCGCTGCCAAGGGCCGCCATGCGGCTCTCGGCGATGCTGCCGCCGCAGTCGGTGATCACCTTGGTCAGATCGTGCACCATGCCGGTTCGATCGCTGCCGATGGCCGAAATCGCCAGATGTTGCCGGTTGGGAGCGTTGGGTTCGTTCACGGCCGGAAGTGTACCGGAACGGGGCTTGCTTCGGGCCGCATGGCACCCGTAACATCGCGCGCTCTTGCCCGGTTTCGGCCCAGTTTCGGCTCATTTGCGGCCCAATTGCGCCGCGGGGGCGCTATTCCCGAGGGACAATGTTCTCAGGCAGTCTGGTTGCGATCGTGACGCCCATGCGGGCCGATGGAGCCATCGATTTCGAGGCCTGGGATCGCCTGCTCGACCTGCACCTGGCCAACGGCACGGCTGGCATCGTGGTCGGCGGCAGCACCGGCGAATCGGCCTGCCTCAGCGACGCGGAATTGCTGCAGCTGCTGGCAAGGGCTCGCAGCCGCCTGCAGGGACGCCTGCCGCTGATCGCCGGTGTCGGCGGCAGCAGCACGGCAACGGTGGTTACGCGGGTGCGGGCGCTGGCCGCCACGGGAGTCGACGCCTTGCTGGCAGTCACGCCGGCCTACAACAAACCTACGCAGGAGGGCCTGTACCGGCATTTCGCCGCCATTGCGGCCGCCGCGGCCGCGCCGGTGCTGTTGTACAACGTTCCCAGCCGCACGGCGGTCGACCTGTTGCCGGCCACAGTGGCGAGCCTGGCTGAACTACCGGCGATCGCGGGTATCAAAGAGGCCGTGGGCGACATGACCAGAATCCGCGAGCTGCTGCATATACTGCCGACGCGTTGCAGTGTGCTCTCGGGCGACGACCCGAGTGCCTGTGAGGCCGTGCTGGCCGGCGCGCACGGCGTGATTTCGGTGACTGCGAACGTGGTGCCGGCGGCAATGGCGGCGCTGATGAGTGCCGCAGCGCGCGGCGAGCGTGCGCATGCCGAAGCGCTGGATGCGCCCCTGGCCGCGCTGCATCGCGACCTCGGCGCCGAGTCGAACCCCATTCCGGTAAAGTGGGCGTTGGCGGAAATGGGGCTCATCGGTCCCGGCATCCGCCTGCCACTCACCTGGCTCAGCGAGAATGTGCGGCCGCGCGTGCGCGCGGCCCTCAATTCGGCGCTGAATTCCGCATTTCCCACACAGGCACTCAGCGCATGACATTACCGCTCCGCTTTCTCAGCCGCACCACCTGCCTGGGCCTGGCGGCCCTGATGCTGTTCGGCTGCTCGTGGCATCGCAACCGGGTTTCCAGTTGCCGCGAGAGCAACACCGTGGTCGCGCAGGCGCAGAACAATCCACCGCTCAAGGTGCCACCGGGGCTCGACGCCCCGGATACGCGCAATGCCATCAAGGTGCCCGACCTGAACGAACCGGAGCGACCGCGCGGCAAGAACGAGCCCTGCCTGTCGCAACCGCCGAGCTACAAGGGTTAGAGCGGCGCTCTGGTACAATTGTCGCTGCTGCGCCCACAGGTGCTGCCTACGCAGCGTAGGGCGAATTTACATTAAGAATATCTTGTAACATGTTGAAAGGAGAGGTGGCCGAGCGGTCGAAGGCGCTGGACTGGAATTCCAGTAACATCTTCACGGGTGTTCGTGGGTTCGAATCCCACCCTCTCCGCCATGATTCCGTGGTGGTCCGCGCCGGTTCCTTCGCGACGACGAGCCGCCAATCCCGTCAGGCCCGGAAGGGAGCAGCGGTAACGGTGATGTCGTGCGCCGAAGTTCGGCCGGCGCGGGCTGCCTCCCCGGTGCCATTCCCCGTGACGGCCGGCGCGGCGGGCGCCGGCAGGACGTAGCGCCGATGGCTTACACCGCTCTCGCACGCCGCTGGCGGCCGCGCACCTTCGCCGAGATGACCGGCCAGGAACATGTGCTGCGCGCGCTCAGCAACGCGCTCAATACCGATCGCGTGCATCACGCCTTCCTGTTCGCCGGCACGCGTGGGGTCGGCAAGACCACCGTGGCGCGCATCCTGGCCAAGTGCCTCAACTGCGAGCGCGGGGTCAGCGCCGAACCCTGCGGCGAGTGCGCCAGCTGCCGCGAGATCGACGCGGGCCGCAGCGTCGATGTGATCGAGGTGGATGCCGCCTCACGTACCAAGGTCGATGACACACGCGAGTTGCTCGATAACGTGCAGTACGCGCCGACCCGCAGCCGCTACAAGGTCTACCTGATCGACGAAGTGCACATGCTGACCACGCAGTCGTTCAACGCCTTGTTGAAGACGCTGGAAGAACCGCCGCCGCATGTGAAGTTCCTGCTGGCCACCACCGATCCGCACAAACTCCCGGTCACGGTGCTCTCGCGCTGCCTGCAGTTCAACCTCAAGCGGCTCTCGATGCCACTGATCAGGGCCAGGCTCAAGCACATACTCGACGCCGAGGGTATCGCCTGCGAAGCGCCCGCATTGCAACTGCTGGCGCAGGCCGCGGATGGCAGCCTGCGCGATGCGCTCTCGCTGCTCGATCAGCTGCTGGCTTTCGGCAACGGCGCCGCGCGCGAAGCCGAGGCCCGCGCAATGCTGGGCACGGTGGCCGTCGATCATGTCGCGCAGATTGCGCGCCTGCTCGCCGCCGCGGATCCTGCCGCGCTGCTGGCGGGCCTGCAGAGGCTCGAGGAACTCTCGCCGGATTTCGGTGGCCTGCTCGATCAGCTGGCCGCGCTGCTCGAGCGCGTGGCCCTGCAGCAGTTGCTGCCTGATTACGCGGGTGATGAACTGTTCGAACCCGAACTGGTGCGGGAACTGGCCGCGCGGCTCGCGGCAGAAGACGTGCAGCTCTACTACCAGACCGCCATCCTGGGCCGACGCGATCTGGCACTCGCCCCTGATCCGCGCACCGGGTTTCGCATGACGCTGATCCGCATGCTGGCGTTCCGCCCCGACGCGGCCGGCCAGCCGAGTGCTGGCCGCAGTGCTGCGCCGGGTGCTGCCACGGCACCGGCCGGCACCAGCAACGCCGCTCCGGTACGAACCGCAACGCAGGAGCTCAAAGCGGCTGACGCCGCGCCGGTCCCTGCCGCTGCAACGGTTGCCGCGAATGCCACTGCCGCAGGCGCCCTGCAACCCGACTGGGCGGCGCTGCTCGCTGCGCTGGAACTCGACGGGCCGACGCGCATGCTGGCGCAGAACTGCGTGTTGCTGTCGCGCGCGCCGGGCCTGCTGCAGCTGCAACTCGATCCGCGCCAGCAGGGTGCGCGCACCCGCTCGCGCGAGGAGAAACTGACGCAGGCGCTCTCGCGCCATCTGGGTGAAACCCTGCGCCTGGAAATCGAAGTGGGTGCGAGCGTTGCCGAGACGCCGGCGCAGGCCGGTGAACGCCAAAGCCAGGAAGCCCTGGCGGCGGCGCGTGCCCAGTTGCTGGCCGAGCCTACGGTGCAGGCCCTGCAGGAGCGTTTCGCGGCGACGATCAATCCGGATTCGGTAAGGCTGCGCGGTCCCGGCTGATACCGCGACCAGCACCCTGACGTTCAAGCTACAGACCCGAGGAGCAGATCCATGCGCGGCGATATCGGCAACATGATGAAACAGGCCCAGGCCCTGCAGGACAACATGCAGAAGGTGCAGGCTGAAATAGCCCAGCTGGAGATCACCGGCGAAGCCGGTGGCGGCATGGTCAAGGTCACGATCAATGGGCGCCACGAGGCGCGGCGCGTGCAGATCGAACCCAGCGTGCATGGCGAGGATCGCGAGATGCTCGAGGATCTGCTGGCCGCCGCATTCAACGATGCGGTCCACAAGCTGGAAGCGGCCACGCAGGCGAAGATGAGCAGTGCCATGGGCGGCATGAAACTCCCGCCCGGCATGAAGCTGCCGTTCTGATGCAGCATTCGCCGGCCCTGGCAGCCCTTATCGATGCGCTGCGCGGTCTACCGGGCGTGGGCCCCAAGAGCGCCCAGCGCATGGCCTTCAATCTGCTGCAGGAAGGTCGCGGCAGTGCGCAGACGCTGGAGCGGGCCCTGCAGCGCGCGCTCGAGCGCGTCGGTCGCTGCCGCCAGTGCCGCATGCTCACGGAAGGCGAGCTGTGCAGCGTGTGCGCCAATCCGCAGCGCGATGCGGCGCTGCTGTGCGTGGTCGAATCGCCGGCCGACGTGGTGGCCATCGAGCAGTCCGGTGGCTATCGCGGACGCTACTTCGTGCTGATGGGCCATCTCTCGCCGCTCGATGGCATCGGACCCGAACAGCTCGGCGCCCGCGAATTCGAAGCGCTATTGGCCGAGGGTCAGGTGCGCGAGGTGATCCTGGCCACCAACCCCACGGTGGAAGGCGAGGCCACGGCGCATCTGCTCTCGCAACTGGTGCGCGCCCACAAGCTGCAGGCCAGCCGTATCGCGCACGGCGTGCCGGTGGGCGGTGAGCTCGAATACGTGGATGGCGGCACACTCGCGCATGCGATGGCCGGGCGGCTGGCGCTCTAGTTCTTCCTGCGCCCGCGCGGCGCACGTTCACGCAACTGCTGGTGCAGGCGGTGCAGGCGCCGGTAGCTCTCGTAGCGACGCGCACTCATGCCGCCAGCTTCGACTGCAGCGCGTATCGCACAGTCGGGTTCCTGCAGGTGAGCGCAATCGGCGAAGCGGCAGCGCGGCGCGAGCAGCGCGACTTCGGCAAATCCCAGTGTGCGTGCATCCAGATATTCCAGCGCGGGCGCAAAGTCGCGCACCCCGGGCGAATCGATCAGCGCACCGCCGCCCGGCAGGTCATGCAGGCAACTCACACTGGTGGTGTGGCGCCCTTCATCGCCCTTGAGCAGCTCACCGACTGCAGCATCGGCGCCAGGCACCAACGCGCGCAGTAACGATGACTTGCCGACACCCGACTGTCCGACCAGCATCGAGCGCTGGTTCTGCAACCTTGCCCTGAGCGAGTCGAGTCCGGCGCCGCTCTGCGCGCAACAGGACAATAGTTCGCAACCGGCGGCAGTGTAGGCCGCGAGTTCGGCCTGCACTTGCGGGGAAAATTCCAGATCCGCCTTGTTGGCAAGCAGGAGTGCGGACAACCCGGCGCTGTGCGCTGCCGCCAGATAGCGATCGACTACGAACAGGTCGGGTTGGGGGAGCGGGGCCAGCACCACGGCGAGGCAGTCCAGGTTTGCGGCCACCAGTTCCGGCCGCCCGCGGGCGTTGGTGCGATAGAGCGCCGAGCGGCGCGGCGCAATGGCGTCGAGTTGCCACTGATCGTGGCGCGCATCGTAGGCGCAGCGCACCTGATCACCGCAGGCAAACTGCAGCTCGCGACCCGTGGCGCGCGCCAGCACAGTTGCGCCATCGGCCAGGCGCACCCGCGCCATGCCGCCATGCGAAACCAATACCAGCGCAAGCGAACGATCTTCGGAATTCACCCTGCTATCATGCCTCATTGGCAGGAGGTCGCGCGTGAGCAGCAAGGAAAACCTGATCTGGATCGATCTGGAAATGACCGGGCTCGACCCGGACAACGACAGCATCATCGAGATCGCGACGCTGGTGACCGACAAGGATCTGCAGCTGGTCGCCGAAGGCCCGGAGCTGGCGATCCACCAGAGCGAGGCTGCGCTGGCGCGCATGGACGAGTGGAACCAGCGTCAGCATGGCGGCAGTGGCCTGCTGCAGCGGGTGCGCGACAGCAACATCACGGTGCTCGAAGCGCAGCAGCGCACGCTCGAATTCCTCGCGCGTCATGTGCCGGCCGGCGCCTCGCCGATGTGCGGCAACAGCATCTGCCAGGACCGGCGCTTCCTGGCGCGCTCGATGCCCACGCTCGAACGCTATTTCCATTATCGCAATCTCGATGTCAGCACGCTCAAGGAGCTCGCGGCGCGCTGGTACCCTGCAGTGAAGGCCGGCTTCACCAAGGCTGCGGCCCATCGCGCGATGGCCGACATCCACGAGTCGATCGCCGAGCTGCAACACTACCGGGCACGACTGTTCATTGCAGCGACGTGACGCGGGTCGCGCCCCGATCTACACGACCCTGGCCTTTACAATACGCGTGTTATATTCAGGGCGTGTACGCTGACTGCAATCTGCCGGTTTCCTGGCGCACGGCGCCACGCAGCTTTCCGGCCCTGATGGGCCTGTACGAAAGCAATTACCTGCGCCTGGCGCGTTTGGCGGGGAATCTCGCAGCACTGGTCGGCACGCGCGTTTCGCGGGTGCCCGGCGACTGTGACCTGCTGCTCACTGTGCATGAGCGTGCCCGCTACACCAGTGAATTGCAGCTGACTTACCTGCTGCCGGCGCTCGAGCGGGAGCGCAGCCTGGAGCGGGTGCCCGACCTGCGCCTGCGGCTCTACCACGATGCCAGGCTCCTGGCAGTGCATGAACAGCCGGGCGGCGCAGCAGAGCGTGAACTGGATCGGCGCTGGGCCAGCAATCTCCTGCTAAATAAGTGGCTGGATTACTGCGTCGGCCGCGGGCACTACTTCTCGCCCGCACAAGCCGCCTAGAGTCACCCACTGTCATGCGCTGGCTGGCGCAAACCATGAAATTCATCAGGCAACTCGGCTTCCTGCAGGTCGCGCTCAAGTCGACCCGTCCCGCTCAGGAAGACGGTCGCATCATGCACCTGTTCCGCAACCGCATCGAGCTGAAGAAGTCCTTCAGCGGTGCGGTCGAGGAAGTGCAGCGCCTCAAGGATCGGGTCAAGCAGCAGGAAGGCGCCACCGCGCGCGTGCAGGAACTGCTGCAGGAACTCGAGGCGCGGCTCAGCAAGCCCGAGAGCGCCTATCCCACGCTGGTCTACTATCACCTGCGTGAACTGTGGACACTCGGTCGCGATCTGCTGCGCCAGTTCCTCAGTGAGCTCGAGTCACAGCAGCTCGATCGCGAGCGCCGCCAGTTCTTCGCCGATTTCAACCGCCGCCAGTTCGGGCGCCGCCAGTCCGCGGAGCAGGCCTGCCTCGATGCCACGGCGGCGGCGGCCGATGCGCGCTCACGCGTCTCCGAGCTGGAGCGGCGCCTCGCCACGCTGCAGCGCTTTTGGCATTACTTCAAGCGCCGCCAGACGCACGCGCAGCTGCATGCCGCGAACGTGCAGGCCCTGCTGGCCGATCAGGCCCTCGGCGAAGCGCGTAACGCGCGCGATGCCATCGAAGGTGAGCAGGGCAACTTTGCGGGTCTGTCAGCCGAATCACGGCGCGCCATCAACCTGGCGACGATTGCCTACGGCCAGGTGCTGTTCGAACGCCTGGCCCATGCCAAACTGGCTGAGCACACCCAGCAGGCCGCGGCTGACAGCCAGCCCGCGGCCGATGTCTATGGTGATCGCCACGCCTGCGAGCGCCTGATGGGCGATATCCAGCGTGCGCGCAGCTTGCTCGAACAACGCAAGGATGTGCTGAACGAAATCAGGCTGCGGGCCGACAAGCTGCGCGCCATCGCCCGCTACCGGCAGGCAACCGACGTGGTGCCCGAGGCCGAGAGCCTGAGCGGCGGCCATGTGGGCAGCGCCTCGCGCGTACTGCTGGATGACACCTGGGATATTGCCCGGGTGCTGCTGCGCTGACCCGGAGCGCGGCACCCGGGCGCAGGCAGCGTCCCGGGCAATAACATCAACGAGCGTATTTCAGGGATTGCGCGCCGGCTGCGTGCGTGTGCCCGGGCTGTCGGAGGCCGTCAGCGGTGCGGCGCTGTTGTTCTGCGTCAGCATCGCGGCGATGCGCGCGGCCTCGGCAAGCACCACGTCGGGCTGATCATCCGGCTGCGCATCGGCCAGCGCCTTGAGCGGGGCTGCGCCATCGGCTGCGCGCCGCGCGTTCTCGCGCTGCAGTGCCTGCTGTTCCTGCACATCGCGTTCGTGCATGCGGGTCTGCAGGTTGAGCGAGAGCGAGTGATCCTTGCGGGTCTGCTCGAGTGAGCTGAGCGCGGCCACCAGCCACTGGTAGTCGGCATCGTGCGCAGCGTGCGTGCCCTGATCGCGCGCCAGCGTCTGTACGGTCTCCGCCAGCGGTGTGGTCGCATGGAAGGGGACCGCGGCGATGCGATCCCATGGCAGCGGCAGCTCCAGCGAACTTTCGCCCACGTCATGCACATTCACGCGTGAGGGCAATGCGATGTCCGGCTCCACGCCGCGCAGCTGCGTGCTCTCGCCGGTGACGCGGTAGAACTTGCCGATCGTCACGGTCAGCTGGCCATCGGTCGACTGGTGCGACCAGCGATCGAGCGGGATCAGGTTCTGCACCGTGCCCTTGCCGAAAGTCGTCTGGCCCACGATCACGCCGCGGTGATAATCCTGGATCGCGCCCGCGAAGATCTCGGAGGCCGAGGCGCTGGTGCGATCGACCAGCACCGCCAGCGGACCACTGTAGACCTGTCCGGGCCCGAGATCGGGCAGCACATCAATATTGCCGCCAGTGTTCTTGAGCTGCACCACCGGCCCGTGACCGACGAACAAGCCGGTCAGCGCCTGCGCTTCGGGCAGGAAACCGCCGCCATCGCCACGCAGGTCGAGCACCAGCGAGTCGACGCCGCCACTGGCCTGCAGCTCATCGAGCAGCCGGCGCACATCGCGCGCGGTGGTGCGGTAATTCGGATCGCCCGCATTGCGGGCATCGTTGTCTTCATAGAAGCCGGGCACGGTGATCACGCCGACGCGCAGCATGCGATCGCCAAGCTTGATCTGGCGTACTTCTTTCTTCGCAGCCTGGTTCTCCAGCGTGACCTTGCCGCGTACCAGTTCAATGGTGTGCTGGGTGGTGCCAGGCGCCGCACCAGCCGGCAGGATCTGCAGCCGCACCACCGTATCGATCTTGCCGCGGATCTGCTGCACTACATCATCGAGGCGCCAACCGACCACATCGGTCAGCGGGCCGTCATGACCCTGGCCAACGGCCATGATGCGATCGCTGGGTTTGATGGTGGCCGCGGCGGCGGCCGGGCCACCGGGCAGGAGCGAACTGATGGTGACGTAGTCATCCACGAGCTGCAGCGAGGCACCGATACCCTCATAACTCAGGCTCATCTGGATGCGGTATTCCTCGGAGCTGCGCGGCGAGAAATAATTCGAATGCGGGTCATAGACCGCTGCGTAGGCGTTCATCAGCGATTCGAACACGTCATCGCCATTCACCTGACCCACCCGCTGCAGTACCCGCTCATAGCGCTTGCGCAGTGTGTCGGCGGCTTCGGTCCAGCTCTTGCCGGTGAGCATCAGCGAGAGCGCATCGCTCTTCACGCGCAGGCGCCACAGCTCGTCGAGCTCGGCGCGATCCTTCGGCCAGGCCGCTTTTTCGCGATCGAAGTTGTAACTCTCGTTGAGTTTGAAATCCGGTTCCTTGTCGAGCTGGCTGATCGCAAACTTGATGCGTTCGCGGTTGCGTTGCTGCAGGCGCGCGAAGATTGCGAACGCCGGTTCAATCTGCCCGGTATGGATCATGTCGTCAAAGGAAGAGCGCAGGTTCTGGAACGAGCTGACGTCGGTGGCCAGGAAATAACTGTGCTGGCCGTCGAGGGCATCGAAATAGCGCTCGAACACCTGCGCCGAGAAGTCATCGTCGATGGGGCGGCGGCTGTAGTGCCATTGCTCTAGAATGCTGGCGATACGTGGCGCGAGCAGCTGCTGGCGAATCGTCGGCCGCAGGGCACCGTCGGGCAGGGCCATGCTGGCAACGGGTGCCCCGCTGGAGCCGGTGGCGGCGAGCAGCAACAGGCAGGTGGCGCCCACACCCAGGGGCAGCAATGCGCGATACAGTCGATTGGAAACTCGGGCCATGCGACTTAGGACTCTCTGGCGTTGGGGAAATTCAGTTGTTCAGGCTCAGTCTGACATTTTTGCGGCTAAACGGGCAGTCACAGGCTGCACATTTGTGGAACGGTCGGTAATTCAGGTGAATTCCCGATGAAACCCCTGGCGGTGCTGCTCGGCATCATCACGGGCTCGTCCGTAGCCCTGGCAGTGTCTTTGGCGCTGACGGGAATCGTGTTCGTGCTGTTGCCCGAGTATGGCGCGCGCATCGCGCCCGAGCGCGCGCCGCTGCTGATCGGTCTGATCTGGTCGTGGAGCCTGGCGGCACTGGCGGCCGCCAGTTTCATCGGTGAACTGCGCGCAGCGCGCTGGCGCATCGCCTGCCAGCTGCTGCTGCTCATCGTGCTGGCGGCGCTGGCGTGGCGCTACTGGCCCCGACAGGGGCCTTATGCCTTGCCGGCTGCGGTTTCCGCATGGTCGTCAGCGGCTGCGACCCTGCCAGGCTGATTTGGGGCGCCGTCCCAGGCGGCTGTTATAGGGGTCAACGCCGGCATTGTGGGTGCTCAAGGTGAGCCTGGAAGTGACCAGCGCAGCCTTGATGTTCGCCATCATGTATTCGCGCTGGCGATCGGGCTCAGCCTCGTCTTCGGGGCCGATATCCCGGCTGTTGACATAAATACTGTCGCGGTCGTCTGGCACTGGCGCGAATCCTGCGAATACACCCTGGCTGGCTGCATATTGGACCTGTCGCCAAATGGCGCCAATGGGCCCGGGAACGGCAAACTGTGACGCAGCTCTGGTTCCTGGCGCGAGTCGCCGGCACCCGGGGTTCACTTGCGGTGCAGCCAACCCCAGCGCAGCGCACGCCACAGCCACACCGCCACGTACGGACCCAGAGCCACCAGCCAAAAGGCCAGGGAGCCATGCAACAGGCCGAGCAGATAGTCGCGCCACAGCGTGAAGGGTCCGCCGCCGGTATAGGCGCCCAGCGTGCTGCTGCCCACCGCAAATATCAGCCAGGGCATCACCAGCAGACCAATAGCGAGGCACAGCAACAGTGTGAGGATTTCCCGCCGGGCGCCACGCGTGCGCCGAAAGCGTCGCCAGGATTGCATCAACGAAACCATACGGTCAGGCACTCCTCGGCACGAGGCCGGTGGTCGATCAGGGCATAATACCCGGCATGGACAAACTGCGCGCTGCGGTGATCGGTGTCGGATACCTGGGCCGCTTCCACGCCCAGAAATACGCTGCGCTCCCCGATTGCGTGCTGCAGGCGGTGGTCGATCCGCAGGCGCAGACCGCCGCGCAAGTGGGCGGCGAACTCGCTGTGGCGGCGCTCAGCGACTATCGCGAGCTGCTGGGCAAGGTAGACGCGGTCAGCATCGTCACGCCGACCGCGCTGCACTTCGAGATCGCCCGCGCCTTCCTCGACAGCGGCGCGCATGTGCTGGTGGAGAAGCCCATCACCGAGACGGTGGAGCAGGCCCGCGAGCTCATCGAACTGGCGCGCCAGCGTGGCCGGGTGCTGCAGGTCGGTCACCTCGAACGTTTCAATCCGGTGGTGATCGCCGCGGAACCGGTGCTGCGCGCACCGCGCTTCATCGAGTGCCAGCGCCTGGCGCCGTTTCGCGAGCGCGGCACCGATGTGAATGTGGTGCTCGACCTGATGATCCACGACCTGGATATCGTGCAGAGCATGGTGGGCAGCGAGATCATCGCCGTCGATGCCATCGGCACGCCGGTGTTCTCGAACGAGATCGACATCGCCAATGCGCGCATCCGTTTCGCCAATGGTTGCGTCGCCAATGCCACCGCGAGCCGCGTGAGCCTGAAGACCGAGCGCAAGCTGCGCATTTTCCAGGACGATGCCTATCTGTCGCTCGACCTGCAGCAGAAAATCCTCACCGTGATCCGCAAGCAGCCGGTGGGCGAGGGCGAGGCGCGCCTGCCGGTCAGCATCGAAGAGCGCTCCTTCGACCAGGGCGATGCACTGCGCAGCGAGATCGCCGCCTTCATCGCCAGCTGTCGCGGTGAGGCGCCGGTCGTGGTCACGGGCGAGGATGGCATGCGCGCGCTGCGCACTGCGGTCACTATCAGCAACGCCGTCAATGGAGGAGCTTCGTGAATCAAGCCATGCCGCAAGGCACGTCCGCCTCGACACCGCTGGTGGTGGCAGCCACGCAATTTGCCTGCAGCTGGGATCTGCCGGCCAACATCGCCGCCGCCGAGCGGCTGGTGCGCAAGGCCGCGGCGGGCGGCGCGCGCCTGATCCTGCTGCAGGAACTGTTCGCCACGCCGTATTTCTGCATCGAGCAGGATCCGGCCTACCTGGAGCTGGCGCAGCCCGCCACTGATTGCGCGCTGCTGCGTCAGTTCGCGGCGCTGGCGGCCGAGCTCAAGGTGGTGCTGCCAGTGAGTTTCTTCGAACGCGCCAACAACGCCTATTTCAATTCGATCGCGATCATCGATGCCGACGGACGCAACCTGGGCATCTATCGCAAGACCCATATTCCCGATGGGCCTGGTTACCAGGAAAAATTCTATTTCAGTCCCGGCGACACGGGCTTTCGCGTCTGGGATACCGCTGTGGGTCGCATCGGTGTGGCGATCTGCTGGGATCAGTGGTTCCCGGAGAGCGCGCGCGTCATGGCGCTCAAGGGCGCGGAAATCCTGCTGTATCCGACGGCGATCGGCAGCGAGCCGCCGCCGGCGCCACCCATCGACTCGTGTCGCCACTGGCAGCGCGTGCAGCAGGGGCATGCGGCGGCCAATGTGATGCCCTTGCTGGCGTCGAATCGCATCGGTATCGAGCGCTCGCGGCAGAATCCCGAAGGACTGCACATCAGGTTTCACGGCAGCTCGTTCATTAGCGATGAAACCGGTGCGCTGGTGGCGGAAGCACCGGGCGATCAGGAGTCGGTATTGCTGGCGACTTTCGATCTAGCGCAGCTGCGCCGACGTCGCGATGGCTGGGGGTTGTTTCGCGATCGGCAACCCGATCAGTACCGTGCGCTCGGCAGTCGCACGGGCGAGATCAACGCCTGAGTTTGAATGCAGCGCAGTAACTGCAATCATTTGCAAGGCCAACAATAACGAACCTATACTGTTCTGAACGACGCGCATGCCGGCCAGATCCGGTCAATGTGAGGGCGGAACATGGTGGCGACGGCATTGGGTGAGCGGGCAAGCCCCGCTGCGACGCGGTCACGAACCCGGCGCACGAGCGCACGGGGCGAGCGCGTCGAGCGCGCCGAAGGCGCCAAAGTCGATCTCGGATGCCTGCCACGCCTGCTCGGTTACACACTGCGACGCGCTCACCTGGCCTCATGGCGCCAGTACGTGGCGGTCATTGGCGAACAGAAACTGCGCCCCGGGCTGTTCAGCCTGATGGTGCTGGTGGGCTCCAACCCCGGCATTGCCCAGATCGAACTCGGCACCCACCTGGGAATCGACAAGGCGAGCATCGTGGCGCTGCTCGATCGGCTGGAGAAGGCGGGCCTGCTCGAGCGCTGCCGCTCAGTGCGCGATCGTCGCCGGCAGGGCATTTTCCTCACCAACAAGGGCAGCGCCGAGCTGGAAACCCTGATCGTGCAGGTGCGCTCACTCGAGCGGCAGATGGCCGGTCGTTTCACGCGCGCGGAGATGGAGCAGCTGCTGGGTCTGCTGCAACGCCTGTACGCCTGATTCAGCCTGCGGCCAGCAGCCGCGCCAGTTCCGCCGACAGCGGCTTCATCGACCAGCTCGATTGCGGCATGGCATCAATGCGCACGCCACGCTGTCGCAGCGCCTCGGCGACCACCGGACCGACCACTGCCACCTGCACAGCGGCCAGCGCAGCGCGCACCTTTGCTGCCGGCGCGACGGCGAACAGCCGCTCGATCTGCGCCTTGCTGGTGAAGGCGATGGCATCGACCGCGGCAGTCTGCAGCTGATCAAGCAACGCGAGCACCGCGGCGTCGTCAATGGCGCTGGCATACACGTAGGGCGCCACCGGCAGCACCTGCGCGCCCTTGTGGCGCAGGAATTCCTGCAGTTTCAGATTGGGATCGCTCCCATAGAGCTGCAAACCCACGCGCCGCGCACCAAGGTCCAGGCTGCTGAGGCTGGCGATCACGCCATCGGTGGTGGGCGTGCTCGCCTCGATCGCAGGTGCAAGGCCGAGTTCACGCAGTGCGCGCGCAGGCTTGGGGCCGCGGGTGATGGTGCGCGCCTGCGCCAGCCTCTGCAGGAACAGCGGCCGCAGCGCGGGCTGCCGCCGCTCCAGGCAAGCGAGCAGGCGGCGCAGGCCTTCCCCGGTCAGCAGGACCAGATCGTCGCAGGATCCAGCGCAGAACTGCCGCAGCCAGTCCAGCACGGGTTCGGGATCCGGTGCATCGAGGATCGCGACCAGCGGCACACGCAAGACACGCGCTCCGCGCCGTTCGAGCAGCGCGGTGAACAGGTCCAGTTCGCGTGCCTCGGGCACGGCGATCAGTCGATTGTGCAGGGGCTGGTCTGACATGGCGGGCTAGAATAAGGATATGCCCGGCGCGAGGCTATAAAATCGCTGCCCGGTTGATGCCAGGGAACCCATGAATCGATTGTCACATCTGGAGCGGCTCGAGGCCGAGAGTATCCACATCATGCGCGAGGTCGTCGCCGAGTGCGCGCGACCGGTGATGCTCTACTCCATCGGCAAGGACAGCTCGGTGATGCTGCACCTGGCGCAGAAGGCCTTCTATCCGGGTCGGCCGCCGTTTCCGCTGCTGCACGTGGATACCACCTGGAAATTCCGCGAGATGATCGCCTTCCGTGACGCCACCGCGCGCCGCGTGGGCATGGACCTGATCGTGCACGTCAACCCCGAAGGCGTGGCGATGGGCA
The DNA here is from genome assembly GCA_963764065.1 of uncultured Gammaproteobacteria bacterium. GTDB lineage: Bacteria > Pseudomonadota > Gammaproteobacteria > Steroidobacterales > Steroidobacteraceae > FEN-1191. Next base: position 17,927 of record CAVXRM010000010.1, on the reverse strand, counting down.
TCAACCCCTTCGTGCATGGCTCGGCCGTGCACACCGACATCATGAAGACCCAGGGTCTGAAGCAGGCGCTCGATCGCTACGGCTTCGATGCCGCTTTTGGCGGCGCGCGCCGCGACGAGGAGAAGTCGCGTGCCAAGGAGCGCGTGTTTTCACTGCGCTCTGCCCAGCACCGCTGGGACCCGAAGCGCCAGCGTCCGGAACTGTGGCGACTGTACAACGCACGTCACAACCCCGGTGAGAGCCTGCGCGTGTTTCCGCTCTCCAACTGGACCGAGCTGGACATCTGGCAGTACATCTACCAGCAGGATATCCCGATCGTGCCGCTGTACTACGCGGCCGAGCGCCCGATCGTCGAGCGCGACGGCGCGCTGATCATGGTGGACGATGCCCGCATGCCGCTGCAGTCGGGCGAGCAGCCGCAACAACGCAAGGTGCGCTTCCGCACGCTGGGTTGTTATCCGCTGACGGGCGCGATCGAGAGCGAGGCGGCGACCCTGCCGCAGATCATCGAGGAAATGCTGGTTGCCACCACCTCCGAACGCCAGGGCCGTGTGATCGATCGAGACGCCGGTGCCTCGATGGAACGCAAGAAGCAGGAAGGCTATTTCTGATGGCCACTGCAGATATTGCGCTGCAGCCCGCACCGCAGACACTGGATGCCTATCTCGCGGCGCAGAATCGCAAGGAACTGCTGCGCTTCATCACCTGCGGCAGTGTCGACGACGGCAAGAGCACGCTGATCGGCCGCCTGCTGTACGAGGCGCGTGCCCTGTTCGAGGATCAGCTCAGCGCGCTGGAGAGCGATTCGAAGCGCGTGGGCACGCAGAATGGCGAGCTCGACTTTGCGCTGCTGGTCGACGGCCTGAGCGCGGAGCGCGAGCAGGGCATCACCATCGATGTGGCCTATCGTTACTTCGCCACCGAGCGGCGCAAGTACATCGTCGCCGACACTCCAGGGCACGAGCAGTACACGCGCAACATGGTGACCGGCGCCTCGACGGCCGAGCTCGCGATCATCCTGATCGATGCACGCAAGGGCGTGCTCACCCAGACCCGGCGCCACAGCTATCTGGTCTCGCTCCTGGGGCTGCGCCGCGTGGTGCTGGCGATCAACAAGATGGACCTGATCGACTACTCGCAGGAGCGCTGTGCCGCCATCGAGGCCGAGTACCGGCAGTTTGCCGCGCAGATCGGCCTGACCGACATCACCTGCATCCCGCTCTCGGCCTTGCGTGGCGACAATGTCATCAAGGCCGGCAAGGCGATGCCCTGGTATCGCGGGCCATCACTGCTCGAGTTCCTCGACACCGTGCCGCTGGATGGCGCAGCGACCGAGGCACCATTCCGGATGGCAGTGCAATGGGTCAGCCGGCCCAACCAGGAATTCCGCGGCTTCGCGGGCGTGATCAGCGCTGGCAGCGTCCGCTGCGGCGATGACCTGGTGGCGCTGCCCTCGGGCCGGCGCAGCAAGGTCAAGCGCATCGTCACGGCCGATGGCGATCTCGAGCAGGCGCAGCGCGGACAGTCGGTCACGCTGACACTTGCGGATGAGATCGACATCAGTCGCGGCGACCTGCTGGCAGCCGCCGCAGCGCCCGCGGGCGTGGCCGACCAGTTCGAGGCCACCGTGGTCTGGATGAGCGATGAGCCGCTGCTCACCGGCCGCCCCTACCTGCTCAAGTGCGGCACCGCGACGGTCTCGGCTTCGCTGGTGCGCCTGCATCACCGTGTGGACGTCAACACGCTCGAGCAGCAGTCCGCCAACGAGCTCAAGCTCAACGAGATCGGCGTCGGTCAGCTCAGTCTGGATCAGCCGCTGGCTTTCGATCCTTACGAGAACAATCGCGATACCGGCGGCTTCATCCTGATCGATCGCCTGAACAACAGCACGGTAGCTGCAGGTCTGCTGCACAAGGGCTTGCAGCGCAGCGAGAACGTGCAGTGGCAGGCACTCGACGTCAACAAGGACAATCGCGCCGCGCAGAAAGGGCAGCGCGCCTGCGTATTGTGGTTCACGGGTCTCTCAGGCGCCGGCAAATCGACCATCGCCAACCTGGTGGAGAAGCAGCTGTACGCCCTGGGCCGCCACACCTATCTGCTCGATGGCGACAACGTGCGCCACGGCCTGAACTGCGACCTGGGCTTCACCAACGCCGATCGCGTGGAGAACATCCGCCGCGTGGGTGAGGTGGCAAGGCTCATGGCTGATGCGGGCCTGATCGTGCTGGTGTCCTTCATCTCGCCGTTCCGCAGCGAACGGCAGATGGCGCGCTCGCTGATGCCGCCGGGAGAATTCATCGAGATCCACATCGATACCAGCCTTGCGGAAGCCGAGCAGCGTGACCCGAAGGGCCTGTATCGCAAGGCGCGCTCCGGGCAGCTGCGCAATTTCACCGGCATCGATTCTCCCTACGAGGCGCCCGAGAATCCGGAGATCCACATCCGTACCGCCAATGTGAGCGCGGCTGCGGCGGCCGACCAGATCGTGGCGGCACTGCGCAATGCCGGCATGATCGATCGCGACTGGGTCTTCCTGCCTTAGATCACCATGATTCCCACCTGCAAAGCTCCGGATCCCGACACGCGTAGGCCCCGTTTCCAGCCGCCGCCGCTGGCCTGCGATGCACACTGCCATATCTTCGGACCGGGCGATCGCTATCCCTACGCGGCTGATCGCAGCTACACGCCGCCCGATGCGCCGCTGGCTCATTTCCAGGCGCTGCAAACCAAGCTGGGGCTGTCGCGCGCGGTGCTGGTCAACGCCAGTTGCCATGGCACCGACAACAGCGTGATCGTCGATGCGATAGCCGGCAGTGGTGGTCGCTATCGGGGCGTCGCCAACGTGGATGACAGTTTCGGCGCGGCCGACTACCGGCGATTGCACGAGCAGGGCTTTCGCGGCGTGCGCTTCAATTTCGTGCGCCACCTCGGCGGCGTGCCCGACATGGACGAACTGCGTCGTGTGCTCGGACACATCGCGCCGCTGGGCTGGCATGTCGACCTGCACTTTGATGCCCAGGACCTGCCGCAATACGATGCGATGCTCGGTGCGCTGCCGGTGCCCTTCATCATCGACCACATGGGTCGGGTGCCGACCAGCCAGGGGCTGCAGCAGGCACCATTCCAGGTGCTGCTGGCGCTGCATCGGCGCAACCGCAACTGCTGGGTGAAGATCAGCGGCGCGGAACGCATCGCCAGCGAAGGGCCGCCCTTCGCCAGTGCAGTGCCTTTTGCGCAGGCCCTGATCGAAGCCGGTGCGGACCGGATCCTGTGGGGCACAGACTGGCCACATCCGAACATCGCCCGCCACATGCCGAATGACGGCGATCTGGTGGATCTATTGCCGCTGATGATGCCCGATGAGGCCACGCGGCAACGGGTGCTGGTGGATAATCCACACCGTCTGTACCAATTCACGGCCTGAGGCGCGAGCGCACATGAAGATCTGCATGGCAGGGCAAGGGGCCTTCGGCATCAAGCATCTCGAGGCGATCCGCCGGATTCCAGGCATTGAAGTTGTCACGCTCGCGGGTGGCAGCGCCGACTCGACGCGCGAGGTGGCGGAGAAATTCGCGATTCCGCACTGGTCGCTGGATCTGGCCGAATGCCTCGCGCAGCCGGGCGTCAGTGCCGTGATCCTGACCACGCCGACCCAGATGCATGCCAGGCAGGCGATCCAGTGCATGCGCGCCGGCAAGCACGTGATGATCGAGATCCCGATGGCCGACAGCCTGAAGGATTCGGAGGAAATCGTACGCGTACAGCGCGAGACCGGGCTGGTCGCGATGGCCGGCCACACGCGCCGCTTCAATCCCAGCCACCAGTGGGTGCACGCGCGCATCAGGGCCGGCGAGCTGAAGGTGCTGCAGATGGATGTGCAGACCTACTTTTTCCGCCGCACCAATACCAACGCGCTCGGCCAGCCGCGCAGCTGGACCGACCATCTGCTCTGGCACCACGCCTGTCACACCGTGGACCTGTTCCAGTACCAGACCGGGCAGGTGGCGAGCAAAGTGCAGGCGCTGCAGGGCCCGATCCATCCGACGCTCGGCATCGCGATGGACATGAGCATCGGGCTCGCCGTGCCCACGGGCGCCATCTGCACGCTGTCGCTGTCATTCAACAACGACGGGCCGCTGGGCACCTTCTTCCGTTACATCTGCGACAACGGCACCTATATCTGTCGCTACGATGATCTGTTCGACGGCAAGAACACCCAGATCGATGTGTCGAAGGTGGCGGTATCGATGAATGGCATCGAACTGCAGGATCGGGAATTCTTCGCGGCGATTGCCGGACAGCGCGAGCCCAACGCCAGCGTCGCGCAGGCCCTCGAGGCCATGCGCACGCTCGACCGGCTCGAGCAGTGCCTGAACAAGGCCTGAGTTCCCGGTAATACGGACCGGGCCGACGCGGCCAGGCGTTGGCCGCTCCCTTGGCGCTACTGGCGCAGCGGCTCGAGCACCTGCACGGCCGAGGCCGTGTTCGAGATCGGTATATGGTAGTTGCGGTACACCTGCCGCGCCGCGCCCGCCATCGCGCCACGCGCCGCCATCCAGTTGAGGATCTCCACGCCCTGGGTACCAGCGAGCGTCACCAGCTCGTGCACCGTGTAGTGCTGCAGCGCTTCGGGGTCGGCGATCAATGCGTCCAGGCATTGCTGGTCGAATTCGCGGTTGATGAAGCCCGCGCGTGCGCCGTCGAGCTGGTGCGAGAGGCCGCCGGTGCCCATCACCACCACGCGTGATTTCTCCGGCCAGGCGGCCAGTGCGCGCCCCACCGAGCGGCCGAGCGCCAGGCAGCGCTTCATCGTCGGCAGCGGATGCTGCACGGTATTGATGCAGATCGGCACCACCCGGATCGGATAGACCATGCGCCCCGGGTACAGCAGCGCCAGCGGAATCGAGAAGGCGTGATCGACGTTCATCTCCTGACAGGTCACCGGATCAAACTCGTCGGCCACCAGCTGCTCGATGATGTGCCACGAGAGCGCGGGATGCCCCTGGAAGGCGCCCAGGCTCGGTATGCCCCAGCCCTCGTCGGTGTTGAGGTACTGCGGGGCCGCACCGACCGCGAAGGTCGGCATCTTGTCGAGGAAGAAATTCAGGCCGTGATCGTTATAGAACATAACGATCGTGTCGGGCGCGGCCTTGTCCAGCCAGCTGCGCACCGGCGGATAGCCGTCGAAGAAGGGTTTCCAGTAGGCGTCCTGTTGCAGGTTCTGGGCGATGGCCTTGCCGATCGCCGGAACGTGGGAGGTGCCGATGAAGCCGACTATCTGTGCCATGGTGTACTCACTTGCCTGCTTGCAGCAGTTTTGCCTTGAAGGCATCGAGGCTCATGCCGGTCTGTTGTGCGCCGACATCCTGCACATTCAGGCCGAAAATGCCCGCCAGCTTGGCGAGGTAGTAGATATTGCCGCCGGCCGCGATCATCGCCAGCACGTTGCGCGAGGCGACGGCCGCGAGCTGCGGTTCGGTGAGCTGGTAGCGCCGGCAGTAGCCGGGCTCGTCCGCGAGGAACGCGGCGCGGCTCGCGGCGCTGTTGAACGAATAGCACATGCGGTTGAGCGCATAGCCCTTCATGGCTTCGTGACCATTGAACAGGGTGGTGCCGGGAATGTCCTGGACGCTGGCGTTCATGTTGGTGACCCTCCGGCTGCAATCTGCTCCCGGAGGGCCGCGCTGGCGATACGCAGTTTCCGCAATCTATCGGTTAAGATTCCCGTGGCCACATCGGCTCGGGCAGCGCAGGGCGGCTTTGCACATGATCATCGATTGCCACGGACATTACACGACCGCGCCCGCGGCGCTGCAGCTGTTCCGCGATGCGCAGCTGGCCGCCTTCAAGAGCGGGGTCGCAGGCAGCGCAGGCCCGGTCGAGATCAGCGACGATCAGATCCGTGCCAGTCTCGAGAATGCGCAGCTCAAACTGCAGCGCGAACGCGGCACCGACCTGACGGTATTTTCACCGCGTGCCTCGGCAATGGGCCATCACCTGGGTGATGAGCGCGTGAGCCAGGGCTGGACACGACTGTGCAACGACCTGATCGCGCGCGTGGTCGGCCTGTATCCCGACAACTTCATCGGCGTGTGCCAGTTGCCGCAGTCGCCCGGTGTGCCGGCGGCGAACAGCGCCGCGGAGCTCGAGCGCTGCGTGCGCGAGCTCGGCTTCATCGGCTGCAATCTCAATCCCGATCCTTCGGGTGGCCACTGGACCAGCCCGCCGCTGACCGATCGACACTGGTACCCGCTGTACGAAAAGATGGTGGAACTCGACGTGCCCGCCATGGTGCATGTGAGCGCCAGCTGCAACCCGAATTTCCACGCTACCGGCGCCCACTACATCAATGCCGATACCACGGCCTTCATGCAGTTCATCACCGGCGACCTGTTCAGGGATTTTCCGACCCTGCGCATGATCATTCCGCACGGCGGCGGGGCGGTGCCCTATCACTACGGGCGCTATCGCGGCCTGGCGCAGGACCTGAAGCGCCCGCCACTGCAGGAGTCGGTACTGCGCAATGTGTACTTCGACACCTGCGTATACCACCAGGCCGGCATCGACCTGCTGGCGCGGGTGATTCCGATCGAGAACATCCTGTTCGGCTCGGAGATGGTCGGCGCGGTGCGTGGCATCGATCCGACCACCGGGCATTACTACGATGACACCAGGCGCTACGTCGATGCGCTGCCCATCAGCGACTCCGACCGGCAGCGGATCTACAGCGGCAACGCGCGCCGCGTGTTTCCGCGGCTGGATGCGCGGCTGAAAGCGCGCGGCGTGGCGGCGTGAGCATAGTACGCGCGAGGCTGCGGGAGACAATCGCGGCGCTAGCGATGATCACGGCGATGACGTCAGCCACTGCGGCAACCGCCGACCTGCGCGTGCTGGGCGCGCACGCGCCGGCTACGCCGGCAACGGCTACTTCAGCTGCGGCCTACGTCACTGTGCACAACGTCGGCGCCACCAGCGATCAGTTGTTGCGGGTCAGCACGCCGCTGGCAGCGCAGGTGCAACTGCATCGCTCGCAGCTCGATGGCGGGGTGATGCGCATGCGCCCCGTGGCCTCGCTGGAGGTGCCGATCGGCGGCAGCATCGAGATGAGCACGGGCGGTACGCACCTGATGCTGATCGGCCTGAAGCGGCCACTGAAGGCGGGCGAGCAGTTTCCCTTGCGCCTCGAATTTGCACGCGCCGGTGTGCTCGAGGCCATGGTGAAGGTGCTGCCCGCGGGCGGCGCCGCGCGCGGAGCTACCGGGCCCTAGGCGCCGGGGCCTTTCCAGAGCCTGGACGGCACCATCACCCTGCCGTCCATCAGCGCGCGCGCGGTGCGCAGTATCCCCGAACGGCCGACGCGGAAATCCGCCACGCTGCTGCCCGATATGTCGAGCGTGACTGTGAACTCGCCGCTCGGGTGTTCGACCGAGAGCACCAGCGGGGATCCCTGCGCCACCCGTGCGATGCCTGCGGCAACCGAGCCGGGCAGGGCGCAGGCCGTGGCCACGCTCACCGCGCCCAGCACGCCGATCGCGGCATGGCAGCGATGTGGAATGAAGGTGCGCGTGCACACGTCGCCGCCGTCGCGCGGTGCGCTGATCAGCGTCATCTTCGGCACCACGCGCGCACTGACGTCACCCAGACCCATCAGCACTCCGGCTTCGAGGCGCAGTGCCTCGAGCCTTGCCTTGAAGTCGAGATCGGCATCGAGTTCCGCCGGACTCTCGTAGCCGCTCTTGCCCAGCGACGCGGCCGGAATCACCACGACCGGCATGCCGTTGTCGATGCAGGTGACTTCGATGCCGGTAGCGACATCGCGCGCCCGGCCCGTAGGCAACAGGCTCTTGCACACCGAGCCCGCGGTATCCAGGAAGTCGATTGCGATCGGCGCGGCGGTGCCCGGCACGCCAGCGATCGCCGTCGCCCCGTCGTAACGCACCTGGCCGCCAGGCGTCTGGATCTGCGCGACCGCGAGATTGCCAGTGTTCACCATGTGTATCGATACCGCAGTAACCGGATCGCCTGCCGCCACCAGCCCACGTTCGATCGCAAAAGGACCGACCGCGGCCAGCATGTTGCCGCAGTTGGGACTCACGTCGACCTGGGCCTTGTCGATCAGCACCTGGGCGAACAGGTAGTCGATGTCGGTGCCCGGCCGCGTGGAGCGGCTGACAATCGCCACCTTGCTGGTGAGTGGTTCGGCGCCGCCCACGCCATCAATCTGCCGTGGATCGGGCGAACCCATGATCGCCAGCAGCACGCGATCGCGCAGCGCGAGGTCGGCGGGCAGATCGCTGGCCAGCAGCACCGCGCCCTTCGAGGTGCCGCCGCGCATCAGCATGCAGGGCACAGGGGTCTGGCGCATGGCGCTCACCGCCGGCGGGCCATCACAGGTACTTCAGGCCCAGCGCTGCCAGCTTGTCGCGCATCTTGTAGAGATCGAGCCCCAGTTCGCCGGCGGCCAGCCGGCGACGCTTGTCTTCCTCAGCGGCAACGCGCGCCTCGGACGCGTCTGCAACCTGCGCGGCCTGCGAGCGCGGTACCACCACCACGCCATCGTCATCCGCGACGATCACATCGCCCGCTTCGACGCGCTGCGCGGCGCAGATCAAGGGTACGTTCACCGCACCCAGGCTGGCCTTGATCGTGCCCTGCGCACAGATGCACTTGCTCCAGACCGGAAACTGCATTTCGCCCAGCGTCGCCACATCGCGCACGCCAGCGTCGATCACCAGTGCGCGCACGCCGCGCGCCTTGAGCGAGGTGCCCAGCAGGTCGCCAAAGTAACCGTCGCTGCAGGGCGAGCTGGGTGCCACCACCAGGATGTCTCCGGGTCGGCATTGCTCCGCGGCGACATGGATCATCCAGTTGTCGCCCGGCGTCACGAGTGCTGTTACCGCCGAACCCGCGACGCTGGCGCCGGCATAGATCGGCCGCATGTAGTGCGCCAACAGACCGGTGCGCCCCTGGGATTCATGCACGGTGGCGACGCCGCAGCGCGCCAACCGGTCGATCACCGCACCGTCGGCGCGCGCGATATTCTGGATCACCACATGGCGTTCGATGGGAGCTCTCCGTCCGGGAGTACAAATTGCACGCCGAAGTCTAGATACTGTGCGTCCTGCTGTCACCCCGGGGTCGGCTCATGTTCAATTCAGCCTTGCTGGTCGCTGCGGGCGCTGCGTGTGGCGCCGTGTTGCGCTGGCTGCTGGGCCTGGGGCTCAACGGGCTGTTCCCGGCCATTCCGCTGGGTACGCTCGCATCGAACCTGCTCGGCGGTTACCTGATGGGGCTGATGATCGCGCTGCTCGCACTACCACTGGCGAACGCTCCTGAATTGCGCTTGCTGATGGTGACCGGGTTTCTCGGCGGCCTGACGACTTTCTCGGCCTTTTCCGGCGAAGTCGCGCGACTGATCCAGCAGGGACGCATGGCGATGGCGGGCGCCGAGATCCTGCTGCACGTGGTGGGTTCGGTGAGCCTTACTTTGCTGGGCATTGCCACCGTCATGTGGCTGCGACGCGCTGCCTGAACGTTGGCGCCGACTAGGGCTGCGGATCGGCAGCCGTCGGCGCCTCGGCGTAGGGCGTGGCTACGGTATCCACGCGATCCAGATCGAGCTTCGCGTCCAGCGTCACGGGCACCTGCAGGGCCCGGGTGATCGGGCTGCTGTTCTTGGCTCCCAGCGCCAGCTCGGCGAATTCCGCAGCGTCGACCTCGGCTACCGCCGCACGCACCTCGAGGTGCACGGCGCTGATTGACCAGGTGCCCGCCGCCTCGGTGAAATTAACCAGCGCCTGGGTGCTGATGCGCGTGGGTGCCAGCCCGGCCTGGCTGAGCGCCGTGCACAGCGTCAGCGTGAAGCAGGAGGCATGTGCAGCCGCCAGCAGTTCCTCCGGGCTGGTGCCCGGATTGGCGCTGAAGCGACTGGCGTACACATAGGGCACGCGATCGAGTGCCCCGCTGTGCGACATGATCGATCCGTCGCCGGTGCGCACGGCGCCGAACCACACTGCTGACGCGGTACGTTTCACCGGCGCAGGATAGCAACTATTGCGGCCGACCGGCAGCCGCCACCGTCGGCAGGTGCAACGCAAGCCCCCATGCGCGCGGGCGGGAATTCTCCTATTCTCATCGCGCAACATACGCATGCACGAGGGGAGCGAGCTCATGAAACGCCGGGATTTCCTGCAAGGCAGTTCGTTGGGTGTGGTCGCAGCAGCCACTGCGGCGCTGGGTAAGTGGGCCGCGGCAGAGGCGAGCGCCGATGCCGGCGCCAAAGCTGCCGCCAGCAAGGCGGCCGCGGCGCATCCGCGTCCACTGGCCGAAGTGCGCGGCAAGGTCGCCTTCATCACTGGTGGTTCCAGCGGCATTGGCCTCGGCATGGCGCAGGCATTCTCCGAGGCCGGCATGAAGGTCATCTTCACCTACATGAATGCCGCGCATCGCGACGAGGCCCTGGGGCATTTCAAGCCCGGCAATGCCGGTGTGCATGCGATCAAGCTGGATGTGACCGATCGCGAAGCCATGCGCCGCGCCGCCGATGAGGCCGAGAGCGTATTCGGCAAGGTGCATCTGCTGTGCAACAACGCCGGCATCGGCCTGCGCGCGCCAGCCAGCGAGGCCAGCTTCCAGGATTGGGACTGGGGGCTGGGCGTGAACCTGGGTGGCGTGGTCAACGGCATCGCAACCTTCCTGCCGCGCATGAAGGCGCATGGCGAGGGCGCGCACCTGATGACCACCGGCTCCTCGGCGAGCCTGGTGGCTGGCAATGTGGGCGTCTACGTGACTTCAAAGTATGCCGTGATGGGCCTGATGGAATCGCTGCGCGATGAACTCCACGGCCAGAACATCGGCGTGTCGATCTACTGCCCGGGCCTGGTGAAATCGAACATCGCGGCCTCGGAGCGCAACCGGCCCGATTCGCTGCGCGTGGAAGGCATGGCGCCGCCCGCGCCCGACAACTCGCCGGCGATGCAGGAATTCATGCGTCGCTTCGCCGCGGTGGGCATGGAACCGCTCGAGGCCGGGCAGCTGGTGCTCGAGGGCATCAGGCGCAACGACCTGTACATCCTCTCGCACGGCGAATTCCGCAAGGTGATGCAGGAGCGCGCCGAGGCCCTGATGGCCTCGCTCCCCGCCGCAGCGCCGCCGCCTGCGCGCGCGGCGCTCACGCGCACCTACACCACCGACATCTACGCGCGTGAGCGCGACTGGCGTAACGCTACTCGACGACCTCGTCGTTCTGTATGACCGGCATGCCGTTGGTGAAATTCTTCACGTCGTCGATCAGGGTCTGGGTGTACTTGGCAGCCGCGGCGTCAAACAGCTTCTGCGAGCCGATGTAGATATTGATCACGGCCACGTATGGCACCGGCGAGCCATCCTGCGTGGAGACGCCGCGACGCAGTTCGAGCTTCTTGATGCCCTTGCCATAGAGGCGCTCGATCAGCGTCTTGTGCTTCTTGAGGTAGTAGTCGAAATCAAAGGTGATGCCGGGCTTGTTCGGATACAGCACGGTGATGCATCGCTGGGCCACTTTCTTCTCCGCTGCGACCACGCCGAGGGGCAGGGCGACGCCCAGTAGTGTAGCCAGTACCAGCAGGCTCAGCGAACGGAACCGCAATGACAGAGATCGTGACTTGGGCCGTGACATGGGTAATTCCTCGTGTGGGTTAGTGTCCATCAACCGATAGCGCCAGCAGTACGTTGCCCGGCTGACCGACCAGGCGACCGTATCCTGAATTGATCAGCAGCATGCCCTCGGCCAGCACCGCGCCGCCGAGGTCGAGCGATCCGCCGCGCGCGCTCACGCCATTGACGGTGTGATAGCTGCGGCCGGTGTCCAGGTCCCAACGCAGCTCGCCGTGCTCGCTGTCGTAGGCGCGCAGGTGGCCGTCGAGCGAACCGGCGAACACGATGCCGGGCATGCTGCTGGCGGCCTGCACGTAGGCATTCAGGCAGGGTCTTGCTTTCCAGTGGCAGCGCTCGCGCGGTGCCGCCACCTGCCAGCGCAGCTTCCCCGTAGCCAGATCGAGCGCGCCCAGGCCAGCGTGCGCACTCGTGGGCGGCGCGAGTGCGTCGGAAATCGGCGCATACACCTGGGTGTCATCCGCTGTCGAACCCCACTCGATGCCGCCCAGCGGACCGCCGGCGCCGAGTCGCCTCTGCCACACCACTGCGCCTTCCTGCGCTGTATCGAGTGCGTACACCACACCGGATTTCTGGCTGGCAATCAGCAGGCGTCGGCCATCGGGCAGATCGCGCAGGATCGCCGAGGCGCCAAAATCGAGATCGGGTCCTGGCGAGGCGGGGCAATTGGCGCTACCGCCGAGATCGCAGCTCGCGGCGGTGGAGCCAGCGGGGCAGGCCAGCGGCCGCGCACAGCTCAGGTTGAAGTTGTCAGCGGGTGTCAGCTGCCGCGACCACAGCAGTGCGCCCGTATCCATGCGCAGCGCCAGCACCGCGTCGGTATTGGCGGCAGCTTCCGCGGTGTAGGAATTGCCGGTGCCGACGTAGACGATGCCGCGCTCGGCGTCGAGTGTCGGAGAGTTCCAGATGGCCGCGCCCGCAGGGCCATGCAGCTGCGTGCCCGCATCGCTGAGCCGCAGCGGCTGCGGCGCGTCCAGGGTCTTCGCGACCCAGACCGGATCGCCCGTGCGCGCATCGAGCGCCTGCAGGCTGCCCACGAAGGTGCAGCAGGGATAGCGACTGTCGGCGGCCACGATCTCCTCGAACGAAGACACCGGCACATAGATCACATCGCCGTGCAATTTGAGTGCGCCGGTGATGCGCGCCTGCTCATGTGCATCGACCCGCCGCTTCCACAGCAACCGGCCATCGGCGGCCTGCAAGGCATATACGTTGCCGGCGTCATCGCCGAAATACAGCGCAGTCAGGCCGCCGACATTGCCAACGACGATGGCGCTGCGCACGGCGGTCTCGGCGCTGTAACTCCAGTGCACGCAGCCGGTAGCCAGATCGAGCGAATGGACTCGTCCGCTGGAACTCGTGACATACACGCGCCCCGCGACGATCACCGGCTGACCGTAGACGTAGGAACCGCGATAGCCGAAGGCCCACTTGAGGCGCAGGCGCGGCAGATCGGCGGCCTTGAATCCCGGGTTCGGGGCGTAGCGCGTGTTGGCGTGATCGCGTCCCCAGCCATTCCAGTCATCAGCGAGTGGTGCCAGCAGGGATTGCATGCGATTGGCGTCGCGCGCTGAACGGGGCTCGCGCGTGCAGCGATTGGGTTCGTCGACGGCTGCGGCGCGCTCGATCGGCATGCGCCCGGTGAGAAACCAGGCGATACCCTGCATCTGGAATACGCTCAGGCCGCTGGCCTGCGCGCGCATCGCGCCGCTGCGCATGGCCTGCACCAGTTGTTCGGGAGAACGCTGGCGCAGTGCGCCGATGTCGGGAATACGACCGGCGGGTTTCGCATGGCAGGAAACGCAGCGCTGTGCGAAATTCTGTTCACCACCCGAGATGTCATCGCGATCGGCGGCCGCCAGCACGCTGCCGCCGGCCAGCAGGCACAGCAGCAGGGTCAGACGTAGCGCGGTGGCACTGGTCATGGCTTGGGCCTGCGAGTGGGGCAGGGGCAGACTATGCGCGCGCGGCATGGTTCGCAACCGCTGTGCGCGGCGCTAAGATGTCGCCAGCGAAGGAGTGCGACCATGGCGAAGCCCCGTTCCCGTCGTGCCGGCAAGCCGAAAACCTGGACAGCGCATCGCGATGCCGTGCGCATCGTGCCTTTGCACTACCCCAAACCCGGCTACACGATCGAGCAGCTTGCCACGGCGCAGTCGGCAACTGGCAGCAATGATCTCTATGACGGCAAGCTGCATTTTGCTCCGGCCAATGCACAGCTGAGCTACCGCGGCGGTCCGCTGCTGACGCGCCCACAGGTGCAGGTGGTTTACTGGGGCGACTCGTGGCAGTCCTCCGCATCCGCGCAGACCCTGACGCGTGGGCTCGACCAGTTCTTCCGTGACATCCTGGTCAGTCCGCTGATGGATCAACTGGCCGAGTACAGCGTCGGCGCGCAGCGCATGGGGCACGGCAAGTTCATCGGCAGCGTCGTACTCCGCGACCATGCGCCACAGGGCAGCGTGACTGACGCCACGGTGCGCAGCCAGTTGCAGCGCTGGATCAGGGCCAAAGCGCTCGCCAGGACCAGCGCGCAGACCCTGTATTTCATCTTTCTCGAACCTGGCATCGTCTCGGTGATGGGCGGCAGCCGTTCCTGCCAGAATTATTGTGGTTACCACAACGCTGCGGGCCGCGTGTACTACGCGCTGATGCCCTATCCGTCGTGCGCCGGGTGCCTGGGCGGCATGTCGGTGCTTGATGCCCTGACTGCGACCAGCTCGCACGAGTTGTGCGAAGCGATCACTGACCCCGTGCCGGGCAGGGGCTGGTATGACGACAACAATGGGGAGATCGGTGACATCTGCGCCTGGCAGTTCCGGAAACTGGGCGCGCACACCGTGCAGCTGGAATGGTCGAACGCGCAGCGCCGCTGCGTCTGAGCGTTTCGCAGCGCTGGCGCTCCTGGGCGCGCCAGCGCAGGAAATGGTGGAGCCGGGGGGAATCGAACCCCCGTCCGCAAGCCCTAGACTTCAGGATCTACGCGCGTAGCTGGCTCTTTGTTTCTCATCCAACGCTACCCGAGCAGCAGGGAAGACGCCAGACCAGCGACGGTGTCTCTTAACGGTGTCACCCCGTCGCACGGTGAACCGCGATCCTATGAGCGCGTCCCCAGATATGGTGGCATAGGCACCAGCCAGTCTGAGGTCAGCCGTGTTAAGCGGCTAGAGCGTAGTTGTCGTCGTTGGCAACTAAAGTTTGCAGCAGTTATTAACGAGGGCCACTGCGCCTCGGCACGCCCCTGAAGGTTCGTAACCCACGTCGAAACCGGTCGGCCCCTTCAAAGTACGCGCCGATCATAGCACGTTGCCGCCAGGGCCCGCCGTGCACAGCGCGCAGTCGCCGTGCGCCGTATCGGCTCAGTGCGCGCGCATCAGCCGCGATTTGTTGCGTTGCCAGTCGCGATCCTTCTCGGCCGCGCGCTTGTCGTGCTTCTGCTTGCCCTTGGCGAGCCCGATCTGCAGCTTGGCGCGCCCGTGTTGCCAGTACAGTTCCAGCGGAATGATCGTGTAGCCGCGCCGTTCCACGGCGCCGATCAGCCGATCGAGCTCGTTGCGATGGAGCAGGAGCTTGCGGGTGCGCACCGGGTCGGCCACCTTGTGCGTCGAGGCGGTCTTCAGCGGCGCGATGTGCGCACCGATCATGAAGGCTTCGGTGCCGCGGATGTACACGTAGGCCTCGGCCAGCTGTGCGCGCCCTGCGCGCATGGCCTTGACCTCCCAGCCCTCGAGCGCCAGGCCCGCATCCAGCCGTTCCTCGATGAAATATTCATGGCGGGCGCGGCGATTTTCCGCAATCAGGCGCCCGGCATTTTCCGATTTGACCATGTGTGCATTGTACGCGCAGGCGTTGAGTCATTCGGACGGATACTCCAGACTCTGCGCCCATGCGCACCCTGACCCGCTCGGCCCTGATCGCCCAACCGCCCGCGGTGGTGTTCGCGTTGGTCGCCGACGTGGCTGCCTACCCGCGCTTCGTGCCCGGTTGCAGTGCCGCCGAGATCCTGCTGCATGCGAAGGACGAGATCGTAGCGCGTCTCACGGTGCACCGCGGCCCGCTCAGCACGCGCCTGACTACGCGCAACCACCTGCAGCCGCACCAGCAGATCCGCATGGAACTCGTCGATGGGCCACTCCGTGCCCTGCATGGCCTGTGGACTTTCGCGCCAGTGGCCGCCAATGGTTGTCGCATCGACCTGAAGCTGGAATTCGAGTTCTCGAATCCGCTCAAGGCGGCGCTGCTGGAGCCGCTGCTCGAGGGCACGGCCAGCGCCATGGTGCAGGCTTTCGTCGCGCGTGCACAGGGTACGCGGCCGCACAGTTGATCCTGGTGGTGGCGAGCACGACTGCCAAATCATGCGTGGTCGCGGTCGACCTGCCCGAAGGGCCGTGCCTGTGTACGGTGCAGCTCGCGGCAGCGGCAGATATCGATGCCGCGCTGCAGGCGGCAAAATTGCTGATCCTGGCGCAGGACATCGACTGGCAGGCGGGCCCGGTCGGGATCTGGGGTCAGCTCAAGGCACGCGCTACGGTGCCGGCCGACGGCGATCGCATCGAACTGTATCGACCCTTGCGGGTGGATCCGCGCCAGCGGCGCCGGGAGCGTGCGCGCGCCGCCAGGCGCTGAGGCCGCGTGTGCAGCGGCGCGCCGGATCAATTCGACGGCGCGGTCACCGGGCGATTGCTGACGGGCTCGGCCGGATTTCCCTTCACATCGGTGACCACGTGATCGACCAGATCGTTCTTGAAATACACCGTGGCGTGGTTGCGATAGGGCGTATGCAAGCGCTTGAGCTTCAGGTAGTAATCGTAATCCCAACGCTCGTTGGAGAATCCGCCCGGCACCATTGGCGTGCCCAGCAGGTAACGAACCTGCGCGCGCGTCATGCCGGCCTTGACCTGGCCGACGGTGGTCGCGTCCAGGTGATTACCCTGCTGGATCGCCATGTGGTACATGCAGCCCTGCATGGCGGGCAACACGATGAGCGCCAATGCGCCGGCCAGCGTGGCCAGTTTCCGCAGTGGTAGCGGTCGATCCAAGGTGGTAGTTTGCATGCGCGTTATGATAGCGCAGGGGAGCTCAGGGCCGCACTCGGCGCTGTGACGCGGGTCTGACCGGGATTCAAACTGCAGAGCAATCATGGAAGGCAAGGATCTCCGTAAAGCGGGTCTGAAAGTCACGCTACCGCGGCTGAAGATACTCGAGATACTCGAACGAGGCGCCACGCGGCACCTCTCGGCCGAGGAAATCTACAAGCAGCTGCTCGAATCGCACGAAGACATCGGTCTCGCGACGGTGTATCGCGTGCTGACGCAGTTCGAGGCCGCGGGCCTGGTGGCACGCCATCATTTCGAGAATGGCATGGCGGTCTTCGAGCTCAATCACGGGGCGCATCACGATCATATCGTGTGCATGGACTGCGGCCACGTCGAAGAGTTCGTCGACAAGGACATAGAAGAGCGCCAGGACGCCATTGCCGGGCGCCTGCAGTTCTCGATCCAGGAGCACTCGCTGGTGCTTTACGGGCGCTGTTTGCGTGCCGACTGCCCGGTGCGCAAGCTCCGGCCCTTGGCGCGCGGCTGATCGACGAGCGCGCGCTCGAGCATCTCCAGCGCGTGGGCCCGTGCGCGGGCCGTGATCTCCAGACCCCCCAGCATGCGGGCGATTTCCTCGACACGCGCCTCGCCATTCAGGGACGTGACGCTGATGCGGGTATTGCGCCCGTCGCTGAGCTTGCTGACGCGCAGGTGCTGATGCCCCTGGGAGGCCACCTGCGCAAGATGCGTGACGCACAGCGCCTGGCCGGCGTTACCCAGCCCGCGCAGCTCGCGGCCGACGATCTCGGCGACCGCGCCGCCGATGCCGGCATCCACTTCATCGAACACCATGCAGGGGGCGGCATTGCGAGCGCAGCTCACCTGCACCGCCAGTGACAGGCGCGCCAGCTCACCGCCCGAGGCGATTTTGGCTACCGCGCGTGGCGGCTGCCCCGGGTTGGTGCTGACACGAAATTCGATCCGATCGGCGCCGTGCGCGGCCGGTTCGGCGCTTTCCAGCGGCGCGAGGTCGACCACGAAGCGGCCACCGACCATGCCCAGTTCCTGCATGCGGGCGGAGATCTCACGGGCCATCGCCGTGGCCGCTTTGGTGCGTGCCAGGGTCAGCTGGCGAGCCTGCTCGTGATACTCCGCCAGTGCCGCGGCGACCTGCGAGCGCAGCGCGCTCAGGTCGCCAGCCGCGTTTTCCATGCCCGCGAGCTCGCGTTGCAAGGCGCC
>CAVXRM010000009.1:0-138637 GCA_963764065.1 uncultured Gammaproteobacteria bacterium | reverse complement strand
GGACCAGGTTGTGGCGCTCGCCTGCCTGCGTTGCCACCAGCAGGCCGCGGCCGGCATCGATCAGTTCATTCATCGGCGCGCTGTCGCAGGTGATCGTGACGGCTCCGGTGCTCATGGCCTCGACGATGTAGTGCCCCCACCCTTCCGCCTCGGACGTACACAGGTGAAAGCGATGGGAGTTCTGCAGCTCGCGCAGCTGCTCGTCGGGCACATAGCCGTTCATGCGCACGATGTTCGGGGCCGAGATGAAGTTTGCGTCATTTTCCGGCGTCTTATCCTGCACCAGCGTCAGGCGCGGCCATTCCGGATGGCGCTGCCACAGCTGCAGTAATCGCACCGTACCCTTGAGCGGGCTCTTGCCCGCCACATGCAGGAACTGGGGCGTACGCTCGACCTCGGGCAGGTAACGGTCACGGCTGTCAAAACCGATCTGCACGCACCCTGGGTGGCGCGCGGCAAACACCGTCTCGGTTGCCGCGGTCTTGGCCCAGACCTGATCGAAAGCGCCGAGGAATCGGGCATCACGCAGAGTCGAACCACTCGGGATTCGGAATGATGACATTGCAGCGCGCCTCATGCAGGAACTGCGGCCAGGCGTGTTCGAACATGATATTCGACGTCGTAAGGCGCCTGGGCGCGGTTGCGCCGTCGTACGCCGGGCAGGGCGCGCACCCGCGCCACCAGTGCGAATAGCTTCGAGCGCCGATGGCGGCGGTCGCGCCGATCGCACACGCGCAGCGTCAACTCGCAGCCGCGGGCACGCAGCACCTCTTCCAGCAGCTCGAGGTCGCGCGAAAGACCGACGCCGTTGTCCTTGCCGATCAGGCGTATGCGCAGGCGCTTGCTACTCACGATTGGGATCGTTCACTCCGCATGGAGTCAACGCAGCTCCTTCCTGAAGCCAACATAGAAGCCATGCGGAAGCATGCCGAGCACCAGCGGCGATTCCTTGCGACGCTGCATGTACCAGCCCAGCCCCGTGCCGAGCGCATACCCCGCCAGCACATCCGACTGCCAATGACCATGGACTTTGACGCGCGCCATGGCGTCATAGAGCGGCAGCAGCTCGAGTGCGTAGATTGCCGGATGGTCATGACGGTATTCGAGTACGAATGGCGTAATAATGGCACTGGTAATTGTGACTTCACCACTCGGAAAGCTGTTGTGGCCACTGCCCTGGAACCATTGATTGGGGTCGGAGGTCTGGTTGGGACGCGCGCGCGAAAATCCGAACTTGAACAGTTCCGAGGCGAGGCCGCCAACGACCGTGGCGTCGATCGAGCGCCAGGCCGTCTTGCCCAGGCGCGTTCGGCCACCTTCCCACAATGCGATACCCGCCTCGCCGAGCAACATCGCGTCGATCAGCAACAACTGGTTCTTGCGCGCCCAGATTCCGCTATTGTCGAGCGGCACCAGATGATCGATACCCAGTGGACCGCCCGCGCGCGAGACCGATGACACCAGCAAGGCCGCAGTAAGCGTCGCGGCAATGAGCACGCCCCTTGGATTCATGTTCCCCCGTCTGCCGCCACCACCCGAATACAGGCACTAGTATAGCGACGAAAAATGCACGATATTGTCGAGTATCCGATTATATGATGGCTGCACAAAAGAACCGTTCCTTCGCCGCGCGCCTCGGATTTGCCTGGGCCGGTTTGCGGCTTGCCATACGCGGCGAGCGGAGCCTGCGCACCCAATTGCTGGTGCTGGCAGGCGTGATCCTGGGGATGTGCTGGTTGCGCCCGGCCGCGATCTGGTGGGCGCTGGTGGCCCTGGTCAGCAGTGCGGTCATTGCCGCCGAGCTGTTCAATACGGCGCTCGAGCACCTGGCCGACCACCTGCATCCCGAACAGCACGCAAAGATTCGGGCCGTTAAGGATTGCGCGGCGGCTGCCGTGCTGGTGCTAGCGATAGGAGCCCTGCTGGTCGCGGCCGCGCTGGCGCTCAGCCTGCGGCAATCGCACTCGCCGTAGCGGCGCGACACCTGGAGCACGCACACCGGCACATGGGTCTGGATTTGCGTAGGGGTACTTCATGCATAAACACGCAGCGACTTTTATCTGCCTTTGGAAATAGGCGATGCTGGAACGACTGAACCCGACCTTCGTGCCGCCTTTGCTTCGAGCCCCGTAAAGTGATACTTTAGTATCACATTATGCGAACTGAACTCGTCACCACGCTGAAACGGCAGGCCACGGAATTGCTGTCAGATCTGGAGCGGCACCGTGAACCCATACTAATTACACAGCATGGCCTTCCCAGCGCTTACCTGGTTGACGTCGCCAGCTACGATTCACTGATCAAGCGTATGAAATTGTTGGAAGGTATTGCACGTGGCGAGAAGGCGGTCGACGAGGGGCGCACTCTGACCCAGGCCCAAGTCAGGCAGCGCATGTCCCGATGGCTGAAATAATCTGGACCGAACCGGCCCTTAGCGACCTCGACGCCATCGCAGACCATATCGCGCTCGAAAATCCCAGCGCCGCGGCGGAGTTGGTTAACAGGGTAATCGGACATGTTGGGCAGCTCGCTGAACATCCTCGTAGTGGATCCGCACTACCTGAGCTACCTGGGTGGAAGTATCGACAGATCATCGAACCACCGTGCCGAGCGATCTATCGGCAGGAGCAGGATCGAGTCTTCATTCTCCACGTACTTCGAAGTGAACGGCAGTTAAAGCGAAGTGTGCTTGTAAAGCGACGCAGGACAGGCAAAAAGGCCTGAGGCCACCGGCACGAGCATCCGGGGACTGCTGCCGATCACCGCCCTGGCTCGCGCACCCGCCACAGCAACACTGCCCCGGCGGCAAACAACACCACCAGCGATGACACGCCTACGCGCGAGCTGCCGCTGAGCGCGGCCATGGTACCCACCAGCGTCGGGCCCAGCACCGCGGCGAACTTGCCGAGCATGTTGTAGAAGCCGAAGTATTCGCCGGAGCGTTCGCGCGGAATCAGCCGCGAGTACAGCGAGCGCGACAGCGACTGCACGCCGCCCTGCACCGTGCCCACCAGTGCCGCCAGCACGTAGAACTGCCAGGCCGTGCGCAGTATCAGCGCCCAGCCGGTGACGAACACGAACACCGCCAGGCCAATCAGGATCGCGCGGCGTGCGCCGATGCGATCGCCGAGTCGGCCGAACAGCAGTGCCGACGGGAAGGCGATGAACTGCACCAGCAGCAGCGCCTGGATCAGCGCGGAGGTCGGCAAGCCCAGCTTGGCGCCGAAGTCGACCGCCATCTGCTGCAGCGTGCCGATGCCATCGATGTACAACCAGTAGGCGATCAGGAAGCCGCGCACCGTAGGGTCGGCCATCACCTTGCGGATCGTGGCCCACAGTTCCTTCCACCCTGGCGGCTCTACGGTCGGCTTGGCTTCCGGTACGCGCCGGAACACCGGCAGCGTGAACAAGGCCCACCACAATGCGACATCGAGAAAGGCGATGCGCGTGGCCGCCACGGAATCGGCAATGCCAAACCAGGCGGGATGCAGCGCGAGCAGCACATTGAACAGCAACAGCAGGCCACCGCCGAGATACCCGGCTGCGAACCCGTACGCGGAAATGCGATGCGCTTCCTCGGCGTGGACACCTGCACCAGCAGTGCATCCTGGAACGACGAGCCCGCGTAAAACCCAACCGAGGCCAGTGCGAACACCGGCAGCGCCCACTGCCATTGACCGCGACCGATCAGCGCCAGCAACGCTGTGCCCACAACGCCCAGTGCCGTAAACACGCCCAGCCACAACTTCTTCTGCCCCCGCCGGTCGGCCAACGCTCCCAGCCACGGCGCGATCAGCATCACAACCAGGCTGGCGCTGGAATTGGCGAGGCCGAGGTACAGCGTGGAGCGCGTGCCCGGCAGATCGGCGGCCCAGTATTTGTTCAGGAAGATCGGGAAGAAACCCACCAGCACGGTGGTCGCGAAACCATGATTGGCCCATGCGGTCAGCGCCCAGGCGCGCTGCGCCAGTCGCTTTTCGCGCGCGCTCATCGCGGACCCGGTCGGTTGCTCAGTCGTCGACATGCGCCAGGTGCTCGCGCGTCTCGCTGAAACGGATGTCAGGCCAGCGCTCGAGCGTGAGCTGCAGGTTGACCCGCGAGGGGGCCAGGTACACCAGCGCTCCGCTGTGATCGCGCGCCAGGTTGTCGTGAGCCTTCACCGTGAACTCCTCCAGCTTGCGCGGATCAGTGCTGCTGACCCAGCGCGCCGTGTGCACGCTGATATTCTCGAAAGTACATTGCACAGCGTATTCGTCCTGCAACCTGAAGGCCACTACTTCGAACTGCAGCTGCCCGACCGCCCCCAGGATCAGGTCGGCATTGCGCACCGGCTTGAACAGCTGCGTGGCCCCCTCCTCGCACAGCTGCGCCAGCCCCTTGGCCAGCGCCTTCATGCGCAGCGGATCCTTGAGCACCGCGCGCCGGAACATCTCTGGCGCGAAATCCGGGATGCCGGTGAAAGCCAGCGACTCGCCCGCGGTGAAGGTATCGCCAATGTTGATGGTGCCGTGGTTGTGCAGGCCGATGATATCCCCGGCGTAGGCCTCCTCGGCCTGGGTGCGATCGGCCGCCATGAAGGTGAGTGCATCGGCGATGCGCACTTCCTTGCGCAGGCGCGTGTGGAACAGCCGCGTGCCGCGCTGGTAGCGGCCCGAACACAGGCGCATGAAGGCGATGCGATCGCGATGGCCCGGATCCATGTTGGCCTGGATCTTGAACACGAAGCCGCTCAGCGTTTCCTCGAGCGGCTCGACCTGGCGCTCGCGCGTCGCGCGCGCCAGCGGCGGCGGCGAAAATTTCACGAAGGCGCTCAGCAGCTCTTCGACGCCGAAATTGCTGATCGCCGAGCCGAAGAACACCGGCGTCTGGCGTCCGGCCCGATAGTCGGCCGCATCAAAAGTGGCCGTGGCCCCATGCACCAGCTCGATTTCCTCGAGGTAGCGATCGGCCTGATCGCCCAACAGTTCGCGCGCTTCGGCGCTCTTCAGACCCTCGATCACGCGATTGTCGCCGACGCGGCCGCGCTCGCCGGCTTCGTAGACGTAGATGCGATCTTCGAGCAGGTGATAGATGCCGGTGAGTTCGCGGCCCATGCCGATCGGCCAGGTGATCGGCGCCGGGTGGATCTTCAGCACCGCCTCGATCTCATCGAGCAGCTCGATGGGCGCGCGCCCGTCCCGATCGAGCTTGTTCACGAAAGTCATGATCGGCGTATCGCGCAAGCGGCACACCTCCATCAGGCGGATCGTGCGCTGCTCGACGCCCTTGGCGCAGTCGATCACCATCAACGCCGAATCGACCGCCGTGAGCGTGCGATAGGTGTCTTCGGAGAAATCCTCGTGGCCGGGCGTATCGAGCAGGTTGACGATGTAGTCCTGATACGGAAACTGCATCACCGAACTGGTCACGGATATGCCGCGCTGCTGTTCGAGCCGCATCCAGTCGGAGGTCGCATGCCGCGCCGCCTTGCGCCCCTTGACGGTGCCAGCCATCTGGATCGCGCCGCCGAACAGCAGCAGCTTTTCCGTCAGGGTGGTTTTGCCGGCGTCTGGATGCGAGATGATCGCGAAGGTGCGGCGGCGCAGGATTTCCTTGTCGAAAGCACTCATGTCGCCGGCACCGCCACTAAATCTGGGCGCGCATTCTAGCCGGAAACGCAGCTGAATGCAGTGGGTCGGCGCGGCATAGCGGCTCCGTGTTGCGAGGGAGCCCTCCCGGGAACGCCGTGAATCCGTCCATGGAGGCTTCGGCCGCGCCATCCATGGCGCGGACGATCCCGGGAGGGCTCCCTCGCAACACGGACCGCTATGCTGTGGGCTCAATGCACTCAGAGTGCGTCCGGCGGGAATGCGCACGCCGGCGTAGCGGCCGTGAAGACGCGCGCGTGCATTTGCCCAGGATCAGGCGCCCCGTATCGCGATCCAGCGCAGGCGGCGGTGCGTGTGGTTCCACCGCGCGGCATGGCTCGTGGGTTCAGGTGCAGTCTCCACGGGTGACGACTCGCTCTCACCACACGCCGCCACAACGCGGTGTGAGCGCGACCAGCCACACGCGCACCAGCGTAGCGGGGCTTCGGGCTTCTCGATGAGGGGCTCCCGGGATCGTCCGCGCCATGGATGGCGCGGCCGAAGCCTCCATGGACGGATTCACGGCGTTCCCGGGAGCCCCTCATCGAGAAGCCCGAAGCCCCGCGGCACTAGTACGAGTCTCTCTTGATCGAGCTCAAACCGTGAGATCGCGCCGCATGACAAGAGCGTCTTCCCGCCCGCCCTCCGCCTGGTAATACCCGCGCCGCATCCCGATCTGCTGGAAATGCATCGACTCGTACAGCCGCACCGCGCCGGTATTCGCGGGCCGCACTTCCAGAAACACAATGCGCGCGCCGCTGTGCGAGACCTGGTCGATCAGGTGTTCGAGCAGGCGGCGGCCGAGGCCGCGGCAGCGGAATTCCTCGCGCACGCACAGGTTCAGCAGGTGCGCTTCGCCGGCGCCGCTGGAGATCACGCCGTACCCGACCAGCAGGTAGTCGATCTCGAGCACGCAGCAGTCGTAACCGACCCGCAGGCAGTCGCGGAAGATGCCGTCAGTCCACGGGAAGGCATACGAACTCATCTCGAGTGCCAGCACTGCGGGCACATCGGCCTCGGTCATCGGCCGCGGCAGGATCTGCGGTATGCCAGCCGCTTCGCGCACTACTGCCACCATGATCAGCGCTCCCGCGGACCCGTCAGCCGGCAGCGGCGACGGTGCCCGCCGCGCGCGCGAGTTCGCTTCGCACGAAACGCAGGTCGTTCCAGGCCTTGCGCTTCTCGCCCGGGCTGCGTAGCAGATAGGCCGGATGGTAGGTGACGATCAGCGGCGTGCCCTCGCTCCCGAAGCGATGCACGCTGCCGCGCAATTTGCCGATCGGCGTTTCGGTGGCGAGCAGGTTTTGCGCCGCGATGCGCCCCACCGCCAGCATCAGCTTCGGCTGCAGCAGCGCGATCTGGCGATGCAGGTACGGCAGGCAGCAGCGCACTTCCTCGGGGTTGGGGTCGCGATTGCCGGGCGGGCGGCATTTGAGCACGTTGGCAATGAACACCGTTTCGCGCGGGCGGCCGAGGGCGCGCAGCATCGCATTGAGCAGCACGCCGGCACGGCCCACGAAGGGCTCGCCCTGTCGGTCTTCATCGGCGCCCGGCGCCTCGCCCACCACCAGCAGGTCGGCACTGCGATTGCCGACACCAAACACAGTCTGGGTGCGCGTGGCATGCAGGCCGCATTGCACGCAGGCGCGCACTTCGGCCGCAAGAGTGTCCCAGTCGGCGCCGGCAGTCGCGGCAGCGCTGGCGGTCGCGGGTGCAATGACCGCGGCGCGTGTGGTTGGCGCGTTCACTACACTGGCGGTCGTCGGCCGGCGCAACTTCCATTGTTCGATGCCCAGCGCCTCAAGATACTGTGAGCGCTGTGCGGGTGTGGCACTCACGTGCCGCCGCTCACACCGGGGCCGCGCATCAGCCGGCGCAGTTTGCGCCAGCTCCAGGACAAGGGTCCCCACAGGGCGTAGGTGCCGAAGCACAGCAGCAGCGCGCGCGCCGGGTCGATGCCGATCACCACGAACATCAGCGCGCCGACCACCAGCGTGACGAAAGGCACGGGTTTGGTCGGATCAAAACCCTTGAAACTGGGAAAACTGAGGCTGCTGACCATCAGCGCGCCGGCCAGCGCCGTGACGGCAAAGGCCACGATCAGGCCGGTGAGCCCGGGTTCGCGCCATTCGCTCGAGACCCAGACAAAGCCCGACACCACCGCGGCCGCTGACGGACTCGGCAGTCCTTCGAAATAGCGCTTGTCCTGCGTGGCGACACGGGTATTGAAGCGCGCCAGGCGCAACGCGGCGGCGGCGCAGTAGAAAAAGGCTGCCAGCCAGCCGAAACGGCCCCAGGCGTTGCCGTATTCGGCGATCCGCGCCACGCCCCACTGGTAGGAAACGATCGCCGGGGCGAGCCCGAAGGCCACCATGTCGGCCAGACTGTCGTATTCCTTGCCGAAGGCGCTTTCGGTGTGGGTCAGGCGCGCGGTGCGGCCATCGAGCGTGTCGAAGATCATCGCAATGAACACCGCGAGGCCAGCGCGCTCGAAGTTGCCGTCGATCGCGGCCACCACGGCGTAGAAGCCTGAAAACAGGCAGCCGGTGGTCAGCAGGTTCGGCAGCAGGTAGATGGCGCGGCGCCGGGGCGCGACCTTGGGCGGTTCTTGCTCGTCCATGAGCGCCGCATGATAGGGGCAGCCCGGCGTGCCGTCCAACATCCATCTGCTAGGATTGCAGGCTGTTTACAACCTGATAGCCCAAACACATGCGCCTTTCCGCTTACCCCGTCAATTCCACCAAGGAAACCCCGGCCGAGGCCGAAGTCTTAAGCCACCAGCTGATGCTGCGTGCCGGGCTGATCCGGCGGCTTGCGGCCGGCATCTACAGCTGGCTGCCCTTCGGGCTGCGCACCCTGAAGAAGGTCGAGACCATCATCCGCGAGGAGATGGATCGTGCCGGGGCGCTGGAAATCCTGATGCCGGCGATCCAGCCGGCAGAGCTGTGGCAGGAATCGGGCCGCTGGGAGCAGTACGGGCCGGAGCTGCTGCGCATCAAGGATCGCCAGAAGCGCGACTATGTGTTCGGGCCCACGCACGAAGAGGTGGTCACCGATATCGCGCGCCGCGAGCTGCGCAGCTACCGCCAGCTGCCGGTGAATTTCTACCAGCTGCAGACCAAGTTCCGCGACGAAGTGCGGCCACGCTTCGGCGTGATGCGTGGGCGCGAGTTCATCATGAAGGATGCCTACTCCTTCCACCTCGACCAGGCCTCGCTGAACGAGGGTTACGCCGCGATGCACACCGCCTACTCGCGCATGTTCACGCGCATGGGGCTGGACTTCCGCGTGGTGATGGCCGACAGCGGCGCGATCGGTGGCAACCGCTCGCAGGAATTTCAGGTGCTGGCCGAATCGGGCGAAGACGCGATCGCGGTTTCCGATGGTGATGATTTCGCTGCCAACATCGAGCTGGCGGCAGCCGTGCCGCCGACCGAGCCGCGCGCTGCACCCGGCGGCGCGCTGCGCCAGGTGGCGACGCCAGGCATGAAGACCATCGCCGCCCTGAGCGATTTCCTGAAGATGCCGGCGCAGCAATGCCTGAAGACGCTGCTGGTGGACGGCAGCGAGGGCGGTGTGGTGGCGCTGCTGCTGCGCGGCGATCACGAGCTCAACGCGGTGAAGGCACAGAAACTGGCGGGCGTGGCCTCGCCACTGCGCATGGCCAGCGCCGAGCAAGTGAAGGCCGCGACCGGGAGCGAGCCCGGCTCGCTCGGCCCCAAGGGCCTCAGCTGCCCGATCTATGCCGATCACGCGGCACTGGCGATGGCCAATTTCAGCTGCGGCGCGAATGTCGTGGATGCGCATTTTGTCGACGTGAACTGGGAGCGCGACCTGCCCGCGCCCACCGCCGCCGACCTGCGCAATGTCGTCAATGGCGATCCCAGCCCCTCGGGCAAGGGCCGGATCAGGATTGTGCGCGGCATCGAAGTCGGCCATATCTTCCAGCTGGGCAGCAAGTACAGCAGCGCGATGAACGCGACGGTGCTGGATGAGGCCGGCCAGGCTGTGACCATGCTCATGGGTTGTTACGGCATCGGTGTGACGCGCATCGTGGCTGCGGCCATCGAACAGCATCACGATGAGCGTGGCATCATCTGGCCGGAGTCGCTGGCGCCCTTCCATGTGGTACTCATTCCGCTCAATCTGCAGAAATCCGCGCGCGTGCGCGAGCGCGCCGATGCGCTGTACGCACAGCTCAGCGCTGCCGGCATCGAGGTACTGTACGACGATCGCGATGCGCGGCCGGGCGTCAAGTTCGCGGAAGCCGAACTGCTCGGCATTCCGCATCGCATCGTGCTCGGCGAGCGCGGACTCGAAGCCGGCACCTGCGAATACCGCCATCGTCCCGCGACCGACAACCAGGACATTCCCCTTGCCGATATCGTCGGCTTCATACAGGCGCGCCTGGCGCTCCTGCCGCGCTAGGCTGCTCGCGCTCGGCGCGGCGCTGCTGGCGCTGTCCGGCTCCGGCCTCGCGTGTGCCGCCGGCGCAAGCGCCCCCAGCGCACGCGCCGCGCAGCAGGATCCAGAGCTGCGCGCCGTGGTCCAGCAGGCCATCGCCGAGGCGCGCTGCTTCGAGGATCAATACGATTCGGCTGTCTGGTACACGCTGATGGAACCGCGGCTGCGCCGCTATCTGCCCAACCACAACGACCGGCTGGCGATCCTGCGTACGGTGTACTGCGAAACGCATCGCGCCAATGCCACGCCCTTGCCTCCGGGGCTGGTGCTCGCGGTGCTCGATGTCGAGAGTCATTTCAATCGCTGGGCGGTCTCCAGCGCCGGTGCGGTGGGCCTGATGCAGGTCATGCCCTTCTGGCCCGAACAGCTCGGAATGCAGCGGCGCGAGCTGGTGACCATCGAAGCGAACATCCGCATGGGCTGCGCGATCCTGCGTCACTACCTGCAGAGCGAACGCAACGACGTGCGCCGCGCGCTCGGACGCTACAACGGCACCACGCTGACGCGCGATTATCCGGATAAAGTGGTTACCCGCTGGACGCGCTACTGGAACGGCGCCGATGACCTGGGCCGCATGGCGCTCAAACGGTCGTAAATTCCTTCGGCCAGCCGAAATCCCCAGGCGGCAGCGCAGTCTCCAGTACGCCGCTCACCTGTGACTGGGGCGAGCCCACCCACAACCAGCCGATGAATTCGCGCACGGCGTACTCCGGCCCGCAGGCCAGCACCTCGACCGAGCCATCCTCGAGATTGCGCGCGTAACCCGTCACCTTGAGCGCGCGCGCCTGGCGCTGCGCCGAGGCGCGATACCACACACCCTGCACCTTGCCGGTCACGCGATACAGCTGTGCGCTGCCCGGGGCCCGCGCATCGAGCAGGCTCTTGATGAAGGGCACGGTGAGGCGACGCTGCGCGGCCAGCGCGGCCTCATCCAGCTCATCGAGCACGGCGCACAGATTCCCCATGTCGCGCGGCAGGCGCCGCTGCAGATAACGCAGGGTTTCCTCCGGCAGCTCGAAGCCGCGCGCCTGCGCGTGCAGTGACAGCGCCACGCCCTGCTGCGTTTCATCCAGTCCGAGCAGTGCCACACGCTGCGCAGCTGCACAGCGCGAGGCCAGATCCTTGAGCGCGAATTTCAGTTCGGTGGGCGGTTCGCGCGCGGCGAACACCAGCGGCGCGCCGCGCTCTTCGCAGTCGCGATACAGGCCGAACAGGGCGCGCTCCCACTCGGGGTGGCCCAGCACGGTAGCCAGCTCATCGACATAGAGTGCAGCCCCGCCCTGCCATTCCTGCAGCGCAGCCGGACCAAAAGGCGTGAGCTGCGAGAGCGGCAGGAACACGGCGTCGCCCGCCTCGGCATACAGCGCCTGCAGCAGGTGCGACTTGCCACTGGCCGCAGGGCCGTACAACCACGCCAGGCCTGGCTTGCCGGTAGCGCCAGGCGTGCCGGCCGCGACGGGCGCGACGGACGCGCGCAGCTGTGCAAGCGCCGCGGCATTCGGGCCCGGCAGGAAGTTCGCGAACAGTGCCCGATCGCGTAGCCGCACGCTCAAGGGTAGCTGGCGCACGCCTGAGCTCAGCTGACCTGAGCGGCCGTCTGCAATGCGCGGCGCGTGAATTCGCGCAGGTAGGCGAAGCCGCTGATCAATATCGTCAGCATCGTCAACACGGCGAAGGCATCGAGCACCGATTGCGGCGGCAAGCCGGTGGCGCCGCGCAGGATCACCAGCGAGACGTACAACAGCTGCAGCAGCGTATTGATCTTGCTCGAGAGTATCGGCCGGCCGCGCAGCGGGCCCCAGGCCACGCGGAACAGCAACGCGCCGGCACCGATCATCACATCACGCGCCACGGCCGCAACACACAACCAGCGTGGCGTGAGCCCGATCCAGGTGAGCACCAGGAACACCGCCACCAGCAACAGTTTGTCGGCCAGCGGATCGAGGATCTTGCCCAGCCGGCTGGTCCAGCCGAAATTCTTGGCAAGCCACCCATCCAGCCCGTCGCTGACCGCGGCCACCACGAACAGCAGCAGCGTGCGCCCGAAATGCTGCGCCATCAGGCCATCGATGATCGGCCAGATCAGGGCGATGCGCAGCAGGCAGATGATATTCGGCAGATGACGCATGGGTTCGCTACTATAACGCCTGGAGTCCCGGCATGAATGACCAGCGCAGTTACAGCTACCGAGATGCAGGCGTCGATATCGAGGCCGGCGATGCCTTTGTCGAGCGCATCAAGCCGCTGGTCAAGCGTACGCAGCGGCCGGAAGTGCTGGCCGGCATTGGCGGTTTTGGCTCGCTGGTGGAAATTCCCGCAGGCTACAAGAGGCCTGTTCTGGTCGCGGGCACCGACGGCGTAGGCACCAAGCTGCGCCTGGCGATCGAGACCGGCCGGCACGACACCATCGGCATCGATCTGGTGGCCATGTGCGTCAACGATGTGGTGGTCCAGGGCGCCGAACCGCTGTTTTTTCTGGACTACTACGCCACCGGCGCGCTGAAGATCGAGGTCGCCGCCCGCGTGGTCGCCGGCATCGCCGAGGGCTGCGCGCAGGCGGGCG
Source organism: uncultured Gammaproteobacteria bacterium (assembly GCA_963764065.1). GTDB lineage: Bacteria > Pseudomonadota > Gammaproteobacteria > Steroidobacterales > Steroidobacteraceae > FEN-1191. Next base: position 125,983 of record CAVXRM010000009.1, on the reverse strand, counting down.
CGGCGCTGGTTGGCGGCGAAACCGCCGAGATGCCCGGCATGTATCACGGCGATGACTACGACCTGGCCGGCTTCTGCGTCGGCGTGGTCGAGCGCGAGGCGATCATCGATGGCTCGAAGGTGCGCGCGGGCGACGCGCTGATCGGCCTCTCTTCGAGCGGGCCGCACTCGAACGGCTATTCGCTGATACGCCGGCTGCTGAGCGTCGCGGGCGCGACCGCCAGCACGCAACTCGAAGGCCAGCCGCTCTTCGATCGCCTGCTGACGCCGACGCGCATCTATGTGAAATCCCTGCGCCAGCTGATGGCGGCGCTGCCGGTACACGGGCTCGCGCATATCACCGGTGGCGGCCTCAGCGACAACATTCCACGCGTGCTGGCTGAAGGCCTGGCGGTGCGGCTGCAGCGCAAGGCCTGGCCGCGCGATCCCGTATTCGACTGGCTCGAGCGCACCGGCAACATCACGGCGCGCGAGATGTACCGCACCTTCAACTGCGGCATCGGCATGGTGGTGATCGTCGCAGCGGGCGATGCCGACGCAGCGCTCAAGCTGCTGCGCGCTGCTGGCGAGCAGGCCCAGCTGATCGGTGAGGTGATCCCAGGCAGCGGCGACGTGCTCATCGATCCATGAGCAGCGGCGCCGGCCTGCGGCTGTGCGTCGTGATATCCGGCCGCGGCAGCAACATGCTGACGATCGCGCGCGCCTGCGCCAGCGGCGCCATCAACGCCAGCATCGCGCTGGTGATTGCCGACCGGCCCGAGGCCGGCGGTATTGCCTCCGCGCGCGAACTGGGTCTGCCCGTCGAGGTGATTGCGGCACGCGGATTTCCCGATCGCAGCGCCTTCGAGCAGGCCATGCGCGGCGCCATCGATGCGAGTGGCGCGCAGCTGGTGGTGCTCGCCGGCTTCATGCGCATACTCTCAGCGGCCTTTGCCGCCCACTATGCGGGTCGCATGCTGAATATCCATCCCTCGCTCCTGCCGCTCTACCCTGGCCTGCATACGCACGAGCGGGCGCTGGCGGCAGGCGATGCGCAGCACGGCTGCAGCGTGCATTACGTCACAGGCGTGCTGGATGGCGGCCCGCTGGTGATGCAGGCGCGCGTGCCCGTGCTGCCGGGCGACACGCCGGAGAGCCTTTCAGCCCGGGTTCAGCAACAGGAACACATCATTTACCCCGAAGTCATAGGCTTGATCGCCGCGGGGCGCTTGGGTCTGCGCGGCGAGACACTCATGCTCGATGGCGAGGTGCTGCGCGCACCGCTGCTCAGGGGCTGATACCGATGAAAATGCTGCGAGCGATTGGAACGATTTTGCTGCTGACCAGTGGCCCGCTAGCACTTGCCCTCGAAGCGGCGCCCGCCGCTGGAGCTGGAGCCGCAGCCACGCCAACGCCCACACCAACACCAACGACGACGGCGGCTACGAGCGAAGCGGCCACTGCCGAATTGCGCCCCTTCGAGACGCGCTACGCCTTCCTGTGGCACGACATGAATGCCGGCAGCGCCTCCTTCGCGTTGAAGCGCCTCTCGCCGCAGGAATGGACCTACAGCTCGAGCACCGAGCCGCGCGGCCTGTTCAAGCTGTTCTCGGCCGCCACGGCCAGCCTGCAGAGCCGCATGAGCATCGGGCCCGAAGGCGTGCGGCCACTGCATTTCACTGCGCGCCAGGGCAGCTCCGGCAGCCAGACCGCAGACCTCAGTTTCGACTGGGAAAAACTGCGCGTCAGCGGGCGCATCGAGGATGCCAATGTGGACGTTGCGCTGCGCGCAGGCGTGCAGGATGACCTCTCGGTACAAGTGGCACTGATCCAGGCGCTGGCCGCCGGCAAGATGCCCCAGGGCATCTCGCTGTTCGACAAATCAGGCATCCGCGACTACGAGTACACGCGGGTGGGTGAGGAAACACTGCACACGCCACTGGGCGATATCGCCACCGTGATCTACCGCAGCCACCGCGCCAATTCCTCGCGCAGCACGCGCTTCTGGTGTGCGCCGTCCTATGGCTACATTCCGCTGCGCGCCGAGCAGCAGCATGATCAGGACATCGAATGGGTCATGGAGCTGCGCTCGCTGCGCCGCGACTAGCCTTCGATTCATAGGCACGCATACCCAGTACGATCGCATCGATGCACAAGCTGTTTGACGGAGAGCTGATGAATATTCGCCCCATCCGCACTGCCCGCGATCACCGCGCTGCACTGAAGGTCGTCGAATCCCTGATGGGTTCGCGACGCAATACGCCCGAGGGCGAACGCCTGACGTTCTGGTGACACTCATCGAATCCTTGAGCGCCAGAGTTTCCCTTGATCGCCGGACCCGGTGGAAGCCATCCGCTTTCGGATGGACCAGAACGGACTTACCGCCAAAGACCTTCAGCCCATGATTGGTCGCCTGAATCGCGTTTACGAGATTCTCAATCGCAAACGCCCGTTGACCCTGGAGATGATCTGGAAGCTGCACCGGAACCTGGGAATCCCGGCTGACAGCCTGATCAAGCAACCAGCAAGACCACGAAACTGACCTCGATCACCTTGAGATCAACGCATTGCAGCGGCTACGCCTTCGGCAGCGTCACGCCCTGCTGGCCCATGTATTTGCCGCCACGATCGCGATACGAAGTCTCGCAGACTTCATCCGACTCGAAGAACAGCATCTGCGCCACGCCCTCGTTGGCGTAGATCTTCGCCGGCAGCGGCGTGGTGTTGGAAAATTCCAGCGTCACGTGCCCTTCCCACTCGGGCTCGAGCGGCGTCACGTTGACGATGATGCCGCAGCGCGCGTAGGTGGATTTGCCCAGGCACACGGTCAGCACCTGGCGCGGGATGCGGAAGTATTCCACCGTGCGCGCCAGCGCGAAGGAGTTGGGCGGGATGATGCACACGTCCGCCGCCACGTCGACGAAGCTCTTGGCATCGAAGTGCTTCGGATCAACGATGGTCGAGTTGATGTTGGTGAAGATCTTGAATTCGCGCGCGCAGCGCACGTCGTACCCATAGCTCGAAGTGCCGTAGGAAATGATCTTCTGCCCGTCGACGGTGCGCACCTGGCCGGGTTCGAAGGGCTCGATCATGCCGTGCGCTGCGGCCTGCGCGTATCCAGCGATCAGACTTTGATGCTCATGGTGCTTCAGGATTCCTCGACGACGATCTGTGGGAACAAGGCGCTGCGATCGCGCCCGCGCCGGGCCAGCGCCCCGGCCGCGCGGCGCGCCATCTCGACGATAGGCCAGGGCGCGCGGTGATCCGGGCGCTGCGATCACGCTCGGGCGGCCGCTGTCAGCCTCCTCGCGTATCGTGGCATCCAGCGGCAGCTCGCCGAGCAGCTGCACCTCGTACTGGTCGGCCATGCAGCTGCCCGCCGCCGCTGCCGAAGATGTGTTCGACGTGGCCGCACTGGCGTGCACACGTGCAGGCTCATGTTCTCGACGATGCCCAGCACCGGCACCGACACCTTCTCGAACATCGCGCAGGCCCTTGCGCGCATCGGCCAGCGCGATGTCCTGCGGCGTGGTCACGATGACAGCGCCGGCGACCGGCACGCGCTGCGACAGCGTGAGCTGGATGTCGCCGGTGCCCGGCGGCATGTCGACCACCAGGTAGTCGAGTTCGCCCCAGTCGGTGTCGCGCAAGCAGCTGCGTCAGCGCCTGCGTCACCATCGGTCCGCGCCAGACCAGTGCCTGGGTCGGCATCGACCAGGAAGCCGATCGACATGGCCTTGATGCCGTGCGCCTCGAGCGGTACCAGGTGTTTGCCATCCGGTGCCGTCGGCCGCTGGCCCTCGAGCCCCAGCATCAGGGGCTGGCTGGGCCCATAGATATCGGCATCGAGCATGCCGACCCGCGCGCCGGCCTGCGCCCAGGCCAGCGCCAGGTTGACGGCCACCGTGGACTTGCCCACCCCGCCCTTGCCGCTGGCCACGGCGACGATATTGCTGACGCCCGGCAGCGGCTTGAGCGAGCGCTGCACGCTGTGCGCCACGATGGCGCTGCGCAGCTTGAGCTTCAGCGTCAGGCCCGCGTGGCCATGGGCGGCCAGGTGCGCCTCCAGGCGCGGAACGGAACTGCTGCTCATATCCGCCCACCGGGATGCCCAGCACCACATCGGCCATGATGACCTGGTTCTCGATCTGCAGGTCCTTGAGGCTCGCCGATTCGCCGAGGCTCTGTTGCAGGTCAGGGGTCGACGTACTGTTCCAGAACAGTGCGGATCTGGGCGGAATCGGCCATGTGGTATCGCCGCTGCGGCGCATCCGGGCTTGAGTTCTGGGGGGCGCGATTCTAGCCTGTTCTAAGCCATGCGCCGCAGACCAGACGCAGGTCACAGGGCGCAGCAGCAATCGTGGCATAATTCGAAAGTTAACCGCCTTAAGGTCCGGACCTGGCAAACCTCTGCACCCATGAGCTTCTTTTCGAACTTCCGGGCTGATCGGCTGATCGCCCAGATCAAGTCGTCGACCGACATTCTGGGCACCGAATCCCAGAAGTCGGTGGCCAGGCTCAAGGAACTGGGACCGGCGGGCATCGAGGCGATCCTGGCGGCCCTGCCGGATGCCGACAAGCACGCCACGGTGGCGCTGGTCGATGTGCTGGCCTCGCTCGCGACCGTGAAATCCTTCCCCAGCTATGTCGAGGCGCTGATCACCGGCAGTCCGCGCGTGGTCGCGGGCGTCGCCTGGGCGCTCACCAGCAGCCGTGGCTACCCCCCGCACCTGCTGCTCGAGGCGCTGACCAAGCCCGGCGTGTCCAAGTCCGCGGTGCTGGAGATCATCAATGCCCAGCGCACGCGCTTCAGCGTGCGCGAGCTCCTGACCGCCGCCTACGCCCAGGAGGCCAACGAGAAGGGTGCCCTGTTCCGCATCATCGGCGAAGTGGTCGACGAGGCCGGCGTGCCCGAACTGCTCGGCCGCCTGCAGGGCAAGGACACCATGGCGCGCCTGCAGATCCTCGCCATCCTCGGCGCGCTTCAACCGGCCGGATGTGCGCACCGCGCTGCACGCCCAGATCAACGACGGCAACAAGATGATCCGCGCGGCGGCCCTGGCCTCGCTCGCCAAGCAGGATGGGCCGATGGAAACCGAGCGCATCGCCGCCCTGCTGCGCGATCCGGAAATCGACGTGCAGAACCGCGCGGTCGACGTGCTGATGCAGGCGCCGCGACCCGCAGACCATCCGCTTCCTGGTGCCGGTGCTCAAGGACGAGAACGAATACTCGCGCCGCGCCGCGGTCGAAGTGCTCAACGAAGTGGGCGATGCCAATTCGGTCAAGTTCCTGCTGGAGGCGATCAAGGACGACGACTGGTGGGTGCGCAGGCGCGCCGGCGATGCACTGGGCAAGATCGGCGGCCCGAAGGTCATCGACGCGGTGCTCGAGCTGGTGCGCGACAAGGACGAAAACATCCGTCGCGCCGCCATCGAGATCCTCAACCAGACCAAGGACGAGCGCGCGGTCAAGCAGCCTGATCGACGCCACCAAGGACACCGACTGGTGGGTCAGCGAGCGCGCCGTGGATGCGCTGGCCGAGATCGGCAGCACAGCGGGCGATGCCGCGGCTCGCCGACATGCTCAAGACCGCCCCGCCACGCGCGCTGCCGATAGTGGTGCGCGCCATCGGCAAGCTGGGGAACGCGCGCCAACTCGAGATGATTTCCCCGCTGCTGGCGCGTACGGAGAAGGAAATCCGCGTCGAGGTCATCCAGGCGCTGGCAAGCTGGCCACCGAAGAGCAGGCCGAGCAGATCCGGGTGCAGTTGCAGCCCTTCAGCAGCAACAGCGACCAGACCCTGGCGCTGGCGGCGCAGCGGGCGCTCACCGAGATCGAGGTTCGCTTCGCCTCGGGCGTGCAGGCCCCGGCGATCAGCGGTTCGCGCGCCATCTCGGGCAGCCAGCCCCAGCGCCAGCCGGGCAATCGCGTCACGCCGGAGCCTGCCTCCCACACGCTGCTGATTCCCGAGCAGGAGGTCGCCAAGGCCGCTGCAGCAGGCGGCCGCCTCGACCCAGCAACGCCTCGACATCGCCACGCTCAAGACGGGCGACATGATCGAAGGGCGCTACAAGTACATCGACACGCATCGGCAAGGGCGCCTTCGGCACCGTGCTGCTGATGGAAGACACGGTGGTCGATGAGCGCCTGATCCTGAAGTTCCTGAACCCCAACGTCGCCGAAGACGAAGAGATGATGAAGCGCTTCGTGCACGAGCTGCGCTACTCGCGCAAGATCACGCACCAGAACGTCATCCGCATCTACGACTTCCTCTCGATCCAGGGCAACTACGCCATTTCGATGGAGTATTTCCCCTCGCACACGCTGGGCGCGGAAATCGTCAACGAGAAACCGATGCCGCTCAAGCGCGCGATGCAGTTCGGCATCGACATGTGCACCGGCATGACTGGTGGCGCACCAGGTCGGCATCGTGCACCGCGACCTCAAGCCCGCCAACGTGCTGATCAACGACGAGGGGCTGCTCAAGATCGTGGACTTCGGCGTGGCCGCGGCGCATCGCGAGGGCGACACGCAGCTGACCAAGACCGGCTACGTGATCGGCACCCCCAAGTACATGGCGCCGGAGCAGATCCTGGGCAAGAAGGTCGACGAGCGTGCCGACGTCTACGCCATCGGCGTGATGCTCTACGAGATGCTCACCGGCGTGCCGCCCTACTCGCGCGGCGATCACATGTCGGTGATGTACCAGCACGTGCAGGGCAAGCGCCAAGCCGCCGCGGGAGGTCAATCCGGCCATGGCCCCGGAGCTTGCCGACCTGATCACGAAGGCCATGGCGGTCGACAAGACCAAGCGCTACCAGAGCATGGAAGAACTGCGGGTAGCATTGCAGAAGTTCCTTTGATGGACGAGGCTGACCGTGGCACGCATTGACGCATTCCTGAAACTCGGCACCCAGCAGGGTTGCTCGGACATCCACCTGGCCGTGGGCGTGCCGCCGATGCTGCGCATGTATGGCGACCTGGTGCCGATCAAGTTCCGCGACCTGCGCGACACCGAGCTCGAGAGCTACGTCAACGAGATCCTGACGCAGAACCAGACCGAGCATTTCATGCGCGGCAACGACCTGGATTTTTCCTACATCTCGGCCGAGGGCGGGCGCTTTCGCGTCAATGTGTTCCGCAAGGACACGGGCGTGGGCGCCACCTTCCGGGCGATTCCGGCCGAAGTGCCGACGCTCGAATCGCTGAACCTGCCGGCCGTGGTGAAGAAGCTGTGCGACTACCACCAGGGCATGATCCTGGTCACGGGCAGCACCGGCACCGGCAAGTCGACCACGCTGGCGGCGATGATCGATCTGCTCAACCGCACCCGCAAGGTCAACATCATCAGCCTCGAGGATCCGATCGAGTTCGTCCATCGCAGCAAGCAGTGCCAGGTGATCCAGCGCGAACTGGGCACCCATATCCCGAGTTTTGCCGAGGGCGTGCGCGCCGCGATGCGCGAAGACCCGGACGTGATCCTGGTCGGCGAGCTGCGCGATGCCGACACCATCCGCATGGCGATGACGGCGGCCGAGACCGGTCACCTGGTGCTGGGCACGCTCCATACCACCAGTGCCGTGAAGACCATCGATCGCATGATCGATGCCCTGCCAGCCGAGGAGCGCGAACAGACCAAGAGCTTCCTGTCGCAGAGCCTGCTGGCGGTGATCACGCAGATCCTGGTGAAGACGCATGACGGCCGCGGCCGGCGCGCGATCTGCGAGATCATGGTGATGACCAAGGCCATCGCGAAGCTCATCCTGACCGATCAGACCCATCAGTTGCCCAGCCAGCTGCAGACCGGCAAGGAATTCGGCATGCAGATGCTCGACCAGGCGCTGCTGGCGGCCGTCACGGCCCGGGAGATCGACCCCGACGATGCCTTCGGCTACGCCACCGACAAAACGCCTGCTGCAGAAATTCGTCACCGACACCGCCATGCTGCCCAAGACCGACTCCACGGCGACCATGCCTGCGCCCCCGGCAGCCTGAAGCGCGCGAGCAGCACTGCACCATGGCGCAAATAGATGCCTTCCTCGAGGAAGTCCTCCGCCGCAAGGGTTCGGACCTGCATTTCATCGCCGGCGACCCGCCGCGCGTGCGCCGTTACGGCGATCTTGCCCCTCTGCAGCAGGAGGTGCTGACCGCGGATGCGGTCAAGCAGGCGCTCTACGAAATCATGCCGCGCAAAGCCGTCGAGCGCTTCGAGGCGCATGACGGTGCCGATTTCGCCTACTCACTGGCCGACATGGGGCGCTTCCGCGTCAACATCATGCGCCAGCTCGCGGGCATGGGCGCGGTGTTCCGGGCCATTCCTTCCAGCGCCCTGACGCTCGAACAGCTGAAGATGCCGGCGGCCGTGCACCAGCTGTGCCGCGCCAGCAATGGGTTGATCCTGGTGACCGGCAAGACCGGCTCGGGCAAGTCGACTTCGCTCGCGGCGATGATCGATGACATCAACAAGCGCATCAAGGGCCACATCCTCACCATCGAGGATCCGATCGAGTTCGTGCATCCGCGGCACAACTGCCTGATCAGCCAGCGCGAGATCGGCGCCCATACGCCGAGCTTCTCGGCGGCGCTGCTCTCGGCCCTGCGCGAAGATCCCGACGTGATCCTGGTCGGCGAGTTGCGCGACCTCGAGACCATGAGCACGGCGATCACCGCGGCCGAAATGGGCATCCTGGTGATGGCCACGCTGCACACCAACGGCGCCGCGCCGACCGTCGATCGCATGGTCAACGCCTTTCCGGCCGACAAGCAGTCGCACGTGCGCACCATGCTCTCGACCTCGCTCCGTGGCGTGATTTCGCAGCAGCTCCTGCAGCGAGCCGATGGCCAGGGCCGCGTCGCGGCGCTCGAGATCCTGATCAACACACCCGCCTCGGCCAACCTGATCCGCCAGGGCAAGCTCGACCAGATCGAGACCGTGATGCAATCGGGCGGCGCGCTCGGCATGCGCACCATGGACATGGCGATCCAGCAGCTGCTCGATACCGGGCAGGTCACTGGCGCCGAGGCCTACAAGAAGGGCATCAACAAGGCGAGGTTCGAGGAACTGAAGGGCGCCGGCGGATGACGCGGCAGATCCTGGTTACCCACGCCCTGCCCTATGCCAACGGCCCGCTGCACCTCGGGCATGCGCTCGAGGCCGTGCAGACCGACATCTGGGTGCGCTTCCAGCGCCTGCGCGGCCACGACTGCCTGTTCGTGTGCGCCGAGGACACCCACGGCACGCCGATCATGATCCGCGCGCAGCAGCAGGGGCAGACACCCGAGCAGCTGATTGCGGCCAGTGCGGCCGAACACCTGCGCGACTACCAGCAGCTGCTGATCGGTCACGACCAGTTCCACTCCACGCACAGCGAGGAGAACCGCAAGCTGTGCGCCGAGCTGTACGAGCGGCTGCAGGCTGGCGGCTACATCGCGCGCCGCAGCGTACGCCAGGCCTACGACGAGCAGGCGCAGATGTTCCTGCCCGATCGTTACGTGCGCGGCACCTGTCCGCGCTGCAAGAGCGTCGATCAGTACGGCGACAGCTGCGAGGTATGCGGCTCCACTTACTCACCTGCCGAGCTGATCGATCCGGTTTCCACCGTGAGCAACACGCCGCCGGTGTGGCGTGAATCCGATCACCTGTTCTTCAGGCTGGGCGCCTTCGAGACCATGCTGCGCGAGTGGCTGGCGAGCGGCAGCCTCTCTGGCGCCGTGCGCGCCAAGCTCGATGAATGGTTCGCCGCCGGCCTGCAGGACTGGGACATCTCGCGCGATGCGCCCTACTTCGGCTTCGAGATCCCGGGCTCGCCCGGCAAGTACTTCTACGTGTGGTTCGATGCGCCGATCGGCTACATCGCCAGCTTCGTCGCGCTGGCGGCGCGCCGCGGCCTCGACTTCGACCGCTACTGGAAGTCGGAGAGCGCCAGCGAGCTGCATCATTTCATCGGCAAGGACATCAGCTACTTCCACACGCTGTTCTGGCCGGCGGTGCTGCACGGCGCCGGGCTGCGCCGCCCGACCAACGTGTGCGTGCACGGCTTCCTCACCATCAACGGCCAGAAGATGTCGAAGACGCGCGGCACCTTCATCACCGCGCGCAGCTACCTCGACAGCCTCCCGCCCGAGCCGCTGCGCTACTATTTCGCGGCCAAGCTCAGCGGCGGCATCGAGGACATCGACCTGAGCCTCGAAGACTTCATCGCCCGCACCGACTCAGACCTGGTGGGCAAGCTGGTCAACATCGCCAGCCGCTGCGCCGGATTCATCGAACGCGGCGGCGGCCGGCTGGCCACGGCGCTGCCCGATCCCGGGCTGTACGCGCAGTTTGCGGCGGCCAGCGAGGAGATCGCGGCGCTGTACGAACTACGCGAGTACGGCAGCGCGATGCGCCAGATCATGAATCTCGCTGATCGCGCCAACAAGTACATCGATATGCACAAGCCCTGGGCGATGGCCAAGGATCCGGCGCGCAGCGAGGAAGTGCGCGCGATCGCCACGCAGGGCATCAACCTGTTCCGTGCATTGATGATCTACCTTGCACCAGTGCTGCCGCAGATGGCCGAGGCGGCGGGCAAATTCCTGGGCGCGCCGCTGAATGCCTGGCAGGCCGCGGCGACGCCGCTGCTCGGCAGCGCGCTGGCACGCTACCAGCCGCTGGCACAGCGCCTGGATCCGGCAGTGGTGTTCAAGCTGGTCGCCAGCGAGCCTGCCGCCGCAGCTGCGAAGGGCAGCGCAGCGCGCGCTGCACCCGCCAAGTCGGCCGCTGCCGCGCCTGCCGCCAGCCCCGCCGCTGCGCCGGGCGCCGCGCCGGGCGCCGCGCCGGCCGCTGAGGCGGCAGCGACCATCGGCATTGCCGATTTCGCGCGCGTGGACCTGCGCGTGGCCCGCGTGCTGGCGGCCAGCCACGTCGAAGGCTCCGACAAGCTGCTGCAGCTCACGCTCGACCTGGGCTCGGGCCAGCGCAATGTGTTTTCAGGCATTCGTGCGAGCTACGCGCCCGAGCAGCTCCTGAACCGGCTGGTGATCGTGGTGGCCAACCTCGAGCCTCGCAAGATGCGCTTTGGCGTATCCGCCGGCATGGTGTTGTGCGCCAGCGGCAGCGAGGGCGGCGTGTTCCTGCTCGATGTGGATTCGGGCGCGCAGCCCGGCATGAAAGTCAGTTGACGCGTCGCTGGCGCGCCTGGTGGCGCCAGTAGAGGATCAACAGATACCCCGCGGCCATACCGCCCAGGTGCGCAAAATGCGCGACACCCTGGTTGAGCCCAAAGACCCCGAGGTACAGTTCGAGCACGCCATAGAGCGTGACGAACAGCCACGCCGGCATCGGTATCGGCGGGAAAATCAGCATCAGTTTGCGCTGCGGATAGGCCATGCCAAAGCACAACAGCACGCCGAAGATACCGCCCGAAGCACCGACGGTCGCCACCGCACTCGGGTGTATCGTCGAGGTCACCAGCTGCTGCGCCAGCGCCGCGCCCACGATGCAGGTGCCGTAGAACACCTGGAAACGCCGTGTGCCCAGCAGCCGCTCCACATCCGGGCCAAACATGTACATGGCAAACATGTTGGTGAACAGGTGCCAGGGCTGGAAGTGCACGAATCCGTAGGTGAGCAGCTGCCAGGGCGCGAAGGGCAGGCTCTGCAGCGGATTCGTGCTATGCAGGGGCCAGAGCGCGAGCAGGTCGATGTTCTGCTGCAGTTCCGGCACGGTGCTGGCCAGGAACACCAGTACGTTGATGATCAGGATCGTACGTACCGTCGGCGTCAGATTGCTCAGCATGTCGTCTCGTCGGTCCATTAAAATCGGAGCGGCATTGTGCCATTGGAAATGCGATGACGCCTGTCGATCCGCTGCTTATCGATGCCCTGCTGCCGCAGACGCAATGCACGCGCTGTGGCTTTGGGGGCTGCCTCCCCTATGCGCAGGCGCTGGCCGAGGGCAGCGCTGAACTCAACCAGTGCCCGCCGGGCGGCGCGGCGTTGATCGACCAGCTTGCAGCCTTGCTTGGGCGACCAGCCCTGGCCTTGAACCCAGCGCATGGCAGCGAAGCGCCGCCGCGGCTGGCGTGGATAGACCCCGAGGCCTGCATCGGCTGCGCCCGCTGCCTGCCGCCCTGCCCGGTCGATGCGATCCTCGGCGCCTCGCGGCAACTGCACAGCGTGATCGCGAGCTGGTGCACAGGCTGCGAGCTGTGCCTGCCCGCCTGCCCGGTGGACTGCATCCACATGCTGCCCTGGCCCGAGGCGCTGCCGACGCCAGCGAGCGGCGACAATCGCACGCGCTACCAGGCCCACGAGGCGCGCCGCAGCCAGCAGGAGCTGCTGCGTGCGCAGCAACTGGCGGCGTACAAGCAATCCATCCCATGACACCGGCCACGCATCCGCAAGTTCTACAGCGCGCTGCGCGCGGCCAATCCCGAGCCGCGCACCGAGCTCGTGTACGCCACGCCCTACCAGTTGCTGGTGGCGGTGATCCTCTCGGCGCAGGCCACAGATCGCAGCGTAAATATCGCAACTGCCGCACTGTTTCGCGTGGCGCCGGACGCCGCGGCGATGGTCAGGCTGGGCGAGGCGGGGTTGAAGCCCTACATCCGCACCATCGGACTCTTCAACAGCAAGGCCAGCCACATCATCGCGGCCTCGCAGCAGCTGCTCGATCGGCATGGTGGCGAGGTGCCTGCCGAACGTGCGGCACTCGAAGCGCTCCCCGGTGTGGGCCGCAAGACCGCGAACGTGGTGCTCAATGCCGCCTTTGGCGCCGAGACCATCGCCGTCGACACGCACCTGTTCCGCGTCGCCAATCGCACCGGCCTCGCCAAGGGCGCCACGCCGCGCGCGGTGGAAGAGAAGCTGCTGGCCGTGACGCCCAGGGAATTCATGCGCCACGCGCACCACTGGTTGATTTTGCTCGGGCGCTATACCTGCAAGGCACGCCGCCCGCTGTGTGCGCAGTGCCTGGTGGTGCGCTACTGCGATTACCAGCCAAAGGCGCTGGACAAATGAGTGTCTACGCCGGACACAGCCGCGATGCCATGCGTGCCGCCTGGCGTGAAGCCTGGCAGCGGCACGAGCAGCGCCTGCCACTTGAAGCGCTGCAGGCGCAAATGGTCGATGTGATCGCGCTGCATCCGGAGTACCACGCCGTGCTGCTCGCTGCCGCGCCGGAGGCGGAAGGCACCGACGCGGATGCGAATCCCTTCCTGCATCTGGGTCTGCACCTCGCGCTGCGCGAACAACTGGGCACCCATCGACCTGCCGGCATCAACGCAGTGCTGCAGCGCCTGCTGCAGCGTGGCGCCTCGCTGCACGATGCCGAGCACCGCATGATCGGCGTATTGTCCGAGACACTGTGGCAGGCACAGCGCAGCGGGCGCGCGCCCGATGAACGCAGCTATCTCGAGGCCCTGCAGCGCCTGTGAACTCGCCGCGCCCCGCCAGCGCCCGCATCGCCGCGCTGTACCGCTATCCGCTGAAGTCGGCGCGCGGACACTCGCTGCAGGAAGCCCGCCTGTGCGCAACCGGCTTCGAGCACGATCGCCAGTGGATGCTGGTCACGCCAGAGGGCCGCTTCATCAGCCAGCGCGAGCGGCCACGCCTGGCACTGCTGCAGGTGGAGCTGGGCCCACTCGGCCTGTCGATCAGCGCGCCGGATCTGCCGCCGCTGGCCATTGCGCATGCGGCGGCGCGACTGCCATGCCGCGTACGCATCTGGCGCGATGATTGCGCAGCCTTCGACGCCGGCGATGAAGTCGCGAGCGCGCTCAGCCAATGGTTGCAGGATGCATGTCGCCTGGTGCGCTTCGATCCCGCACAGCAGCGCCTGAGCGAGCGGCGCTACAGCGGCGCGATCGATGCCGCCAATGCCTTCAGCGATGCCTTCCCGTTGCTGCTGATCGGCGAAGCCTCGCGCCAGGACCTGAGCCGTCGTGTCGGCCGCGAGCTGCCGATGAACCGCTTCCGGCCGAACATCGTGCTCGAGGGCCTGGGCGCCTACGACGAAGACCAGCTGCTGGAATTGCGCCTCGGCAAGGTGATCCTGCAGGTCGTCAAGCCCTGCACCCGCTGCAGCATCACGACCACGGATCAAGCCACCGGCACGCTCGATGGCGCCGAGCCGCTGCGCACGCTGAAGAGCTACCGCTATGACGCGACGCTGGGCGGCGTGTGCTTCGGGCAGAACCTGGTGATGGCCAGCGGCGTCGGTTCGACGCTGGCTGTGGGCGCCAGTGTGCAATTGCGCTGGCGCAGCCCGGCGTAGCCACTCGACACCTGGCGCGGCCAGGGCTTCAGTTCACGATGCCAGTGGCGCGAAGTGCGCGGTGAAGTGACGCATCGCGCGCGGCTGCTGCACGATGCGATAACCCCTCAGCTGCTCACGCTGCGCGGCAATCTCGGCGAAGGTCTCCACCACGTAGTCGGCATGCGATTGCGTGTACACGCGCCGCGGCATCGCGAGTCGCACCAGGTCCATCGGCGCCGGCCGCTCGCTGCCATCGGGTGACATGCCGAACATCACGGTACCGATCTCGCAGCTGCGCACGCCGCCGTACTCATACAGCGCGCAGGCCAGTGCCTGGCCGGGATACTCCAGCGGCTTGATGTGCGGCAGCCAGCCGCGCGCATCGACGAATACCGCATGGCCGCCCACGGGCCGCACGATCGGGATGCCGAGCGCGATCAGCCGCTCGCCGATGTAGGCGTTGGTGCGGATGCGGTAGGCGAGATACTGTTCATCGACGATCTCCGTCAGGCCCTGCGCAATGGCTTCCAGGTCACGCCCCGCGAGACCGCCATAGGTCGGAAAGCCTTCGGTCTGGATCAACCGCGTGCGCGCCTGTTCGGCCAGCGCATCGTCATTGAGCGCCAGCCAGCCGCCAATGTTGGCGAAGGCGTCTTTCTTGGCGCTCATGGTCATGCCATCGGCATCGGCGAACATGTCGCGCACGATATCGACCACGCCGCGCGCACCCTGGCCCGCTTCGCGGATCTTGATGAACCAGGCGTTCTCGGCGAAGCGGCAACCATCGATGATCAGCGGCTTGCCAAAGCGATGCGCGAGCGCCGCGACTGCACGGATATTTTCCAGGCTCACCGGCTGGCCACCGCCGGCGTTGTTGGTCACGGTGATCATCACGCAGGGCACCTGGTCGGCCCTGGCGGCCAGCAAGGCCTCGAGGCGCGCCAGATCCATGTTGCCCTTGAACGGATACTCGTTGGCCGGATCGTTCCCCTCGGCGATCAGCAGGTCGAGCGCCTGGGCGCCGGTGGCTTCGATGTTGCCGCGCGTGGTATCGAAGTGCGTATTCGAAGGGATCACCTTGCCGGCTCCACCGACCAGGTGGAACAGGATCGCTTCCGCTGCCCGGCCCTGATGCGTGGGGATGATGTGACGGAAAGGCATCAGGTTGCGCACCGCCGCCTCGAAGCGCGCGAAGGACGGCGAGCCGGCGTAGCTCTCGTCCCCCTGCATCACCGCGGCCCACTGCCGCGCGCTCATCGCCGAGGTACCTGAATCGGTCAGCAGGTCGATCAGCACGTCTTCGGATTGCAGCCCGAACAGGTTGTAGTGCGCCTGTATCAGCAGCTCGCGCCGTTGCGGGCGCGTAGTCATGCGGATGGGTTCGACGGATTTGATCCGGAACGGTTCGATGACGGTCTTCAAGGGCTCTCCTTTGGCCCCGAAGAGTAGCTCGCAATCCGGGGCCGATGCGCCGCGGTTGCCAACCCCCTGGGGTCGGCCGCGCTCAGCGCCCTGATTGAGCGCCAACGCTACTGCTTAAGTTTGCCGTTCGCAAGCGGGTCAGGGCCCGAGAAAGTCCTTCTTGCCGAGCTCCACGCCGTTGTGACGGAGAATGTCATAGGCCGTGGTGACGTGAAAATGTACGTTGGGCAGCAGGTGATTCATCAGGTACGGCAGGCCTTGCATGCTTTTGGTGCTGGACCGGGTCTGCCAGGAGATGGTCCGGTCTTCGCAACCATCGATTTGTGCCGGCTGCAGCGTTTCCAGGTAGGCCACTGAGTTGCGGATCCGCTGCTGCAATTGCGCGAATGTCGTCTCGTTGTCTTCGTAGACGGGAAAATCCACGCCAGCAAGCCGCCCGGCGCCGCTGCGGGCTGTGTCGGTCGCGATCTGCACCTGACGCAGCAGCGGAAACATGTCCGGGTACAGGCGGCTACCCAGCAGCACGGCCTCGTCAATCTTGCGTACCTGTGCCAGCGCGGCGCCCTTCTCCAGGATTGCCGCCAGATTGGTGAGCGAGCGAATGAATGCCGGCACTGAAGCCTGGTACATGGAAATCGTCATGGAGTTCTCCGGGAGCTGGCCGATGCTGGCAACACGACAGCCTTGCTGACTGCCCTCTGCCCGCAGACTAACAGCTCGCGCCGCATGCGCGCTTGGATTACAGGGTATGGGCGGCGGGCGCGCCAGGTGCTTTGCGGCGGAGCATGGCCGCGGAGATGAGCGCAACGACCAGGCCGACAGGCAGGGGCTCCATGAAGGTATAGGCCATGTTGACCAGGGGATTCTGGTACAGCTGCTGCGAGCGCTGTATGGCGGCAACCTGCGCGGCGGTAGTGGCGGGGTCAAGTCCGGAGGACTGCACTTTGTGAATCTGCGCGGCAAAGTAGCTGTCCATGAAATGGGGCAGGAAGTTGAAGTACAGCACTTCCCACATGGCCACATAGCAGACGGTGGTGATCAGGGCGATCAGCATGCCGCAGCCGAAGGCGCGGCCGAAGGAGATCTGACCGCCGAGGATGTTGTCGCGGTAGCTGCGGATGCCGAAGTAGATCAGCAGGAACGAAGCCACCATGATGGTGTAGCCGAGGGCCATGCTGTGGCCGGAGCCAATCGTGTCGGCGAGCAGAAGCGAGCCGCCCATGAGGACAGAGATCATCAGGCCGGAGATGAGGCCGAAGGTGAGGACGGTTTTCTTCATGATGAGCTCCTGGCGCGAGTGAGGGTGGAGTCACGGTGCGGGGTAGCGGGGCCGGAGATCGTCATCCTTTGGGATGATTTTGCAGGAAGCGAGCGGAAATCGTACTTTCGGACGACACGTCTACGGCAGCAAGCCCAGCTCTTTGCCGCGCTGGACTGCCTGGGTGCGGCGGGCGGCTCCGAGCTTGTCGAAGGCGCGGGCACAATGTGTCTTGACCGTGTTTTCGGAAACGAACAGGCGCGCGGCGATCTCGCGATTGCTGAGGCCGCGGGCGATGAGGGTCAGAACTTCGAGCTCGCGCGCCGTAATGCCGAAAGACTGCTGCCGGGACGTATCGGGAGTGAACGGCTCCGATGCGAGGGCTTGCGCGCGAGCACTCAGCTCCGTCACCTCGAGTGTTTCGCGGCTGGTTTCGCGACTGCGCGTGATCCGCAGACCGAGCCAGATGCCAAAGGTCGCGAACAGCATGGCGACGAACGCACCGTAGAGTTCGACGGAGTGCTCGATGACGACGAAGCGGTATTCGGTGTATTGGAGCGTGGCGATCAGCAGGCCGCCGACCAGACCGAAGATGAGGACGTGGCGCTTCATGACCGGGCTGCGCGGCAATCACCCCTGGTGAGCCGGTCGCTTTTTGGGCAGGTACAAGTCGGTGAGCGTACCGGCAAAGGCCTCGGCCGCCATCGCCACCGTCTCCGACAGCGTCGGATGCGGATGCACGGTCAGGCCGATGTCGTGCGCATCGGCGCCCATCTCGATGGCGAGCGCCACCTCGGCGATCAGCTCGCCGGCACTTGGGCCGACGATGCCGCCGCCGACGATTCGGCCGGTGGCCGGATCGAACAGCAACTTGGTGAAACCCTCATCGCGACCGAGCGAGAGCGAGCGGCCGCTCGCGGCCCAGGGAAACACGGCCTTCTCGACGTTGAGGCCCTGCGCCTTGGCGCCCGACTCGGTCACGCCGGCCCAGGCCACCTCCGGGTCGGTGTAGGCCACCGACGGAATCACGCGCGCATCGAAGAAACTCTTGTGTCCGGCCGCCACTTCGGCGGCGACCTTGCCCTCGTGCGAAGCCTTGTGTGCCAGCATCGGCTGGCCGACCACATCGCCGATCGCGAAGATGTGCGGCACGTTGGTGCGCTGCTGCTTGTCGACGGCGATGAAGCCGCGCTCACTGACGGCGACTCCGGCGGCCTCCGCGCCGAGCAGGCGGCCGTTCGGCACGCGGCCCACCGCCACCAGCACGCGATCGAAGCGCTGCACGCTGGCGCCCTTGGCGTCTTCGAAGCTGACGTGCAAGCCATCGGCCGCGGCCTTCGACGGCCGTGACCTTGGTGCCCAGCATGATCTGCTCGTAGCGGCCCTTGAGCCGCTTCTCGAGCGGGCGCACCAGGTCGGGATCGCAACCGGGCATCAGCTGCGCGGTGAGCTCGACCACGCTGACCTTCGCGCCCAGCGCCTCGTACACGGTGGCCATCTCGAGGCCGATGATGCCGCCGCCGATCACCAGCAGCCGCACTGCCGGCTCTGGCAGTTCGAGCGCGCCGGTGGAATCCATCACGCGCGGATCCTGCGGCATGAAGGGCAGCGCGATTGGCTCGGAACCCGCGGCGATGATGCATTGCCCGAAGCGGATGCGCTGGCCTGACCCTCGTGCGTCACTTCGATCGACATGCGGGCTCAGGAACCTGCCCGACGCCGCGCACGACTTCGACCTTGCGTTGCTTCGCCAGCGCCGTCAGGCCGCCGGTGAGCTTGCCCACCACCTTTGATTTCCAGTCGCGCAATTTCGTCAAGTCGATGCGTGGCGCGCCAAACTCGACGCCGTGCGCACCCATCGCGCGCGCTTCGTCGATCACCTTGGCCGCATGCAGCAGCGCTTTCGAGGGAATGCAGCCGACATTCAGGCACACGCCGCCGAGCGTCGGCCAGCGCTCCACCAGCGTGACCTTCAGGCCGAGGTCTGCGGCGCGAAAGGCCGCGGTATAGCCACCCGGCCCCGCGCCCAGCACCAGCAACTCGACTTCGCGATCGGCCTTGGGTTCGTTGGCCGCTGGCGGCGGCGCCGTTCTGGACACGGGGGCGGCGGCGCTCGCCGGTGCAGCACTCGCCGCTGCAGCGGGCGCAGGTGCAGCGGGTGCCGTTGCGGCGGCCGGTGCAGGCGCCGCAGCGGAAGCCGCGCTGGTCGCTGCCGCAGCGCCGGACTCCACGCGCACCAGCAGCGTGCCCTGCGAGACCTTGCCGCCACGCTCCACCAGCACGGCCACGACCTTGCCGGCCACGGTGGCGGGCACGTCCATGGTCGCCTTGTCGGTCTCCAGCGTGACCAGCGGAGCTTCGAGCGCGATCACGTCGCCGGCCTTGACCAGCACGTCGATGACCAACACGTCCTTGAAGTTGCCGATATCCGGGCAGGCGATCTCCTGCACGCTCACGGCACCGCCTCGAGCAGCCCCGCGATGTCACCCAGCTGTTGCGCCAGCGCGCTGCTGAAGCGCGCGCCATCGGCGCCGTCGATGACGCGATGATCGTAGGAGAGCGAGAGCGGCAACATCAGCCGCGGCACGAAGGCGCCATCCTTGTACACCGGCTTCATGGACGAGCGCGATACGCCGAGGATCGCCAGCTCCGGCGCGTTGATGATCGGCGTGAAGGCCGTGCCGCCGATGCCGCCCAGGCTCGAGACCGTGAAGCAGCCGCCCTGCATCTCGGTGGCCGAGAGCTTGCCGGCGCGCGCCTTCTCGGACAGCGTGGCCAGCGCCCGCGCCAGTTCGTAGACGTCTTTCTTGTCGGCATCGCGGATCACCGGCACCAGCAGGCCGTTGGGCGTGTCGGCCGCGAAACCCAGGTGCAGGTATTTCTTGTAGATCAGGTTCTCGCCGCGCTGCATCGAGCGAGGCATTGAACTGCGGGAATTGCTGCAGCGTGCGCACCACGGCGCGCAGGACGAAGGCCAGCGGCGTGAGCTTCACGCCCTGCGCAGCAGCCTTGTCCTTGAGCGTACGCGCGCCGCTTCCAGGTCGGTGATGTCGGCTTCGTCGAACTGCGTGACATGCGGCAGGTTCACCCAGCTCGCGTGCAGGTGCGCCGCCGGAAATGCGCTTGATGCGCCCCAGCGGCTTGATGCTCGATCGCGCCGAACTGCGTGAAATCGGGCACCTTGATGCGCGGCAGGCCGCTGCCCGCGGGCGCCGCGGCGGCCGCGCCGGGCGCGGCAGCGCTCGTCAGCAGGTTCTTCACGAAGGCCTTCACGTCTTCGGCGACGATGCGACCCTTCTGGCCGCTACCGCGCACGCGCGCGAGATCGACGCCCAGCTCGCGCGCAAACAGGCGCACCGAGGGACTGGCATGTGCCGCAGCGAAGCCGGCCTCGTTGATCGCTGCCGCGGGCGCCGGCGCTGCGGACAAGGGTGCGGGCGCGACGGGCACAGGTGCCGCGGGAGTTGCGGCGGGCGCGGCCTTCGCCGGCGCGGCCGCCGCAACAGGCGCAGCCGGAGCGGCCGGCGGCAGCGGGCTTGGGCGCGCCGGCTGCAGGCGCGCTGGCGCCCGCCGCCTGCACCATCGCCACCGCCGTGCCGGCCGAAACGCGATCGCCCTTCTTCACCAGCAGCTTCTCGATCACGCCCGCGACCGGCGCGGGCACGTCCATCGTGGCCTTCTCGGTCTCGAGGGTCAGCAGCGGCGTATCGACTTCGACGCGATCGCCGGCCTTCACCAGCACGTCGATGATTTCGACGTTCTTGAAGTCGCCGATATCGGGAACCTGGATCTCCTGGGCGGCCAACTCGTGCTCCTTGCGGGCTTCAGCTATGCGGTTCAGCTATTCAGGGGATTGGGCTTGGAAGCATCGATGCCGAGCTTGCCCAGCGCCTCGATCACGGTGCGCTTGTCGATCTGGTCGGCATCGGCCAGCGACTTCAATGCCGCGAGTGCGATGAAGTTGCGATCGACTTCGAAATGCCGACGCAGCGGCGCGCGCGCATCGGAACGCCCGAAGCCATCGGTGCCCAGCGTCACGTAGGGTGCAGCCACCCACTGGCGGATCTGATCAGCCACGCTGCGCATGTAGTCGGTGGCCGCGACCACCGGCGATTCGGCTTCGCCGAACAGCGAGCGCACATAGGGCACGCGCGCCTGCCGATTCCGGATGCAGCAGGTTCCAGCGCTCGCAGTCGAGCGCCTCGCGGCGCAGCTCGTTGAAGCTGGTGATCGAATAGACATCGGCGGGGATGCCGAACTTCTGCTCGAGCAACTCGGCGGCGGCCAGCACCTCACGCAGGATCGTGCCACTGCCGAGCAGGGTGCTGCGCACCTTGCCCTTGCCGCCGGTACGGATGCGATAGCCGCCCTTGATGATGCCGGCCTCGCTGTTCGCGGGGAGCTTGGGCTGCGCGTAGTTCTCGTTCATCACCGAGATGTAATAGAACACGCCCTCGCCATCGACGTACATGCGCTTCATGCCATCGTGGATGATCACGGCGAGCTCGTAGGCATAAGCCGGGTCGTAGGCGCGGCAGTTGGGCACGGTACTGGCCAGCAGATGGCTGTGGCCATCCTGGTGCTGCAGGCCCTCGCCCGCGAGCGTGGTGCGCCCGGCGGTGGCGCCGAGCAGGAAGCCGCGCGCGCGCATGTCGCCCGCCGCCCAGATGAAATCGCCGACGCGCTGGAAACCGAACATCGAGTAATAGATATAGAACGGGATCATCGGCACGCCATGATTGGCGTAGGAAGTCGCGGCCGCGATCCACGAGCACACGGAGCCCGCTTCGTTGATGCCCTCTTCCAGCATCTGGCCCTGCTTGTCCTCGCGATAGGACATCAGCTGGTCGGCGTCCTGCGGGGTGTAGAGCTGGCCCATCGATGAATAGATGCCGATCTGGCGGAACAGACCTTCCATGCCAAAGGTGCGCGCCTCATCGGGCACGATCGGCACCACGTTGCGGCCGATCTGCTTATCCTTCAGCAGCACGCCGAGGATGCGCACGAAGGCCATGGTCGTGGAGATCTCGCGCTCGCCCGTGCCATCGAGTATCGACTGGAAGGCCGCGAGTTCCGGCAACTGGAGCGGTGTGTTGTTCGGCGTACGCTGCGGCAGGTAGCCGCCGAGTGTCTTGCGCTGCTGCTGCAGGTAGCGCATCTCCTCGCTGTCGGCTGGCGGTTTGCGGAACGGAATGCCCGTGATGTCCGCATCGCTGACCGGAATGTTGAAGCGATCGCGCAGTTCGCGCAGCGTGGCATCGTCGAGCTTCTTCTGCTGGTGCGCGACCATCTGGCCTTCGGTGCTCTTGCCCAGGCCAAAACCCTTCACCGTCTTGGCCAGGATCACGGTCGGCCGGCCATCCGACTTCATCGCCGCGGCGTAGGCCGCGTGCACCTTGCGCGCATCGTGGCCACCGCGGTTCAGGTGCCAGATGTCCTCGTCGGACATGTTGGCGACCATTTCCTTGAGGGCCGGGTTCTTGCCGAAGAAATGCTCGCGCGTATACGCGCCGCCCTTGGCCTTGAAATTCTGGTACTCGCCGTCGACGCACTGCTCCATCACCTGGCGCAGCAGCCCTTCGGTGTCGCGCGCCAGCAGCGGATCCCAGCGCGAACCCCAGATCACCTTGATCACGTTCCAGCCGGCGCCGAGGAAGGCCGCTTCCAGCTCCTGGATGATCTTGCCGTTGCCGCGCACCGGCCCGTCGAGGCGCTGCAGGTTGCAGTTGATCACGAACACCAGGTTGTCGAGCTTCTCGCGCACCGGCATGGTGAGCGCGCCCATCGATTCGGGCTCGTCCATCTCGCCGTCGCCGCAGAAGGCCCAGACCTTGCGATCGGATGCCGGCACCATGCCGCGATGCTCGAGGTAGCGGATGAAGCGCGCCTGGTAGATCGCCATCATCGGGCCGAGGCCCATCGACACCGTGGGGAACTGCCAGAAATCGGGCATCAGCCAGGGATGCGGATAGGAACTCAGGCCCCCGCCATCCACTTCCTGGCGGAAGCGCTGCAACTGCTTTTCATCCAGGCGCCCTTCGAGGTATGCGCGCGCGTAGATGCCAGGCGAGGAATGGCCCTGCATGAACACCAGGTCGCCCGGGTGCCCCTCGGTGGGTGCGCGCCAGAAGTGGTTGAAGCCCACTTCATAGAGCGTGGCGGAGGAAGCGTAGCTGGCGATGTGGCCGCCATACTCGGTGGACTTGCGGTTGGCCTGCACCACCATGGCCATCGCATTCCAGCGGATCCAGGCTTCGATGCGCCGTTCGAGCGTGCGATCGCCCGGATATTGCGGCTCTTTACCCACCGGAATCGTGTTCACGTAGGCGGTGTTGGCGCTGTAGGGCAGATAGGCGCCCGAGCGGCGTGCATGCTCGACCATGCGGTCGATCAGGAAGTGGGCGCGCTCGGGGCCGGCGACACGCAGCACCGAATCGATCGATTCGAGCCATTCGCGGGTTTCGAGCGGATCACCATCGCGCTCTTCGGTGCTTTGATTCATGGCTGGCGGAATTACCTTGCAGGACGCTGTGTTAGGATGCGCGACGTGCCCTGACCAGACGCGCCTGTCCGCCCTTGAAGGCGAGAGCGGATGATCCGTATTTTGGGCAATATGGTCAAGCCAACAGCGCGCCGCGGCGCGATCTGGAACCCATGCAAGAGCTGACGATACGCCGTCCGGACGACTGGCACCTGCACCTGCGCGACGGCGCGGCGCTCAAGGCTGTGCTGCCCTTCACTGCGCAGCGCTTCGCGCGCGCCATTGTGATGCCCAATCTCACGCCTCCGGTGACCACCACGGCGGCCGCCCTCGCCTATCGCGAGCGCATCCTGGCCGCACTGCCCGCAGGAGCGCAGTTCACGCCCCTGATGACCCTGTATCTCACCGACCTGACCACACCGGCCGAGATCGATCGCGCCATCGAGAGCGGTGCCGTCTACGGCGCCAAGCTCTATCCGGCCGGTGCCACCACGCACTCCGAGGCCGGCGTGACCGACGTGCGGCGACTCGATGCGGTGCTCGAGCGCATGGCCGAGCGCGACCTGCCGCTGCTGGTGCACGGCGAAGTCACCGCCGCCGAGATCGACGTGTTCGATCGCGAGGCGCGCTTCATAGACCTCGTGCTCGCGCCGCTGATCGAGCGCACGCCGAAACTGCGTGTGGTATTTGAGCACGTCAGCACCCGTGCCGCGGTCGCATACGTATGCGGCGCGCGCGCCGGCATCGCGGCCACCGTCACTCCCCAGCATATGCTGCTGAATCGCAATGCCCTGTTCCGCGGTGGACTGCGCCCGCACCTGTATTGCCTGCCGGTGCTCAAGAGCGAGCACGATCGGGTGGCAATCATCGAGGCCGTGGCCAGTGGCAATCCGCGCTTCTTCCTCGGCACCGACAGCGCGCCGCACGCGCGCCACACCAAGGAAAACGCCTGTGGTTGCGCGGGCATCTTCTCCGCGCATGCCGGCATCGAGCTGTATGCCGAAGCCTTCGAGCAGGCCGGCATGCTGCCGCGGCTCGAGGATTTCGCCGCCAGCTTCGGCGCCGATTTCTATCGGCTGCCGCGCAACAGCGCGACCATCAGACTGCAACGACGCAGCTGGTCGCCGCCGGCCCACTATGGCTACGGCGAACACGAACTGGTGCCGTGGCGCGCCGGCGAGAGCATCGCCTGGAGCCTGGCGCCATGAGCAGCGGCAACACCGATGCGCGCATGGCGCGACGCTTCCGCGGCTTCCTGCCAGTGGTGGTCGATGTCGAGACCGGCGGCTTCAACGCCAGCCGCGACGCGCTGCTGCAGATCGCGGCAGTGATGATCGAATTCAATGCTGCCGGCCACCTGGTGCCGGGCGCCACGCATTCCTTTCATGTGCAGCCGTTTCCGGGAGCGAACATCGAACCCGCTTCGCTGCAAGTGAATCGCATCGACCCCTGGCATCCGCTGCGGCCGGCGATCGATGAACGCGACGCCCTGCAGCGCATCTTCAAGGAGGTGCGCACCCAGATGCAGGCCACGGGTTGCAAGCGCGCGATCCTGGTCGGCCACAATTCCTGGTTCGACCTGTCGTTCCTGAATGCCGCGGTGGCGCGTGCCGGGGTGAAGCGCACACCCTTCCATCCGTTCTCGAGCTTCGATACCGCGACGCTGGGCGGCGCCGCCTTCGGCCAGACCGTGCTCGCCAAGGCCTCGACCATCGCCGGATTCAACTGGGATTCCAGCTCCGCGCATTCGGCCACCTACGATGCCGAGCGCACGGCCGAGCTGTTCTGCGCGGTGTGCAATGAGCTGGCCGACAGTTTCGGCCGCGCCGAGCATCGCGCCCGCGAGCTGGGTTGGCAGGAAAATGCCGGGCCGGCAGGCAACCCTGCGGAAGAGACTGACGCGAACGCGGGCGCCGACCCGCTGTAGCCGCAGGCTGCGGCCAGTGGGCCGCTGTGCAGAGGCGCTGTAACTATGCGCTTTGACTAGGCGTTAGCGCCGAGCACGCCGGCAGCTTCCAGGGCTTCCTTGAGTTCGCCGTTGCGATACATCTCCATCGCGATATCGCAGCCGCCGAGCAGCTCGCCGTTCAGATACAGCTGCGGATAGGTGGGCCAGTTCGAGTACTGCTTGAGCGCCTCGCGCATTTCGCCGTCCTCGAAGATGTTCACGCTGTGGAACTTCGCGCCCAGCTTGCGCAGCGCACCCGAGGTCTGCGCCGAAAAACCGCATTGCGGGAAATCGGGCGTGCCCTTCATGAACAGCACCACCGGAGCCGTAGCCAATTCTTTCTTGATCCGATCTTGCACGTCCATTGTCAGGGCACCTTCAGTTGATTGACCACGGCACTCACGCCACTCGTCGCCTTCGCTATCCGCGAGGCCGCGCTGCTCTGCGCGGCCGACTGCGCTGAGCCGCGCAAAGTCACTACGCTCCCGCTGGCTTCGACCTGCACGTTCGCGCCACGCAGCGCGCTGTCGGCGGCCAGCCTGTTCTGCACCGCCGTCTGCAGCCTGGTGTCGCTCGCGCTGGGGCCGCGCAGCCGCGTATCGCTGCTGGTGCCGCTCTGCGACGATTCGCCGAGCACCGCAGCCACACAGCCCGGGAGCAGCATGCAAAGCAGCGCAATGCCTGCCAGCGGCAGCACCAGGGACCGTGTGCGAGGAGTCATGCGTTGAATTATGGGGTGCGGTGGCCTATTCTTCAAACGATACCGGTATGGCAGCCGGCCACACAAAACAACAGGTTAGAGAGGCTTTCACCTATGAATCCACTGAATTCGGTGCGCGGCTCGATCATCACGGGCTTTATCATCGCGTTGGCCATCGCCTTCGCCATTGCACCCACGACCTTTCATGAGCTGGGCCTGGCGCGCTGGCTGCACATTCTCTCGGGCGTGATGTGGATCGGCCTGCTGTATTACTTCAACGTCGTCCAGACGCCCGGACTCGCGGCCGCCGCCGCAGACAAGGGTGGCCCGGGCGGCGCCGGGGTCTCCAAATACATCGCGCCGCGCGCGCTGTTCTGGTTCCGCTGGGCGGCGCTGGCCACCTGGTTCACCGGTGCCTGGTACCTGGGGCGCGGCGCCAATTTCGTCAACGCCTTCACCTTCGGCCACTTTGGCGAAGACTACTATGGGCTGGTGATCGGTATCGGCGCCTGGCTCGGAACCATCATGCTGTTCAATGTCTGGGTGCTGATCTGGCCGAACCAGAAGAAGATCCTCGGCATCGTCACGGCCACGGATGATGAAAAGGCCAAGGCGCGCAAGGTGGCGGCGATGGCCTCACGCACCAACTTCGTGCTGTCGATTCCGATGCTGTTGTGCATGGCTTCGGCTTCGCACGGTCTGCCGTTCTGATCGCCGCAAAGAGCTTTGTCAGCGCAACTCCCCGCTGACCTGCAGGAACAGGTGTCCCGCGCGTTGCGCGAGGACATCGGTTCCGGGGATGTCACGGCGCAATTGATCGCGGCAGCGCGCAGCGCACGCGCCACGGTGCTGTGCCGCGAGGCGGCCGTGATCTGCGGCACCGCCTGGTTCGATGAAAGCTTCCGCCAGGTGGATGGGCGCGTACAGGTGCGCTGGCGGGTGGCCGATGGCGCCACCGTGACACCGGGCACCGTGCTGTGCGAACTCACGGGCCCGGCGCGGGCGCTGCTGACCGCTGAGCGCACCGCACTCAACTTCCTGCAATTGCTCTCGGCAACCGCAACCGTCACCGCGCAGCATGTGCGGGCCGTAGCCGGCACCGCCTGCCGCGTGCTCGACACCCGCAAGACCATTCCGGGCCTGCGCAGTGCGCAGAAATACGCGGTGCGCTGTGGCGGTGGCCAGAACCACCGGCTGGGTCTCTACGACATGGTGCTGATCAAGGAGAACCACATCGCCGCCGCGGGCTCGATAGCCGCAGCGGTCAGCACGGCGCGCACGCAATCGCCCGGCGTGCCGGTGGAAGTGGAAACCGAAAACCTGGACGAGTTCGCCCAGGCGCTGGCAGCGCACTGCGATGTGATCTTGCTGGATGAATTTCCGCTCGACGACATGCGCCGCGCCGTGGCGATGAATCGCGAGTCGGCGCGGCCAGCCAAACTCGAAGCCTCAGGCGGCGTGAACCTCGCGACGCTCGCTGCGGTAGCAGCTACCGGCGTCGACTACGTGTCGGTGGGCGCACTCACCAAGCACGTGCAGGCGATCGATCTGTCGATGCGCCTGGAGCTGGGTGAACCAGCTCCAGGCGCCACCTGAACCGACGCCGCCCGGCGCTATTTCTTGCGCGCCGGCTTGCGCGCTGACTTGCGCGCCACTTTTCGGGCTGACTTGCGCACCACTTTGCGCGCCACCTTCCGGGCTGGCTTGCGTGCAACTTTGCGCTTGGCCTTGGCTGCACTCTTGCGTGCCGGCTTGCGCTTCGCCTTGGCGGCCACTTTAGGCTTGGCCTTGCGCGCCGCCTTTTTGGCAGGCCGTTTTTTCGCGGCCTTCTTGGCGGCCTTTTTGGCTGCTGGCTTGGCTGCCTTCTTGGCTGCCGGCTTGGCCGCAGGCTTGGCGGCGGCCTTCTTGGCGGGCGGCACGGCACTGGCCGGCGCGCCATACGAGTGCACCGCAAACATCACGCCCTGGGGATCGAGCAGCTGGGCGATGCGGCCACCGGGCACGTCCATCGGGCCGTTGGCGATCTGACCGCCGGCCGCCACCGCGGCGCGCGCGGCATTGTCGGCATTTTTTACCGACGCATAGGGCAGCCAGCCCGTGTGCTGCGCCTTGCCGGGCGGAATGCGGTACATGCCGCCTTCCTGCTTGCCCTCGCGCCCGAAAATCAGGTAGGTGCCCAGCGGACCCATGTCCATGCGATTCAGTACCTGCCAGCCGAACAGCGCAGCGTAGAAGTCGAAGCCCGCTTCCATGTCTGGCGCCGCGAACTCATGCCATGAATAGCCACCGAGTGGCGCCTCGCCCGCGTGCGGTTCCTGCGCCGGCTTGTAGACTCCGAACAATCCACCTTGCGGATCGGCGACCAAAGCAATGCGGCCGACATTGGGCATGTCTGCCGCGGGCTGCACCACGCGCGCGCCGAGTGCGACGGCCTGCGCCACCGTGGCATCGACATCGTTGCTGCCGATGGAACCCACCCACTGCGGACGGGAGCCCGCGGCGCTGGCCTCATCACCGAGCTTGGCGGCACCGGCCATCATGCGTGCGCCCTCGGCGGTCACGAACACGGTGTAGTCAGCGCCGGGAGCAAAAGGCTGCGACTTCCACGGCATCACCCGCGTATAAAAGCCCGCCGCCGCATTCGGATCGCGGCTGCGAAGTTCCTGCCAAAGAAAACGACCATGAAACGCCGGGTTTGCCATGATGCACTCCTTGAAAATTATTTGGCGTCGGGGCGTAGCCGCCGCCCGAGGCCGTACCGGACAATAGCTCAATCCCGCGACAGGCAACAGAGTTCATGACCCGCCCGCAATCGTTTGGTTTCATCCGCGACTACGTCACGCGCTGGGATGCGCTGGCGTTGCTGGTGGTGCTGTGCCTGCTGGTGTTTCTGGCCGAGGCCAATCGTGGTCTGTTCGCCCCGCTCTCGCAGCTCGACGCGGTGCCGCTCTCGCTCGACCCCTGGCACCTGCCGCAATACGCGGCGCGCACCACGTTGCGCATGTTCGCGGCGCTTGGCCTGTCGCTCGCCTTCACGCTCAGCTACGCGACCTGGGCCGCCAAGAGCGAGCGCGCCGGGAAGCTGCTGATACCGATGCTCGACATCCTGCAGTCGGTGCCGATCCTTGGATTCATTTCAATCACTTACGTCTTTTTCATGTCGCTGGTTCCAGGTCGGGTGCTGGGTGCGGAGTTCGCGGCGATTTTCGCGATCTTCACCAGCCAGGCCTGGAACATGGCCTTCAGTTTCTACCAGTCGCTGCGCACCATTCCGACCGAACTCTCCGAGGCGGCGCGCTCCTTCAGGCTGACGCCCTGGATGCGCTTCTGGCAGCTCGAAGTGCCCTTCGGCATGCCGGCGCTGGTCTGGAACATGATGATGTCGATGTCCGGCGGCTGGTTCTTCGTGGTCGCCTCGGAGGCCATCAGTGTCGGGCAACACCCACGTGGCACTGCCGGGCATCGGCTCCTATATTGCGCTGGCCATTGAGCAGCAGAACCTCAGGGCGATCGGCTGGGCGATCGCGACCATGCTGATCGTGATCCTGGTCTATGACCAGTTGCTGTTCCGGCCGCTGGTTGCCTGGGTGGACCGTTTCCGCGTCGAGCAGGAGCCCGGGCGACGAGCCGCCGGAATCCTGGGCGCTGACGATGATGCGCCGCTCGCGACTGATCAGCGCGCTCACCGCGTTGTTCTATGCCCTGGTGCGCTGGACCAGCTGGGCTCTGCCTGTGGTCACGGCGCCCGCAAAGGTAGCGCGCTCGGTCGATCCGCGCCTGCGTGATCGGGTGCTGCTGACGCTGCTGCTCACTGCCATCGCCTTGGTCGTTTACCGCGTTGCGCATACCGCGGTGGTACAGACCAGCGGCGCGGAACTGCGCGAAGTCGTGCTGCTGGCATTGCTGACCATGGCGCGCGTGGCGGTGCTGATCGCGCTCGCGAGCCTGCTGTGGGTACCCGTCGGCGTGTGGGTCGGACTGCGGCCGCGCGCGGCGCAGATCGTGCAGCCGATCGCGCAGTTCCTCGCGGCCTTTCCTGCCAACCTGCTGTTCCCGATGGCGGTCTACCTGCATCGTGCGCTGGCAGCTGAATCCGGATATCTGGCTGAGCCCGCTGATGATCCTGGGTACGCAGTGGTACATCCTCTTCAATGTGATCGCTGGCGCCTCGGCCATGCCGGCCGAACTGCGCTATGCCGCGCGGAACCTGCGCGTCGGCGGATGGCTGTGGTGGCGCAGCGTGGCGCTGCCGGTGGTGATGCCCTACTACGTCACCGGTGCGATCACGGCCTCGGGCGGCTCCTGGAACGCGGCCATCGTCGCCGAGCTCGCCAGCTGGGGCAGCAAGCAGGTGCAGGCGCATGGACTGGGCGCCTACATTGCCGAAGCCACGCTCGCCGGCGACTATCATCGCATCGTGCTGGGCATCGCCACGATGAGTCTGTTCGTCGTGGCCATCAATCGACTGTTCTGGCGGCCGCTGTATTACTACGCCGAGCGCCACTTTCGCCTGAGCTGAACCGGAGACCGATCATGAATGCCCCCGCCCTGCTGCAGGTCAGCGAAGTCCGCAAGTCGTTCCCGAAGCCCGATGGCGACGAGCTGCTGGTGCTGGAGGGTGTCAACCTGCAGCTGGTGGAAGGACAGATCGTGGGCCTGCTCGGGCGATCGGGTTCCGGCAAGTCCACGCTGCTGCGCCTGATCGCCGGGCTCGCGGAGCCGAGCGGTGGCGACCTGCAGTATCTCGGGCACCCGGTCAGTGGTCCGGCGGCCGGCATCGCGATGGTGTTCCAGAGCTTCGCCCTGTTCCCCTGGCTCACCGTGTTCGAGAACGTGGCGCTGGGGCTCGAGGCGCAGCGGCTGCCGCGCAGCGAGATCCGCACGCGCTCGCTGGCGGCGATCGACCTGATCGGCCTCGACGGTTTCGAATCGGCCTATCCGCGCGAGCTCTCCGGCGGCATGCGCCAGCGCGTCGGCTTCGCGCGCGCGCTGGTGGTGCATCCGAATATCCTGCTGATGGACGAGCCCTTCTCGGCGCTCGACGTCCTGACGGCCGAAACGCTGCGCACCGATTTCCTCGACCTGTGGTCGGAGGGCCGCATGCCGATCAAGGGCGTGATCCTGGTCACGCACAACATCGAGGAAGCGGTGCTGATGTGCGATCGCATCCTGGTGTTCGGCAGCAACCCGGGGCGCATGCTCTCGGAGATCGACGTGACGCTGCCGCAGCCGCGCAATCGGCTCGACCCGGCGTTTCGTGAGCTGGTGGAGCGCATCTACGTGGAGATGACGGCGCGCAGCAGCGCGCAGGCCGGCGCCACCAGCGCGCGCACGAACTCTTTCCAGGCCTGGGCATCGGCACCGTCCTGCCGCGCGTGTCCTCGAACGTGCTCGCCGGGTCTGCTGGAAGCCGTGGCCGCGGCGCCCTTCAACGGCAAGGCCGACCTGCCCAAGATCGCCTCCGACCTGCAGATGGAGATCGACGAGCTGTTCCCGGTGGCCGAAACGCTGCAGATGATGCGCTTCGCCGAGCTGGAAGGCGGCGACATCAAGCTCACCGAGGCCGGCATGGCCTTCGCGAATGCCGCGCCCGATGAACGCAAGCGCGTGTTCGCGCGCCAGCTGCTGAACTACGTGCCGCTGGCCGCGCACGTGCGCCGGGTGCTCGACGAGCGCACCTCGCATGTCGCGCGCCGCAGCCGCTTCATCGATGAGCTCGAGGACTTCATGAGCGAGGATTCGGCCGAGCAGACCCTGCGCGTGATCGTCAGCTGGGGACGCTACGCCGAGACTGTTCGCCTACGAAGACGAGAGCGAGCGCTTCACGCTGGAAAACCCGGCCTGAGCGCCGGGCGAGCGGCAATCCCTCACAAGGCGTGGGGGTGTGTTGGCGTACAGACCCGCGGGGCGCGCGCGGCGCAGAGTGCACGCAGCATTACTCCCCCATTCAATCAATCGGAAAAAGCATCCATGAAGACCAAGACTGTCCTGTTATCAACCGGCCTGGCTGCCATCGGCCTCGTTACTGCGGCTGCCGCCTACGCGGTCAGCAAATCTGAAATCAATGAGCGCGTAACGGCTGCGGTCAGCGAGTTTCACGCCCTGAACCCTTCCAACAAGGCACTCGGCGAAAAGTCCGCCGGCATGCTGGTGTTTCCGAAGGTCACCAAGGGTGGCGTTGGCCTGGCTGCCGAGTACGGTGAAGGCGTGTTGCAGATCGACGGCAAGACGGTCGGCTACTACAGCGTCGGCGCCGCCTCGGTCGGCTTGACCCTCGGCCTCGCGAAACACAGCGAGATCATCATGTTCATGACCAAGGACTCGCTGGCCAACTTCCGGGCCACCAAGGGCTGGTCGATCGGCGCCGATGCCGGAATCACCGTGGTCACCGCCGGTGCCTCGGGTGAATACGACAGCAAGATCGAGCAGAAGCCCATCCTCGGCTTCATCTACGGCGAGAAAGGCCTGATCGCCGACCTCTCGTTCGAAGGCGAGAAGATCAGCAAGATCAAGACCAAGTAAGCTCCGGATCAATCGGCTGGAAACGAGACCCGGCGCCCCTGGCGCCGGGTTTTTTTATGGATCGCTGGCTATGGGTGGCTGGCAAAGAACTCGCGCACCGCGGCCAGGCAGAACGGCGCCACCAGCGTCGCGTGATAGGCCTCGAAGACCGCCCGCTCACCACCGTCACTGGCCCCTTGGACAATGGCATCCTGTTGGAATTAGTTGCCCATGCGCACGTGGACGTGGTGCACGGTGGCATCATCGAGCAGCGTGATGCCCGCCGTGACGGACTCGAGTGCCACGCCGTCCACCTCGATGGCCTGCACGCCGCCGCCGCTGCCCGCAGCGTTGTCGAGCGTGATCTCGTAGTGCGCCGAGCGGTAACGGAATTGAATCCGCGCATCCGGCCAGCTCGCCGGAATGCACGGCGCCAGGTGCAGCGTCGCGCCCTGCAACCGCAGGCCCAGGAGAGATTCCAGGCCGGCGCGGTACATCCAGCTCGCGGAACCGGTGTACCAGGTCCAGCCGCCACGGCCGGCGTGTGGCGCCACGGAGTACACATCGGCAGCGACCACGTAGGGCTCGACCTTGTAGCGATGCACGTCGGCGCGCGTGCTGGTGCGGCGGATCGGATTGAGCATGGACAGCACCTCGGCCGCCCGGTCGCCCTGCCCCAGTGCGGCGAAGGCCATCACGGACCACAGGGCACCATGCGTGTATTGGCCGCCGTTCTCGCGCAGTCCGGGCGGATAGCCCTTGATGTAGCCGGGATCCAGGCTGCTGTGCTCGAAGGGCGGCGTGAACAGCAATGCCATGTTGAGATCGCGACGAATCAGTTCGCTGTCCACGGCTGCCATCGCGAGGCGCGCGCGCGCAGGATCGGCCACACCCGAGAGCACGGCCCAGGATTGCGCAATCGAGTCGATGCGGCACTCGGCATCGGCGCTGGAGCCAAGCGTCGCGCCATCATCGTAGTACGCGCGCCGATACCACTGTCCGTCCCAGCCGGCACTCTCGAGCGCAACGCGCAGATCCTGCGCATGCTGCAACCAGCGCGTGGCGCGCGCGCTGTCGCCGCGCGTGCGCGCCCACGGCGCGAACTGGCGCAGCGTCGTGCACAGGAACCAGCCCAGCCAGACGCTCTCGCCCCGGCCCAGCTCGCCGACGCGGTTCATGCCATCGTTCCAGTCGCCGGTGCCGATCAGCGGCAGGCCGTGCACGCCGAGTTCCAGGCTCTGGTCCAGCGCGCGTGCGCAGTGCTCATATAAAGAGGCCACTTCGTCGGACACCACCGGCTGGAAGCAGGCCTCGTGCTCGCCGGGCGCGAGCAGCTGGCCTTCGATGAACAATACGGGTTCATCGAACACGGCCGCGTCGCCGCTCAGGCCGGCATAGCGCGCGGCGGCATAGGCCAGCCACACGCGATCGTCGCTGATGCGCGTGCGCACACCGAGGCCGCTGTGGGGCAGCCACCAATGCTGCACGTCGCCCTGGTGGAACTGGCGGCTCGCGGCACGCAGCAGATGTTCGCGCGTGAGATCGGGCCGGGCGTACACCAGCGCCATGCCATCCTGGAGCTGATCGCGAAATCCGTAGGCGCCGCTGGCCTGGTAAAACCCGGTGCGCCCCCACACGCGCGCGGACAGCGTCTGGTAAGGCAGCCAACGGTTGAGCATGATGTCGAGTGCGCGGTCCGGCGTCTGCACCTGCACGGCGCCGAGCAGCTCGTCCCAGTGCGACACTACCTGCTGGAGCACGGCGTCAAGATCGGCTGCCCGGTACCTGGCGATCAGCGTCTGCGCTGCTGCCAGATCCTGCGCATCGCCCAGCACGAAAACGATCTCCCGGCTTTCATCGGCGCGCGAGCTCGAACGAGGCCTGCAATGCGCAGCAGGGATCCAGCCCCGCACCCGCGCGCTGACGCAGTTGCGCCAGGCCCAGCAACGCGGCCGGCCTGGCCAGCGTGCCATGGCGGCCAAGAAACTCGCGCCGGTCGCAGGTCCACGCGTCCTGCACTCCGCCCAGGTCCGCAAACGCAACCCGACCCGTTGCAATGCTGCTCCAGCGATTGCGCACCAGCAGCGCGCCACTCTTGGCATCGAGCGCACTCACGAGGTGCGGCGCCGAGGCACTGCGAGCCGCACCCAGCACGCACTCGACATAGGCGGTCACCGATAGCCGCCGGGCCTGCTGCGTGGTGTTGCGGATTCTGAGGCGCGATATCTTCACCGGATCGGCCAGCGGCACGAACACCAGCA
This sequence comes from uncultured Gammaproteobacteria bacterium, assembly GCA_963764065.1. Classification (GTDB taxonomy): domain Bacteria; phylum Pseudomonadota; class Gammaproteobacteria; order Steroidobacterales; family Steroidobacteraceae; genus FEN-1191. Next base: position 91,194 of record CAVXRM010000009.1, on the reverse strand, counting down.
ATTCAAGTGCGATGCCGTGCGAGTGATGTTCGAAACTGCTGTAGCCCTGGCCATGCCGGGCCGCGTAGCTGGTGCCCGGTTCGCGGATCGGCGCGGCAGTCGGACCCCATAGCTCGCCCGTTTCCTCATCGCGCAGGTAGAGCGCCTCGCCCGAACGATCGCTCACCGGGTCGTTCGACCAGGGCGTGAGCTGGTTTTCGCGGCTGTTCTGCGACCAGGTGAAGCCGCTGCCTTCCGCGGCAACCTGAAATCCGAACTGTGCGTTGGCGATGACATTGATCCACGGCGCCGGTGTCGCCTGCCCGGGCCCGAGCACCACGAGGTATTCGCGGCCGTGGTCGCTGAAGCCGCCCAGTCCGTTGTAGAACTCCAGATCGGGCGGCAGTGCTGGCGCGACGCTCGGTTCGTCGCTGGCCAGCGGGTTGGGCACCAGCGCGGCTTCGCCCGGCGGCTCGCGGTTGCGATCGAGCTGGTCGGCCAGGCTCCCGCGCTGCGCTGCCAGCACCACCCGCGCCACGGCGTAGAGCAGCGCGCGGGTCTGTTGCGTAATCAGATCGCTGCGCAGGATGTAGACCGCGCCGCGCGTCAGGTCACTGCCCAGGCGCGCGCGCGATTGGCTCATGCGCAGCTGCGTCTCCAGTGCGATGTGCAGGTCCTGCACATAGGAGGCGGAACGCTCGTTGAGGATCACCAGGTCCACCGCCAGCTGTTTGAGGCGCCAGTACTCCTGCGCACGCAGCAGCTGCCTGGCGATGTCGATGTCATCAACGCTGTCGATGCGCAGCAGCACGATCGGCAGATCGCCGGAAATCCCCTGCGCCCACAACGCTTCGGGGCCTGCAGCGCCGCGCTCGATGGTCGCCGAGGAAGGTCGCAGCGCGGCGCTCGCATACAGCACATGCCCCGCCAGGCGCTGGAACAGGTTCGCCTCGGCGGCCTCGATGCCGAGGTGGCGCAACTGCACCTGGGCCTGGGTCCAGGCCAGCGTACTGGCACGCACGAAGCCGTTGCTCTGCTGGTATTTGTCGAGCAGCAGCAGCACCGCTTCGCGGCTGGCGGCGACGCAGGTCCAGGTGGCGATCCGCACCGTGCCGCCGGCCGGGACGCGCACGCGGTGCCGCATGGCGAATATCGGATCGAGCACGGTGCCGACCGTATTGGAGAGCGGCCGGCCGTCGTGGATGGCAATCGCGTCGCGCAACTCGCGGCCGCGGCCCAGGAAGCGGGCCCGATCGGTCTCGTACTCGCTTTTCTGCAGGCTCTTGCCCTCGAGCACGGCCAGCTGCGCGACCCAGATCGCAGGCTCGTCGGGCGCGCGCCGGCGGCGCGTGGCCAGCAGCGCGCCGGATTTTTCCAGGTACTCGGTCTGCACGAACAGCTTGGAGAATGCGGGGTGTGCCAGGTCGGCGGCGGGCGTAGCCAGCACCAGTTCGCAATAGGAAGTGACATCGATGTCGCAGGCCCGGTTGCCGGCATTGCTGAGCGACAGCCGCCGCACCTCGGCGTCGTCTTCGGGTGAGACCAGCACCTCCAGCATCGTGGTCATGGTGTCGTCGGTGCGCACGATCTCGGCGCGGTCATCCGTGAAGGTGACCTCATAGCGCTCTGCCTCGAGCGCACTGGGCTGGTAGCCGCTCGACCATACCGCGCCGCTCTCGATATCGCGCAGCAGGAAGTAGCTGCCGAAGTCGTCGCGGGTCACGTCCTCGCGCCAGCGCGTGATGGCCAGGTCACCCCAGCGGCTGTAGCCGGAACCAGCGGCAGTAATCATCACCGAATAGCGCCCGTTGGAAAGCAGATGCGTCTGCGGCGTCGCGTCGTGGGGCGTATTGAGCCGGCGCACCGCCGGCAGCGCGGCATCTTCAAGGCGTGCTGCCGACGACACTTCCTCCGCCCGTGGGTGGGTCACCGACACTTCGCGCGGCGTGCGCTCCTGCAGCAGCAACTCGGTGGCCTGCACCATGGCTTCGGCGTGAAAGCGCTCGCGCAATCGCCCGTTGAACAGCACGTTGGCGATCGCTGCCAGGGTCATGCCCTGGTGGTGCGCCATGTAGGCGCGCACCATTGCGCAGCTGGCTCCGTCGGGCACGCGCGTGCGCGTGTAGTCGAGTGCCTCGTAGTAGCCAAAGCGCCCGAGTGCCCCGAGCCTGGCCAGGCGGGCCAGGTTGCTGACCGCCGCGCGTGGATCGATCATCGCGGCCAGCGCCGTGGCGTAGGGAGCGATGACCGTGCTTTCGCTCAGGCCGCGCTTGAGGCCTAGCCCCGGCACACCGAAATTCGAATACTGGTAGGTCAGTTCCATGTCGCGCGCGTTGTATGCGGACTCGGAAATGCCCCAGGGCACGTGGCGCTCGGCGCCGTATTCGCGCTGGCGCTGCACCACCAGCCGGTTGGTCTGGTCGAGCAGACTCCCGGCCGGCGCCCGCAGGACCAACGACGGCATGAGGTATTCGAACATCGAGCCCGACCAGGAGATCAGCGCGGCGCCGTTGCCGATCGGCGTGACCTGGCGCCCGAGCCGGAACCAGTGCTGCGCCGGTACATCATTCTTCGCGATGGCCACGAAGCTGGCCAGGCGCGCCTCGGAAGCCAGCAGGTCGTAGCAGTTGTCGTCGAGTGCGCCCTCGCTCGCGCGATAGCCGATAGCGAGCAGGCGGCGCACCGGATCGAGCAGGAATCCGAATTCCATTTCCGTCGCGAACGCGCGTGCCTTGCCCTCGATCACCGCCAGGCGTTGCGCCAGCGCAGCGTGTTCGGCCTCGGTATCGCGTCGCGCACTAACGAGCGTTCGCTCGATCGCCTCGGCCCAGTAGAGCGTGTCGGTCCCGGCCTCGGTGCCCAGCTCGCTTGCCAGGCCGCGGGCAATATCCAGCATGGTCGAGGCCGCGACGGCAATCGTGGCCGGGTTGGCGACCTTAAGTGCGCTGCCGAGCTGGGTCAGTGCGTCGGCGAGGTGATCGCGGGCAACCGTCTGGGTACGCAGCTCGGCGGGAATGGCTGCCAGGGCCTCAGTGGCCAGGGCCATGGCGTCCAGCGCGCCGGCAGTGGCATCGACTGGTGGCGCCGACTGGGTTCCCCAGGCCTGGCAGGAATTGGCGAGTGCCAGCAGGTGCGCGGCCAGGTTGCCGCTGTCGACCGTCGACACGTAACGCGGCTCGAGCGGGCGCAGATCGCGCGTGTCATACCAGTTGTAGAAATGCCCACGATGACGCTGCATGCGCTGCAGCGTTGCCAGGGTAGCCTCGAGGCGCTCGACGGCGTCAATGGTTCCGATCCAGCCGAAGTCGCGCGCGCTCACGGTGGCCAGCAGGTACAGGCCGATGTTGGTTGGCGACGTGCGCTGCGCGATCACCGGCCGGGGGTCTTCCTGGAAATTGTCGGGCGGCAGCCAGTTCTCGAGCGCAGTGACGAAACTCTCGAAGTACCGCCAGGTGCGCCGGGCCACCTGGCGCAGGGCGCGCGTTTCGACGGCATTGACAGCCAGCTGGCGGGCGATGGGCGGCGAGCGACTGATCCACACGGCGAACACCGGTGCGCCGAGCCACAGCAGCACCAGCGGCACGGCCAACCACAAGCCCGCTGGCGCGCGGGCGGCCACTAGCGCACCGACGGCAACGGCGAGCACCGCACCACCCAGCATGCGCCGATAGGCGTGTGGAATGCTCAAGCGCGAACTCAGGCTCGCCTGGGCGGCAGTCACCCACTGCAGCAAATTGCGCTGGCTCACGACCAGACGAAACAGCGTGCGCGCGATCGCGTCGCCCATGAGCCAGGCCTGGTCGGCCAGGAACACCAGCAGCACGGCGCTTTGCGAACCGGCCTGCCTGAGGTCCTGGCGCAGTGCATAGAGGTGACTGCGCAGGGAGATGCTGGCGCGTCGCGGCAGAATGGCTGCCGACAGCGGCAACCAGGCCGGCAAGGTGACGCTCAGCAGGATGTACGCAGTCCACTCGAACGCGGCGCCCAATGGCAGCATCCACCCCGCAGCCAGCCCCACGATACAGGCCGGCGCGCTGAGCGAGCGACGCAGGTTGTCCAGCATTTTCCAGCGCCCGATCAGCGTGAGCCTGGTGTCACCGCGCGTGCCGGCGCCAAGGGCGGCATCACGGCGACCGAGAATCCACGGCAGCAGCTGCCAATCGCCACGGACCCAGCGGTGCTGGCGCGCGGCGGCCACTTCGTAGCGCGACGGGAATTCCTCGACCACCTGGATATCGGATACCAGGCCGGCGCGCGCATACAGACCTTCGAACAGGTCGTGACTGAGCAGCGTGTCATCAATCACGCGACCGGCCAGGGCGGCCTCGAAGGCATCGACGTCATAGATGCCCTTGCCCGCGTAGGAGCCCTCGCCGAACAGATCCTGGTAGACATCCGACGCCGCGGCGGAGTAAGGATCGATGCCGCTGTTGCCGGACAGCACGCGCTGGAATCGCGAACCCTCGCGGCCGATGGGGAGCGAAGGCGCTACCCGTGGCTGCAGCACGGCGTAGCCATCCAGCACCCGGCCCGAGTGCGCATCAAATCGCGGCCGGTTCAGCGGATGCGCCATCTTGCCGATCAGGCGGCGCGCCGTATCGCGCGGCAGGCGCGTGTCGGCATCGAGGGTGATCACGAAGCGGACCTGTCTGGGCCCGGCCACGGATTCGCCACCCAGGTCGATGAAGCTGGTGTCGCGCGCGCCGCGCAGCAGGCGATTCAGTTCATGCAGCTTGCCGCGCTTGCGCTCCCAGCCCATCCACATCCGCTGGCCAGCACTCCACACGCGTCGTCGATGCAGCAGATAAAATCGCTCGCCGCCGGCGCCGGCGCGGTACTGGCGATTCAGGCGTTCAATGCCCGCCACCGCGGCTGCGAGCAATGCTGCATCGCCAGGCTGATTCTCCTGGGCCGCGTCGGTCCAATCCGAGAGCAACGCGAAATACAGCTCATCGTCGGGCGAGGACAGATGGTGCACCTCGAGGCTCTCGATCTGCGCTTCGATCGCGGCGCGGTCGGTCAGCAGCACGGGCACGACGATCAGCGTGCGCAGCGACTCCGGCACGCCCTGGCGCAGTGCCAGGGCCGGCAGGATCGTTGCGCTCACGCTGCGCGTCAGGGCGCGATTCACCAGTGCGATCGCGATATCCAGCGCCGGCAGCACGCCCAGCACGGCCAGCAGGCCCAGCGCGTGGCCACTGACCGCGCGCGCCTGCATCACGAACAGCACACCGGACAGCACCACGCCAGCGAGCGCAACAATAGTGGCGATGTAGCGCCGTGCGCCGCGCTCCACGTTGAAATAGCGCGAGCGCACCAGGAACGGTGCACGGTAGCCCACCGATGCTGCAAATGCCGAGCGCCCGGCGCCTACCAGGTGGAAGCCCGGGTCGGCCTCGCGGGCACGTGCATCGGCCCCGGCAGAAGGATCAGCGTCGACAGGCTGGCGCGATGCCACCAGCGCGGCCTCGACGATTTCCAGCTCGCTGTGACCCGAGCCGCGCGCCAGTTGCTCGACGGCGCTGCGATACAGGTTGCGGCTGGCAAAATCCATGGCGGCAAAATCACTGCCGGTGCGCAGTCGCTCGTCGACCAGGCTGACGCTTTCGACGAACACGGGCCAGTCCAGGTCCGAGAGCAGGCGCATGCTGGTGATGATGTTGCGCACCGTGACATTCGATGCACCCTGCTTCTGGTATTCCTCGTGCAACAGCTGTTCGGCCGACAGCCCCTGGGCGCCCAGGCGTCGCTCCAGCCACTGCACCGCAGGCGTTACCCGCGGATCCTGATCACGCAGCCGCTGCAGCAGCTGCACGGTGAATGCCGGCACCAGTTCGGGACCGTCCGGATCCAGACCGCTCAGCACCTCGGGGTCGCCGGCCAGGCCGTCCACGCCCAGCAGTCGGTCGGCCACACTGTCGGCCTCCGCCCGCGCATCGCGGTTGCCGATGATGCGGATCGCCGCACGTCGCAGGTTCTCGATCAGCACGATGCGCAGCGTGATCGCAATGGCCCACAGTTCGCCGATCGACAGCGGCTGCACCTGCTGGTAGGTGCGCACGAAACGCCGCAGTGCTTCCGGATCGAAGCGACTGTCGGTGTGGGCAATGAAGGCCCAGGCAAGTCCGAACACCCGCGGATAGCCGCGTAGCGGACCGCTGGCGAGCTTGGGCAACAGGCGGTAGTAAGCTCGGTGGCAGGTCTTCGCGTATTTCGCGTATCTGCTCCTCGACCACGTGGTAGTTGTCGAGCAGCCATTCTGCGGCTGGCGTGATCAGGCGACCGTCACCCACCGAAGCGGCGATGGTTCGGTAGGCCGAGAGCAGGATGACTTCATTGTCCCGCAGGCGCGACCCAAGCGAGTGTCGGGTCGTAGTGCGAGTGTTGACCGCTTGTGCTGCCGCGAGGCTGGCCGCGTGCTCTTCCAGGCGTTCGATGCCGAACAATTCAGCGCGGATCAGTTCATCCGAGTCCCAGGGAGCTGCTGCGCTGCGATGGGCGCGCAGGCGGCGCCACCAGGCCTTCAAGCGGATACGCACGAGATCGAGAGCACTGAACTTCCTCCGGCACGCGGCGGCGATCGCCAGCGTAGCGCGGTGGACGCTGGGTCTCGGTACGGCGGCGCACAGACTGCCGCGGCGCACGCTCGACCTGCCCGAAACCGCGGGACAGGCATCCAGCATCCGCACAATGTGCGATACCGAACAGATGACCTGTGGAACGAGTACGATGCTTTGGTGCCCATGCCGAAACCCCGCGGGCGGAACAGCCCATCTGCAAGCTCAAAGCCAGCCAGCAGGCTCAGGGCCGCGGACAAGCTCGCCACCTCGCCGCACCTGAATCACCTGCTCGATGCCCTGCCGGCCGACGACTTCAAGCGTCTGGCTCCGCATCTCGATCACCGGCCACTCAAGCTCGGCGACGTGCTCTATGAGCCGGGCACGGCCATGCGCCACGTGTATTTCCCCACCACCGCGATCGTCTCGCTGCTGTACGTGATGGAAGATGGCGCCTCTGCCGAGATCGGCATCGTGGGCAACGAGGGCATCCTGGGCATCTCGTTGTTCATGGGCGGCGAGACCACGCCCAGCCGCGCTGTGGTGCAGAGCGCAGGCTATGGGTACCGCATGAGAGCCCAGCTGCTCAAGGATGAATTCGGCCGCTTCGGTGCGATGATGCAGCTGCTGCTGCGCTACACCCAGGCCCTGATCACGCAGATGTCGCAGACCGCAGTGTGCAACCGCCATCACACGGTCGACCAGCAGCTGTGTCGCTGGCTGCTGTTGAGCCTCGATCGCCTGGCTTCCAACGAATTGACCATGACGCAAGAGCTGATCGCCAACATGCTGGGCGTGCGTCGCGAAGGTGTCACGGATGCTGCCGGCAAGCTGCAGAAGGCGGGCCTGATCAATTATCGTCGTGGCAAGATCACGGTGCTCGATCGACAGGGCGTCGAGGAGCGCTCCTGTGAGTGCTACGAAGTCGTGAAGAAGGAGTTCGATCGCCTGCTGCCTTACCGGGTGGTGTGAGCGCGGGAGCCGAGGGCTGCTTCGCTAAGCGCGGTGCCGCACATACAGAGCTGGCGGGCGCCACTCTATATTTAAGGGGTGAACACCCCTGTCAATCGTATCCTGGCGACCATACCGTCGCGGGACCTGCTGCGGCTCAGTTCACAGCTGTTCCCCGTCAGGCTGAAGTTCGGCCAGGTGCTGTATGAGCCGGGCAAGGCCATTCATCAGGTCTATTTCCCCTCGAGCTGCCTGATCTCGCTGCTGACCGCCGTCGACAAGGGACGCACGCTCGAGGTCGGCATGGTCGGCAACGAAGGCATGGCGGGCATGCCCTTCATCCTGGGCATCGGCGTTTCCGGCGTGCGCGCGCTGGTGCAGGGCGGCGGCGACGCACTGCGCATGAGCGCCAGGGCCTTCAGGCTGGAGTTCAACCGGACCCCGGCGCTGCAGCAGGCGCTGTACCGCTACACCTACGCGCTGATGGCGCAGATCTCGCAGACCGCGGCCTGCAACCGGTTCCACGATGCAGAAGCCCGGCTGGCGCGCTGGCTGTTGATGACCGCCGATCGCGTGGGAGCGGACGAATTCCCGGTCACCCATGAATTCCTGGCGCACATGCTGGGCCTGCGGCGCGTGGGCGTCACCGAGGCCGCGAGCGCGCTGAAGAACCGGAAGCTGATCGACTACCGGCGCGGCCAGCTGAAGATCATCGACAAGGCGCGCCTCAAGCGCGCCTCCTGCACCTGCTATCAGATCGTGAACACAGTGTTTGAACGCGCACAGAGTCAGCGCTGAAGCAGGCCCGGCACATGAATCACAGCACTAGCGACGCGACGCGCCTGCACAAGGTTTCGGCAGGCGATCCTGGCGTCGCGATGGCGCAGCTGCCCGCGCCCACTGGCCTGCTGCAGAACCACCTGCTCGCGGCCCTGCCCGCCGCCGAGATCGAGCGCCTGGCGGTCGACCTCGAACTGGTGCCACTGGCGCTGGGCGAGGTGCTGTACGAACCCGGCGGCCGGCAGCAGCACGCCTACTTTCCGACCAATTCGATCCTGTCACTGCACTACGTGATGGAAAACGGATCTTCTGCCGAAATCGCCGGCGTCGGCAATGAGGGCATGCTGGGCGTATCGCTGTTCATGGGCGGCAACAGCACGCCGAGCAGGGCCCTGGTGCAGACCGCCGGGGATGCCTACCGCCTGCCCGTGCGCCGCCTGCTCGAGGAATTCAATCGCGGTGGTCCGCTGCTGCGCCTGCTGCTGCGCTACAGCCAGGCGCTGATCACGCAGATGGCGCAGACCGCCGCCTGCAACCGCCATCACAGCGTGGCGCAGCAGCTCTCGCGCTGGCTGCTGCTGACGCTGGATCGGCTGCCCTCGCACGATCTGGTGATGACGCAGGAACTGATCGCCAGCATGCTGGGCGTGCGCCGCGAGAGCGTCACCGAGGCCGCCGGCGCACTGAAGCTGGACGGCGTGATCAGCTATCGGCGCGGCCACATCAGTGTGCTCGATCGGGCCGGCCTGCATGAGCATGTGTGCGAGTGCTACGCCGTGGTCAAGAACGAGTTCGATCGCCTGTTGCGCGATGTCCGGCACCATTGAGCACCGCAAACATGTCCAGCCCGCATTCCGGATCCCCTGGCGCAGACAGCGAGCTGCGTAACGCCGAACTGGTCAGCGAACTGCGTCGCCAGCAGGCGCTGCTGAAGACCGGTGCGCTGCAAAACGCGATCCTCACCAGCGCCAATTTCTCGATCATTGCCACCGACGAGAAGGGCATCATCCAGCTGTTCAATGTCGGTGCCGAGCGCATGCTGGGCTATTCGGCCGCCGAAGTGGTCAACAGGATCAATCCCAGCGATATCCACGATCCCGAGGAAGTGCGGGCACGCGCGCAGTCGCTGAGCGCCGAACTGGGAACGCCGATCATGCCGGGCTTCGAAGCCCTGGCCTTCAAGGCCTCGCGCGGCATCGAGGATTCCTACGACCTCACCTACATCTGCAAGGATGGCAGCCGCTTTCCGGCGGTGGTCTCGATCACCGCGCTGCGCGATGACTACGATGACATCATCGGCTACCTGCTCATTGGCGCCGACAATTCCGTGCGCAAGCAGGTCGAAGCGGAACTGACCAACGCCAAGGCCGCCGCCGAGCGAGGCCAACCTCGCGAAGTCTGATTTCCTCTCCAGCATGAGCCACGAGCTGCGCTCGCCGCTCAATGCCATTCTCGGTTTCGCGCAGCTGATGGAATCCGATCCCATCCCGCAGAACGCCACCCAGAAGGAGAGCACCGGCCAGATCCTGCAGGCAGGATGGTATCTGCTGGATCTGATCAACGAGATCCTGGACCTGGCGCTGATCGAATCCGGCAAGCTGATGCTGTCGCTGGAGCCGATATTGCTGGACGAGGTGATGCTCGAGTGCCAGACCATGATGGACCTGAAGGCCCAGAAAGTCGGCGTAACGCTGAGTTTCATCCGCCTCGCGGATGACTGTTTCGTGCGCGCCGACCGCACCCGGGTAAAGCAGATTCTGCTCAACCTGCTGAGCAATGCCATCAAGTACAACCGGCCCGGCGGCACGGTGGTGGTCGAATGCACACTGGCATCAGCCGAGCGCGTGCGCATCAGCGTACGGGACACGGGCGCCGGATTGCCGGCCGAGAAGCTGGCGCAGTTGTTCCAGCCCTTCAATCGCCTCGGCCAGCAGGCGGGCGACGAGGAAGGCACCGGCATTGGGCTGGTGATGACCAAGCGCCTGACTGAATTGATGGGCGGCGTCATCGGCGTGGACAGCACACCGGGCGTGGGCAGTGTGTTCTGGGTTGAACTGGTCCGCGGCTTCAGGCCAGAGCTGGTCAGCGGGACCGAGCAGCCGCTCTGGCAGCCGCCCGAGCCGATCGCCACGGATAGCGCCATACGCACGCTGCTGTACGTGGAAGACAACCCGGCCAACCTGAAGCTGGTCGAGCAGCTCATCGCACGGCGCCCGGGACTGCGCCTGCTGAGTGCTGCCGATGCGATAACCGGCATCGCGCTGGCGCAGGCGCATCAGCCCGAGTTGATCCTGATGGATATCAACCTGCCCGGCATCAGCGGCATCAAGGCGCTGAAAATGCTGCGCGAGGATCCGCTGACCCGGCACATTCCGGTGGTCGCCATCAGCGCCAATGCCATGCCGCACGACATCCGCAAGGGGCTGGAGGCCGGATTCTTCCGCTATCTCACCAAGCCGATCAAGGTCGGCCCCTTCATGGATGCGCTCGACGTGGCGCTGCGCCAAGGAGTTCCGTAGTGCTGGCCAATACTGAAATACTGCAGGGCAGGATACTGATCGTCGATGACCTGGCCGCGAATGTCCGGCTGCTCGAACAGATGCTGCGCGGCGCAGGCTACACGCGCGTCGACTCCACCATGGATTCACGCGAGGTCTGCGCGCTGCACCGGCGCAATCACTATGACCTGATCCTGCTCGACCTGATGATGCCCAACCTGGATGGTTTTGGCGTGCTCGATGGGCTGAAGGCCATTGAAGCCGACCGCTATGTGCCGGTGCTGGTGATCACCGCCCAGCCAGGCCACAAGCTGCGCGCGCTGCAGGCCGGCGCCAAGGATTTCATCAGCAAGCCCATCGATCTGATCGAGGCCAAGGCACGCATCCACAACATGCTGGAAGTGCGGCTGCTGTATCGCCAGATCGAGAATCACAACAAGGTGCTGGAGCAAACGGTGCTGGAGCGCACCGCCGAACTGCGTGCCAGCGAAGAGCGCTTTCATCGCCTGACTGAACTGTCGTCCGACTGGTACTGGGAGCAGGACGCCAGCGGCCGCTACACCGAGCTGTCGGGTCCCGCGCTGGAAATGCTGGGCATAGACGACGGCGAGCGGGCACCCGGCAGCAGCAGGCCCACCGCTGCCGCAGGCGCCGATCCCGGATTCACCACTCTGGAAGCCAATATCGCCGCGCGCCGTCCATTCCTGGACCTGGTCTACAGCCGCACAAACGCCAACGGTGCCCGACGCTACTTTCAGGTCAGCGGCGAACCGATCTTCAGCGCGTCAGGCCGCTACACCGGCTACCGCGGCATCGGCATGGACGTCACTGGGCGCAAGCTCACTTAGCGCGTTAGCGAACAGACCGCGGATGCCGACTGGCGCAATCTGCGCCTACTCAATGTCTTCCCCGCATCCGGAAAATTTCAGGAACCCTCAATGAAACACGAATCATCTGCCGCCGAATCTGGCATGGCCGGAGCCGGCAGCGGCCCGTTGAATGTCAATGGCAATGCGCCGGACGGCGCGCAATCCGCCGTTGCACGCGAATACCACAACCTGCTTTCCGATCTGAAGGACCTGCTGGCATCCACGCGGGCGTCGGTCGGCAATCTGGGCGGTGAACTTGCCGATCGGGCGCGCAGCGGTGCGGCCGCGACCGATGACTACGTGCGTGCCCAACCCTGGCAGGCGGTCGGCATCAGTGCGGGCCTCGGGCTGATCATCGGCTTCGTGCTTGGTCGAGGGCGACGCGGCGAGTGAGCGCCACTGCTGCAAGCAGCTCCGCGGCGCCATCGGTCTCGGCACTGGTGCGCATCGCACGCAGTGCGGGCGGCGCGCTGCTGGTGCAGTCGGGACTGCACCTGGAACTGCTGCAGGTCGAGTGGCAGGAGACCCGGATTCGCCTGCTGAAGATGCTGGGCGCCGCGTTGCTGGGATTCGCCTGTCTGTTGTGCCTGATGCTGGCGCTGGGCGCCTTGCTGCTGGCTGTGTCATGGGCGACGCCCTGGCGTGTCGCGGCTGTGGCCGCGTTGATTGCGCTGTATGCGGGCGGTGCGCTGCTCGCCTGGCGCCGGTTCCAGTACCAATCGGCACTCGGCGCTGAAGGCTTTGCCGCGAGCCGTGCTGAACTGGCCGCCGACCTGGCGTTGCTGCGCAGTCAGCTGTGAACACCACCTTGCCCCTTTCCCTGAGCGAGCAGCGTCAGGCCTTGCGCGGCAAACTCCAGGCGCAGCGTGAACGGATTGCGCAGCAGCTCGGGCCGGGCGCCGCAGTGCCCAGGGCCTATCCGCGCAGCATGACCATGCGTCTGCTGGGTCAGCGTCCTGGCATGATCGTCAGCCTGTTGAGCGGCGCGGCAAGCTTGTTTCGGCACCGCTGAAACCGAGGAGCGCCGGAACCACCACGGCATCCAGTGCAATCAGGGCGCAGCGAGCTGCCGCCCTTCCCGGGCTCGCTCGCTGCGTTCGCTACCGAACCGACGACCCCTGCTCACCGGAATAACTTGCGGCCTTGCTCCCCACTATCAACAAGGTGAACCCATGCACGCCAACAATCGACTGAAGTTGCTGCTCACTGTCGCCTGGGCCGCGAGCGGCGCGTTGCTGGCCGCCGAGCCAGTGCCGGTAGCCAACATGACCACCGCCTCAACGCCAGCCATGCCCGCGGCAGTTTCGGACACGCTCAACGGCGGCCAGGAAGTGCCTGCAATCAATTCACCGGCAACCGCACGCAGCACGATCGCAGTCGGTACCGACCGGACTGTCACCGGTGGTATCGAGACCAGCAACATCGAGGGCGTGTCGGCGCACATCCATGAAGGCGCCGCTGGCGCCAACGGGCCAGTGCTGGTCACCCTGAGCAAGACTTCGGCCAGCCAGTGGGAAGTGCCGGCCGGGACTACCTTGACTCCCGCGCAGTACGAGAGCTTCAAGGCCGGCAACCTGTACGTCAATGTCCACAGCGCCGGTCATCCCAACGGGGAAATCCGGGCGCAGCTGCACCCTTGAGACTGGCGGCCTGATCAGCAGGCCGCGAGTTTTTCGCCGGCGAAGTCCCAGTTGATGAGCTGCCCGAGCACGCCATGGAGGTAGTCTGCCCGCCGATTCTGGAAGTCCAGGTAGTAGGCGTGCTCCCACAGGTCTATGGCCAGCAGGGGCTTGACCTGCGTGCTCAGCGGATTGCCGGCATTGCCGGTCTTCAGCACATCGAGCCTGATGCCGTCATGCACCAGCCAGACCCAGCCGGATCCGAACTGCGCCATCGCCACGCTGACCAGCTGCTGCTTCAGCGACGACAGATCACCGAACGAGGCCTCGATGCGCGACTTGAGTGCGCCCGACGGGACGCCTGCCCCTGCAGGCCGGAGGCTGCGCCAGTAGAACGCGTGGTTCCAGGCCTGCGCCGCGTTGTTGTATATCGCGAAGTGTTCGGGCTTGCCGGTCGTGGCCAGTACCAGTTGCGTCAGCGACATGGCCGCAAACGGAGTGCCGGTCACGAGCTTGTTGAGCGCATCGACATAGCCCTGCTGGTGCTGGTGGTGATGCAGTCGCACCGTGGCCGCGGATATCACCGGCTCCAACGCGTCTTCGGCGTAAGGGAGCGCAGGCATCGCAAACACCGCCGGCGGTTCGGTTGCGCGACTGGTTGCAACCGGGGGCGTTGGTCGTGAGACCTTCGATTGAGTGTTCATGTGCCGAGGATAGGCCAGGATCTTTCGGGCATCAGTGCCTCAGCGTACAGATGACCGCATGACTCGCACGCGACGTGCCGCGCTGGCAGCCGGATTCGCCCTGCTCGCTCCGGTCGCCGCCCTGGCGGCGAGCGGCGCCAGCGGGCATTCAAATGCGGTCTTCGTTGCGCAGGTGATTGCGCTGCTGCTGGTCGGCCGGCTGCTCGGCGAAATCATGCTGCGCATCGGACAGCCGGCGATCATGGGTCAGCTGCTGGCTGGCGTGCTGCTCGGGCCGTCGCTGCTCGGGTCGTGGTATCCCGTGGGCCAACAGGCCTTGTTTCCGCCGGGCGCGGAGCAGCGCGTGATGATCGATGGCGTGGCCCAGCTGGGCATATTGATGCTGCTGTTGCTCACGGGCATGGAGACCGATCTTGGCGCCGTGGGCCGGGTGCGGCGACCCGCGATGACCGTGTCACTGCTGGGAGTCGTGGTGCCGTTCGCGGCGGGCTTTGCGCTCGGCGAGCTGCTGCCGGTCGCCATGCTGCCCAACCCGCAATCGCGGCTGATCACGGCGCTGTTCTGCGGCACAGCGCTGTCGATTTCATCGATCAAGATCGTCGCGGTCATCGTGCGCAGCATGTCTTTCGAACATCGGCGTGTCGGTCAGGTGCTGCTGGCCGCGGCCATCCTCGATGACATGGTGGGCTGGATACTGCTTGCGGCCATACTCGGGCTCGCCGAACGCGGCCACGTCGATACGCGCGCGATCCTGCAGACACTTGCCGGTACGGTTGTGTTTCTCGTGCTCAGCTTCACGCTCGGGCGGCGCATCGTGTCGTGGCTGATCCGCACTGCCAACGACTACCTGAAGAGCGAGCTGGCGGTAGTCACGGTCATACTCATCGTGATGGGGCTGTTCGCCCTGCTGACCAACGCGCTTGGCGTGCACACGGTGCTGGGCGCATTTGTCGCCGGCATGCTGATCGGTCGCTCGCCCATCCTGACCCGACACATCAAGGAGCAGCTGCGCGGCCTGATCGTGGCGCTGTTCATGCCGGTGTTCTTCGGTCTGGCCGGGTTGACGGCCGACCTGTCGATGCTCAGGAACCCGGTGATGCTGGGCTGGCTGGGCGCATTCATTCTGGTCGCCAGCGTGGGCAAGTTCGCGGGCAGCTACCTGGGCGGACGCCTGGGCGCATTGAGCGGTCGTGAATCGCTGGCGCTGGGCTGTGGGATGAATGCGCGCGGCTCGACGGAAGTGATCCTGGCCACCCTGGGCCTGGCCGCAGGCGCGTTGAACACGACACTGTTCACGCTCATCGTCACCATGGCGCTGGTCACCACCCTGGTCATGCCGCCGATGCTGCGCTGGGCGCTGGCGCGCGTCCCCATCACACCGCGGGAAGCCGGGCAACTCGAGCGCCTGGCATTCGAGGCGCGCGGCTACGTGCCGAACCTCGAGCGCCTGCTGGTTGCCATTGACCAGAGTCCGAGCGGCAAGCTGGCGGCGCGTTGCGTGGGTCTGCTCGCCGGAGCCTGGGGCATGCCGACCACTGTCGTAGCATTGCGGGCGCCAGGTGAACCGGCAGCAGCCGGCAAGCACCCCGAAGCCACCGCTGTGCAGACCGCGATGGCGACGGCCCAGATGCCGCGTGTCGATGACGAGCGGGCAGCCGAATCGATACAGATTGCGCCACCAACCCTGCCTGGCGATGGTGAAGCGGCCATGGCCGAAGTGTCTGGCCAGGGTTTCGACCTGCTATGGGTGGGCACCGAACCGGGCGCCGATCATGCCGGAGTCATTCACGACAACGTGGCGATGCTCGCTTCCGGCTTCGGCGGCGATGTCTCGCTGGTGTTCGCGCGCGGCGCGCTCGCCACGCAGCCGCAGTCGCGGCAGTTGCGTATCCTGCTGGCCGTCACAGGCACTGCGCATTCCAGGCGAGCCGTTGAGGTTGCACTCGCGCTTGCCCATGCCAGCAACGGTTCAGTGACTGCATTGCATGTCGCTGGCACGGTCACGCGGCAGCTGTGGCGTCGCAACCTGCAGCTGGCGCGCGCGCTGCAGGACGGCAATGAGGCCATCCTGCGCGAGATTGCCGACCTGGCGCAGCAATACGGCACCTCACTGACTTCGCTCCTGCGCACGGCTGCAGAGCCGGCCGCGGCCATCCTGCAGGAACTGCGGCGCCTCTCCTACGACATGGTAGTGCTCGGCGTCACCCGCAGGCCAGGCGAGACGCTGGCGCTCGGCACCACGGCGAGGGCGCTGTTGGCCGACTCGCCGCAGTCCGTGCTGTTGCACGCCAGCTAGCTGTGGCCGCGCTCGTGCGCTGCGGATGTCAGACCCTGCGGATCACATAGACGATGAGCGCGATGAGCAGGATGGTGCCGAGTATGCCGCCGCCGATGTACATAGGAATCTCCGGTGTCTTGGTAACTCAAACATAAAATTCGACTCTTCATGCCGCCGCTCGCTGGCGCGCACAGGACTCAAGCGGATCGCAGCTGGCGCGTGTCGAGACGATGTCAAAATCCATGTCATCGGCGGCTGAAAATGCGGGCATGGTTTCCGGCAACACGGCGGGAGCTGCAGGGCACACCCGCGCTTCCTCAGCGAGTAGCAACGGCTTTGGTTGCTTACTTTCCGGAATGGGCACATTCGGCAGCAAGAATTCTGGCAATGAGATCATGGGATCCTCGCAGTCACAGCCGATTCTGATTGCTGCTCGAGGAATCTTCGGTGCGTTGCCGAACGCAGTTGCAACCCGGCACGCGGCGCCTGTGGGGCGAATCGCTATGTGCGAAAACGAACATACTGCGCTCACAGCGTGTGCGAGGCTTTGAGGATGCGTAGCTCAGGCCTCAGCAGCCGAACCGCGACCGGGAACCGCCCGATCAGCCCGGCCGGAAATCCGGATGCAACCAGCCGTAGCCTGCAATCTATACTCAAGCGAGCCGCCGCCGGTGCGTCTGGCATTTCGATTGCCGAGCGCTGCTTGTTCCAGGCCTGCGAGTTCTGGGCGGCCACGAGGTCGAGGACCCTGGCCATGCATCTCGGCGCCGACGCCTCCGCCATGCTGCCGACTATTGGCACGACATTCGCGAGAATTGGCGCGCCGGGAGTGGCTAAAGATCTGGACGAGGCATTCGTAGACCTGGCCGAATCGCGAGGCGCGGCGCATCAACAGAATTGCATCAACGCTCTGCAGAATCGCCTGCTGACTACCGAGGAGCCAGTCGATAGACTGCTGGCCCGCTTCGCCGTAGAGTTACTGGGAAATGCCAATGCCAGGCTACGACGCCGCAGAACAGCCGCAGATTCCTGACTCCAGGCGCAGCACCCTGTTCAGGTTGACCATCCTGTGCGCACTGCTCGCAGGCGTGGTTGCCTGCACTCGCCCGGCAGCCAGGCCCGCGGCAGCGACCGCAGACCGCGCAGCGACGGTGGCGAATGCCCCACCACCGCCAGTATCCGATAGCACGGCTGCGATACCTGCCGCGCAGAGCGCAGCGAGCACGGCGAGCGCGATCAGCCCTGTCGACGCTCCTCCCCCACCGCCGGCAACCCCCGTGCCGCCGAAAACGCCTGAACCGGCCCGTGCGAACCAAAACCCGCCACCGGCAAAAACTCCGGACAAGGCGCGCGCATCGGTTGCACCCCGCGCTCCTGCGCCTGCCGTTGCTGCCGAACCTGCGAATGCGGCTGGCGCCAAGGAGCCACGATCCACCCCGCCCACCCTGGATCTGACAGCGCTGGAGCAGCGACTGCGCGACACGCACGCCGTCGGCCTGTTCACCAAGCTGTCACTCAAGAACCAGGTTGACGACCTGCTGGACCAGTTTCGGACGCTCTATCGCCGACAGGCCAAAATACCGCCGGCCTCGTTGCGGCAGCAATATGACCTGCTGCTGCTCAAGGTGCTGTCGCTGCTGCAGGATGGCGACCCGCCACTGGCCGCAGCCATTGCATCCTCGCGGGAAGCGATCTGGAGCATACTTGCCGATCCGCAAAAATTTTCGTCCATCTGACCCAGCCGACAGGACTTCCTATGAACCAGCGCATTCACTTGCTCGCCATGACCGCCGCGGCATTTACATGCAGCGCGGCGCTGCCTGCCGCCGAAGACGCATCCATGGCGAAGGACCTGAAAGTCACCATTGCCTTGCAGGGCCTGCCC
The DNA here is from genome assembly GCA_963764065.1 of uncultured Gammaproteobacteria bacterium. GTDB lineage: Bacteria > Pseudomonadota > Gammaproteobacteria > Steroidobacterales > Steroidobacteraceae > FEN-1191. The sequence continues at coordinate 73,074 of CAVXRM010000009.1, read as the reverse complement.
TGCGACCAGATTGCCAGCTCGAAGCGCATGGCCGACAGCGACTACCAGGCCACCTGCAAGGACGGCAATCGTTATCACATCTATGTGGATGCAAAAGGTCGCGTAGTGGTCGACAAGCTGAAATAGAGCGCGCCCTGCGCACTTGTGTGCGCTGACGAACCGAAGGACCAGGCACTGACGCGCAGACTTCCCCGGGTAGACTAACTTCTCCGGGAGCGAAACATGGCCATAGGCCCGATACTGCTGGTGCTGCTGATTCTGGTGCTGGTAGGGGTGCTGCCCACGTGGCCACACTCGCGCAGCTGGGGCTACGCCCCGAGTGGCACTGCCGGCCTCGTGCTGGCAATCGTCATCGTTCTGCTGCTGCTCGGACGAATCTAGCGGCTCCACTTCCTGGACAGGTCCGCGCTCCGACGGACCTCAATCACCCTGGGTTCCCGTCGTGCCTGTCATCGCGCTTGTCATCGCGCTTGTCGCCCTGACCATGCGGCTTGTCCTGGTCGGGCTTGGCGGGCCGCCGGGGTGGCTGTTGCTTTTGCTCGTCCTGCTTCTGTTGCGGCTGTCTCTGCTGCGGCTGTGGTTGCTGTGACTGTTCGCGGCGCTGCTGCTGTTGCGAATCCTGCTGTCGCTGTTGCCGCTGTTGCCGCTGATTCTGCTGCTGTTGCTGTAGCTGCGAATCGCGCTGGCGTTGCTGCGTCTGCTTCTGCTGATCCTTTCTCTGCTGCTCTGGCTGCCGCGACTCCTGCTGCCGCCGTTGCTCCTGTTGCGGACGGGAAACCGGTGACGGGCTGGGTGTTGCATCTCGCGATGATTGCTGCGGCCGGTCGCGTCCGACGTGCCGCTCTTCCGTAGGGTGGTAGTTGTAATTTCGGGACTGCAGCTCCCGCTGCTGGCTTGGCGGCGGGTACCTGTTACCGGAATATTGGCGTTGGTAGACCGGGAGCGGCGCCGGCGGCGGCGCCGCGCGATGGTCCCAGCGATCCCAGCCGCTGCGTCGCTGCGACCAGCCACTGACCCCAGTGATCGCCCCAACGCGGCGGAGCGTCGGCCTGCCAGCCGCGGAAAAATATCGGTGGCCGGCGATAGTACCGAACCGGTACGCGCAGCACGAAGAGCGGCACGAATTCCGGGTCCATGTATTCCCAGGGACCGTTGTACCAGTAACTGGAGTACCAGCCGTCGTTCTGGTACACCCAGTAGGAACCGTCATAGAAGAAGTAGTTGGAGTCGAGGCCGGGCGCGTAATAGACCGGATAGCCGGGCACCATCTCGAGCTGCGGAAAGATGGACACGTTGATGCCGATATTCAGTTCGGCCCTGGCTGGATTGGCTGTCCAAAGGAACAGCAGTCCGAGCAGTATGAGTCCCTTGCGCATGATCCGTACTCCGCTTGAACTTCAGATTGCGAGCCTGGCCCTGGGCGCTGCGCGCGTCTGTACGCTGCCGTACAGCGTCGGACCTGGCGCCTGCGGGGATTGCGCCGCCCTCGTTTTCCCAGCGCGCAAGCGCCAACCGAGACGGCTGCGCAGCATGGCTGCTGGAAAAGCTGCTGCGTAGTCGTGCGAAGGGCGCCGCAGGTGTTACCCGTACGGCGCCCCTGACCGATCAGACTGACCGGCGTCGAGCGGTCAATCGTCTTTCTTGACGACCACAGTGCTGGTCACGGAGACCACACCTTCGGTAGCGCGGGCGATCGACATGGCCTTGTCGATATCTTCCGGGGTGTGGGCATTGCCACTGAGCACGACCACGCCGTCCTTGTCCGTATCCACATGGATGTGCGCGAGGCTGGACATGTGTTCAGCAGCCAGCTTGGTCTTGATCTTCATCGTGATGGCGGAGTCCGCCACGAAGGCACCGGCATGCGAACGGTCCGAATCCGAATCTTCCGCGGCGAGCGCCATGGCTGAGCCGAACAGCGCACTGGTCGCCAGGCAGGTCAAAAGCAGTTTGGTCTTCATGATCGTTCCTCTTGTAAAGCGAGGTTCAATCATGCTGCCCTGCGCCCGGATTTTCGGTACGCCAACCCACATAGGGTCTGACATGAGTCCTTGTGCTGGCAATGTCGCGCCGAGGTGCGCGCGTCATTGAAGCCACGGTGGCCGCGGCCACTGTCAGTGCGGGGCGGCGCTCGGCTTCCAGCAGCTGCGGCACCAGGCGGCGCGCAAAACGCGCGATCAACTCATCGATGGACCCGCGTGCCTTCAGCATGATGAGCTCCAGCGCCGCGATGCGTCGCCGGCGCTGCGGGACATCATGCGTGCGCGCCAGCTCGCCGAGCGCCTTATCAATGGCGCGCGCAGTGCGCTTGGCGCCAATGGCCGCATAGACCATGGCGGCCGAGCGCAGCCGCTGCTCGGGATTCGCGCCGAGGTGGCATTCGAGCGATCGCGTGACCACGGCAGACCAGAATTCGCACACGGCAAACAGCGCTCGTTCGGCCAGCGATAGTCCACTGACAGCCAGAGCCGCCCGGTCGAGAATGACATACAGCCGGGTGCGGGTGCCGGGTTGATGCCCGGGCCACCGACTCATCCGATTGACGGTGACAGGCAGGAAGACGTCGCTGGTAGTTGGCATGCGGCGACAATTGCAGATGCGCCGTTGTCGATCGGTTCGGTAGCGTACATATTCTTGCCAATGAAATCCAAGGTGGTATTTGTTCCATTCAAGAATGGTCATCCCGAGCGTGGCATCGCACCCGGGCACCGAAGCGCGCCGCCAGCCACTTCAGCCGTAAACTTCGAGCCGATCGTGGACCTGTCGTACGCCCGCCGCGCTCCACGCGCATTGGCGCACCATCTCGCTTTCCCGCCAGCTCTGCACCGAACCCTTCAGCGTGACTTCCGCGCCGTCCACCTCGACCTCGACTTCGCGCGCGTCGACTTCCGAGCGTCGGCCAAGCGCTGCAATGATGGTCTGCAGCAAGTCGACGGGAACAGCCTTCGACTTGAACAGGACCTCATCGTGAATGCCGCGCACGCCGGCCAGCAAGCGCACCGCGTCGATCACCTTCTGACGCGGGTAGTAGCTTTCGACCTCGCCGCGCAGCGTGACCCATCCGTGCCTCGCGAGCACCGCCACCGCCGCCAGCGGCAAGGTGGTCTGCCACTGCAATATGCCGCGCACGGCCATCACCAGGTCGCCATCGGAGCGTATGACTGAACCGGGATGCACCAGTTGCAGATCCACCGCCAGAGCCTGTACGCCCGCTACGCTGCGCGCCAACGCTTCGGCGCGCAGGCGCAGCGCATCCGAGCCGACATGACCGCTCAGGGTGACAGCGGCGCTCTGCACAGTCACGGCAACCATCGTGCCCCTGTCAGGCATCAGGACCGCCAGCGCGTCGATGACATCGCGTTGAATCTGCATATCGGATTTCATGTCGCTCTCCTGATCGTCGCGGCAGGCTAGGACCTCGCAGGCCGCACGTCGGCTCGCTACCGCACACATCCAGCCAATTCACATATCTCAGGGCGCCATCGAGCTTCTGTACGGTAGCGTACGGTGTACCCGGATCAGGACGTCGACAATCAACAATTGGTTGATTCTCCCAGGCTGAACCTGCGCCACAGGCCCACCACGAGATCCCTTGATCCTCCCGTCGAGGCGAACACTCGGGTCAGGTTCAGACTTCAGCCGCTGGCGCCCATCAGGACGCCAGCGGCATTTTTCCAACAGCCGCGGCTCGTGACGATGATCGCTCAGGCGGCCGCCGGCAAACCCTGCAGCAGATCGGACAATTCGTCGGCATGCTGTTCCTCGACTGCCAGGATTCCCTTGAGCATCTGGCTGCTGGTCGGATCCTTGTCCCCCAGGTAGCTGATGACTTCGCGGTAGCTGTCGATGGCAATGCGCTCGGCCACCAGGTCTTCCCTGATCATCTCGACCAGCGAATTCCCGGCTACGTATTCGGCGTGACTGCGGCTGCTCAGCGTATCGGGCGAGAAATCCGGTTCACCGCCCAGTTGCACGATACGCTCGGCCAGGCGGTCAGCGTGCGCCAGCTCCTCGCTCGAGTGAACCAGGAATTCATCCGCGGTGCTCTTGGCGTCCAGGCCGCGCGCCATGAAATGGTGACGACGATAGCGCAGCACGCACACCATCTCCGTGGCCAATGCGTCGTTGAGCAGCTTGACGACGGCGGCGCGGTCAGCGCCATAGCCGGCTGTCACGGCACCGGCCTCGAGGTGTTTGCGTGCGCGCTCGCGCAGGGTCGCAACATCGGTCAGGGAGGTCTTGTGCATAGCGAGTCTCCGCGCATGGAAAGGAACACACAGTGCGCCAGCGTCGCACTGCTTTCGGTACGCCAACGCACGCTGGCGGCTGCCACCAGCGCTCCGAGCGCTAGCGCACTGATAGGCGAGCCTTATCGGCGCAGCCTGATCGCGGCGAACGAGCAACGGCTGACACAGATCACGCCGCCCCATCACCGACTGACAAGAGGAACAATTATGCGTATCACTACAATCACCCTGGCGGCCGTGGGCTGCATGGTCCTGCTCGGCGGCTGCAACAGCGCCGAGTCGCCATCCGAGGTCAAGAAAGATGTGGCCAATGCCCAGCAGGACGCCGCCAAGGACGTTGCCGGGGAAACCAAGGATGCCCGCAAGGCCGCGAGCGACAGTGCCTACGAGGTAGCCAACGCCAAGGCCGAAGGCGACAACAAGGTGGCCAAGGAAAAATGCGAGGCACTGAGCGGTGACGCCCAGAAGGCCTGCAAGGACCAGGCCGACGCGGCGCTGAAGATGGACAAGGCCAACGCCGAAGCTGAGCGCGCGCGCACCGGCGCTTGAGGCAATCCTTGCCGGCCAGCCCCTGGCGAGGCTGGCCGGCAAGGCACTGAAGAGACCGCCGTGCAGTCCCGCGTTGACAGGCTCATACCTTTCAACCGCGGGATTTGCGCACCGGCGTCAGCCCTTCCGGCCTACCGCCAGCAGCAGGCCGCCGACCAGCATGAGGCCGATGCCGCCCCACACCGGCACATTGACGTGCCTGGTTTCATCCACCGACAGGTGCAGGGACCCGATGTCGGCCTGGTGCGTCGACTTGGTATAGCTGAAGCCGCCATAGGCAAGCCCCAGCGCGCCTGCGATCAGCAGCACGATGGCCACCATGCGTTGCATATTCATTCGTCTCTCTCCTGCAAACTCAACACGGGCCGCCGAAGCCGGCAGCCACTTGTGGCTGCCCCGCGGCGGCAGGCTCAAATCTTGCGGCCCTGGATGAATCGCACCAGGATCATCACCACGGCCACCACCAGCAGGATATGGATGAATCCTCCCATGGTGTACGAAGTGACCAGTCCCAGTGCCCAGAGCACCAGCAGCACAATAGCTATGGTTCCCAACATGTTCTGACTCCTTGGCGGATTTCGGGGGTTATCGTCGCGAGAACAGGTAGGCAACCGCGGCGCCAGCCACAGCGGCCACACCGACAGCCTGCCAGGGGCTGCGACGTACGTAGTGATCGGTCGCGCCTGCGGCCTGACGCGCGGTCTCGGTGAAGCGTTTGCTGCCAGTGGCGAGCGTGTCCCTGGCCGAATCGATGCGGTCCTGGATGCCGCTGCGCAGCCGGTCTACATCCACATCGGCGACGTGGGCAACCTTCGTCAGCAGATCCTCGACATCGGCGATCAGCGCGTTCAATTCCGTCGCCGCCGTACGCTTGACGCGCTCGGCGCCGCGCCCCAGCTCCCTGCCGACGCGGCGTGCACCATTGCTGGCGCGATCCAGCGTCTCATTGACTGTTGCAGTTGCACTCATGTTGTCGATCTCCGTAGTTGATGTGAAAGCAGCACAGCGCTACTGCTGGCGCTGGCCATGATCGTGATGTTCATTGCGGCGATTGCGCTCGCGGGTATGTCCGTGTGCCCAAAGCACGAGGATGCGCCTCGCCGGCGCTGGGCTCTGTACGTCGTCGCACATAGGCGCCCTGAGGCTAGTGGCAGGTGCTGGCATCCCGGGCGGCATCGGCCGCCAGGCCCCAGAACAGGGCATCCAGGCCTATGCGAATCCCCGCGTCCGGGTGCCAGTCGGAGCCCAGCTCCCAGCGCACCAGCGGTTCGACATAGCCATACAGCCAGCCGCCGTGGAGCGGCCGCTTGAACAGCACGCTGAATTCATAGAGCGAGGCGCTCGAGAGGTGATTACCGGATGCCGTGATCGCGGCCACTGTGCCGCAAGCCAGGTCGCGGCCCGCGGTGAAGCGGCCGTACTGCCGCTCCTGGATGATGGACTGCGCATGACCTACCAACAGAGTCTGCGCCCAGCTCGTCGCGGCAGTGTTGCGCAACCAGTTGCCGTAGCTGGAAGAGCGCGCCACCCAGCGTCCGCGCCATTGCTCGAGCGTGAGGCCTGCGCTGACGCCAAGGCCCAGGCCACTTTCAAGGTAAGGCTTGATGAGCGGATACAGCTTTGCGCTGCCCAGATCGAACTGCGGTGCCCAGCGCAGCGCGGCGAAGGCCGTGGGTTTGAATTTCAGCCGCACACCAATATCGAAATCGACATGCGAGCGCGGCACGAAACGCAAACCGGCACGCACCGGGTTGCGCTCCAGCGCGGCGTTGCCCGGGGCCTCCGAGAGGTTGCTGCTGGTGATGAACAACCGCAGGCGCCGCTCGATATTGGGCAGGCGGATGGTGGCGTCGAAATTGAAGCGGGGCGAGAGTCCCAGCCCATGCTGGCGATTGAGTATTTCACTGTCGAACTCGATTCGCAGTGGCGAGAGTGGCACCAGCAGCGCAGTACGATTGGGGTCCGCGTAGCGCTTGTCGACGCTGACTATGAAATGCTCCAGGCGTCGGTACAGCCAGTCGTGTCCCTTGTCGAGGCGCTCACCGAGGTTGTGGGTCACTGCATTCGAAGCCCGGTGCAGCCCGGAAAATGTTCCGCTCGAGGGAGACACGCGCTCGGGTGCTTCTGCTTCCGGCGCCGCCGCTGTGCTCGCAGGCTCAGCTGCAGGCGCAGGAGTCGCCGCCAGCACACAGAGCAGTGCGGCAGGCAGCGCACTCCAAAGCCGCCCGTTTGGCGACGTACGGCCTGGAGCTGCTGGTATTGCCTTCGTTCTCAGCGTTGCGCGACTGCCTGGTTGCCGATGATGACTTCGACGCGGCGATTCTGCTGGCGGCCATCCGCCGAATCATTCCCTGCCACCGGCTCGGACTCACCCTTGCCCAGGGTGCTGATGCGCGCGGGCACTACGCCCTGCCCGCTCAGATACCCGCCCACCGAGTTGGCCCGTCGCAGCGAGAGATCCTGATTGTACTGGGAACTGCCGACGCTGTCAGTGTGCCCCTCGATGGTGACCGATCGATCAGGGTACTTGACGAGGAAGGCGACCAGCTTGTCCAGGTGGCTATTGCTCGACGAGCGCAGCTCTGCGTGGCCGCTGGCAAACAGCACATCACCCAGCGTTACTACCAGACCGCGATCGGTCATCTTCGCCTGCAGGGTATCAAGCTGCCGCAGCAGTTCTGCAGACTGTTCCTCGGCATTTGCCGTGGCGGCCTTGGCTACCGAGGCATCGGTGCGCGCCTGGTCGGCGTCCCGGTGCGCCTGTTCCGCGTCGGAACGCGCCAGACTGGCATCGTCGCGTGCAGCGTCAGCCGCCGCCTTCTGGCTGGCGCCTTCAGCCACCGCCGCAGCCGCCTGACTGATCGCCGCATCCGCTTCGCGCGTACGGGCAGCGAGTCGCACGTTGTCGCGCTGCTGGCGCAAGGCAAGGCGCTGGTCTTCGGCATAGCGCGTCTCCGCCAGCTGCCTGGCGGTATCGACCTTTCGGTCGGCGATGTAGTTCAGATGCGCCGCGAGCTCGGCGTCCTGCTGCGGCAGCTCGGCGCTGGCCACGGCCAGTTCGGCTTCCTTCATCGCCACCGGAGCGCGACTCGCCAGCCGCGGCTCAGACTGCAGCTGCGTCAGCTTGCTGCGCGCTGCCGTGGGGCCTGTCGGTTTCACCATCGTCGTCGAGCAGCCGACCATCGCGGCCGACGATACGGCCAGCAAGGTCAGCATTCCGAAGTTCCGCCAGCCATTGTTTGAATTCTTCATTTTTTCTCTCCCGCACTGCGATCCATTTCTTCCACGAGGGTGTTGTTGCCTTGGGTCAGCTCGGCATTGACGGCGCTGGCCTTGACCGCAGAGGTCTTGGCCGAGGCGAGCTCGGCCTCCGCCTGCGACTGTTCGGCCAGGCGAGCCGCGACCACCATCTTGCTGCTGGTGACCGCCGTATTTGCTGACGCCAGCTTGGCGCGCGCCTCGTCGAGCTCGCTCGGTGCGTAGTGACCCGCGTCGGTGCGCTCTGCCACGGTGATCGCCTGTTGAGCGGCCTGCAAAGCCGCTGTGGGTGCCGGCGGCGTGGACGCGCAGGCGCCGACCGCCATGACCACGCCGAGGCCGATGGGCCAGCGCAGGCGCGTGGGGAAGAAAGCTGAGATCGGGAGGTTCATCGTGTTTCATGCCTTGGGTTGCGAAGACACGGCACGATTGCCTGCTGGCCTCAATTGGCACGAGGTTGCGCGCTGCGCCGCTCACGGTCTGTTCGCCAGCGAACTGTCTTCGTATTGCGCAACGCGCACCGTATGGGAGCGACATCCGGTCGCCTGCTCAATGCGGAGCTCAACATGTACCTGCCGCGCAATCCCAATACACAGCCGGCAATGCCGCTCTCAGGCAAGCCTGCCATGGCGAACGAACCCGGCGCGCCGGCGCAGCCGCCTCAGCTCGTCGCGCAGGAAACGCCAGCTCGCAGGCCCGCGAGGCGCCTGACGCGCAACCCGGTGCTGGCCGGCATCGTCAACAACGCCATGCGGATGTGGAAATAGCCGCTGCACAGCTGAGCCGGGAATACGCAGTACTCCCGGCTCGCTTGCGCCTCAAAGCTTCTTGATCAGGTCCTTCGCGCCGCCTACGGCTCGCTGCAGTTTGCCGCCCGCCTTCTCGGCCTGACCCTTGACGGTCAGCCGGGAATTGCCGACGGCTTTGCCCACCGCTTCCTTGATGGCGCCCTTGGCCTCTTTGGCCGTGCCGACTATTCGATCCTTGTTCACATCGTGCTCCTGATGGTGAATGAGGAGCCATGTGAACATCGAGGCGTGTCGAAGGTCTGCGCGCCAGCGCACTCATGCGGTTCCCACACGCGGCCCGCCATCACACCCGTACGCTGCGCACCACGCGGTTGAGCGCCCGCGCGATCACCAGCTCCTCGTCAGTAGCGATCACCCGTACCTTGACGCGGGCGGTTTCCGGCGAGATGAGCGTGGCATTGGCGGCATTGCGGCGCTGATCCAGCACGATGCCAAGAAAACTAAGGCCTTCGCAGACGCGTTCGCGGACCCGCGGTGCGTTCTGGCCAATGCCGCCCGTGAACACCAGCGTATCCAGGCCGCCGAGCGCAGCGGCATAGGCACCGAGCTGCTTCTTGACCTGGTAACAGTAGAGTGCCACTGCTTCCTGCGCGCGCACATCGGCGGCCTCGCGCTCGAGCAGATCGCGCATATCCGAGCTGGTCTCCGCGATGCCCAGCAGGCCAGACTCGAAGTTCGTCATCCGGGAAAACTGGGCTGCCGTCATGCCCTCGGTGCGCGCCAGGTAACTGCCCAGCCCCGGGTCCAGATCTCCTGAGCGCGTGCTCATGGGCAGACCGGCAGCAGGCGTGAAGGACATGGTGGTATCGACGCTATGGCCGCGATGCACGGCCGCCATGCTCGACCCGTTCCCCAGGTGCGCCAGCACCAGTCGACCGTTGGCCACTTCGCCGCGATTCAGGCGCGCGAGCTCGCCGAGCAGGAACTCATACGAAAGGCCGTGAAAGCCGAACCGCCGCACACCGGCCGCTTCGTAGCGCCGCGGAATCGGCAGCACGCGCGCCACGCGCGGCAGGTCATGGTGAAAGGCGGTATCGAAGCAGGCCCATTGCGCCACGTCCGGGTAACGCGCGCGGATGGCGTCGATGATCAGCAGTTCCAGCGGCAGGTGTTCCGGATCCAGCTCGAACAGCGCCCGGAGCTTCGCCAGCACACCGGTCGTGATGGCTTGCGGGGCGCTGAATTCCGGCCCGCCATGCACCACACGGTGACCCACTGCAAGCGGCGCGGCACCCTCGAGGCGTGTCACCAGCCAGTCGAGCAGCACCGCCGTGGCCGCCGCGTGATCTGCGATGGGTAGGCTCAGCGTCTCCTGGTCGCTGCCACCCGGGCCGCTGGCATGCAGCGTTGTTCCTGGCAGGCCGATCCGCTCGATCCGGCCGCTGTGCAGCCGCCGCGGCTCCTCATCGGGCGAAAACAGCGCAAACCTGATGCTGGAGGAGCCACCGTTGATCGTCAGCAGGCTTGGCGAATTGACCGGCATGGAATGCTCCCGATGCAGCCGCTACCGGGCAGCCCGCAATCCAATTTCCGTGGCCTGTGGCCACTGCCAGTTGCGCACTTCCGGCAGATCCTCGCCATGTTCGTTGATATAGAGACGGTGCTCAATCAGCTTGTCGCTCAGCTGCTGCTTCAGGTACAGGCCGCGTTCGCCGCACTGAGGCAGGCGATCGATCACATCCATCACCAGGTGAAAGCGGTCCATGTCATTCAGGACGGTCATGTCGAACGGCGTAGTAATGGTGCCCTCCTCCTTGTAGCCGCGCACATGGATGTTCGCATGGTTGCGGCGGCGATAGGTGAGCCTGTGGATCAACCACGGATAGGCGTGGAAGGCAAAGATCACCGGCTTGTCGAGCGTGAACAGCTCGTCGAAGTCCGGATCGCGCAGGCCGTGCGGGTGTTCGCTGCGCGGCTGCAGTCGCATCAGATCCACTACGTTGACCACGCGGACCTTCAGCTCCGGCAGGTGTGCGCGCAACAGCGCGACCGCTGCCAGGGTCTCGAGCGTCGGCACATCGCCACAGCAGGCCATCACCACATCGGGTGCCGTCTCCTGGTCGTTGCTGGCCCATTGCCAGATGCCGATGCCACGCGTGCAATGCCGCTGCGCCGCCTCCATGTCCAGCCACTGCGGCGCCGGATGCTTGCCGGCGATCACGACATTCACGTAGTGCCGGCTGCGCAGGCAGTGATCCATTACCGAGAGCAGGCAGTTGGCGTCCGGTGGCAGGTAGATGCGCACGATCTCGGCCTTCTTGTTCACGACGTGATCGATGAAGCCCGGGTCCTGGTGGGTGAAGCCATTGTGATCCTGGCGCCAGACATGTGAAGCCAGCAGGTAGTTGAGCGAGGCCAGCTTGCGCCGCCACGGCAACTTCGCGGTCACCTTGAGCCACTTGGCGTGCTGGTTGAACATGGAGTCGACGATGTGGATGAAGGCCTCGTAGCAGTTGAACAGGCCGTGCCGTCCAGTGAGCAGATAGCCCTCGAGCCAGCCCTCGCACTGATGTTCGCTGAGCATTTCCATCACGCGGCCATCGACGCCGAGGCCTTCATCGGTGGGCACCACGGCGCCCTGCCATTGGCGCGGCGTGACTTCCAGCAGCGCTTCGAGGCCGTTGGATACGGTCTCGTCGGGTCCGAACACGCGGAAATTGCGCTGCTCGCTGTTCTCCCGCACCACATCGCGCAGGAATTTCCCCAGCACGTGCGTGTCGCCGATGCCGCGCACGCCCGGTGTCGCAACCGTCAGCGCGTATTCGCGATAGTCCGGGAGCCTGAGGTCACGCAGCAGCATGCCGCCGTTGGCGTGCGGATTGGCGCCCATGCGCCGCTCGCCGCGCGGCGCCAGTTGCGCGAATTCAGCATTCAGCCTGCCGCGCGCATCGAACAGCTCTTCGGGTCGGTAGCTGCGCAGCCAATCCTCGAGCAGCTGCAAGTGTCCGGGATGAGTACCCGGATCGGAAATCGGCACCTGGTGGGCGCGACAGGTGCCTTCCACCGGCAGGCCATCGACCCATTTGGGCCCGGTCCAGCCCTTGGGTGACTTGAGCACGATCATCGGCCAGCGCGCCCGCTCCAGCTTGCCGTGCTGGCGCGCGTCCTGCTGTATGCGCTGGATATCGGCCAGCGCTGCCTCGAGTGTCGCCGCCATCGCCTCGTGCATCAATGCCGGATCGTCTCCATCGACGAAATACGGCGTCCAGCCATAGCCACGCAACAACTGCTCCAGCTCTTCGCGGCTGATGCGCGCCAGGACGGTGGGGTTGGCGATCTTGTAGCCGTTCAAATGCAGGATCGGCAGCACGGCGCCGTCGGTGGCAGCGCTCAGGAATTTGTTCGAGTGCCAGGCCGTGGCCAGCGGGCCAGTCTCCGCCTCGCCATCGCCGATCACGCAGGCCACGATCAGGTCCGGATTGTCGAAGACCGCACCAAAGGCATGGCTGAGTGAATAGCCGAGTTCCCCGCCCTCGTGAATGGAACCGGGGCACTCGGGTGACACATGGCTGGGAATGCCACCGGGGAAGGAGAACTGCCTGAACAGCCGCTGCAACCCCGCCTCGTCCTGGCTGATGTCCGGATAGATCTCGCTGTAAGTGCCTTCGAGGTAGGTGTTGCCGACCAGCGCGGGTCCGCCGTGGCCGGGACCCGATATGTAGATCATGTCCAGCTCGTGCCGCACGATCAGCCGATTGAGATGGACGTAGATGAAATTCTGGCCGGGCGTCGTGCCCCAGTGGCCGAGCAGCGTGCGCTTCACATCCGCGAGACTCAGCGGCCGGCGCAGCAATGGATTGTCGCGCAGGTAGATCTGGCCCACCGACACATAGTTGGCCGCACGCCAGTAGCCGTCGATCAAGGCAAGGCTCGCGGCATCAAGCGTGGGAATGCTCATGGTTATCCTGGTTGCAAAAGTTCAGGGCACGGACAGGGCGGCATCGACGATCTGCTGCGCTTCGCCCAGGATCTGCTGCAAGTGTGGCTCGCCGCGAAAGCTCTCGGCGTAGATCTTGTAGAGGTCTTCGGTGCCCGACGGGCGGGCTGCAAACCAGCCGCCGGTCGCAATCACCTTGATGCCGCCAATGGCAGCGCCATTGCCAGGCGCGTGATCCTGCACACTGGCAATGGTTTCACCGGCAAGCTGGCGAGTGCCCAGCTGTTCGGGTGCCAGCCGGGCGAGCCGCTGCGCGTTGCGCGGCAGTTGCAGGCGCGTCGACGCGGGCGCTCAACGGCGCACCCAGCTCGGCGGCGAGTTGCGCGTAGTATTCGCCCGGATCGCGTCCGCTGCGGGCGGTGATTTCCGCCGACAGCAGTGCCGGCACCAGGCCATCCTTGTCGGTGGTCCATACGGTTCCGTCCAGGCGGCTGCATGTAGCCCCAGCGCTTTCCTCACCGGCGAAGCCCAGGTCACCGTCCAGCAAGCCGGCGACGAACCACTTGAACCCCACCGGTACTTCAACCACTCGACGCTGCAGTCGCGCCGCTACCCGATCGATCAATGCGCTGCTGACAATGGTCTTGCCCACGGCCATGCCCGGCCCCCAGCGTGGTCGATGGCGGAACAGGTAATCGATGGCGACGCACAGGTAGTGGTTGGCCGGCAGCAGGCCGGCGCTGCGCGTGACGATGCCGTGGCGGTCATGGTCGGTGTCGCAGGCAAAGGCAATATCGAAGCGATCCCTGGCGCCGATCAACGACCGCATTGCATAGGCCGAGGACGGATCCATGCGGATGCGCCCGTCCCAGTCCAGGCTCATGAAACTGAAAGTCGGATCCACCTGTTCGCTGATCACCGTGAGATCGAGCCGATAGCGCTCGGCGATGCGCCCCCAGTAGTGCACGCCAGCACCGCCCAGGGGATCCACGCCCATGCGGATGCCCGCGTTGCGTATCACATCGAATTCAAGCACCTCGCCCAGGGCCGCCACATAGGCGCCGAGGAAGTCATGCTCGTGAGTGCTGCCCGCCGCGCGCGCACTGGCGTACGGGAGCCGTCGAACCTCGCGCAGCGCCCCGTGCAGCAGCGCGTTGGCGCGCGCGCCGATCCAGTCCGTGGCCATGGTATCGGCGGGCCCGCCGTGCACGGCGTTGTACTTGATGCCGCCACTGTCGGGCGGATTGTGCGACGGCGTGATCACCAGGCCGTCGGCCAGGCCACTGGTACGCGCCTGGTTGTAGCCCAGGATCGCCAGTGAAACCGCCGGCGTGGGCGTGTATTCCTCATTCGCTGCCACCTGCACTTCGACGCCATTGGCCGCCAGCACTTCCAGCGCGCTGCGCGCGGCGGGCGCCGAGAGCGCATGGGTATCGATGCCGAGAAACAGTGGCCCGTCGATTCGCTGGGCTACGCGGTAGTCACACAACGCCTGGCAGATGGCCAGCACATGCCATTCATTAAAATTGCGCTGCAGCGAACTTCCGCGGTGCCCTGATGTGCCAAAGACCACGCGCTGCGCCGGCACGGCCGGATCGGGACGCAGGTTGACATAGGCGTCAAGCAAGGCGCCGATGTCCACCAGCTGCGTCGCGGCTGCCGCAGTACCTGCCAGGGGATTGATCCTCGATGGCGCGGGCACGTTCACGGGCGCCCTGCAAATGCCGCGGCGTCCAGGCCGATCAGATCGCCGATGCGTTCGATCGTGAGATCCGGCGGCCACCCGGCCGACGGCAGCGGCGTCTCCCGCGCATAGTGGCCCTGGCGTACGAATACCGTCGTAAGGCGCGCACCCATCAGCGGCTTCATCACACTGAGCAGCTGCGGCTTGTCGTCGATCATCACGTAGTGATCGGCCGGATAGTGACGCTGCACGGCATCGAGTGCCCACTGCTTGTGCAGGTAGATCAGCACCCTGCCCTGGACAGCATCCCAGATACCCGAGCGCTGCACCTTGCGCGGTTGAAACACCACATCGCCATCCGAGAGCACCACCGGCTGGCCGAGGCCCTGCAAGTGAGTGACCGCCTCGAGGGCATGCGGATACAGGTGCTGCATGAACGGGTAGTCGAGTACGAAGGCCGACAATTGCAGCAGCCGTTGCCCGAAATCGTGGCCGGCGCGAAACTCCTGGAGCGTGCCCAGGTAGTCCGCATAACCCTCGCGCTCGCGTCGCGCGGCATACAGGGACCAGAAGCGATCGCGTTCCGCCGCGCCAAAATCCTGCTCCAGGCGCGCCGAGAGATCGGCGGCAAAGCCATCGTTGTCGAACAGCGTATTGTCCACATCGAGCAGGAACACCAGCGGCTGCCGCTCGGCTGATTCGGAGCTGGTCATCGTCGCGCCCGCAGTACGCCGGCGTGCTGCCGCCGCCAACGGTATAGAATCATTGCCGGAGTCTCTCTGTCTGCCAACGCACACTGGAGTATGGATTGATGAGTATACCCGCGCCCACCGGCCTCACCCGCCGCCAGCTCATCGCCGCTGCTACCAGCCTCGCCGGTGTCAGTGCCCTGGCTGTGCCGGCAACAGCGCTGGCCGCGCGCAAACCCACGACGTTCGTGCTGGTGCACGGCGCCTGGCACGGCGGCTGGTGCTGGCGACGCGTGGCCGACCGGCTGAGCGCGCGCGGCCACTATGTCGTGGCCCCCACGCTCTCGGGCGTGGGCGAGCGCGCGCACCTGGCCGGTGATGCCATCAACCTCAGCACCCAGATCAATGACGTGATCGGCGAGATCAAATGGAAGGATCTCGATCGCGTGGTACTGGTCGGCCACTCCTACGGCGGCATGGTGATCACGGGTGTAGCGGAGCAACTGCACGAGCGCATCGGCGCGCTGGTCTACCTCGATGCCTTCCTGCCCACCGACGGACAGTCGGCGGGCGACGTGCTGGGCGGCGCAACCTGGACCGAACGACTGGTGGCGCCGATCAGCGCCACGGCCTTCGGCGTGAACGAGCACGACCGCGCCTGGGTGGATGCGAAGATGACGCCGCATCCAGTCGGCTGCTTCACCGAGAAACTCAAGGTGACTGGCGCCTACCAGCAGGTGGCGAAGAAGCTGTATGTCCGTGCCAGCGGTTTCGCGAACCCAGCCTTCGACAACGCGCTGGCGCGCTGCCGTGCCGATCGGCATTGGCAGACGCGAGTGATGAACTGCGGCCACGACATCATGGTGGATCAGCCGGCCGAACTCAGCGCGCTGCTCGAGCGCGTTGCCTGATCTTCGCGGGCGCCTGCCGTGGGCGCCTAGAGATCGATCAGCTCGACCGCGCCGGCATCGATCTCGCGGCCGAGGAAGCGGCTGCCGATCGCGGCGAAGCGCTCCACGCCGTCGGTAGCGAGAAACTGCATCTCGTCGGCCGGCGCCTGCTGGGCTCCGACCGGGCCGGGCACCGCCGGGCGCAAGAGTTGCGCACGCTCGAGTTCGGCCCGTACCGCCACTGCAGTAGTCACAGCCGAATCAACGATTCGCACCTCATTGCCAAGCGTGGCTGCGATCACCGGCGCCAACACCGGAAAATGCGTGCAGCCCAGCACCAGCGTATCGGCGGCCTGCAAGCCACCGATCAGCAGGGGTTGCAGGTAACGCTGCGCCGCGGCCTGCACGACCGCGCCATCCGTCCAGCCCTCCTCGGCCAGCGCAACGAATACCGAGCAGGCTATCGCGCTCACGCGGGCCTGGGGTTTGAGTGAGTGGATAGCGCGCGTGTACGCGCCGCCGCGCACGGTGCTGTCGGTGCCGAGCACCGCGATGCGATCATTGCGGGTCGCCTCGCAGGCCGCGCGCGCGCCCGGCTCGATCACGCCAATCACGGGCAGACCGGCATAGCGCTCGCGCATCGCCGGCAATGCTGCGGCCGAAGCGGTGTTGCAGGCCACCACCAGGCACTTGATATCGCGGGCCACCAGTTCATCCGCGGCCTGGATTGCGTAGCGCACCACGGTGTGCTCGCTCTTGGTGCCGTAGGGCAAGCGCGCGGTGTCGCCCAGATAGAGGAAATGTTCCGCCGGCATTGCCGAATGCAGGGCGCGCAGCACCGTCAGGCCGCCTACGCCGGAATCAAAGACGCCAATGGCGCGCACGGCTGGCGCCGCCGGACGGATTGCGCCGCTCACCCTTCCGGTCGCATGTGCGGAAACAGCAGCACGTCGCGGATCGAAGCTGCATCGGTCAGCAGCATCACCAGGCGATCGACGCCGATGCCCAGCCCCGCGGTCGGCGGCATGCCGTATTCAAGCGCGCGGATGTAGTCGGCATCGTAGTGCATGGCTTCGTGGTCTCCGGCCTCGTGACGTGCCACCTGCGCACGAAAACGCGCCGCCTGGTCCTCGGGGTCATTGAGTTCCGAGAAGCCATTGGCCAGTTCGCGACCGGCGACGAAGAACTCGAAGCGATCGGTGAGGAACGGGTCGGCATCATTGGCGCGCGAGAGCGGCGAGACTTCGGCCGGATACGCGTACACGAAGGTCGGATCCTCGAGCGTGTGCTCGGCGGTCTTCTCGAAGATCTCGATCTGCAGTTTGCCGGCGCCATCACCCGCCTGGCAGGCAATGCCCAGCTGCGCGCAGGCGCTGCGCAGGTAAGGCACCTCGCGCAGACGCGCACGCTCGAGCGTGGGATTGCGCTCGCAGATCAGATCCTCGATCGTGACCCGACGGAACGGCTTGCCGAAGTCGTAATCGCGCCCCTGATAGTGCAGCGTGCGCCTGCCGAACAGTCCATCGCACAAACCGCGCATCAGCCGCTCGATCAGCTCCATCAGCTCGCGAAAGTCGCTGTAGGCCCAGTACAGCTCGAGCATCGTGAACTCGGGGTTGTGGCGGGTGGAGAGCCCTTCATTGCGGAAATTGCGGTTGATCTCGTACACGCGCTCGAGCCCGCCGACGATCAGGCGCTTGAGATAGAGCTCCGGCGCGATGCGCAGGTACATCTGCTGATCGAGCGCGTTGTGATGGGTGATGAAGGGCCGGGCCGCAGCGCCGCCGGGTATCGGCTGCATCATCGGCGTCTCGACCTCGAGGAAGTCGAGCGCATCGAGCGCGTCGCGCAGGTAGCGCACGATGCGCGTGCGGGTGCGAAACAGTTCGCGACTCGGCTCGCTCATCAGCAGGTCCACGTAGCGCTGGCGATAGCGGGTCTCGGTATCGGCGAGCCCATGCCACTTGTCGGGGAGCGGTCGCAGCGCCTTGGCCAGCAGCCGCAGCCGCTCGACCCGCACCGACAGCTCACCGGTGCGCGTGCGGAACAGCGGCCCTTCGGCGCCAAGGATGTCGCCGACGTCGTAGCCCTTGAAGGCCTCGTAGGCGGCGCCCAGGGTTTCCGTCTGCAGGAACAGCTGCAAGGTGCCGCTGCGATCGACGATCTTGGCAAAGCTTGCCTTGCCCATCACGCGCTTGAACATCATGCGCCCACCGACCCGCACCCGCACCGGATTGGCCTCGAGCCAGGCGCCATCGCGTTCGGCGTAGGTGGCCAGCAGGTCGGCCGCCAGCGCATCGCGGCGAAAATCGTTGGGGAAGGCGGTGCCCAGGGTGCGCCACTCGGCCAGCTTGGCGCGCCGCTCGGCGATCAGGTGATTCTCGTCTGTGCCTGGCACGGATTGATCGTTGCTCACAAACCCGCCTTGAGACTCGCTTCCATGAATTGATCCAGCGCCCCATCGAGCACCGAACCGGTGTTGCCCACTTCGACGCCGGTACGCAGATCCTTGATGCGCGACTGGTCGAGCACGTAGGAGCGGATCTGGTTGCCCCAGCTTACATCCGATTTGGAATCTTCCAGCACCCGCGCCGCGGCATTGCGCTTGTTGACCTCGAGCTCGTAGAGCTTGGCCTTGAGCATCTTCATCGCGGTGGCGCGGTTCTTGTGCTGGCTGCGCTCGTTCTGGCAGGCCACGACAATGCCGCTGGGTGCATGCGTGATGCGCACCGCCGACTCGGTCTTGTTGACGTGCTGGCCGCCGGCGCCGCTGGAGCGGTAGACATCCATGCGCAGGTCGGCCGGATTGATCTCGATGGCGATATCGTCATCGACTTCCGGTGAAACGAACACAGAGGCAAAAGAGGTATGACGGCGGTTGCCCGAATCGAAAGGCGACTTGCGCACCAGGCGGTGCACACCGGTCTCGGTGCGCAGCCACCCGTAGGCGTATTCGCCGCGGATTTCGACGGTGGCCGACTTGAAGCCGGCGACTTCGCCGGGGTTCGAGTCGATCACCTCGGCGCTGAAGCCGCGCGCCACGGCCCACTTGAGGTACATGCGCAGCAGCATCTGCGCCCAGTCCTGCGCCTCGGTGCCGCCGGCGCCGGCCTGGATATCGAGGAAGGCATTGTGGGAATCCATCTCGCCGCGGAACATGCGCTTGAACTCGAGCCGCCGCACGCCCTGTTCGATGACCGCGCGCTCCTGTTCCAGGTCGCTGGCAGCACCCTCATCGTTGTCGGCGGCCGCCAGGTCGAGCAGCTCGAGTGCATTGCGCGCACCGGTGGTGGCGCGATCGAGCTCCTCGATTTCAGCGCTTAGGCGCGCGCGCTCGCGCCCCAGTTCCTGGGCGCGCTCGGGCTTGGTCCAGACGGCGGGATCTTCGAGCTCCAGCCGCACTTCCTCGAGCCGCTCGCGCTTGCTGTCGTAATCAAAGGAACCCCCTCAAGGAGACGGCACGCTCCTCGAGATCTTGCAGCGAACGACGCAGTTGCGAAACTTCCATGATCAGGCCCGGTTTTGCGAGGCGCGCATGGTATCACGGCTCGGGTAAGATCAGCGCTCAACGCCTTGGGCAGCGCAGGGGAGCAGCGATGAAATCTACCGGCCTCGCAGTGTTCATCATGAGCGTCGGCGCCAGTGCCGCGCTGCTGGCCGCAAGCCCTGCGCATGCCGCGGGCCCGCTCGCACAGCAGCTGCCAGCACCGCTGGCAGCGCCGCTCGATCGCGCCTTTCCCGGCAAACTCACGCTGTCGGTCGATGCCAGCGACACGCAGCATCGGGTGGTACACGTCGAAGAGCACATCAGCGGCGTGTCGCGCGAGAGCGTGCTGCTGTTCCCCAAGTGGCTGCCCGGCAATCACTCGCACACAGGGCCAATCGAGCGGCTGACGGGGCTACGCATCAGCAGCCACGGCACACCCATCCCCTGGCAACGCGATCCGCTCGATGTGTACGCCTTTCATCTGCTGCCCACGGGCGCAGCGGCCATCACGGAAGCTCGATGTGGCTTTCGACTATCTCTCGCCGACCGAGCCGGCGATCGATCCGGTGGAGATGAGTCCGGATCTCGCGGTGCTCGACTGGAACGAACTGCTGCTCTACCCCGCAGGCTACTACGCGCGGCGCATACCCGTGAGTGCCAGCCTGAAGCTGCCGGCCGCATGGCAACACGCCAGCGCGCTCGAGACCGAGAGCACGCATGAGGAGCGCGCGCAGTTCAAGGCCACCGATCTCGAGACGCTGATGGACAGCCCGGTCTACGCGGGCCGTCACGCGGCGCGCTTCGATCTGAATCCGGGCGGCGGCGCGCCAGTGACGATGAACGTGTTCGCCGATCGTCCCGGCCAGCTCGAATTGAAAGCTGAACACCTGGCGGCCTATCGCGCGCTGGTACAACAGGCGCAGCTGCTGTACGGCTCGCATCACTACGAGCACTACGACTTCCTGTATGCACTGAGCGATCAGATCCACGGCAAGGGTCTCGAGCATCACCAGTCGAGCGAAGACACGGTAGGTTCGGGCGCCTTCAGCGACTGGGACAAGACCGCCTGGTACCGCGACCTGCTGCCGCACGAGTACACGCACTCCTGGAACGGCAAGTTCCGCCGGCCCGCGGACCTGTGGACTCCCAACTACAACGTGCCGATGCAGGACAGCCTGCTGTGGGTGTACGAAGGACAGACCGAATACTGGGGCGATGTGCTCGCGGCGCGCTCGGGCCTGTGGAGCCGGCAGCAGGCACTCGACCAGCTCGCACTGCTCGCCTCCTACTACGACCTGCAGCCCGGCCGGCAATGGCGCTCGCTGCAGGACACCACCAACGATCCGATCATCAATCATCACCGCCCCACGACCTGGGAAAACTGGACGCGCTACAAGGACTACTACGACGAGGGCCTGCTGATCTGGCTCGATGTCGATACGCTGATCCGCGAGCGCTCGCAGGGTCGCCACTCGCTGGATGATTTCGCGCACGCTTTCTTCAGCATCAACGACGGCAGCCGCACGGTGGTCACCTACACCTTTGACGATGTGGTGCGCGCACTCAACCAGGTCGAACCCTACGACTGGGCCGGCCTGCTGCGAGCGCGCGTCACCGGCGTGGGCCAGCCGGCGCCGCTCGATGGGCTCAGGCGCGGCGGCTACCGGCTCGTCTACAGCGACAAACCCAGCGATTTCCAGAAGGACATCGACAGCCTTCACAAGCAGCTCAACCTGCTGCATTCCATCGGCGCGATCATCGATGAGGATGGCGCGGTGTCCGAAGTGGTGTGGGGCAAGGCGGCCTACCAGGCCGGGCTCGTGGCCAGCGCACAGATCGTGGCGGTCAATGGCGAGGCTTACAGCGCCGAACGCCTGAGCGATGCCGTCAGCGCCGCGAAAGCGGCTCACCAGCCCATTGCGCTGATCGTGCGCTCTGGCAGCCACTACCGAATAACGAGTATCGAATACTACGAGGGCCTGCGTTATCCTCATCTGGAGCGCGATCCGGCCGTGCCGGCACGCCTCGATGACATTCTGAAAGCCCGGGAGCGCCTTCGACCATAAATTAAGTTAAATTGCACTCGGGGTTCATCGACCGGTCGGGGGGACCAAATGACCAGCCCCGTCGATATCAGGATCAACCGGGGCATGGTCTGGGCCACCATGCATCGCTTCCCGGACGCCCGTCGCGCGACGCAACTGAGCGCGCGCGTGCACGACGCCGCGCGGCTGGCCTCGAGCCGCCGCATCCTGATCGATGCGCGCCGTATTGAAACGCCCCGGCGCGCCGCACTGCTCCCATGGCCGGAATTGCTGATCGCGCGCCTCACCTTGCCACAAGGCACGCGCACCGCACTGTTGTGTTCCAGGCAGGCATTGGGCGGCTCGGTGGCTTCCGCCAGCGGCAGCGCACTCAGATCCACGGTGGCGCTATTCACCACGCAACAAAGCGCCGTGCGCTGGCTGCGCTCCGGGCGCCGGGTCTCGCCCGTGCGGACGGAAGCACCCGCTTCGCTGCGAACGGCCAAGCGGATGCTGCGCAGTTTTGCACTCGATCGGGCCGCGGCGGATCGCAATCAGGTCGCCGACGAGCTGGGCGAGCTGTACCAATTGCTGCTCGAATTCGCCGCGCGGGCAGGCGTGGACGTCGAGAGTGCCATCCACCGCGCCCAGGCCCGTGCTGCCGAGCCCCGCTCGACCCGGGCGAGCAACCGACGGGCGGTCCGGGTACGTCACTAGAGCGGCTTCCCCTGCTGCGAGGTCCGTGCTATACCGCACAGTACAGGGGAACCTCCAGGACGGAGTTTGGTACTAACCCGGGGATACCAGTAACCACAATGCAGCTGTCCGAAGCGAAACAGGCCATTCACAGTCTGGTGAAGCGCCTGCACGATATGTCCGCGCACGATCGCCAGCGCGTCGAAGCCGAGTTCGGGGACATCCTGCTCTACCTCATTCGCACGGCGAACCGCTATGGCATCGACCTGATGGCCAGCGCCGGCAAGCAGCTGGCGCGCGACGCCCGGCAGCAGCCCAAGGCCGTGGCCAATGCTGGCGTGCTGCTGAATTTCACGGCGCCGATTCCCGAGCAACCTCCACGCATCCTGATCGTCGAGGACGAGCGCATCGTCGCCGCCGATCTGCAGGAGACGCTCAACAGCTGGGGGTACGATGCCTATGCCGTGGCCGCGACCGGCGCCGAAGCGCTGGACATCGCGCGCACCACGCGGCCCGACATCGCGCTCACCGACATCCGCATCGCCGGCAAGGTCGATGGCATCGAGGTGGCTTCCCAACTGCGCCAGGAATTCGACACCGCGGTGATCTTCGTCACCGCGCTCGCCGATGACGCCACCTTCGAGCGCGCCAAGCATTCCGAGCCCTACGCTTACCTGGTGAAACCGGTCAGCGGCGTGGCGCTCAAGGCGACCATCGAACTGACCGCGCGCCGGCAGCGCCGGTCGTTATCGGCGGGCTGACTCCGGCCCGCGCCATGGCCACCGCCACCGCACACGGCGATTGGGCCGCGGCCGTCGATGCCATCGTGCGTCGCGCGCCCTCGACGGCGGCGCCTCCCAATGACCTGCGTGCGCAGGTGCGACTACTTGCGCTGCTGACCTCGTCCGCGCCGCTCAACGTGCTGCTCGATGGCCTCGCAACCTACGTGGAGACCTGGGCCGACGGCCTGCACTGCACGGTGCTGCTCGCCGACAGCGCCGAACGCCTGCTGCTGCCGGGTGCCGCGCCCAGCGTGCCAGAAAGCTACGTACAGGCCCTCGGTCCGGTGCCGATCATCGACGGCTATGGCTGCTGCGGTACTGCCGCCGCGCGCCGCGAGATGGTGGTGGTCGAAGACATCGAAACCTCGCCCCTCTGGGACGGCTTCGTGCCGATCGCCCTGGGCCACGGACTGCGGGCCTGCTGGTCGGTGCCGATCCTCGATGATGCGCGCGCGCTGCTGGGCACACTGGCGCTGTATTACCGCGAGCGCCGCTCGCCCTCGCCGCAGGAAACCGAGCTGATCCGCTTCGCCTCCTCGCTGGCGGCCTTCGTGATCCAGCGGCATCGCGACACCGAGCGGCTGCGCAGCAGCCAGGCGCGGCTCGATGCCGCGATCTGGGGCACCGAGATCGGCCTGTGGGAATCAACCAATGCGGGCGATTGCCGCTGGCTGAACAACTGGTGCGAGCGCTTCGATGTGGATCCGTGCATCGGCCGCAGCGGCCTCGATCGCTGGATGGAGCGCATCCATCCCGACGATCTCGAGGCCTACATGGCGGCGGACGTGGAATGCCTGCAGGGCCACAGCGACCACTACGCGGTCGAATACCGCATCCGCAACCACAATGGCGAGTGGCGCTGGGTGCACGAGCGCGGCCGGGTGACGAGCCGGGGCGATGACGGCACGCCGTTGCTGTCGGCTGGCGTTTGCATCGATATCCACACCCAGAAGAAGACCGTGGACGCGTTGCGGGCCGCCGAGGATCGCTATGAGCTGGCGATCAACGCGGCCAGGCTCCCGGTGTGGGAATACGACATCGAACGCGACATCGTCACCGGTAATGTGCATTGGCATCGCACGCTCGGCTACGAGGTCGACGACCGGCAGGCCCGCGAGCGCCGCGAGACCTGGCTGAGCGGCGTCCATCCCGACGACCGCACGGCTCAGGAGCGTATCTACGCGAGCGAAGCCGCCGACGCCACCGGTTTCTACCAGAGCGAGTTCCGGCTGCTGGGCGCCAATGGTGACTACCGCTGGCTGCTAGATCGCGCGCGCGTGGTCGAGCGCGCAGCCGATGGCTCGCCGAGCAAGGTGGTGGGCATCTCGCTCGACATCGACAATCGCCGCCAGATGGAAACCGCGCTGCGCGCCTCGCTGCACGAGAAAGAGGTGCTGCTGCAGGAAATCCATCACCGGGTGAAGAACAACCTGCAGATCATCTCGAGCCTGGTCGGCATGCAGATGCGCCGGCTGCAGGATGCCTCGAGCCGTGAAACGCTGGAACAGTGCCAGCACCGCGTGCAGGCCATCGCACTCATCCACGAGAAGCTGTACCAGTCCAGCAGCCTGGCCAGCGTGCCGCTGCCCGACTACGTACGCAGCCTCACGCAGGACATCATGCGCGCCGCCAGCAACTCGGCCACTTCGGTCTCGCTGGATTTCACGATCGCTGACATCACGCTGCCGATCGACACCGCGATTCCCTGCGGCCTGATCCTCAACGAGCTCATCACCAATGCCCTGAAGCATGCTTTCCCTGACGGGCGACCGGGCAGGATCCACATCAGCATTGCCCAGCCGGATGCGAGCCGGCTGCAGCTGGCGGTGATCGACAATGGGGTCGGCCTGCCCGCCGGCATCGATGTCAGGCATTGCCGCACGATGGGCTTGCAGCTGGTCAACACGCTGGCGGGTCAACTGGCAGCGGAGCTCGAGGTCAAGGTTGCCGAGGGCACTTGCGTGCAGCTGACCTTCCCGCTGGAGCGCAAGGCCCCCTGAACGCGCGGCGCCGCTACGGCGCCAGCAGATGTTCCACGACCAGCTGCAGGCGCCGCTCGCCGCGATAGTCATTGGTGCCGAGCCGATACACCAGCCGGCGGCGGCCGCTGGGCAGTTCGGCCGGCTGCAGCGGATCGATGCTGTTGAAGGCGATGGCCTCGAAGCCGCCGCGCCCCTCCTCCGCCAACACCTGGAACTTCAGGTGACGTTCGCCCACCACGCGCGCGCCGCGTAGTTCGAACAGGCCGTCGAACTGCGGCTCTGGAAATCCTGCGCCCCAGGGGCCGGCGCTGCGCAGCTCGCTCGCCAGCGGCAGTGCGATCTGTTCCCAGGAAAGTTCGCCATCGGTCTGGATGGCATCGCCACCGGCGAGGCCCGTCATCGCGCGCGTGACTTCAGCGTCGAAGGCGCGCGCGAAGCGATCAAGGTGCGCCAGCGGCAGGCTCAGGCCCGCCGCCATCGCGTGGCCGCCAAATTTCTCGACCAGCTGCGGCTCGCGCGTGGCGATCGCTTCCAGCACATCGCGCACGTGCACGCCCGGTACCGAGCGGGCCGAGCCGCGCAATGTGCGTGCATCGGCATTGGCGAAGGCAATCACCGGACGACGCAGCCGCTCTTTCACACGGCTGGCCACCAGACCGACCACGCCCTGGTGCCAGCTGGCATCGTACAGGCACACGCCGGCACGCTGCGTGCCGCTGCCGGGGTCTGCCAGCGCGCGCACGGCGGCCAGCGCCTGCACCTGCATGTCGGCCTCAATCTCGCGGCGCTGCGCATTCAGCGCATCCAGCTCCTGCGCCAGCAGCAGTGCCTGCGCGGCATCGTCCTCCAGCAGGCAGCGGATGCCGATGGACATGTCGGTGAGCCGGCCCGCGGCATTGAGCCGCGGCGCCACCGCGAAGCCCAGATCGGTAGCGACGAGTTCGGCCGGCGCGCGCTTCGCAACGCTGAGCAGTGCACTGATGCCCGGGACGCAGCGCCCGGCGCGGATGCGCGCCAGCCCCTGTGACACCAGGATGCGGTTGTTCGCATCGAGCGGCACCACATCGGCCACGGTGCCCAGCGCCACGAGATCCAGCAGCCGCGCCGTCGGCAGCGCATCGGCCGCCAGGAGCGATTCGGATTCAAGCAGGCGGCGCAGCGCCGCGCATACGTAGAAGGCCACACCGACGCCGGCCAGTGCGCTGCTGGCAAAGCGGCTGCCAGGCAGGTTCGGATTCACGATCACGTTGGCCTCGGGCAGCACGGCGCCCGCGAGGTGATGATCGGTGATCAGCACCTCGATGCCACGCGCGCGCGCCGCGGCCACGCCCGCATTGCTGGAGATGCCGTTGTCCACGGTGACGATCAGCGAGGGTGCGCGCTCGGCCGCGACCGCGACGATCTCGGGCGTGAGGCCGTAGCCATACTCGAAGCGGTTGGGCACCAGGAAATCGACCGCGGCAAAGCCCCAGGCGCGCAGCGCCCGCACCATCAATGCGGTGCTGGTGGCGCCGTCGGCATCGAAATCGCCGACGATCAGCACGCGCCCGCCGCGATGGCGCAGCAGCAGCGCGGCCGCAGCCTCAGTGCCTGCCAGGCTCCCTACCGGGGCGAGCTGCTCGAGATTGCATTGCAGTTCGGCGCTGCTCCTGATGCCGCGCGCGAGGTAGACGCGCTGCAGCACCGGATGCAGCCCGCCGCCGAGGTCAGGCGCCTGCGCCGGCACCTCGCGGCGGCTGATGCTCAGCGTTGCGGGCATGGGTTTACTGGCCTGGGCTCAGACCGGCGGCAGCGCGGCATGCGCAAAGCGGTGTTCGCCTGGCAGCAGCACGTTGGGCTCGATGTCGGGGGCTGTGGCCAGCTGCGCGTAGAGCGGCGCGAAATCGGTGTCGAGGGTCTGGCGCAGCAGGTCATCGAAGCTGTCGATCACGAAATAGTTCTGCTGGAAGCTGTCGATGCGATAGCGCGTGCGCAGCACGCGGGGCAGGTTGAAGCCGATGCGCAGCGGCGCCGGATCATCGAGCGCATAGCGGGTCTCGCCATGCGAGGAGACGATGCCGGCGCCGTAGATGCGCAGCGCATCGCCATCGCGTATCAGCCCGAACTCGACCGTGTACCAGTACAGGCGCGCGAGCTTGTGGATGGCATCGAACTTCAGCGCGCGCAGGCCCCCTTGTCCGTAGGCCTGCATGTAGTCGGCGAACACGGGGTGCGCGAGCAGCGGCACGTGGCCGAACACATCGTGGAACACATCGGGTTCCTGCAGATAGTCGAGCTGCTCGGGGCGGCGGATGAAACTGCCGGCGACGAAGCGTCGCTGCGAGAGATGCTCGAAGAACACCTCGTCGGGCACCAGCCCCGGCACGGCGACCACCGACCAGCCGGTGGCGCGCATCAGGCGCGCGGAAAGCTGCTCGAAATCGGGAATACCCGGCTGTGCCATGCCGAGCCGCTCCAGCCCTTCGAGGAACACCGGCGCGACCCGGCCCGGGAGCTGTCGCGCCTGGCGCTGGTAGAGCTGATCCCACACCGCGTGCTCGGCGCTCGTGTACTTCGACCAGCGCTGCGGAATGGTCCAGTCGCTGGCAGCGCCTGGTGGCGGCGCCGCGGTGTCGGATGGGGATTCGGAGGTCTGCATGGTTTTGCCAGTGCGCCCGGTAGTGCGGCTAGTCTAACCGAGTAGCCGTTCCCACCACGGCTGGCTGCGGATAAGTGACCGCCACACACGCCAGCCGTGCCGGCGCAGCAGCACCGCCTGATCGCCTGCGAGCAGGGTCAGGCTATCCCAGTCGCCACGGCGCAGCTGCGACAGGAGCGGTGCGATCAACTGCTGCTCGAGCGCCTGCAGGCTGGCGGTATCGGGCGTGGGCCCCAGCTGCCAATGCACGATGACATCGCCTGGCGCGCCTGCGACCTCGTGCGCCGCCGGCCAGGGCAGTGCCAGCTCCAGGCTGCGTGCCCCCGCGCCCACGCACAGACCGGCAAGGAACAGATCGGCGCCGTACACCGTGAGCGTGGTGGCGCGTGCGTCTGCGGCAGTCTGCGAGCGCACGGGCGCAATGGCCGGCGCGGGCGCCATGCCGCCCCACAACCACAGCGCGCTCACGGGCAACAGCGAACGCGCACTGCGTGCGCGATTCACCGGATGCTCGTGCAGCCACATTTCCAGCTCAGCGCCCAGCCGCCGCAGCGGGCCGGCATCTGCGCCCGCGACCATGCCCTCCGCCGGATCGCTCCCCAGCCAGCGTGCGGGATCAGAACTGCGCGCCTGCAGCGACTGATCAGTCTGCAGCAGCAACTCGCGCTGTTGGGTCGCATGCAGGGTCCAACCGGAACCCTGGAACACGGTGGCAAAATCGCGCGTGAGTTCGAGCTGCTCATCACGCGTCAGCGTCAGCAGTCCGGCCGGATGCACACGCACCGTATCGAGTCCCGCCACCAGATGCACCGGAGTCGCGAACCATGCACCTGCCGGGTGCTGACTCGCGTCAGCGGCGGAGGCCGCGGGAACTGCAGCGGCGGCGACCTGCGCCCAGGAATGTGCTGCGTGGCGCTCATCGCCGAACGCTTCGAGCAGCCATTGCTGCCAACCCGCCTCCAGCCTCGAGCCCTCGCCGCGCGCCAGCCACTGCTCGAGCTGCGCGAGTCGCGGCAGTGACAGCTGCTGGTGCAGCTGACGGCGCACCGGGTACAGATCGCTGATGACGAGGACGAGTCGTGGCACAGTGGTATCGTACCCGCGCCATGCGACTGGTACTCGACAAGGATCCGAGCATACTCACGGTGCGCCGCTAC
Source organism: uncultured Gammaproteobacteria bacterium (assembly GCA_963764065.1). Classification (GTDB taxonomy): domain Bacteria; phylum Pseudomonadota; class Gammaproteobacteria; order Steroidobacterales; family Steroidobacteraceae; genus FEN-1191. The sequence continues at coordinate 44,305 of CAVXRM010000009.1, read as the reverse complement.
GCGCCCGGGGAGATCGAGATCGGCAGCGAGATCCTGCGTACCCCCTGCATCCTGAGTCCGCAGCAGCTGATCAGGGACTGGGCGGTCACCAGTATCGAAGCACTCGGGATGGACGAGCTCGAGCCACTGCTCGCCTTCAGGCCCTCGATCGTGATCCTCGGCAGTGATGCGCCACAGGCGCGCGCGCCATTGAGTTGCGACGCACGCTGGAAGCGCGCGCGGTGGCGCTGGAAGTGATGAGCCTGGGTGCCGCGTGTCGCACGTACAACGTGCTGGCGCAGGAACTGCGCCCGGTGGTCGCGGGTCTATTGCCCTGATCTATTGCCCTGGGTGTTCCAGCGTCGGGACTGCGGCGCGAAGCGCACCGGAAGAAGACACAGGGAGGAAAAGCTTGCTCAACCAACCAACTATCCAAAGCTGACAGAATCGGATAATTGTCACTGCCTTGTTATTGTTTTTGAACTGTTTTTGTTTTTGTCGAACTCTAAAGCACTTCCCCTGTTTCCCTGTGTCCTCATCCCGTGCGCTTCGGCCGGGAAAAAGCCTGTCGCGTTCGGCCGACAGCTGCGTGGGATACTAGCCGCGAGCGTCAGGATTTGACAAGTGCGGTGTTTCTTATACTTATATTTTAATGACTTATAGAGTTTTTCTTATTTACTTTCGAGTGCCCTAGCCGACCCCACCCACCAACGGAACGAAAGAAACCGGACCCAGCACCCGTCGCTCGTAGCCCTGTTCACGCCGCACGATGCGCAGCAACTGCTGTTGACCTTCGGTGCCTGCGGGAACGATCAGCCGACCATTCACTTCCAGCTGCGCGAGCAATTCCTCGGGCACCGTCAACGCTGCCGCGGCGACGATGATGCCATCGAAGGGCGCCATGCTCTTCCAGCCCTCGGAACCGTCGCCCAGTTTGTAGCGCACATTGCGCACGCCCAGTTCCTTGAGGCGCTCTTTCGCGCGCTCGAGCAGGCCACCGATGCGTTCGATCGAGTAGATGCGCTCGACCAGCGGCGCCAGCACGGCAGTCTGGTAGCCGCAGCCCGTGCCTACCTCGAGCACCTTGCGCAATGGCGGCCCTTCGAGCAGCGCCTCGGTCATGCGCGCCACGATGTAAGGCTGGGAAATCGTCTGGCCGAAACCGATCGGCAGCGCAGTGTCTTCATAGGCGCGACTGGCCAGCGCCTCATCCACGAAGATGTGGCGCGGGAGATTGCGGATGCGATCGAGCACGGCGAGATTCGTGATGCCCTGGTCGCGCAGGCGTTGCACCAGCCGGTCGCGCGTGCGCGCGGAAGTCATGCCGATGCCGGCGAAGCGCGGATCGGTCATGGCAATGCGCCCAGCCACTGCGACAGCTTCGGCAGCACGCTGTGACGCGTGAGATCGATCGACAGCGGCGTGACCGAAACCCAGCCCTTGGCGATCGCATCGAAATCCGTGCCCTCGCCCGCATCGTCGCCCGCACCGGCGGGGCCGATCCAGTAGACAGTCGATCCCTTGGGATCCTGTGCCGCGATGGCGCGCTCGGAGCGGTGGCGCGAGCCGAGCCGCGTGCTGCGCAGCCCCTTGAGTTCCGCCAGGGGCAGGTCCGGGATGTTGATATTGAGGATCAGGCTCGGGTCGAGCGGCTGGGTCTGCAGGCCCGCAACCACGCGGCGCGCCACCCAGGCTGCGGTGGCAAAGTGGCGCGGTCCGCGGGCCGCGGTGCACAGGGACAAGGCCACCGCGGGCAGGCCGAGGAAGCGCCCTTCCATCGCCGCCGCCACGGTGCCCGAGTAGAGCACGTCATCGCCGAGGTTCGGTCCGTCGTTGATGCCGCTCACCACCAGGTCGAACTCGAAATCGAACAGGCCGGAGACCGCCAGGTGCACGCAATCGGTGGGCGTGCCGGGCACGAAATACACCTGTGGCTCGAGTTGGGTGACGCGCAGTGGCACATCCAGCGTCAGGGAGTTGCTGGCGCCGCTGCGGTTGCGATCGGGGGCCACCACCGTGACCTGCCCCAGCGGCTGCAGCGCCTCGCGCAGGCACAGGATGCCCTCGGCGCGATAACCGTCATCATTGCTGACCAGGATCTTCATGCTGCGCGCCAATATACTTGAATGGCCGTGGCCGGAGGAATGCGTGTCAGACCCCACCGATGACGATGAGGAACTGTTCCGGCAGGCCATGCGCGGCGTGCGCCCGCTGAGCAGCAGCGCGCGCGCGACCCCGGCACGCAAACGCAAGCCCGCGCGCGCCCGCTTTGCGCGCGCCGAGCGCGCCGCAGTGTTGATCGAAAGCCTGGGACCAGTGGATGTGCAGCTTGACATCCAGCCTGGCGACACACTGCAGTTCCGCCGGCCCGGCGTACCCGAGACCCTGCTGCGCCAGCTGCGCCGTGGCGCCATCCGCGTCGAGGCGGAAGTGGACCTGCACGGGCTCACGCTCGAGGCCGGCAAGGCACAGCTGCGCGCCTTCCTGCGCGCGTCACTGGCCGAGCGGCACCGGTGCCTGCGCATCGTGCACGGCAAGGGCTTGCGCTCGGGCGCGCGCGGCCCGGTGCTCAAGATGGCGGTCAACGAACTGCTGCGCCGTACCGATGCGGTGCTGGCCTTCAGCTCGGCGGGCATCCGCGGCGGCGGGAGCGGCGCTACGCTCGTGCTGCTCAGGATTTCGCGTCCGGGCTGAGCGGCGCGGCCGGGTTGAGCGACGCGGCCGGGCTTGCGCGGCTCAACAACACTGTGGCCATCGCCATCAGGCCCTCGTTGCGCCCGAGGAAACCCAGATGTTCGGTAGTCGTGGCCTTGAGGTTGATGCACTGCAATTCGACGCCCAGCATCGTGGCGATCGAATGGCGGATCTTCTCGCGCCACGGCGCCAGGCGCGGTTGCTGCGCGAGCAGCGTGAGATCGACATTGACGACGCGCAACGAGCGGCGCTCGAGCATCGTCAGCACCGCCGCGACAAAGCGTCGGCTGTCGGCACCCTTCCATTGCGGATCACTGTCCGGAAAATGCTCGCCGATATCGCCCAGGCCCGCGGCACCGAGCAGTGCATCGACCAGCGCGTGCAGCAGCACATCGCCATCGGAATGCGCCACCACGCCGCGCGTGTGCGCAATGCGCACGCCGCCCAGCACCAGGCTGTCGCCAGGACCGAAGGCATGCACGTCGATGCCGCTGCCCACCCGGATATCTGTACTCACGCGCTCTCCCTGGCAGCCCCGGCCCGCGCTGCCAGCAATGCGCCGGCAATCACGAGGTCTTCGGCCGTGGTGATCTTGAGATTGGCATAGCGCGCCGCCACCAGCAGCGGGCGCAACCCCTGCCATTCGAAGCTCTGCGCTTCATCGGTGGGCGCGCGGCCGGCAGCGACCGCGGTGCGCAGCGCATGGCACAGGGGCGCATAACGGAACATCTGCGGCGTCTGCGCCTGCCAGAGGCGCTCGCGATCGACGGTGCGATCACAGGGGGCCGCACGGCCGTCGTTGCCCAGAGGCTCGCCCGCCTGCTTGATGGTATCGCTGACGCGGGTGGCCAGCAGCGCGCCGACGGCCTGCCCCTGCCCCGCTGACAGCAGCTGCGTAAGGTCAGCCGCGCTGAGGCAGGGCCGGGCTGCATCGTGCACCAGCACCCAATCATCGGCAGTCGCGCGTGACTCGAGTGCCGCCAGGCCGCACAGCACTGAATCGCAGCGGCGCGCACCGCCGGCCACGCGCAGCACGCGCGCCGCGGCGCCAGCACCTGCGTGGTCGCTGGCATCGGCGTTGGTATTGGCGGTAACTTGTCGCAGCTGCTCCGCGGCGAGCACCACGACGGCGCCCGCGCAACGCGGGTCCTCGAGAAATGGTCGCAAGGCCAGCTCCATTACCGTGCTGCCTGCCAGCGGGGAAAATTGCTTGGGCTGTGCGCCGCCGAAGCGCTGACTGCTACCCGCCGCGGGCATCACCAGCCAGTAGCGCATGGCGCGCCTCAGCGCTTGGCCGTGCGCGCCGGTGCTGCGGCAGCCGGTGGAGTTTCCAGGGAGGGCCGCATGTGGGCATCGGGCGGCACCACCTGGAAGAAGGTCTCGTTGCTGCCGATCATGCCCAGATCCGTGCGCGCCCGCTCTTCCAGCGCCACGTAACCCTGCTTGAGATCGCGCACTTCGGCACTCAGCTGGCGATTGCGTTCAGAGAGCCTGAGATTGTCCGCCTGCTGCGTGGACACTGCCGATTTCAGGCGCAGCACTTCGCTCAAGCCGTCGCCCGAGATCCACAGGCGGTACTGCAACAGCAGCAATACGGTCGCGAGCGCGGCGGCAAACCACTTCATGGGCGCAGCCTAGCAGAGTCGGCCGCGGGCTCGCCAACGCGCGTGTGGTGCCCTGCTTGCATTGCCTGAGCGGCCTTCATACCTTGATCGGAAATGCATCGCGTCCGGCATAACGCGCTTTCGCACCCAGCTGCTCCTCGATGCGCAGCAGCTGGTTGTACTTGGCCACGCGATCGGAGCGCGACATCGAACCGGTCTTGATCTGCGTGGCGGCGGTCGCCACCGCGATATCGGCGATGGTGGTGTCCTCGGTCTCGCCCGAACGATGCGAGACCACCGAGGCGTAGTGCGCCTGATCGGCCATCTCGATCGCGGCCAGCGTCTCGGTGAGCGTGCCGATCTGGTTGGGTTTGATCAGGATCGCATTGGCGATGCCGCGGGCGATGCCCTCGGCCAGGATCTTGGTATTGGTGACGAACAGGTCATCGCCCACGAGCTGCAGCTTGCGGCCGAGTTCCGTGGTGAGGTGCGACCAGCCAGCCCAGTCCGACTCGCCCATGCCATCTTCGATCGTGATGATCGGGTAGCGGGCGGCGAGATCAGCGAGATAGCGCGTGAATTCGGCCGAGGAGAAGCTGCGATGCTCGGCCGCGAATTCATATTTGCCGTCGCGGAAGAACTCGGTGCTGGCGACATCCAGCCCCAGGCACACATCGCGCCCCGGCTTGTAGCCGGCCTGCTCGATCGCCTGCAGGATGGTCTGCAGCGCTGCTTCGTTGGAAGGCAGATCGGGCGCGAAACCGCCCTCGTCGCCCACTGCCGTGCTCATGCCCGCCTCGTTGAGGATCTTCTTCAGCGTGTGGAAGATCTCGGCGCCGTAACGCAGCGCCTCGCGAAAGCTGGGCGCGCCCACCGGCAGGATCATGAACTCCTGGATATCCAGGCTGTTGTTGGCATGCGCGCCGCCGTTGATGATGTTCATCATCGGCACCGGCAGGAGCGGTGCGCGCTGGCCACCCAGGTACCGATACAGCGGCTGACCGGCATCGCGCGCCGCGGCGTGGGCATTGGCGAGCGAAATCGACAGCAGCGCATTGGCCCCGAGACGCCCTTTGTTCTCGGTGCCATCGAGCTCGATCATGCGCGCATCGAGCCCCGCCTGGTCATCGGCCTCGCGGTTCAGCAGCGCCGCGCGCAGCACCGTGTTCACGTTGTCGACCGCCTTGGTGACGCCCTTGCCGCCGTAGCGCTTCTTGTCGCCATCGCGCAGTTCGACCGCTTCGCGCGAACCGGTGGAGGCACCCGAGGGCACGGCGGCGCGACCCTGCACGCCATTGGCCAGCGTGACCTCGGCTTCCACCGTGGGGTTGCCGCGCGAATCGATGATCTCGCGGGCATGGATCTCGGCAATGCGACTCATAGACTGCTTTCCTCGAAGGGTCGTGACTTGGCGGCCTGGTCCAGCTGCTGGAGCGTCGTGAGCAGGCTCGCCATGCGGCCCAGTGGCCAGGCATTGGGGCCGTCGGAGAGCGCCTGCTCGGGCCGCGGATGCGTCTCCATGAACACGCCGGCGACGCCCGCGGCAACCGCCGCGCGCGCCAGCACTGGTACGAATTCGCGCTGGCCTCCGGAGACGCCGGCACCGGCACCAGGCAGCTGCACCGAATGCGTGGCATCGAAGATCACCGGGCAGCCGGTGTTGCGCATGATCATCAGCGCGCGCATGTCGGTGATCAGGTTGTTGTAGCCGAAACTGAAACCACGCTCGCAGACCATGATCGAGGGATTCCCGGTCGAGCGCGCCTTGTCGACCACGTTCTGCATTTCCCAGGGCGAGAGGAACTGGCCTTTCTTGATGTTCACCGGCTTGCCGGCCGAGCACACCCGCAGGATGAAATTGGTCTGGCGGCACAGGAAGGCCGGCGTCTGCAGCACATCGACCACGGCCGCGACTTCATCCATGGGGGTGTCTTCGTGCACATCGGTGAGCACCGGCACCTTGAACTTCTTGCGCACGCCCTCGAGGATCTTCAGGCCCTGCTCCATGCCGGGCCCGCGAAAGCTCTTGGCCGAAGATCGATTGGCCTTGTCGAAGGAGGCCTTGAAGACGTAAGGGATGCCAAGCTTCGTGGTCAGCTCGCACAGATGCCCTGCTACCTCCTCCACCAGCGCCTCCGATTCGATGACGCAGGGGCCCGAGATCAGCAGCAGCGGTCGATCGAGGCCTACTTCGTAGCCGGCCAGCTTCATGCGCTGGCGGCGGCCGGCAGCTGCGCGCTGCGGTAAGCGCGCGCCGCGCGTACGAAACCGGTGAACAGCGGATGCCCATCGCGCGGCGTGGAGGTGAACTCCGGATGGAACTGCGTGGCCAGGAACCAGGGGTGCCCCGGCAGCTCGATGATCTCCACCAGCCCATCGGGCGAGAGGCCGGAGAATTTCATGCCGGCGCGGCGGAATTCTTCCATGAAGGTGTTGTTGAACTCAAAGCGGTGGCGGTGACGCTCGTGGATCAGATCGTTCCCGTACAGCTCGCGCGCCAGCGTGCCGGCGGCAAGGCGCACTTCCTGCGCGCCCAGGCGCATGGTGCCGCCGAGCGCGACCGCTTCATCGCGCTGCTGCGCGCCGTGCAGCTGATCCTGCCACTCGGTGATCAGTGCGATCACCGGGTGCGTGGTGGCGCGGTTGAACTCGGTGCTGTGCGCATCTTCATGGCCCAGCACGTGCCGGCCGTATTCGATGATCGCCAGCTGCATGCCGAGGCAGATGCCCAGGTACGGGATGCGCTGCTCGCGTGCATAGCGCACCGCCTGGATCTTGCCCTCGATACCGCGCTCGCCAAAGCCGCCGGGCACCAGGATCGCATCCATGCCCGACAGGGCACTGACACCATCGCGCTCGATGTCGGTGGACTCCAGGTAGTGCACGCGCACCCGCGTGCGGCTCTTCAGGCCCGCATGCATCAGCGCTTCGTTCAGCGAAATGTAGGAATCGCGGATCTGCACGTACTTGCCGACCATCGCGATATCGACCTGGCCGTCGCTGGCGTTGCGCGCACCGACCACCTGGCGCCAATCGGCCAGGTTCGCCGCCGGTGCCTCGATGCGCAGCTTGTCGACCACGATGTCATCGAGCCCCTGCTCGTGCAGCAGCAGCGGTATCTTGTAGATGTCATCGGCATCGACCGCCGAGATCACCGCGCGCTCCTCGACATTGGTGAACAGCGCGATCTTGCGGCGCTGCTCTTCGGGCAACGTGGCGTGCGCGCGGCACAGCAGCACATCGGGCTGGATACCGATCGAACGCAGTTCCTTCACCGAATGCTGCGTGGGCTTGGTCTTGATCTCCCCCGACCCGCCGACCACGGGCACCAGCGTCAGGTGGATATAGACCACGTGATTGCGGCCCAGCTCGACGCCCAGCTGGCGGATGGCCTCGAGGAACGGGAGCGACTCGATATCGCCGACCGTGCCGCCGATCTCCACCATGCAGACATCGGCATCGCCCGCGCCCATGCGGATGCTGCGCTTGATCTCGTCGGTGATGTGCGGGATCACCTGTACCGTGGCGCCCAGGTAGTCGCCGCGCCGCTCCTTGGCGATCACGCGCTCATAGATGCGCCCGGTGGTGAAATTGCTGTGGCGGCCGGTGGTGGTGCGCACGAAGCGCTCGTAGTGGCCCAGATCCAGGTCGGTCTCGGTGCCATCGGCGGTGACGAAGACTTCACCGTGCTGGAAGGGGCTCATCGTGCCCGGATCCACGTTGATATACGGGTCGAGCTTGACCATCGACACCTTGAGGCCACGCGCCTCGAGGATCGCGCCCAGCGAGGCGGCGGCGATGCCCTTCCCCAATGAGGAAACCACGCCGCCGGTGACGAATACGAATCGGGTCATGGGGGATCCGCCGTTTACTGCTGTCAGCGGTTCCAATTCGGAACCGGGAACTGACGACGGGCAAACAGACTACCAAAATGGCGCCGGCGCGTCACTCCCCCGGAGCGATCCAGCGCAACCGGGCCCGCTTGCCGCCAGCGCGCACATTCTGATGCTGCAACTCGGCAGCGCACCACCAATCGGCCACCGCGACCAGGCGCCGTCCGGCATACAGCAGCGGCACGGCCGCTCGCAGCCAGGGCGGCAGACGATGCTCCTGCAGCAGCCGCTTGAGCGTCTGCTGGCCATGCTCGCGCACCAGGCGCTCACCGCCGACCCGGAAACGAATCGCGAACTGCGCCGGCAATGCTGTTACGGCGAGCGGCCCGGATGCGTCGGGAACCAGGCTCAGGCTGCCCCCCGCGCCCAAGTGCACGCGCGGCTGCGCACGCCAGTCCCAGCGCACGGTGCGCGGCGCGGCAGCCGGCGCGGCGCCCGGCGCCGGGCGCGCGTACAACAGATCGCCGTGGCGGCGCAGTTCGGCGCCTGGCCAGGCCACCAGCGGCTGCGCGTCATGGCGGGCCCGCAGCACCGGGCCGGCAATTTCCTGCAGTCGGCGCTGGTCGGGCAGCGGCAGCTCCATCAGCGCCAGCCAGCGACGCAGCGCATTGCGGCGCTCGGCGGCGCCGAGCCGCCGCAGCACCGACACCTGCAGTGCGGCGCCATCGCGGGCCACGCGCAGGTCGCGGTCGGCCAGCGTTTCGAGCAGGGTCTGCGCCTCGGCGGCCAGCGTGGCGCTGCGCGCCACGGTCTGGGCGGCGCCGGGCCAGCGCGCTTCGATCAAGGGCGTCAGGTGCCGGCGCAGGTAGTTGCGATCGAAGCGCTCATCGGCGTTGCTGGGATCCTCGTGCCAGCGGATGCCACGCCGCTGCAGGTAGCCGCGCAGCGCCGCGGCGCTGACCGGCAGAAGCGGCCGCAACAAGGGGCCGGACAGCATCGGCATTGCCGCCAGTCCCGCCACGCCCGCGCCGCGCAGCAGCTGCAGCAGCACGGTTTCAAACTGATCCTCGCGATGCTGCGCGAGCAGCAACCACTCGCCAGGAGCGAGACGCGCGCGCAAGGCCGCGTAGCGCACCGTGCGCGCGCTCGCTTCCAGCGACGCACCGCGCGGCACACGCACCGGCGCGCGCACGACTTCGCAATTCACGCCCAGGGTTCTGGCTGCCCGCAGGGCGCTGGCGGCCATCGCATCCGCCTGAGGCTGCAGGCGATGGTTGATGTGCAGCGCGCGCAGCTGGAATCCCGTGCGTGCCTGCAGCGCTGCCAGCGCCGCGAGCAGGGCCATGGAATCGGCGCCGCCGGAAAAGGCTACGCACAGCTTCGCACCACGGAGGCTCCCGATCTGGGCACGCAGTTGGCGCGCCAGCCAGGGCGCGCTGAACGCCGGCGCCCGGCGCACAGCGCGCCGCGGCGCCGCGCGCGCGTTCACGTCATGCTCTCGGCGAACACTCCGAATCCGGCCAGGCGCGCTTCGCGTTTGGCCAACAAATCCTCGGTGCTGAGCGCCTCGAGCTCGAGCAGGTGCCGCTGCAAGGCTTCGCCCAGCGCGCGGGCGATGGCCGGCGGATCACGATGTGCGCCGCCCAGCGGCTCCTTCAGCACCTCGTCGACCAGCCCGAGGTCGTTGAGTCGGTCGGCCGTGAGGTTCAGCGCCTCGGCGGCGACTTCCTTCTTGTCGGCGCTTTTCCAGAGGATCGAGGCACAGCCTTCCGGCGAGATCACCGAGTAGGTCGAATACTGCAGCATCAGCAGCCGGTCGCAGACGCCGATCGCCAGCGCACCGCCCGAACCGCCCTCGCCGATCACCGCGCTGACGATCGGCACCGCGAGCGTGGCCATCTCGAACAGATTCCTCGCGATGGCCTCGCTCTGGTTGCGCTCCTCCGAGCCGACGCCGGGATATGCCCCCGGCGTGTCAATCATCGTGATCACCGGCATGCCGAATTTTTCCGCCAGCTTCATCAGCCGCAGGGCCTTGCGATAGCCCTCGGGCTTGGGCATGCCGTAATTGCGCCGCACCCGCTCTTTGGTATCACGCCCCTTCTGGTGGCCGATCAGCATCACCGAGCGGCCCTCGAGCCGCGCCGGCCCGCCGACGATCGCCAGATCATCGGAGTACATGCGATCGCCATGCAGCTCCTGGAAATCGGTGCACAGCGCCGCGATGTAATCGAGCGCATAAGGCCGCTGCGGATGCCGCGCCAGCTGCGTGATCTGCCACGGAGTCAGATTCGCAAAGATCGAACGCGTCAGCTGGCGGGATTTGGCGCGTAAACGCACCATCTCTTCTTCGATGTTGACGGCCTTGTCAGTCGTGACGTGGCCCAGCTCTTCGAGTTTCGCCTCAAGTTCGGCGATGGGCTGTTCAAAATCCAGGAAGCTGACGGCCATGCGTTTAAACCCCCAAGAGGCGCACGGAATGCGTGTCGCGACGGCGTACTCGAGGGTGCATTTGCGGGAACGCCGTGAATCCGTCCATGGAGGCTCCGGCCGCGACATCCTGTCGCGGACGGTCCCGCAAATGCACCCTCGAGTACGCCATCACGACACGCTAAACGAGTGCCTCTTGGAGGGCAAGCGCACGGATGTCAGAACCCTGCGTTTGGCAGCACGTTCTCGAGAGAGGGGCTTGGCTGGGACCGTCCGCGCCATGGATGGCGCGGCCGGAGCCTCCAGGGACGGATTCACGGCGTTCCCAGCCGAGCCCCTCTCTCGAGAACGTGCGGTCGAGCGCGTCTTTCTGATTTTATGCGCATGCCGCCGCGAGGCATTCGTCAAGCGCGCTGCAAACGTATTCGGTTGCGACTCAACCGGCCGCGACAGAGCTGGCACCGCCCGGTGGTCCGTAGACGACCCGCACGGTCCCGATGCCACGCTGCAACTGTTCGAGCAATTCCGCCGTTGCACGCACATTCCACTCGGGGCCGAGCGTGAAACTCGCGTAGGCCTGCTCGGTCGCGTAGCGCACAGTCACGGCGCAGTCGCCGCCGCGGGCGGCCTTCAGTTGGTCGCCGAGCAGGGTCAGCAGGCGCCGGTCGTCGGCGTTGCGGGTCCAGTCGATCACCAGGCGCCGCGCGAGGCGCTCGCGCACGGCGTCGAGCGACTGCACGTTGCGGGCGTGGATGCGCCAGGCGTCGCTGAACTCATCGAAGCGCAGGCTCCCCTCGACCAGGATCAGCGCATCCTTCACCAGCAGCTCGCGGTGCCGTTGCCAGACCTCTTCGCTGAAGCTGACTTCGATGCGCCCGCTGCGATCATCGAGGATCACGCTGACGCGCGTGCCACGCCGGCGCAGTTCGAGCAGCAGGCCGGCAGCACTGACATTGCGGGCATCGCCCCAGCGCGGCGGCTCGCCGCCAGCCGGACGCGGCTCGGCCGCCAGATCGCCAATGCGCGCACCGGCAAGCTGTGGCAGATCGCGCTCCAGGCGTGCGATCGGGTGACCGGTGAGAAACAGGCCCAGCGTCTCGCGCTCGCCCGCCAGTCGTTGCGCTTCGCTCCATTCGGGCACCGTGCCGACGAAGGCGACGACGGCCGTATCGGCGCGCGCGTTCAGTCCGAAGAAATCATCCTGCCCGGTCGCAGCGCCGCGCGCCTGCTGTTCGCCCGAGCGCATCGCGACCGCCAGGCTCTCCATCAGCAGCGCGCGATTGTGGTGCAGGTTGTCGCAGGAGCCCGAGCGGATCAGCGCCTCGAGCACGCGCCGGTTCACGCGCGCGAGGTCGACGCGCTGGCACAGGTCTTCGAGGCTGGTGTAGGCACCGCGCGCGCTGCGCTCGGCGGTGAGGGCTTCGACTGCACCGCGGCCCACGCCCTTTACTGCGCCCAGGCCATAACGAATGGATTTCTCGCCCGCGACTTCGAAGGCGTAGCCCGAGGCGTTCACGTCCGGGGGCTGCACGGCCAGGCCCATGCTGCGGCAGTCATCGATCAGCGTGACCACCTTGTCGGTGTGGTCCATGTCGGCCGAGAGCACCGCGGCCATGAAGGCCGCCGGATAGTGCGCCTTCAGGTACGCGGTCTGGTAGGAGAGCAGCGCGTAGGCGGCCGAGTGCGATTTGTTGAAGCCGTAACCGGCGAACTTCTCCATCAGATCGAAGATGTACTCGGCGCGCGCGCGCACCACGCCGCGCGCCACCGCGCCATCGATGAAGATGCTGCGCTGCTTGGCCATCTCCTCGGGCTTCTTCTTGCCCATCGCGCGGCGCAGCAGGTCGGCGCCGCCGAGCGTGTAGCCGGCCAGCACCTGCGCGATCTGCATCACCTGCTCCTGGTACAGGATCACGCCGTAGGTCGGCGTCAGTACCGTCTTCAGGTCGGGGTGCAGGTAGTCGATCGGCCGATCGCTGCGGTTGTGCTTGCGGTCGATGAAGTCATCGACCATGCCCGATTGCAGCGGGCCGGGACGGAACAACGCCACCAGCGCGACGATGTCCTCGAAGCAGTCGGGCTGCAGCCGGCGGATCAGATCCTTCATGCCGCGCGATTCGAGCTGGAACACGGCGGTGGTGCTGCAGCTCTTGAGCAGGCGGAAGGTCGGGGCATCGTCCATCGGCAGATGCAGCAGATCGATCGCCGGCTCGCCGGCGGTAGCGCGCGCCGCATTGATGCCGCGCACCGCCCAGTCGATGATCGTCAGCGTGCGCAGGCCCAGGAAGTCGAACTTCACCAGGCCCGCGGCCTCGACATCGTCCTTGTCGAACTGCGTCACCACGTTGGCGCCGCCCTCTTCGCAGTACAGCGGCGCGAAGTCGGTGAGCACCGAGGGGGCGATCACCACGCCACCGGCATGCTTGCCGGCGTTGCGCGTCAGACCCTCGAGGGCGCGCGCCATGTCGATCAGCGTGTGCACCTCTTCGTCGTCGCGATAGAGGCGCTTGAGTTCCGGCTCTTTCTCGAGCGCCTTGTCGAGCGTCATCTCGAGCTCGAAGGGAATCAGCTTGGCGATGCGATCGACCATGCCGTAGGGATGGCCCTGCACGCGGCCGACATCGCGCACCACCGCCTTGGCCGCCATGGTGCCGTAGGTGATGATCTGCGAGACGCGCTCGCGGCCCGTACTTGGCGGCCACGTAGTCGATCACGCGATCGCGGCCGTCCATGCAGAAATCGATGTCGAAGTCGGGCATCGAGACGCGCTCGGGATTCAGGAAGCGCTCGAACAGCAGGTCATAGCGCAGCGGATCGATGTCGGTGATGCCCAGCGCATAGGCCACGAGCGAGCCGGCACCCGAGCCGCGGCCCGGGCCCACCGGCACCTCGTGGTTGCGGGCCCAGTCGATGAAGTCGGCCACGATCAGGAAGTAGCCGGCGAAACCCATCGGGCAGATCACTGCAAGTTCCGACTCGAGGCGTGCACCATAGGCCGCGGCATCGAGTGTCACGCCCGCGGCCGTGGCGCTGGCGAGCTTCGCGGCCAGACCGCGCGCCGCGGCCGTGCGCAGGAATTCATCGGGCGTGGTGCCCTCCGCCACCGGGAACACCGGCAGGCGCGGCTCGCCGAGCCGCAGCGCCAGGCTGCAGCGGCGCGCGATCTCGACGCTGTTGGCCAGCACCGCGGGCGCCTCGGGAAACAGCGCCGCCATCTGCTCGGGGCTGCGCAGGAACTGCTGTGCGCTGTAGCGGCGCACGCGGGCCGGATCGGCCAGCAGCGCGCCATCGTGGATGCAGACCCGCGCTTCGTGCGCCTCGAAATCCTGGGCCTCCAGGAAGCGCACGTCATTGGTCGCGACGCAGGCCACGTCGCGTTCGCTGCCCAGCGCCAGCGCCGCGGGCACATAGGCTTCCTCGCCCGGCGCGCCGATGCGCTGCACTTCGATGTAGAAGCGGTCACCGAACAGCGCCAGCCAGGCCTCGAGCGCCGCCTGGGCTTGCTCAGCGCGGGCCTGCAGCAACGCGCGGCCGATATCGCCATGCTGCGCACCCGAGAGCGCGATCAGGCCACTGGTGGAATCGCGGCTCAGCCAGGAGCGATCGATCAGCGGTATGCCTTTGACCTGCCCTTCCAGCCAGGCGCGCGAGACCAGCCGCGTGAGGTTGCGATAGCCCTCGAGGTTCTGGCACAGCAGCGTGAGCCGCGAGTGCCCCTGCGGATCGCCGGCCTCGCGTACCCGCAGGTCCACACCGACGATCGGCTGCACGCCGCGCGACAGCGCGGCGCGATAGAACTTCACCATCGCGAACAGGTTGTCCTGATCACTCACCGCGATCGCTGGCATGCCCGCCGCGGCCACGGCTTCGATGAGCTCGGGCACGCGCACCACGCTGTCGATCAGCGAATATTCGGTATGGACCCGAAGGTGTACGAACTCAGCGCTCATGGAGGCAGGATCTTACCGGAGCGAAGCTGCGTCGATGAATGGGTGTGGGCCCGAGCTGCGCCAGCGAGGCCAGGTGCGCGGCGGTCGGATAGCCCTGGTGCCGGGCGAGGCCGTAGCCCGGATAGTCACGGTCCAGAGCGCTCATCAGCGCATCGCGCCAGGTCTTCGCCAGGATCGAGGCGGCGCTGACTGCTGGCACCAGATCGTCGGCGCGCACCAGTGTTTCCACCAGGCAATTCTCTTCCAGATCAGTAAGCTGCGGCGCCTTGTTGCCATCAATGATGATATGCAGCGGCCGGGGTTGCAGCTGCGAAAGCGCCCGCTGCATCGCCAGCAGGGTCGCCTGCAGGATATTGAGCGCATCGATCTCGGCGGCACTGGCCTCGGCGATCGCCCAGCCGAGCGCGCGCTCGCGTATCTGCGCCGCAAGCGCCGTGCGTCGCGCGGCGCTGAGTTTCTTGGAATCGCGCAGGCCTTCAATGGGCCGCGTGGCATCCAGGATCACCGCCGCGGCGACCACCGGCCCCGCGAGCGGCCCGCGGCCCGCCTCATCGACGCCTGCCAGCAGCAACCTCATCAGCGCGGCCCGGCAAGCAGTTCGACGATCGCCCGGGCGGCCTGCGCCGCGCCGTCCCGACGCAACTGTTCGTGGATGGTGCGAAAGCGCTGCATCAGCCGCTCGCGTTGTGGCCGATCGCGCAGCTGCCCCTGCAGGGCGCCGGCGAGTGCCGCGCCTTGCACCTGCTGCTGGAAGAATTCGGGAACCAGCGCCTCGCCCGCCAGCAGATTGGGCAGCGAGAAATACGGCAGACGCACCATGCGCAGCGTGCGCAGCAGCCAGGCCGTCAGCCCGCCGAGCCGGTAGGCCACGACCATCGGGCAACGACACAGCAGCGCTTCGAGCGTCGCAGTACCCGAGGCCACCAGCGCCACGTCGGCGGCCTGCAAGACCGTGCGCGATTGCCCGTCCACCAGGCGGATGCCGGCGGCCGCAGCGCCCGCCTGCTCGAACAGGGCACGCGTGGCGGCGTTCGCCATCGGCGCCACGAACTGCACCGCGGGCTCCAGCACCCGCAGTGCGCGCGCGGCCGCGATGAAATCTGCACCCAGGCGCGCCACTTCCCCGGCGCGGCTGCCTGGCAGCAGCGCTGCCACGGGTGCATCGGGCGAGACCCCAAGCTGCGCGCGCGCGGCCCGACGATCGACATCGAGCGCGATCTGGTCGGCCAGCGGATGCCCGACGAAGCGCGCGCGCACGCCGAAGCGCTCATAGAACGGCGGCTCGAAGGGCAGCAGGCACAGCAACAGGTCGCAGGCCGCGCCGATGCGATGCACGCGCCGCTCGCGCCAGGCCCAGACCTGCGGACTCACGTACTGCACGGTACGCACGCCGGCGCGCTTCAGCCGCCGTGCCACGCTGAGATTGAATTCCTTGAAGTCGACGCCGATGTACACATCCGGCGGGTCAGCGAGCACACGCCTGATCAGCTCGCGACGGATGCGCAGCAGGCGCGGCAGGTGCGGGATGATCTCGAACAGGCCCATCACCGCCAGCTCTTCGGCGCCCAGCCAGGCCTCGCACCCGGCCTGCTGCATCAGCGGCCCGGGAATGCCGGCAAACTGCGCGCCCGGCAGCTGCGCCCGCAGCGCTTCGATCAGCGCAGCCCCGAGCTGATCACCCGACGCCTCGCCAGCGACGATCACGATGCGCGGCCCGCGCGCTGCGCTCTGTGCTGCCGCCTTGAGCGCTGCCATCTTGAGGCTCAGCGGATCAGGCTGCGCGTCGAGGTGGCGATGAAATCCACGAAGGCCTTGATTTCCGGTTGTGTGGCGGCGAGCGCGGTGAGCTCGCGTACGGCATCGCCGAGCGGCAGGTCGCGCCGGTACAGGATGCGGTAGGCCTCGCGTATGTGGCTGATGTTCTCGGGCGTGAAGCCGCGGCGCTTCAGGCCCTCGCTGTTCACGGAGTGCGGCGCGGCCGGCTGGCCCACGGCCATGACGTAGGGCGGCACATCGCGGGTCACGGCCGCGTTGTTGGCGATGAAGGCATGCGCACCGATCTTGCTGAACTGGTGGATCGCCGCGAAGCCACCCATGATCACCCAGTCGCCCAGCAGCACATGCCCGCCGAGCGTGGCGCAGTTGGCCATCACGATGTGGTCGCCCACCTGGCAGTCGTGCGCGACGTGGGTATAGGCCATGAACAGGTTGTCGTTGCCGACCCGCGTGACGCCCTGGTCATGCGTGGTGCCACGATTCACGGTGCAGAACTCGCGGAACACGTTGCGCTCACCGACCTCGAGGCGCGTCGGCTCGCCCTTGTACTTCTTGTCCTGCGGCGCATCGCCGATCGAGGCGAACTGGAACACCTGGTTGTCGGCGCCGATCGTGGTCGGCCCGTTGATCACCACGTGCGAGGCGATGCGGGTGCGCGCGCCGATCTGCACGTTGGGACCGATCACGCTGAAGGGCCCTACCGTGACATCCGGGGCCAGCTCGGCCTGCGCCGACACTATCGCGCGCGGATCGATCACGGCGCGCTGGTCCCGGGTGCGCTGCCAGGCGCAGCGTTGGCCACGTCGGGCGCCAGCATCAGTTCGGCGGCCGCGGCCTCCTTGTCATCGACCGTCGCGACCACCGAGAGCCGCCAGATGCCGCGCAGCGCCCGTTCCAGCTGCGCGCTCAGGATCAGCTGGTCACCCGGCTCCACCGGGCGGCGGAAGCGCGCCTTGTCGATGCCGGCAAAATAGAAGCGCGTATCCACGGTGGGAATCACACCCGCGGTCACGAACGCCAGGATGCCGGCGGTCTGCGCCAGCGCCTCGATGATCATCACGCCAGGCATCACCGGCCGATGCGGAAAATGGCCCGGGAAAAAAGGCTCGTTGTAGGTGACATTCTTGAGCGCGCGGATGCTCTTGCCCGGCACCAGCTCCAGCACCCGATCCACCAGCAGGAAGGGATAGCGGTGCGGCAGGCGCTTGAGTATGTCGTAGATGTCGAGCTTCGTGATCTCAGTCATGCGATCCATCCTCTGATTCAGCCTTGGCTTCCATACCCGCGGCGCGCTCCAGGCGCAGCACGCGCTGCGCCAGCGCTTCGCTGCGCTTGAAGCGCGCTGCCAGGCGCCGCCACAAGGCCGCAGGCGCGGCCGGGATGCCGCCGGAGTACACGCCCGGCGTCCTGATCGAATGCGCCACCATCGACATGCCGGTGATGATCACATCATCGCAGATGTCCAGGTGGCCGACGATGCCCACCATGCCGGCGATCATGCAGCGTGCGCCGATGCGTGTGCTGCCCGAAACGCCGCTGCAGGCGGCCATCACGGTGTGCTCGCCGATCTGCACGTTGTGGGCAATCTGGATATGGTTGTCGAGCTTCACGCCCGCGCCGATCAGCGTGTCTTCGATGGCGCCGCGATCGATCGTGGTATTGGCGCCGATTTCCACGTCATCGCCGATGCGCACGGTACCGAGCTGTGGCACCGTTACCCAGCCGCCCGCATCGCGCGCAAAGCCGAAACCGTCGGAGCCGATCACGGCGCCCGATTGCACCCGCACCCGCGCTCCCAGCCGCACGCCGCGCTCGATCGTCACCCGCGGACGCACCAGGCAATCCGCGCCGATCTCTACGCCCTCGCCCAGCACGCAGCCGGCACCGATCTGCACCCGTTCGCCGATGCGGCAATGGGCGCCGATCACGGCCAGCGCGCCGACACTGGCGCTGGCGGCAATGCTGGCGCGCTCATCGACGCAGGCTCGCGGATGCACGCCGGGGCTCGCCAGCGGCTCGGGGTGCAGCAGCGCCGCGATGCGCGCGTAGGTAGCGTAAGGATTGGCGCTGATCAGCGCGGCGCCCGGACACTGGGGTGCGCTGGCCGCATCCAGCACCACGACGCCGGCACGGGTCGTGGCGAGCTGCCGCCGGTACTGGGGATTGGCCAGGAAGGCCAGGGAATCCGGATCGGCCGCAGCCAGCGTGGCGACACGCTGCACTCGCCGATCCGGGTCACCCACCAGCTCGCAGCCAAAGCGCACTGCGAGCTCGCCGACCGCAATGCTCATGGGCATCGCCCGAGCAGCATGGGTCGGTCGGGTATTACTTGACGGGTGTTGCCGCCGGCTTCGGCGCAGCCGCCGGTGCCGCAGCGGCCGGCGTGGTCGCACGCGCCTGGAGCGAGGCCAGCACGGCTGCCGTGATGTCGAAGGTGTTGGCGGCGTAGATCACGCCATCGGCCAGCACCAGATCGTACTTCTGCGAGAGCGCGTAGCTCTGCACTTCAGCGATCAGCGCACTCTGCAGCCGCGAGAGCTCTTCGTTCTGGCGGGCGGTGGCCTCTTCCTGGAAGTCGGAGACTTTCTGTGAGTAGTCGCGATTGCCGTCGCGCAGCTCTTTCTCGGCCTTGGTGCGCTGTTCGGCCGTCATCGTGGCGCCGTCTTTCTCGAGCTTGTCCTGCTTGGTCTTGAGCGCGGTCTGCTGCGCCGTCAGTTCACGCTGCTTGCCGGCGAATTCGCCGCGCAGCGCATCCTGCACCGCCTTGTACTGCGGCGATTCCTGCATCAGCTTGCTGTAATTGACCACGCCGATGCGTATTTCGGCCTGCGCCGGCACTACGGCCGCGACGCTGAGGGCGAGCCCTGCAATTCCCACTAACCACGAACGCTTCACTAGTCTGCTCCCGCTAATTCGCCGGCCTTGGGGCCGACTGTTGATGATTCGATGCCTTTATCTCGCCGGCCTGGCTCAATAGGAGCCGCCGATCGTGAACTGGAAATTCTCGGTGCGATCCGGGAATCTCACATTCGCACTGTCGCCGACGTACTTGTTGAGCGGTATGCCGTAACTGAAACGGAACACGCCCAACGAGGGTGCCAGCCACTGCACCGCCACGCCGGTCGACCTACGTAGTTGATCATACTTGAAATTGTAGTCGACCGGGGTCGTCAGGTCGCGGCCGAGGTATTTGGTACCGTCGGTCGAGAAGGCGTTGCCCATGTCATAAAACAGGCTGGCGCGCGCGCTGGTCTGCCATTTGAGCGGCAGCGGCAGGATCAGCTCGGCCCGCACCACGGTCAGCAGGTTGCCGCCATAGGGGTTGCCGTTGCTGTCCACCGGACCCAGTGAACTCTCGGTATACCCCCGGACCGTATCCGGGCCACCGGCATAGGCACGCTTGTAGGGCGGCAGCGCCGTGGTACTGCCCAGACCCCTGCCATAGACGATGTTGGCGCCCAGCGAGAGGGTGGTGCGCAGCAGCAACGGGATGTAGTAGATGCCGTCGTAGCTCGCCTGGTAGTAGCGCACCGTGCCCGAGGGCACGTAGCTCAATGCCAGGGTGTGGCGCTGGCCACGATCAGCGAACAGGCCGCGATTGCGCGACTCGAACAGCCAGGCGGCATTCAGCTCGATCGTATTGTAGCGGCTGCCATAGAGCGAGGTGGCCGTGGTGATGGCGGTACCGTCCGCCAGCACGCCCGAGCTCAGCGCCACGCGCGTGTACGGACTGCCGTTCTGGCGCACCCAGTCGACGGCCTGCTGGGCGCTGCTGCCCTGGTAGGTCAGCAGGTCGACGCGCTGCAGTGCGGCGCCGGCACTGATGCGCTGGTATTCGCTGATCGGTATGCCGTAGTTCAAGCCCAGCGACAGGTTCTGCGATTTGAAATTCGAGGAAGTCGACACGAACTGGGTCGAGCTGCGGTAGCTCAGCGAAACGCTGCGCGAGAGGCCGTCGACGTTCAGGTACGGGTTGGTGTGCGAGAAGCTGTAGATCTTGTTGTACAGACCCGAGTCGAGCTGCAGCGCGATGGCGTCGCCGCTTCCCATGAAGTTGCTGTCGCTGGAAGCTGCCGTTCAGCATGAACTTCTGCGACGCCGAATAGCCGATGCCGCCGCCGATCTGGCGCTCGGCCGCTCCTTGACGTTGAAGGTCACGTCGACGAGGTCGGGGGAGCCGGCCACCGGGTTGGTCTCGAAGTCGACCTTCTCGATGAACGGCTGCTGCTGCAGGCGCTGCTTGGAGCGCTCGAGCGCCACGTTGGAGAGCAGCGCGCCTTCCAGCTGGCGCATTTCGCGGCGCAGGGTCTCGTCGTTGCTGCGCGTCGAGCCGTTGAAGTTGATCTCGCGCACGTAGACGCGGTTGCCGGGCTCGACGAACAACGTGAGCGACACCTCTTTCTTCGCTTCGTCCGGAGTCTTGACGGCATCGACCTTGGCGAAATAGAAACCGTCGGCGCCCAGGCGGTTCTTGATCAGCTCCTGGGTGGCGGTGATGATCTTCTGCGAGTAGATCTGGCCGGGCTTCACCAGCACCAGCCGCTGGAGCTCGGCTTCGGGCACGATCAGCTTGCCCGCCAGCTTCACCTCGCTCACCTTGTAGACCACACCCTCGGTGATGTTCACGGTGATGAAGATGTCGCTCTTGTCGGGCGAGATCGCCACCTGCACCGAGTCCGGGCGGAAATTGGCGTAGCCGCGATCCTGGTAGTAGGTGCGGATTTTTTCCAGGTCGCCCTCGCAGGGATTCGCGCGAGTAGCGGTCGTCCTGCTTGTACCAGGAAGTCCAGTTGGGCGTCTTCAGCGTCAGCGTCTCGAGGATGTCCTTTTCCTTGAACACCGTATTGCCGACGATGTTGATCTGGCGGATCTTGGCGCGCCTGCCTTCCTTGATGTCGATGTTCACGCGCACCCGGTTGTTGGCCAGGTCCTCGACCTTGGTATCCACTTTCACGGCGTACTTGCCGCGGCTGTAGTACTGGTCGGTGAGGTACTGCGTGACCTCCTCGAGCGTCGAGCGGTTGAAGGTCTTGCCGGCCGAGAGCCCGACGTTGCGCAGCGACTTCTGCAGGTCCTCGGTCTTGATGTCCTTGTTGCCCTTGATCTCGACGCTCTCGATCGAAGGCCGTTCGAGCACCGCGACCAGCAGCGTGTTGCCGTCGCGCCGCAACTCCACGTCGCGGAAGAAGCCGGTGGCATACAGCGCCCGCAGCGCCTCGCGCTGCGCGTTGCGGCGTGAGCTTGTCGCCGATGTTCACCGGCAGGTAGTTGAATACCGTGCCCTCGGAGATGCGTTGCAGCCCCTCGATCTTGATGTCGCCGACGGTGAAGTCGGCCTCGGGCGCCAGCTGGGCCAGCGCCGCGGAACAGGCAACAAGGGCAAACACCGCGAATATCGCGCGAAGATTCATGCGCAAAGCCATTACCTTAAAGTAGCGAGGGGGGAGTCAACCAAAGTGACGCGAGATGTCGTTGAACAGCGCGACACCGACCAGCAGCAACACCAACGCGATGCCGAGCTGCTGACTGGCGGCCTGCACGCGCTCGGAGAGCGGGCTGCCCTTGAGCCACTCGATGGACTGCATCACGATCTGGCCACCATCGAGTATCGGGATCGGCAACAGGTTCAGGAAACCCAGCGCCAGGCTGATCATCACCAGGAAATGCAGGAAGGTCGACACACCGGCCGCCGCCGAGTCGCCGGCCAGTTCGGCGATGGTCAGTGCACCGCCGAGATTCTTCACCGAAACCGAACCGGCGATCATGCGCCACATCATCCGGGCCTGGAACGCGGTCGTATTCCAGCTCTCCTCGAGTGCACCCAGGAACGCGCCGCCTATACCCAGATCGACGTGCCGCAGCATCTCCGGCGGCCAGGGGATCTCGCGCGGCGGCACCAGGTAGATATGGCCGACGCGCTTGCCGTCCTGCAGCTCACCCACGGTCAGGATGCGCACGGTGTTTTCCCGGCCCGCGCGCGCGTAGCGCAGCGTGATGGTCTCGTCCGGATGCGCATTGACCAGCGTCACCAGCTGCCGGAAATTGTGCACCGGCTCGGCATTGACGCTGAGCACCACATCGCCTGCCCGCAGCCCCGCACGCGCCGCCGGCCCGCCTGATTGCACCGCGCCGACCAGCGCCGGAAAATCCGGCTCCTTGAACTGCAGCCCCAGGCCCGCAAGCACCGCGGCCGGCTCCGAGAGCGCCCGCCGCTCGGCGGCATTGCCAGTGCCCAGTTGCACGACGCGCACTTGCCCCGCCGGATCGCGCAAACCCAGGCTGATCGGCTGCGCGGCGGACACTTCATCGAGCAGGCCCACCCAGACATCGCGCTGGCTCTGCACGGCCCGACCATCGATGCTGACGATCTCATCGCCCGCCTGAACGCCGGCCTGGGCCGCGCGCGATTGCGCCACGACCGGGCCCAGGAGCGGTCGCACCTCGGTGCTGCCCTCGACACTCATCAGCGCGGTCAGCACCAGGATGGCGAATATGAAATTGAAAGCCGGCCCCGCCAGCAATACCGCGATGCGCTGCCAGTGCGGGCGCCTGTTGAAGGCGCGATGCACTTCGTCGGGCGCCACCGGCCCCTCGCGCTCATCGAGCATCTTCACGTAGCCGCCGAGCGGCACGGAGGCGAGCACGAACTCGGTGCCGTCGACCTTGCCTACCCGCTTCCACAAGGGGCTGCCAAAGCCGATCGAGAAGCGCAGCACCTTGAAGCCCAGGCGCCGTGCCACCCAGAAATGGCCGAACTCGTGGATGCCCACCAGCACGACCACCGCGACCACGAAGGAAAGCGCGTTGAGCCAGAACCCGCTCATGGCGCGCAGCCCAGGCGCAGCGCAGCGCGTGGCTCAATGGCAACAGTCTGGCTCAAGCCGAAACCACATTGACAAGCGGGGCGCGCACGGCGAGCACCGAGCGGGCACGCTCGCGAGCGGCCTGGTCAGTGGCCAATACCGTGTCCAGATCTTTCATTTCCCCACCAGGCATGTGCGCCATGACCTCTGCAATGACCGCCGGAATATCCCCAAAGTTCAACTGCTTGTCGAGAAAAGCCTGCACCGCCACTTCGTCCGCGGCATTCAACCAGGTGCAGGCCATGCCGCCCGCGTGCGCCGCCTGCTCGGCCAGGGCCAGGCAGGGAAAGCGCTCACGATCAGGTGCCCGGAACTCCAGCGGGCCGGCCTTGGCCAAATCGAGGAATTCTACACCGGACGCGATGCGCGCGGGCCACGCCAGCGCCTGGGCGATGGGCGTGCGCATATCGGGCGAGCCCAGCTGCGCCAGACTGGAGCCGTCTTCGTACTCGACCAGTGAGTGGACGATGCTCTGCGGGTGCACCAGCACGGCGATATCGCGGGCCGGCACGCCGAAGAGTACCTGGGCCTCGATCAGCTCCAGCCCCTTGTTCATCAGGGTGGCCGAATCGACCGAGATCTTGCGGCCCATCTGCCAGCGCGGATGCTGGCAGGCCTGCTCGCAGGTTGCGCGGGCCATGGCGGCGGCCGGCCAGTCGAGGAAAGGGCCGCCCGAGGCCGTCAGCAGCAGGCGACGCAAACCCGCCGGCCGCTCGCCGATGCGTGCGCCAGGCGGCAGGCACTGGAAAATGGCGTTGTGCTCGCTGTCGATCGGTACCAGCGTGCCCCCGCCGGCACGCAGCGCCGCGATCAGCAGCGCGCCCGCCATCACGGCCGACTCCTTGTTCGCCAGCAGCAGCCGCTTGCCGGTCTGCGCGGCCGCCAGTGTGGAGCGCAATCCGGCTGCACCACTGATAGCCGCCATCACCACCTGCGCGTCGCTCGCGCGCGCCAGCTCCACGATCGCATCGGCTCCCGCGCTCACGCGTGTCGACAGGCCCGCGGACCGCAGCAGGCGCTCCAGTTCTGCCGCGGCCGGCGCATGCTCCATGACCGCCACTTCGGGGCGGAAGCGCCGGCATTGCTCGGCCATACGCTGCACATCGGAGCGCGCAGCCAGTGACACCACGCGATAGCGCTCCGGATGCTGGGCCAGCACGGCAAGCGTGCTCTGGCCGATGCTTCCGGTGGACCCGAGCAGCGCGACGCCGATCATGAGCCCACGCCCAGATGCATCAGCCCCAGCACCATGAAGGGTGCAGCCGCCAGCGCGCTGTCGATGCGATCGAGCACACCGCCGTGGCCGGGGAACAGGCGGCCGCTGTCCTTCACGCCCGCAGCGCGCTTGAGCATGCTCTCGGTGAGATCGCCCACGATGGAGAAGGCCGCAGCCAGCATGCACAGCAGCAGCATCGAGGGCAGCGGCAGATGGAACCAGGCTGCGCCGGCCCAGGCCGCCAGCGCAGCCAGCGCCAGGCCACCCAGTACGCCTTCCCAGGTCTTGCCGGGCGACACCACCGGCGCGAGTTTGGTACGACCGAAGGCGCGCCCGGCAAAGAACGCACCGATGTCGGCCGCAAACGGCAGGATCAGTATGAACAGCACCCACTGCGTGCCGCGCATCCACGTCTCGGCGATATGGGTCAGCGCGACCCAGATCGGCGCCAGTGACGGGAGCGCCGCCAGCCCGGCCGCTACATGGTTGACCCGCTGCGGAGCGAACAGCACCCACAGCAGTGCCAGCAACCACCAGCAGGCCGCCACGCGCAGCAGCAGTTCGTAGCCCATGCCGCCATCGGCCAGCGCGCGCATGCCGAGCGCCACCAGCGCGATCACCAGCACGAAGGCCAGGCGCGCAGCACGCTGCGTGCAACCGGCGAAAGCCGCCCACTCCCAGGCCCCGGCGACCACGAACAGGCCGAACAGTGCGCGCACGGCCACCGGCGGTGCGAACAGCAGCACGCCGATCAGCACGGCGCCGAGCACGATTGCGGTGAGTATCCGGGCGCGCATCCTCAGGCGTCCTGCAGCTGCGCGCCGCTGAGCCCGAAGCGTCGTTGCCGCCCGGCGTACTCGCGCAGCGCTGCTGCGAATTCGGCGCTGCTGAAATCGGGCCAGAGCGTGGCGGTGAAATACAGCTCGCTGTAGGCCAGGTTCCAGAGCAGGAAATTGCTGATGCGCTGCTCGCCACCCGTGCGAATGAAAAGGTCGGGGTCGGGCAAGCCGGCGAGCGCCAGGTGCGCGGCGAAACGGCTCTCGTCCAGCTCGCTGCTGCGCTGTTCTCCGCGCTCGCAGGCGAGTGCCACCTGGCGCGCGGCCGCGAGGATGTCCTGGCGGCCGCCGTAGCTGATCGCCACCTGCAGCTGCAAGGCGCTGTTGCCTTCGGTCAGGGCCTCGGCCTCCCCCATGCGTGTGCGCAAGGCCGGGGTCAGCATGGCGCGCTCACCGATGAAGCGCAGGCGCACGCCGTTTTTGTCCAGCGACGGCAGCTCGGCTTCGAGCGCGTCGAAGAACAGGTTCATGATGCCGGCCACCTCGTCCGCGGGCCGCGACCAGTTCTCGCTGCTGAAGGCAAACAGCGTCAGCGCCGCGACCTTGGCGCGCAGGCTCTCCTCGACCACCATGCGCACGGGATCGAGACCCGAGCGATGGCCCTCGGCGCGCTCGGCACCACGCCCCTGCGCCCAGCGGCCGTTGCCGTCCATCACTATGGCGATGTGCCGCGGCACACTCATCGAGCAGCCCTGCAGGTCGATCAGACCTGCAGGATCTCTTTCTCTTTGGCCGCCAGCTGCTGGTCGATCTCGGCCACGTGCTTGTCGGTCAGCTTCTGGATCTCGTCCTGCGCCTTGCGCTCGTCGTCCTGCGAGATCATCTTCTCCTTGAGCATTTCCTTCACGTCGGTCAGCACATCGCGCCGCACATTGCGCACGCTGACGCGCGCGTTCTCGGCGTCGTGCCGCACCACCTTGGTGATGTCGCGGCGCCGCTCCTCGGTCAGCGGCGGCAAGGGAATGCGGATCACCTGCCCCGCGGTCATCGGCGTGAGGCCCAGGTCGGACTTGTGGATCGCCTTCTCGATCACCTGCACCATCGGCTTTTCCCAGGGCGAGACCACCAGCGTGCGCGCATCCTCGACACTGATGTTGGCCACCTGCTGCAAGGGCACGTCGTTGCCGTAGTAGTCGACCTTGAGGTGATCGATGAGGCTGGGGTGGGCGCGGCCAGTACGCATTTTCTTCAGGTCGGCCATGAACACCTGCACGCATTTTTGCATGCGGGTGGTGGCATCCTTTTTGATGTCATCGAGCATTGCTTCCCCCCCGGAATCGAATTCAAGACCAGAGCCCGGACGCGTACTTTTGGCGCCGGGCTGATCTGCGATTATGCAGAGGATTGTCCGGGAACGCCGTAAATCCGTCCATGGAGGCTTCGGCCGCGCCATCCATGGCGCGGACGATCCCGGACAAACCTCTGCATAATCACAGCTCGGCCCGGTAGTAAACGTGCGCTTCCGCGCGCTGCCTTGCGTTCGAACCGGCGCGCGGCAGGCTCGATGGCATCGTGCTGCCCCGACCCGCACGCAACGCTGATCGCGGTGTTCGCGGCCACCGGCACCCCGTTCCTCTTCGTCTGGCGCCCGCGGCCTCAATCGGGAGCCGCGATCCGCATTACCGCACGTCGACGTCATGGGTCGATTGCCCTGGCCGGGATCGTCCGCGACAGGATGTCGCGGCCGAAGCCTCCATGGACGGATTCACGGCGTTCCCGGCCAGGGCAATCGGCCCATGGCGGCGACGCGTGACAGTACGGCTCTTGATCCCGTCTTGAGCCGCAGCGCAACCGTTGGTCACCAGCGTGCCGACATCCTCCCCGCGAGCAATCCGCAACAAATCCCCGTCACCGTGCAGGTTGAACACCCGCAACGGCAGCGAGTGATCGCGGCACATGACGATCGCGGTCGCGTCCATCACGTTCAGGCGCTCGGTCAGCACCTGGTCGAAGGTGAGCCGCGGGTAGTGGCGCGCGGCCGGGTTCTTCATCGGATCCTCGGAGTAGATGCCGTTGACCTTGGTGGCCTTGAGCAGCAGCTGCGCTTCGATCTCGATTGCCCGCAGCGAGGCGGCGGTGTCGGTGGTGAAGAAGGGATTGCCGGTGCCGGCCGCGAAAATCACGACGCGGCCCTTTTCCAGGTGCCGCACGGCGCGGCGGCGGATGTAGTCCTCGCACACCTCGTTGATGCGGATCGCGGACATCACGCGCGCGTGCACGTTCAGCTGCTCGAGCGCATCCTGCATCGCCAGCGCATTCATCACGGTGGCCAGCATGCCCATCTGGTCAGCGGTGACCCGGTCCATGCCGGCACGCGCCAGGCCGGCGCCGCGGAAGATGTTGCCGCCGCCCACCACCACTGCGACCTGGACGCCGAGGGCCAGCACGTCGCTCAGTTCGCCGGCGACGCGCTTGAGCATCAAAGGATCGATGCCGTAGTCCGCGTTGCCCAACAGGGCCTCGCCCGAGAGCTTGACCAGCATGCGATTCATTCCGGCTCCTTATAAAAAAGGCCCCGCATCAGCGGGGCTTTTTTGAACATTGATACGCGGCGGCGTGCCGGACCTTCAGCTGCGCCCCGCGGCGCTGACCTGGGCCATCACCTCGGCGACAAAATCTTCCTGCTTCTTCTCGATGCCGGCGCCCACTTCGTAGCGCACGAATTCGCGCACCTTGGCGTTCGCGCCCTTGAGCAGCTTTTCGACGTTCTGGTCCGGGTCCTTCACGTAAGGCTGGCCCAGCAGAGTGATCTCGCCCATGGACTTGCGCAGCCGCCCTTCGACCATCTTGGCGACGATCTCGGGGCTCTTGCCCTCTTTCTGCGCCTGCTCGGTCAGGATCTCGCGTTCCTTGGCCTGTTCGGCGGCCGGCACGTCGGCCAGCGAGATGTAGCGCGGATTGCTGGCCGCGACGTGCATGGCCAGGTCACGCGCCAGCGTGGCATCGCCACCCTCGAGCGCGACCAGCACGCCGATGCGCGAGCCGTGCAGGTAGGTGCCCAGATGACCGCTGCTCGCCAGCGTGGTCGTGCGGCGCAGGGAAATGTTCTCGCCGATCTTGGCCACCAGCGCGCGGCGTCGCTCGTCGATGGTTTCGCCGGAAGCGAGCTTGAGCGCCTGCAGCGCCTCGATATTGGCCGGACTACCGGCCAGCGCAGCGCGCGCCACTTCGGTCGCAAAAGCCTGGAAATCATGCTCGCGCGCCACGAAGTCGGTCTCGCAGTTGATCTCGACCAGCGCAGCGCTGCGCCCGTCGGCGGCCACGTGGTGTGCGATCACGCCTTCGGCGGCGACGCGCGTCGCCTTCTTGTCGGCCTTCGCCAGGCCCTGCTTGCGCATCAGCTCGGCGGCGGCATCCAGGTCCCCCTGGGTCTCCACCAGGGCCTTCTTGCACTCCATCATGCCGGCGCCGGTGCGCTCGCGCAGCTGGCGGACCACTTCAGCAGTGACGCTCATTTCAGCTCCATGATTCCGGATCAACCGCGCGGTGCGCGGCGGGCGCCGGCGGCGCCGGGCGCAGGACGGCGCCGCGCGGTCGCGGTCGCAGTCGCCGAGGGCGGGGTATCGCCCAGGCCAGCGATATCCTCGAGCTCGGTGTCGATACCGAGCTCGGCATCGGACACTTCCGCGGTAGCGGCAACAGCATCGGGTGCATCGGGTGCCCCGGGCACCTCAGGCGCTGCCGTGCCTGTTGCCGCGCCCATCGCTGCGGCAGTGGCTGCGTTGACGGCCGGGCGGCGGCGCGCTGGTGGCGGCGCCGGGCCACGGCGGTTGCGCACCGGGGCTGCGGGCTTCTGGGGCCGCGCGTTGCGGCCGGGCTTGCGGCGCGGGTTGCCCTCGGCATCCAGCTCCACGAATTCGTCTTCGCTGACCGCCATCTGCGGCACCGAGGACTTGCCGTCGATCACGGCGTCGGCCACGGCATTGGCATACAGGTTGATGGCGCGCATCGCATCATCGTTACCCGGGATGATGTGATCGATGCCATCGGGCGAGCAGTTGGTGTCGACCACGGCGACCACCGGAATGCCGAGCTTGCGGGCCTCCTGGATCGCGATCATCTCGTGGCCGACGTCGACCACGAACAGCACGTCGGGGAGCGACTCCATCAGCTTGATGCCGCCGAGGCTCTTCTCGAGCTTGATCATCTCGCGGCGCAGCATCGTGCCTTCTTTCTTGCCGCGCTTTTCAATGGCGCCGGAAGCGGTCAGCTCCTCGAGGTCGGCCAGGCGCTTGATGGACGAGCGCAGGGTCTTGAAATTGGTGAGCATGCCGCCCAGCCAGCGCTGGTTCACGTAGGGCATGCCGCAACGCATCGCCTCGGTGGCGACGGCGTCGCGCGCCGAGCGCTTGGTGCCCACGAACAGCACCCTCCCGCCGTCGGCGACCACGCGCTTGATGAACGCGGCGGCCTCCTCGAACAGCGGCTGGGTCTTCTCGAGGTTGATGATATGAATACTGTTTCGTTCGCCGAAGATGTACGGAGCCATCTTGGGGTTCCAGAAGCGGGTCTGGTGTCCGAAGTGGACGCCCGCTTCCAGCATCTGTCGCATAGACACGCTGGTCATGGTCTGTTCCTCGTTGCGGGTTGGGCCTCCGCGCATCCTTGACGACGATCCCCAGGGTTAGTGGGGACACCCGGCCGCAAGTTATTGATGCGCGTGTGGATTGGTTTGCCAAAAAAGGCCGCGCTTTATACCATGAACCCATCGCCCGGACAACGCTCCGGGCCCACCGCAGCCAAGGCCCCGAAACCCATGCTCCGATCCACCCAGGTAACGCTCAAGTCCCCGGAAGAACAGGACAAAATGCGCGTCGCCGGCCGCCTGGCCGCCGACGTGCTGGACATGATCGGCGAACACGTGGTCCCCGGGCATCACCACCGACGAGCTCGACCGGATCTGCCACGATTTCATCGTCAATGTGCAGAAAATCACGCCGGCCAACGTCGGTTATCGCGGCTTTCCGAAGACCGTGTGCACCTCGGTGAACCACGTGGTCTGCCACGGCATCCCCAACGACCGGGTGCTCAAGAGCGGCGACATCGTCAATATCGATGTCACCGTGATCAAGGACGGCTACCACGGCGACACCAGCCGCATGTACTTCGTCGGCAAGGCGCCGGTACTCGCGCAGCGCCTCGCGGATACCTGTCACGAAGCGATGTGGAGGGCGATCGACATCGTGAAGCCCGGCATGCAGCTGGGCGATATCGGTCACGCGATCCAGAGCATGCCGAGGACGCGGGTTTCTCGGTGGTGCGCGAATACTGCGGCCACGGCATCGGCCGCGTGTACCACGAAGATCCGCAGGTGCTGCACTACGGCGATGCCGGCACCGGCCTGGAGCTGCTGCCGGGCATGATCTTCACCATCGAGCCGATGATCAATGCCGGCAAGCGCCACACGCAGGTGCTCCAGGATGGCTGGACAGTCGTCACCAAGGATCAGTCGCTCTCGGCGCAATGGGAACACATGGTGCTGGTCACCGACACCGGACACGAGGTGCTGACGCTGAGCGCCGCGGAACGTGCGGCGGCATGATTGCCGATCCGGAAGCGCTCGACGAACTGACCAGCACGCTCACGGTCTCGCTAGACTGGCCATTGCTCGGCCGCCTGCCCGAGCTGCTGAAGAACGGCCAGTGCTCGGCCGAGGTGTTCCGGCAACTGCTGGCGCAGGGTCAACAGGAACTGCAGCAACGCTTTCGCGATGACGAACAGGTCGAAGGCCTGGTGCGCGCGCGTGCGGCCTTCACCGATATGCTGCTGGCTTCGCTCTGGCATGCGAGGCTCGAGCCTGAGCTCGCCGCGCAACTCACACTCGCTGCAGTCGGTGGCTATGGCCGCGCGGAGTTGCACCCCTATTCCGATGTCGATTTCCTGGTGCTGGTGCCGCAGGCCCTGAGCGAGAGCCAGCGCGGCCAGGTCGAACAACTCGTCACCTTCCTCTGGGACATCGGTCTCGAGGTCGGCCACAGCGTGCGCACGATCGACGACTGCTTCGAGCAGAGCCTCGCCGATGTGGGCGTGATGACCACGCTGCTCGAAGCGCGCTGGCTCGCGGGCTCGACCACGTTGCTGCCGGCAATGCGCGCGGCGCTCGCGCCCGATCGCGTCTGGCCGGTGCGCGATTTCTTCGCCGCCAAAGTGCGCGAGCAGCAGGAGCGGCACCTGAAGGCGAACGACACCGCCTACAACCTCGAACCCAACGTGAAGACCGGGCCCGGCGGACTGCGCGACATCCAGACCATCGGCTGGGTGGCGAAACGCCACTTCGGCGCGGAGTCGCTCGATGAACTGGTGACCCATGGCTTCCTGACGCCTTCGGAACTGCGGCGCCTGAAGCAGGCGCAATCCTTCCTGTGGAAGGTGCGCTTCGGCCTGCACGTGCTCACCGGGCGGCACGAGGATCGGCTGCTGTTCGACCACCAGATCAAGCTCGCGCACAGTTTCGGCTACGAAGATGCCTCCTACACGCTGGCGGTCGAGCAGCTGATGCAGCGCTACTACCGCACCGTGATGGACGTGCAGCTGCTGAACGAGATGCTGCTGCAGCTGTTCCGCGAGGCGATACTCACCGACGACACACCGGCGCGCGCACTGACCGCGCAGTTCCAGGTGCGCAACGATTATCTCGAAGCCAGCACGCCCGACCTGTTCGCACGCCAGCCTTCGGCCTTGCTCGAGTTGTTCGTGCTGCTGCAGCAGCATCCGCAGCTGCGCGGCGTGCGCGCCGATACGATCCGTGCGGTCGGGCGCAACCTGTGGTTGATCGACGAGGAGTTCCGCCAGAACCCGCGCAACCACCGCCTGTTCCTCGAGATCCTGCGCGCGCCGCGCGGCGTGACGCACGAGCTGCGGCGCATGAACATCTACGGCGTGCTCGGCCGCTACATACCCGCCTTCGGCCGCATCGTCGGCCGCATGCAATACGACCTGTTCCACGCCTACACGGTCGATGCGCACACGCTGTTCGTGGTCAGCAACGCGCGGCGCCTCGCCATGCCGAAGTTCAACCACGAACTGCCGCTGGTCTCGCCGATCATGCAGCAGCTGCCCAAGCCCGAGATCGTCTACCTGGGCGCACTGTTCCACGACATCGCCAAGGGTCGCGGCGGCGATCACTCCGACCTGGGCGCGGTCGACGCCGAGGCCTTCTGCCTCGAACAGGGCCTCGTCGCGCTACGACGCGCGCCTGGTGGCGTGGCTGGTGAAGAGCCACCTGGTGTTCTCGATGACGGCGCAGAAGCAGGACATCAGCGATCCGCAGGTGATCAACGAGTTTGCGCGCAAGGTGGGCGACGAAGCGCACCTCGACTATCTGTATGTGCTCACCTGCGCCGACGTGCGCGGCACCAATCCGAAGTTGTGGAATTCCTGGAAGGCCTCGCTGTTCCACGATTTCTACGAGAAGGTGCGGCGCGCGCTGCGGCGCGGTCTCGAGACGCCGGTGGACAAGGACGAACTGATGCGCGAGAACCAGTCGGGTGCGCGCGCGTTGCTGGCCAGCGCGGCGACCAATGCCACGGCATCCGATACGGCAGCGGTCGATGCCGCGGCGGTCGACAAGGTCTGGGCGGCGCTGCCGGAGGCCTATTTCCTGCGCTACACGCCGGAGGAGATCGCGTGTCACACGCGGGTGCTGGCACGCAGCGACCAGGGCGGCGAGGCGGCGCGGGTCGCTGTCGAAGCCCAGAGCGAGAGCGGCACTTCGGAAGTACTGATCTACGCGCCACATCGCCGTCACAGTTTCGCGCGCGCCACCGCGGTGCTCGACCAGCTCGGCCTCAACATCGTCGATGCGCGCATCACGCCGGTCGGCAACGGCTACTCGCTCGACACCTACCATGTGCTCGAGGAAGACGGCGTGATGATCAGTGACGTCGAACGGCTGACCGAGATCGAGCGCGCGCTCTGGTCGTCGCTCCAGCGACCCGAGGAAGCGCCGCTGGCGGTATTGCGACGCGCGCCGCGGCAACTGCGCGTGTTCAAGACGCCGACGCGCATCGCGATCAGCGTCGATGAGCGCAACGCCCGCTCGATGCTCGAGCTGGTCGCGGGCGACCGTCCTGGATTGCTGTGCGATGTAGGCAAGGTGTTGTGGGAGGAACGCGTCGACCTGGATGCCGCCAAGATCGGCACCATGGGTGAGCGCGCCGAAGACGTGTTCTACATCACCGATCGCGCCCGCCGGCCGCTGGATGAAGCCGCTGCGGAACGGCTGCGCACCCGCCTGATGAATACACTGAGCCCACCGCAGGGAAATTCCTGAGTGTCAGCCTCGCAACTGCAAGGCCTGATCGAGTCAGCCTTCGAGCGCCGCCAGGCCATCACCGCGGCCAACGCCGACGCGGATCTCAGGGCCGCGATCGACAGCGCGATCGGCATGCTCGACCGCGGCGAGGCGCGCGTCGCCGAGCGTGTCGCCGGCAAATGGGTGGTGAACGAGTGGCTGAAGAAGGCGGTGCTGCTGTACTTTCGCACCCACGACAATGAAGTCGTGGACGCCGGCTACACCCGCTTCTACGACAAGGTGCCGCTCAAGTACGCGGATGCCGATGCCGCCGCCTTTGCGGCCGGCGGCGTGCGCGTGGTGCCGAGCGCCATCGTGCGCCGCGGCGCTTACGTGGCGCCCAACGTGGTGCTGATGCCCTCGTACGTGAACATCGGCGCCTACGTGGACTCCGGCACCATGGTCGACACCTGGGCGACGGTCGGCTCCTGCGTGCAGATCGGCAAGAACGTGCACCTCTCGGGCGGCGTCGGCATCGGCGGCGTGCTCGAGCCACTACAGGCCAGCCCCACGATCATCGAGGACAACTGCTTCATCGGCGCCCGCTCGGAGATCGTCGAAGGCGTGATCGTCGACGAGGGCTCGGTGATCTCGATGGGCGTGTTCATCGGCCAGAGCACGAAGATCCTCGATCGCGCCAGCGGCCAGATCCTGCAGGGCCATGTGCCGCCCGGCTCGGTGGTGGTCTCAGGCAACCTGCCCGCGCGCGATGGCAGCCACAGTCTCTATTGCGCGGTGATCGTCAAGCGCGTCGATGCGCAGACGCGCGCCAAGACTTCGATCAACGAATTGCTGCGGATGGATTAGCCGCGCACGGGCGCCAACCGTTCAGCCGTAACGGCCCGTGATGTAGTCTTCGGTCGCCTTCTGGCTCGGATTCGTGAAGATCTTGCTGGTTTCGTCGAACTCGACCAGATTCGCCGAGGTACATGAAGGCCGTGTAAGTCGGACACCCGCGCGGCCTGCTGCATGTTGTGCGTGACGATGACTCACGGTGACCTGCTCGCGCAGCGTGGTGATCAGCTCCTCGATGCGTGCGGTGGCGATCGGGTCGAGCGCCGAGGTCGGCTCGTCGAACAGCAGGATCTCCGGGTTCGGTCGCCAGCGCGCGCGCGATGCACAGGCGCTGCTGCTGGCCGCCCGAGAGCGACAGACCGGAGTTCTGCAGCCGATCCTTGACTTCGTCCCACAGCGCCGCGCCGCGCAGCGCCTTCTCCACTTCTTCGTCGAGGCGCGCCCGGGTACGCATGCCGCGCACGCGCAGGCCGTAGGCGACGTTCTCGAAGATCGACTTTTGGGGAACGGATTCGGCTTCTGGAACACCATGCCGATGCGCATGCGCACCTCGATCGGATCGACGTCGCGCGCCACCAGGTTGATGTTGTCCGGGTACAGCATGATGCTGCCCTCGTAGCGCGTGCCCGCCGTGCAGGTCGTGCATGCGGTTGAAGCAGCGCAGGAACGTGCTCTTGCCGCAACCGGAAGGACCGATCAGCGCCGTGACCTGCTTTTCGCGGATCTCGAGATTGAGGTTCTTCAGCGCCTGGAATTTGCCGTAGTAGAAGCTCAAGTCGTTGGCGCGCGCCTTGATCGGGGCCTGGGCGCCGCGGCCCGGCGCGTCTCGTCGATGGCGATCGACATGCGATCCCGTCCGGAACCACGCACCGGCAGCACGCCGGTATCGATGTCGGTGGGCGGCAGCAGGCTGTCGGGCTTGGCCGTGGTAGAAGTCACTTCAGTCGCCATGGGTCACCAGTTGATCTTCTTGCGGAATCGGTAGCGGATGTAGATAGCCACCCCGTTCATCATCAGCGTCATGCCAGCAGGATCGCACCGGCGGCCGCGGCATTCACCTGGAAGGCCGGATCGGGGCGCGACACCCAGTTGAACATCTGGATCGGCATGACCGTGAACGGATCGCTTCAGCCAGTCGAAGGACACGAACGGGAAGCTGCCGATCGACCGGGCGACGTGGGCAGGAACGGCGATGAAGGTCAGCGCGCCGATCGTGATGATCGGCGCGGTCTCGCCGATGGCGCGCGACAGGCCGATGATCATGCCGGTGAGGATGCCGCCGGTCGAATACGGCAGCACGTGATCGGCGGTGACCTCGCCAGTTCGTGGCGCCGAGCGCATAGGCCGCCTCGCGAATCGCGCGTCGGCACGCGCGCGCAGCGCCTTCGCGCGTGGCGACGA
This sequence comes from uncultured Gammaproteobacteria bacterium, assembly GCA_963764065.1. Classification (GTDB taxonomy): domain Bacteria; phylum Pseudomonadota; class Gammaproteobacteria; order Steroidobacterales; family Steroidobacteraceae; genus FEN-1191. The sequence goes on along the minus strand of CAVXRM010000009.1, from coordinate 8,635 downwards.
TCACGATCGGCAGGATCAGCAGCGCGAGCGTCAGGCCCGCCGGCGAGCGATGCTCTCGCCCAGATTGAAGCTGCGTACACGAACAGGCCCAGCGCCAGCAGTCCGTAGATGATCGAAGGCACGCCGGCGAGGTTGGTCGACGTTGATCTCGATGATCGCCGTGATCCAGTTGCTTGGGGCGCGTATTCCTCGAGGTAGATCGCCGCCGCCACGCCGATCGGCATCGCCACCGCGACCGTCACCAGCATCACCAGGCAGGTGCCGACCCAGGCCGAGAGGATGCCGGCGTGCGCGCGCTTGCGCGACGGAAAGTGCGTGAAGAAATCCCAGCCGAAGCGCGGCCGCGCCATCACGTACCAGGTCGCAGGAACAGCACGGCCAGCGTCAGGAGCGCCAGCGAACAGTATGCGCCATGCCCAGGCAGCACGAACAGCTTGTCCGAACAGCTTGCGCCGCCGGACGGCAATGCGCAGGTCGGTCGCTCGACCACTTGCGGTCGCGGCATTCATCAATAGACCTCGCGGAAGCGGCGGGTCAGCACGAAGCCGGCGATGTTGAACACCAGCGTCATCAGCCATCAGCACCAGGCCGGCCGCGAAGATCGACTGGTAACCGATGCTGCCGTGGGGCAGATCGCCGAGGCTCACCTGCACGATGAACGCGGTAATCGTCGCCGCCGACTCGAGCGGGTTCCAGGTGAGGTTGGGCTGCAGGCCGGCGGCGACGGCCACCACCATCGTCTCGCCGACCGCGCGCGAGATGCCGAGGATGTAGGCCGCCGCGATGCCCGAAAGCGCGCCCGGCACGACGACGCGGATCGCGGTCTGGAACCGCGTCGCGCCCATCGCGTAGCTGCCCTCGCGCATGTAGTTGGGCACCGCGCGCATGGCATCTTCGCTGACCGAGGCGACGTAAGGAATGATCATGATGCCGATCACGAGCCCGGGGCTCAGCATGTTGAAGCCCGGCAGACCCGGGATGAATTTCTGCAGGAACGGCGTGACCATCAGCAAGGCGAAGTAGCCGTAGACCACGGTCGGCACCGCCGCCAGCAGTTCGAGGATCGGCTTGACGATCTCGCGCAAGCGATAGGGCGCGAATTCGCTCAGGTAGATGGCGATGATGGTGCCGCAGGGAATCGCCAGGCACAGCGCGACCAGCGTAGTGACCAGGGTGCCGGCCACCAGCGGCAGGATGCCGAAGTGCGCCTGGTCGAACATCGGCGTCCACATGGTGTCGGTGAAGAATTCACGCAGCGATACGTGCCGGAAGAACGGCAGCGATTCGCTCACCAGGATGTAGACGATCGCCGCCGTGGTCAGCACCGCCACCAGCGCGGCCAGCAGCAGCAGCGACTCGATGACCCGATCGCGCCCCTTGCGATAGCGCAGGCGCCCCGAACGGGGCGTGCCGGAAACGGAAACCGAGGCTGCCTGCGACATATATATTGGTGTGGGGTCTGCGGCGCGGAGGCTGCAGGGCTCTACCACCCTGCAGCCCGCAGCTTAGCGCATTGACTGGCCGTGCCGTAAGCCTTGCTCAGAGCTTGGCTTCGCGGGCCAGCAGGTCTTCGACCTTCAGGCCCACCGCCGGCACGCCACCGAACACCGTGCCCACGCGATTGGCATGAAAGTGCTTGAGCGCGGTCTGGTAGGCCGCGGGCAGAAGGGCACGTACTTGACCTCCTTGATGAACTCGGCGCCGCGGCCAAGATAGAACTCGACGAATTCCTTTATCTCCGGCTTCTTCGCGCTGTCGACATTCACGTAGATGAACAGCGGACGCGACAGCGGATTGTAGGTGCCATCCAGCACCGCCGCTTCCGACGGCGCCACGGCCTTGCCCTGCGCATTGATGATCTTCACGGCCTTCATGCGCGTCGTGTTGGCGGCGTAGTACGCGTAGCCGAAGTAGCCCAGCGCATTGACATCCGCTTCGACGCCCTGCACCAGCACGTTGTCGTCTTCGCTGGCGGTGTAGTCGCCGCGGCTCGACTTCGCCTTGCCGTTCATGGCCTCGGTGAAGTAGTCGAAGGTGCCCGAATCGGTGCCGGGGCCGAACAACTTGAGCGTGCCCTTGGGCCACTTGCCATTCACCTGGTTCCACTTGGTCACCACGCCCTGCGCCGCCGGCTCCCACATCTTCTTGAGATCGGCGATCGAGACTTCATCGATCCAGGTGGCCTTGGGGTTCACCACCACGGTGAGCGCGTCGTAGGCGATCGGCAATTCGATGTACTTGATGCCCGCGGCATTGCAGGCCGCCATCTCGCTGGTCGAGATCGGGCGTGAGGCGTCCGAAATGTCGGTCTCGCCGCGGCAGAACTTCTTGAAGCCGCCGCCGGTGCCGGAGATGCCGACCGTCACGCGCACCTTGCCGCGCTTGCTGATCTGGAACTCCTCGGCCACCGCCTCGGTGATCGGGAACACGGTGCTCGAGCCATCCACCTTGACGGTCTGCGCCTGTGCGCTGTGGGGTGCGGCAGCCAGCGACAACACGGCGAGCACCGGTGCCAGCGCCAGGGATTTCAACAGTTTTCCAGTCTTCATAGTCTGATCCTCGTGAGAGTTCGAAATCTACCCGGCCGTTAGTACATTGCCTCGCTTCACAGCGATGAATCTCAGGCTGCGGGCGGGCCGGCGGCGCGCCACCGCCGGCGGCTGGCGAGCGGAGCCGCCCGCAACTCCCGCTCCGCGTCTTCGAGCCGCGTGTGGCGCACGTCCTTGCCGTGCACCGTGTAGATCACGTACTCGCAGATATTCTTCGCATGATCACCGATGCGCTCCAGCGAGCGCACCGCCCACATCACATCGAGCGCCCGCCGGATCGTGCGCGGGTCCTCCATCATGAAGGTGATGCACTGGCGATGGATCGCCTCGTACTCCTCGTCGACCGCCCGATCGCGGCGCGCCACCGCGAAAGCCAGCGTGGCATCGAGGCGCGCGAAGGCATCGAGCGCCTCGTGCACCATCGCGCTCACCAGCTTGCCCAGGTGCCGCAGCTCGCGGTAGCCGGCGCTCGGCCAGCTGCGCCCACGCCATGCGCGCGGCGATGGTCGCGATCTTCTCGCCCTCATCGCCAATGCGCTCCAGATCCGTGATGGTCTTCAGGATCGCGATCACCAGCCGCAGATCCGAGGCCGCCGGAGCGCGCGTCGCCAGGATCCGGCCGCAATCCTCATCGATGCTGCGCTCGAGCTGGTTGACGCGGATTTCCGCCTGCGCCACCAGCGTCGATGACGCTCGAATCGGCCTCGACGATGCCGCCGAGCGCCTGCGCCAGCTGGCGCTCGACCAGGCCGCCCATCTCCAGCACGCTGGCGCGGATGCGCTCCAGGTCCTCATTGAAGCGGCTGGAGATGTGATGACTGAGCTGTTCGGTATCCATCGTGCTGGTACTCGCTCGGGTTGCAGTGCTCAGAACTTGAAATTCAGGTCGAGCTGCAGGCGCTTGTAGTCGTAGTCGCGCTTGGCGGTGGTTACCGTACCGGTCGCGGTCGGCACGTCGTTGAAGCGCTGGTTGATGAAGTAGGTGCCGTTGAAGGTCCAGTTGGTGGCCGGTACCCAGGCGCCCTTGAGCGCATAGCCGTCGGTATCGGTCACGCCGCCACCGAAGTCGGAATCGTGGAACTGGCCGAATACCGCATCCTTCTTGGCCTTCTGCCAGGTGATGCCCGCCTCCCAGGTCTTTGCGGCGCTCGCCTTGTTGAACATGAAGCCAGCCGACAGCGCGGTGTCGAGCTTCTTGCCGGTCGCGGGATTGATCTTGGCCGCGTTGTTCTGCATGTAGTCGGCGAACACGCTCATCGGGTACTTGCCAGCGCTGAAATCCAGCTGCACCAGGCCCTCGAGCAGGTTGAAGTCGCTCAGCAGGCGATTACAGAACGCGCTGCTGCCCACCTGCGGCGCGGCGCCGGCGTAGGTGCGTGTTGCCAAAGGCATTGTTGCCCGTGCCCGTGCCGCCACCGAAGGCGCCGTCGATGGCACAGCTCGTGCCGGGAGGCGCAGCCGAGGGCACGGCGCCCGAGGCAATGCGATCCTGCACGCCGTTCATATCAAAGTAGGCCACCGCGGCGGTGAAGGTCGCCTTGCCGAAGGCCTGCTTGATGCCGAGCTGCGCGCCAACCATGTTGGCATCGGTACTGGCGGCCGAGTTGGTGGCCGAGTCGCGCTCGTTCAGCCAGTCGTAGTACACGCCGGCAAACACCGGGCCGCGCGAGAATTTGAGCGCCGCGCCTTCGGGAGTCAGGTCGTTGTCCCAGAAGTAGCTGGCGGTCTTGGTCCAGGGGATCGGCATCTTGCCCAGCGTCACGTTGAAGAGATTGCTGGCCTTCCAGTCGACATAGGCCAGATCGATGCTCAGAGGCTTCTTGTCCCAGCTGGTGCCCAGCGTCTGGTTGGTCGAGCGTTGGTTGTCGCTGCCGGTGTTGGTGGTCGAGAGCTGGATCCTCGCAGTGACCGTGTCGTTCACCTTGGCCAGCACACCAAAGCGCAGGCGAATGCGATCACGCGCGCGGCTGGTGGCGGTCTCTTCGGCATCGATCAGTTCATGCCGGTAACGGAAGTCGCCGCTCCAGGTGTACTTGGAAGTTGCGGTCTTCAGGGTGCTGACATCGACGGCCTCGTTGGCGGCGTCCTTGCGGGCCGCCAGCGCATTCGCCTTCAGGTAGTCGACCGTTGACTCGAGGCGCTCGAGCTGCGCCTTGAGCGCGTCGATCTGCTGCTGCGCAGCCTCGAGCTGCGAGGCGGGGGGCGCGTCGCTGGACGGTGCGTTCTGGGCCAGGGCAGGCAGGGTCAGCAGCGCGGCGAGGCCGGCGATCAGCAACTTCTTCACTTCGGGTCTCCATGCTTGGGGCTTGAAACTGGCGCCGTTTATACGGGTGGCATATGACAGTTTTGTGTCACCCGCCGGCGAGGCCACTTGCCCTGCGCGTCGCAGCACCGTATAAGGCGCGAGCTTCGTCTTTCGCCCGCCGCCAACCTGCAGGAACCCATGTCCGCGACGCTAGAGCTGACCCAGGACTTGATCGCCCGCAACTCCGTAACGCCCGCCGACGAGGGCTGCCAGCAGCTGATGGCCGCGCGCCTGGCCGCGATCGGCTTTCGCATCGAGCACCTGCGCTACGCCAACGTCGACAACCTCTGGGCGGTGCGCGGCGAGGCCAAGCCGTTGCTCTGCTTCGCCGGCCATACCGATGTCGTGCCCACCGGGCCCGCTCGAGGAATGGAGCTCGAACCCTTTCAAGCCCGAGATCCGCGACGGCGTGCTCTATGGCCGCGGCGCCGCCGACATGAAGAGCGGCCTGGCGGCGATGGTGACGGCCACCGAGAGCTTCGTCGCCGAGAACCCCGGCCATCGCGGCGCGATCGCCTTCCTGATCACCAGCGACGAGGAAGGCCCGTCGATCGACGGCACCAAGCGCGTGGTCGAGACGCTGATGGAGCGCGGCACAGCGCATCGACTGGTGCATCGTCGGCGAGCCCTCGAGCGAAAAGCTCACCGGCGACATGATCAAGATCGGCCGGCGCGGCTCACTCTCGGGCCGCCTCACGGTGCACGGCGTGCAGGGCCACATCGCCTACCCGCAGCTGGCCGAGAACCCGGTGCACACGCTGGCGCCGGCGCTGGCCGAGCTCACCAGCCGCACCTGGGACCAGGGCAACGAGCACTTCCAGCCGACCTCGTTCCAGATCTCGAACCTCAACGCCGGCACCGGCGCGCCGAACGTGATTCCCGGGCGAGCTCAAGGCGCGCTTCAACCTGCGCTATTCACCGGTGCAGAGCATTGCCGGCCTGCAGGCGACCGTCGAGGAAATACTCAAGCGCCACGGCGTGCGCTACACGCTCGACTGGTACCTGTCCGGCGAGCCCTTCTACACGCAGCAGGGAAAACTGCTGGCCGGCGTGAGCGCCGCGGTGCGCGAAGTGACTGGCAAGGCGCCGACGCTCTCGACCGGCGGCGGCACCTCGGATGGGCGCTTCATCGCCCGCATGGGCGCGGAAGTGATCGAGCTGGGTGTGCCCAATGCCAGTATCCACAAGGTGAACGAGTAGCGTGCGGGTCGCGGACATCGACGCGCTGCACACGATCTACCTGCAGGCGCTGCGCAAGCTGCTGTGAACGCCGCGTTGCGCCTCAGCGACGCGCGCGCGCTGAAGTTGGCGTAGAGCGCCGAGCGAACCCAGCCCCGCTGCGGCGATCAGCACCCAGGTGGGCATCGACAGGCCGAGAAAGCTCCAGGACACCACGTGGCACTCGCCCGAACCGGTGAGCACCTTGCGGATCACATCGCTGAGCGGGAACACATCGAGCATGTAGTTCAGCGTCGCGCCGCAGACCGGCACCGCGCCCTCGGGCAGGTGCTGGATCCACACGTGGCGCGCCGCGATCGCCATGGTCAGCGAGCGCGGCCAGCAGCAATCAGCACGCCGTAGGCGCGCGCGCCCCAGCCGCTGGGTGAGTGCAGCCAGGCCAGCAGGAACAGCACGCCGGTGGCCGCGACGCCGACGCGCTGGAAGATGCACAGCGGACAGGGATCGATGCGCAGCACGCCCTGCACGTACCAGGCGTAGCCGAGCAGCGCCGCGCAGCACAGGAAGCCCGGCCAGGTTCAGACTGCGCCGCGTCGGCAGCCTTCATCGGCAGCGCGCGCGCGCGGCTCTTGAGTTCCTGCTCGACGCGCTCGAGCGAGGTATGGCGCACGTCCTTGCCGTGCACCATGTAGATCACGTATTCGCACACGTTCTTGGCGTGATCGCCGATGCGCTCGAGCGCGCGCACCACCCACATCACGTCGAGCGCGCGGCGGATGCTGCGCGGGTCTTCCATCATGAAGGTGATGCACTGGCGCTGGATCGCCTCGTATTCCTCGTCGACCACGCGATCCTCGCGCGCCGTGGGCAGCGCCAGCTCGGCGTCGAGGCGCGCGAAGGCGTCGAGCGTGTCGTGCACCATCGCCTGCGTGATGCGCCCGAGGTGCTTGACCTCGCGGTAGTGGTCGGCCGGGCGCTCGACGGTGGCGAGGCGCGCGGCGATGTAGCGCGATCTTCTCGCACTCGTCGCCGATGCGCTCGAGGTCGGTGATGGTCTTGATGGTGGCGACGATCATGCGCAGGTCGCCGGCAGCCGGCGCGCGCGTCGCGAGGATGCGGCTGCACTCCTCGTCGATCGAGACTTCCATGCCGTTGACCTTGTAATCGTTGCGCGCCACCGCCTGGCCGAGCTTGCTGTCGCCGTCGATCAGCGCAGTGAGCGCACCGGCCAGCTGCTGCTCGACCAGCCCGCCCATGGCGAGCACCTTGCTGCGCACGCGCTCCAGGTCTTCGTTGAAGCGGCGCGAGGTGTGGTGCGAAAGGTCGGCGGCTTCCATGGGCTTACTATAGCGCAAGCAGGCGGCTCGAATCATGAGCGGCGCGCGACTCAGCGGCTCGCTGCGACTGCCGCCGCCAGATCTCGCTCGAGCGGGAAAGTGGCAGGTGAAGGTGCTGCCGCGACCCTCGCTGCTGGTGATCTCGAGCGTGCCGCCGTGCCGCTGCAGCACGTGCTTGACGATCGCCAGGCCGAGGCCCGAACCGCCGGTCGCGCGGCTGCGACCCGGATCGACGCGATAGAAGCGCTCGGTCAGCCGCGGCATGTGCTCCGCGGACGATGCCGATGCCGGTGTCCTGCACCGAGAAGTGCCCGCCCGTCGGCATCGCTGCCACCAGCGCAGCGTCGATCACGCCGCCCTGCGGCGTGTACTTGGCGGCGTTGTCCACCAGGTTGGCGAACGCCGAGTGGATCTGCGCCTCGTCGCCCAGCAGCCGCGCCGTCGATGCGATCTCCACCTGCACGCTGGTGCCCTGCGCCAGCCGCGCGAGCAGGTCCTGGCGCAGCAGCTCGAGCATGCCGCCACGTCGATCGGCGTGCGCTCGGCCGCGTCCCCGTCGGCCTCGAGCCGCGACAGCGCGAGCAGGTCCTCGATGATGCCGGTCATGCGCGTCGGACTGGCGGCGCATCTCGGCCACCGGCCCCGCCAGCGCCGGATCGAGCGCCGGATCCTGGCCGAGTGATCTCGAGGTAACCGGCGATCACCGTCAGCGGCGAGCGCAGCTCGTGCGAGGCATTGGCGACGAAGTCCTTGCGCATCGCCTCGAGCCGCTGCTGCGCGCGTGACGTCGCGCACCAGCAGCAGCGACTGTCCGTCGCCATAGGGCACGATATGGATCTGCAGGAACAGATCCGCGTCGATGGTGGCCGGTGACGCACGCACCGGCAGCGCGTAGTCGCCGCCGCGCAGGTAGCGGACGAACTCCGGCTGGCGCACCAGGTTCTCGATGCGCAGGCCGACGTCGGTGCGCGCACGCAGGTGCAGCAGGCGCGCGGCCATGCGGTTGAACCACAGGATCTCGCCGTGCGGATTGAGCACCACGACGCCGTCGGGCATCGCCGCCGTCGAGCGGCGCAGCTCGCGCAGCAGGCGCAGCAGCCGGCGCTTGTGATATTGCTTGCGCCGCTGCAGACGCGCGATCAGGCCGACCAGCTCGCCCCAGGCGCCGCCCACTTCAGGTGCGGCGGCCTGGTTGATGCCGCGCAACCAGCGTTGCGTGGCGCGCAACAGGTACAGCAGGCGCAGCAACGCCACGATGGCGACCA
>CAVXRM010000008.1:0-636485 GCA_963764065.1 uncultured Gammaproteobacteria bacterium | reverse complement strand
TCCTCCCGGCGCTGCTTGTGCTCGGGCCGATCCAGCGCGAGGTGGCACTGTTCTGAACCCACGGTCCTCCAAGCGGTGTGATGATCGAGCCGGCCGAGTCATCAACGGCTACCGCCGTGGAGCTAGCCGGCAGGATCAGACTGTAATGCGGATCGGCTTGTCCGGTGAGCAGGAGCGCGGCCGAGGGATCGACACCCGTGTTGAACAGGCCCGCGATGGTTGCCGCATGCGATGCCGTCGCTAAGCAAGTGGATGCCGCCAGCAAGGCGGCGGCAAGAATCAACTGAGTTCTGAACGTGCTGGACATGAGATCGAATCCTTGTTGACCCAATGGCCAACGTGAGAGGAAGAGTGAAAGAAGGACTGCCGAAGAAACGTGCTTGATGAGTTGTCTTAGGAATAGGTGCGGAGCCGGCGGTGGGCGCCGTTGAACCAGCGCGACTTCCGCCGGGCGGCCGGGCCGCCGAGGCTTCTCATGCGGGCTCGCGTTCGCGAGGCATGAGCGCGGACCGGCGCGTTAACGGCGCGCACGCGATGACGGTTCACGGACCGCTCGAACGCGTTGTTAGGCGCCGCTCTTCACTTAGCATGTGCATCTCCTGTGCAGACCACGAAAAGTGGCTCCTGTGCAGTCCATTGCCATTTACCACTGTGAAGTCGACGGAGCCAGGATTGGTGTAGCAAGGATCGCCACCAGGGACATACCTACAGTACCTAAGATTGCCCACTGGGAGATTGAAACCACGCCGCGGATGTTGGCGTGCCTTGCGAGTTCTCAAGAGGATCAACGGAGCCCCCGTGTCGAGAAAGGCTGAACAAACTAATAGCGTTGGCGGGCGCGGCCGTGAGGGGCTTCCACTGATCGGAAGGGTTGATGCCGCATTGGTCTGCAACCACCGATAGTGGACGGCTCAATGCACATGAGCCCAGTAGGACGCTGCACATGACGATACTAGGTAGGCGCCTAACGCTCGCGTTGAGCGGCCGCGCGACGAGTGTCGGCTGCGCGCCGCGGGCGCATGATGGCGTGCCGCGCTCGCGGCGCGCCCGCGATGACGCTTCACGGGGAAGTTCCTTCGCAAAAGTGGACACCCATTGGTTAGGAACATTGCTGCTCGAACTCGATCGGTGAACGGTAGCCGAGCGCCGAGTGCAGCCGCTCGTGGTTGTAGAAGCGGACGTAGTCGCTGACGGCCCTGCGCAGCTGCTGGTCGCTGCTGAACTCACGGCGGTGATACATGTCGCTCTTCATCGACTTGTTCCACGACTCCATGTGCGCGTTGTCGTTCATCCGCCGAGGCCGGTTGACCGACTGGACCAGGCCGCGGCGCGTGAGCGCCCGGCGGTGGTCCCCTGCAAGGTACTCCACTCCCCGGTCGCTGTGGAAGAGCGTCCCGGGTTCGGGAGTTCTGCTACGGGTGGCGCAGGCCAGTGCGCGGCGCGTGACGGCCGAGGTACGCTCATGGCTCAGCGACCAGCCCAATAGCCGGCGCGAGTAGCGGTCCATGACGGTGGCCAGATAACGCCATTCGGTGCCGACTTTCAGGTACGTCACGTCCGCGACCCACGCCTGGTTCGGGCGGCAGATCTGCTGCGCATGCAGCTGGCTGTCGATGCCGGCAAAAAACCGCTGGGTCCCCGGCATGCGTCTGTACAAGCCCATGGCGCAGCCACGAATGCCTCGTTCTCGCATGATTCGCTCGACTCGCCGCCTGCCCACGGCCTCACCTGCTCGGCACAGTGCAACGTGCACGCGCGGGCTGCCGTAAGTCTGGCGGCTGGCCTCGTGCACCTGCTTGATCTTCTGCGTGAGCGCCTCGTCGCGGACCGAGCGTTCACTGGGCGGTCGCTGCTTCCAGGCATAAAAACCAGCAGCACTCACGCCATGCAGGCGGCACATCACTTTGACCGGGTAGATGCCTTCACTGTGTGCGATGAAGGCGAAGACTTCGCCCTTAGTGCAGAAGTGAAGGCGATGGCTTTTTTTAAGATATCGTGCTCCATCTTCAGCCGCTCATGTGCCTTCTTGAGCTTGCGAAGCTCCTTGAGCTCAGCGGCAATCTCTTTATCCACTTCGACGCCCTTGGTCACGATGAGGCCCTCGCGTGATTGCTTGCGCCAACGAGACAACATGAAGGGATGAATGTAAAGAGATTCGGCGACATCCTGCACCCTGACGCCGCGCAGGCTGCTCAGCCTCACCGCACTGGCCTTGAACCGCTCGCTATACCGAGCCGTTGTCTTCGGTCCTGGTCTTCCCATCTGACACTCCTGATTGTTAGATCAGGGTGTCCACTAAACCGAAGGAACTATCCGGACCGCTCGAACGCGTTGTTAGGCGGCATGCCTCAGTCATCTCGTATGCATGCACTCGAGCGCGGTCGGCCCTGTGCGCATGTGCCCTACTCATCCGCATACAACAGCTACGGCCAGATGCGCTCTGAAGTGTCACCATCCTCTAGCGTTGCATGTAGGACATCGTGAGTAGGCCTTGAGCTGGAGCCATGCCATCGCACCGAGTACCTGCTAGCATACAGGCTTCCTCACGAACTGGCCGCGATCCGTTGACACTTAGGCAGTCCAAGCGAGCACTTCCGTGTCTAGCGAGCGCTGGTCTGAGCGTCACTGCCATACGCGGGAAGTCTCGACGCTTCCTCAGCAGCTGAGGCATGTGCGGAGCGCGGAGCCTCAACGCGATGAGTATGAGACGCTAACTGTACGACTTACGCTCTCACTGCCGCCTAACGCTCGCGTTGAGCGGCCGCGCGATGACGCATGACGCGCGCCGCGGGCGCACAATGTACCGGGCGCTCGCGGCGCGCCTGCGACGACGCATCACGGACCGCTCGAACGCGTTGTTAGACCCAAGCGTGCTCACAACTTTAACCCCAGCCAGATCACCGCTTCGGTAGCACCACTGACCAACGGCATAAACAGTCGCGGCCAGAAGGTCCCCTGCTTTAAATCAAGACTAGCGCGATCGTGATGCTCTGTCTCGTCGCGAATAATGGCCGAGACTGCCGCGTGCGCGTCAGCGTCGTTGGCAATTTGTACGAGCTGCTCGTTGAGGTGTTTTAGAACCACTTTCTCAACAGCAACGGTAGTTGCGGCAACGGCTGCGCGCCCACACAGCCCGCTTATGGCCCCAAGAACAAAGCCGCCAATGCCACAGAGGTGATAGCTGCGACATCGCCTTGACTTGTGCTTCGAGAGGTAATGACTGAAGAGTGCCCTATGCCGTTCCTCATGTGCTCGGAACTCTTGCAGCACCGGCACTAAGTCTGGTGCCGTCACCCTGCACACTAAAGCTTGCGCCCTGTAGATATTGACGGCACCGTGCTCGCCGGCGTGGTTTACCTTGATGAAGCGCCGAGGTAACTCCGACTCCTGCGTGGCATGAACAACGGTGTCCATAAAGCGTGGGTCTAACGCTCGCGTTGAGCGGCCGCGCGATGAGCGCGGCTGCGCGCCGGTGGCGCATGATGGCGCGCCGCGCTCGCGGCGCGCACGCGATGACGCTTCACGGACCGCTCGAACGCGTTGTTAGGGTGCCGCATGCCGGCCGCATGCCGAAGCTGACTGAGCTGCCTGGCACAACGCTGATGAGTATGGCGACCTCGGCCGAAGCGCAGCGCTGAAGACTCGCCTGCTTTCGGGGCTGGCCACAGGTAGAGCGGCAGACACCACTGCCCTTGACCGATGAACCCGCGGTGACAAGTCTCGGTGCGGCACCACGCAACGCAACAGTGAACAACGCGCGGCGGCGCGGCACTTTATGGTCACAAGGGCGATGACCGTTCACGCAGCTAGCCTCGCACACGAAGTGGTGCTTCGCAACGCTGACCTCAACCGCTTGAAAACTGCTTGGTCTCAAGCCCACCGCCGCGACGCCTGGGCCGCGACACCGAAGCGGCAACCTCGAGGGATTTGGCTCTTAAGCCTGCCAACTTCTTGTCTGTTGTGTGCATCGGCAGCCTAACGCTCGCGTTGAGCGGCCGCGCGATGAGCGCGGCTGCGCGCCGCGGGCGCATGATGGCGTGCCGCGCTCGCGGCGCGCCCGCGATGACGCTTCACGGACCGCTCGAACGCGTTGTTAGGCGGCCACGCCAGTCTCCTTTTCCGACGACACAATTGCATCTACGCTCCTAAGATGACTCGGCTAGTAGACTCAGCGTACTGCGGCGTTGCAGGACGAAATTTCATGGGAAGAGCCATTGACTGGTAGAACACAATTATCTTTGTAGCCCATACCGGTGTAGCGAGTACGCGTCTTCGACGTTGGACGATTGGGTCCAGGCGTTTACCACGTACCCCAGGGCTAATTCGCCCTTTTCAGACTTTACAACGCGATAGCGCCAGAACACCCTGCCCGGTAAGGAGCCCTAACTGAGCCCATAGGGCCATGGTACAGGTCCTGTCAACTGCGCTCGCAATTGAAGCAAGGACGACAGTCTCGGCTCGTGAAAATCGCTCATTTGTGGACATTGAGCGCACTTGGCGATCACCGGTCCTGGGATCAGATGCATGCAGCGACTACCGATAACCCGATGTACCTCACGTGGCGCCTAACGCTCGCGTTGAGCGGCCGCGCGATGAGCGCGGCTGCGCGCCGCGGGCGCATGATGGCGCGCCGCGCTCGCGGCGCGCACGCGATGACGCTTCACGGACCGCTCGAACGCGTTGTTAGGTGCACCACGCTTCCTGCTCTGGCCCACCCAATGACGTACATACAACTTCCCTATTACGAAGGATGCCACGATGACGCGTCAGACGATGCAACGTAGCGAAGTAGCGACCCATGGGAAGACGGTCATTGTAACCAGTTAGCACCGACGCTTGTTACCTGAAAGGCCACTCTGCATGCGACCACGGCCGACACGACCGTCGCGACAATTTGAGAGGACAGCAGTCTGTGCGAACAGGATGCGAAAGCACGATTACGAGAGTCGCAACGTGCGATAAGACGCCGAGCACTCGCGTCGCAAGACGCGACTGCCACCGAGTGCAACCTAACGCTCGCGTTGAGCGGCCGCGCGCCGACGGTTGACGCGCGCCGCGAGTGCACAATACCCGAGGGCGCTCGCGGCGCGCACCCGCCCACGCGTGACGGACCGCTCGAACGCGTAGTTAGATTCCATCTGTTAACACCCGTGGCCCTTGACCATGTTGCCGCCCGGCCGCAGCACCAATTCACAATGATACGCGGACCCAATGTGCAGGATCCCAGAAAGAACCACCTTAACCCCACCGTTCGTGCGCATTAGGGAATCGATCCCCGCAGTGCCAAGAAACGCGTCGGCGAATACGACAGAGTGAATAACGTGCGCGGGAGATTCGCGAGTTTCCTCCGTCAGCCACTCAAACGTGATGCTCGAGGAAATCTCTTCGAACCCATAATGGCGCACCACGACCCGGTATGAGCCGGAAATGCCACCCTCTTCCCAATAGCCTGCGCTGCGGACATCTACCACGTCGGGGTCAATCGATGCGTTCGCTACAGGAAGGTGAGCAAACGCCTGAGCTAGCAGTGACGCGGCAAAAAGATGCGCAAACCTGGACATGGAATCTAACGCTCGCGTTGAGCGGCCGCGCGATGAGCGCGGCTGCGCGCCGGAGGTGCATGATGGCGCGCCGCGCTCGCGGCGCGCCAACGCCGACCTTTCACGGACCGCTCGAACGCGTTGTTAGCCGTCATTGGACTCTCAGACCCGTTTAGTACGTATTTGAAGCCCACGGCCCGTAAGACCCGTAGTGATCAAGAATGCCACTCCATTTAAGACTGCACCAGCCAGAAGCGCGAAGGCAATTGGATTCTTGGAAATAGTGCCATGCCACTGGCAGACATAGACACCGTGATCGTCCGTGTATGCAGGACAGTTGGCGGGCAGCTCTGCTAGTGCTTGCGCAGGCGCATTGGAAATCGCCTCGGTACCGAGCCACGGACCCAACGCGAAGAACGCAAGCTGGGTCGCCAGTGCCACAATCACTTGCGCAATGCTCCAAAAGACTGTGCGCATGCGCTGAGTCATGACGGCTAACGCTCGCGTTGAGCGGCCGCGCGATGAGCGCGGCTGCGCGCCGGTGGCGCATGATGGCGCGCCGCGCTCGCGGCGCGCACGCGATAACGTTTCACGGACCGCTCGAACGCGTTGTTAGGGTGCCGCATGCCGGCCGATGCCGAAGCTGACTGAGCTGCCTGGCACAACGCCGATGAGTATTGGCGGCCTCGGCCGAAGCGCAGCGCTGAAGACTCGCCTGCTTTCGGGGCTGGCCACGGGTAGAGCGGCACACACCACTGCCCTTGACCGATGAACCCGCGGTGACAAGTCTCGGTGCGGCACCACGCAACGCAACAGTGAACAACGCGCGGCGGCGCGGCACTTTATGGTCACAAGGGCGATGACCGTTCACGCAGCTAGCCTCGCACACGAAGTGGTGCTTCGCAACGCTGACCTCAACCGCTTGAAAACTGCTTGGTCTCAAGCCCACCGCCGCGACGCTTGGGCCGCGACACCGAAGCGGAAACCCAAGGGATTTGCTTCTTAAGGCTGCCAACTTCTTGTCTATTGTGTGCTCGGCAGCCTAACTATAAGTAGACGACCGAAATGGCGCTTGCGAAAGCGACATTCCCGGGGAATAAAACCCGATGGCCTTCGTAACTGCCCGAATTCACTACTACACCCCCGATTTCGTACGTCAAAATCATCCCCAGTGTTCGGCGACAAGCCACCGACTCTATTCCATCCTCGACGGCTAAGGCGCCTTCGCCAAACGCAGCCCGACGCCGCGAATAACGATCACGTCATTGGTGTCGCCGAAATTGACGAAGATGTTCAGCCGAACGGCGCCAGCGGCTGGATCGACCGTGGTCGATTGGCTGTTGACGCAGATCGGGCCGACGGTCGTGAGGTGCGTGGGATCATCGAGCAGCACCAGCGCGGTTGCAGGCGGGTCCTGGAGCTGGGCGAGCCGAACCTGACTGATGAAGCTGCGAGCGTTGGAGAGTTCATAACAGATGCGCACGCCCTTGATCAGAAATCCCGGAGGCACCTGAACTCCCATCTGCAGGCCCTTGCCTCCTCCACCCGATGCCATAGCGCCGATCGTGCTGGACTGAACGACCAGACCACTCAGCCCGCTGCCTACGCCGGAAGACACCAGATTGTATGTAGTCGTCACGCTCGGGTCACCGGGGAGCAGGGCCAGGTGATTAATCCATAGCGTGATGGGTTTGGGTCGCCGCAGCTTCACGATTCTGGATTTGCGGGCGGGCTTGGGCGCCGACTTCCTGGGCGACTTTCTGGCAGATTTGCCGGTGGCCATGGCGAGATCCTCCTGATCTGGTGACCTTGCATTCGAGGGCGCGCTGCAGGCCCGCGGGTTCGTCGCACTTCTTATAGACCTGAGCAGGAGGCGTCGTCAATGCGAGCGCGGAATCAAAGTGCGCGCAGCAGATGCACTGCTGGCGAGATGCAACCCGGTATGCCTCCCCTGCGGGCGCAGGCATAATGGCGTGATCCCGTTGGGCAACCCAGTGGTTACCTGTGACCCTGCAATTCGGCATCGACCGCCTGCTCGCTGACCCCGCGCTGCGCCGCCCCCTGGCTGGCAAGCGCCTGGCGCTGCTCGCGCACCCCGCTTCGGTCACGGCGGACCTGACGCATTCGCTCGATGCGCTCATCGCACTGCCAGATCTGCGCATCAGCGCGGCCTTCGGCCCGCAGCACGGCCTGCGTGGCGACAAGCAGGACAACATGATCGAGAGCGAGGATTTCCAGGATCCGCGCCACGGCATTCCGGTCTACAGCCTGTACGGCAGCGTGCGTCGTCCGACCGCGGCGATGATGGACAGCTTCGATGTGCTGCTGATCGATCTGCAGGACGTGGGTTGCCGCGTCTACACCTTCATCACGACGCTCCGCTACCTGCTCGAGGATTGCGCGCGCCATCGCAAGGCCGTGTGGGTACTCGATCGCCCCAACCCCGCGGGCCGCCCGATCGAGGGGCTGTTGCTGGAAGCGGGCTGGGAAAGCTTCGTCGGCGCGGCCGCCATGCCGATGCGTCACGGTCTCACGATGGGCGAGCTGGCGCGCTGGTTCAAGAGTTCACTGCGCCTCGATGTCGAACTCGAAGTGATCACGATGCAGGGCTGGCAGCCGGATGCGGCGCCGGGCTACGGCTGGCCACTGGGTCTGCGCGCCTGGGTGAACCCGAGCCCCAATGCGCCGAACCTGTCAATGGCACGGTGTTACGCGGGCACGGTGATGCTCGAAGGCACGGTGCTCTCCGAGGGCCGCGGCACGACCCGGCCACTCGAGCTGCTCGGTGCGCCCGAGCTCGATGCGCGCACCCTGATCGCCGATGTGCAGCGACTGGCGCCGTCGTGGCTCGCGGGCTGCACGCTGCGCGACTGCTGGTTCGAACCCACCTTCCACAAGCATGCCGGGAAGCTGTGCAACGGCGTGCAGATCCATGTGGCCGACAGCGGCTACGTGCACGCTCAGTTTCGTCCGTGGCGGCTGGTGGCGGCGCTGCTCAAGGCCGTGCGCGCTCAGCATCCGGGCGCCACGCTGTGGCGCGATTTCGCCTATGAATACGAGCAGGGAAAGCTCGCCTTCGATGTGATCAACGGTGGGCCGAAGCTGCGCGAATGGATCGACGATGAGCGCGCCGGCAGCGCCGATCTCGAGCAGCTGGCAACTCGCGATGAGCAGCGCTGGCGAGAGATCAGCGCGGGCGCGCGGCTCTACCCAGACTGAACCCGCGGCGCAATTCCGAACGTGCGCCTCAATCCTGGGGGCGTGTCGCGATGCTGCGCGTGCGCCTCAATCCTGCGCGCCTGCGCCCACGGCCACCCAGGCCAGATCGGCGTTCGAGACCGATTCAACTTTGAATCCCTTCACCGCCGCGGTCATGCGCGTGAGCGCCTGGCCGATCGGCATCAGCGGCCCCTTGCTGCCTTTCTTCGGTTTCAGGAAGCGCACCGGGTTGATGCGCGCCACCACGTAGTTGCGCAGGTACGGCGATTTGAAACCCTTGGCCGTGAGCGCCGCGATCAACTTCTTTACCTGCACGTCGATCTCCAGCAGGCGCGCCGCGTAGCCGGCACGCTCGCGCAGGCTCACTGCGAGCGTGCGATCCGAGAACTGATCGACCTTGCGCAGGAACGAACTGTACGCGCCACCGGCGAAGCGTGAATTGTCTTCGTAGAGGATGCCCAGCGTCAGCAACTCCGGCGCCTCGAACTGTTCGGCGAACTGCTGTTCGCGCGCACCGGACTCGCGACGCTCGAGATTGCGCGCCATGCGGATCACTTCAAGACTACGGTCTTTCAGTGTGTGCGCCTTCTCGGTGTTCAGCGCCAGGATGCGATAGGCCAGCGCTTCATCCGGACAGATCAGTGCGGTGATCTGCCGCAGGCCCAGCACCTTGGCGGCCGCCAGACGATGCCGGCCGTTTGGCGTCCAGAATTGCCCGTCCTGGCCCTGCACGACGATCAGCGGATCGAGGAAGGCGCCGGCCTGTTCGATCTTTTCCGCCAGTCGTTTGGTGTGCGTGGGCGAGAGATCGCGCTGGAACGGCGTGGGCTGCACGGCCTTCAGCGGCAGCGTTGCCACCAGCAGGGCACGGCCGCCGAGCGGGTCGCGATAGGCGCCGATCACCGCACCGTCGGCCTTACCTACCAACGCCACCAACGCACTCAATTCCGGATGTTCGCGCGGCAGCGCGATCTCGGCGCCCGCGAGGCCGCGCTCGGCAGATGCGCTCTTCAGTCGTTTGCGACTGCCGGCTTTGCTGCGGGCGCCGGCCGACTTGCGCGCGCTGCGCGCCGCCGGCTTTGTCGATTTGCTGCGAGTTGCCATGGTTTACTTGCCTCCATTGCGGCTCAACGCCCACAGGCGCAGGTATTTGCGCCGCACGTAACCCGCCTCGACGATATGGAACATCAGGCCGCGCCAGCCATCGAGCAGGCCGCCCTTGATGATCAGGCCACGGAACAATCGCCAGGCCGGATTGAACACCACCGGCAGCACGCCGCAGCGCCGGCCGGCGCGATACAGCTCGGCCGCCATCAAGGCCGCGTAGCGATCCATGCGCGCCAGGTGATCATCGAAATTGCGATAGGCAAAGTGCTCGAGTGGCCCTGAGAGCGCGCCGACCGCGCCAGTCACTGCGATCTTCTCGTGCACTTCGTAACCCACCCAGCGCGCCGCGCGTCGATCGTAGAGCCGGATCTGCCGGTCGGGCCAGGCATTGCCGTGGCGCAGGAAGCGACCGAAGTAGTCGGTGAGGCGCGGGATCGTCCAGCCGCTGGCGCCGGCGAAGCCGCCGGCGCGCAAGCTCTCGATCTGGGCGCGCAGCGCGGGCGTTACCCGCTCGTCGGCATCGACACACAGCACCCAGTCATGGCTGGCGGCGTCAGTGGCGAACTGCTTCTGCGAGCGATAGCCCGGCCAGTCGCGCTCGATCACGCGGGCGCCGAGCCGCGCCGCGATGGCGCGCGTGTCGTCGCTGGAATGGGAATCGACCACCACGATTTCATCGCAGAAGCGCAGCGCCTCTATGCAGGCGCCGATGCGATCGGCTTCATTGAAGGTGATGATGCAGGCCGTGAGGGCCGTCGATTTCGCTGCCATGCGATTCATTTCTTATAGAATAGCGCCCCGACACCCAGGGTCCCCGCAATGTATCTGCTCCGGCATGGCCAAAGCTACTTCAACGTACATTACAGTGCCACCGGCATCGACCCGGGCATCGAAGATCCGGAGCTGACCCCACTCGGCCACCAGCAGGCGGCGGCCGCTGCGCAGCAGCTGGCGGATGCGCAAATCGCCCACGTCATCGTCTCGCCCTACACGCGCGCGCTGCAGACCGCGGAGCCGTTGCTGGGCGCCCCGTCGCGCACGGTGCGGGTCATGCACGAGGTGCGCGAGCGACGCGTGTTCGTGTGCGATGTGGGCAGTTCGCCGGCGCAACTGGCCACGCGCTTCCCGCACCACGACTTCAGTCACCTGCCCACGCAGTGGTGGCCGGAAGAAACGGAATCAGAGCGTGCCACGATCGCCCGCGCCGCGGCCTTTCGTGAGTTCATGGCCGCCAATGCCGACAGCGCGCGCACCGTGGTGGTAGCTCATTGGGCCTTCATCCTGGCGCTCAGCGGTCGCTCGGTCGAAAACGGCGAGCTGCTGCAATACGACCCGCGCTCGCGCCCGCCGCGACGGGTCGAATTCGATCATCCCTGAAGCCCAGGGCAGGGCTGCTCCAGGCGGCGCGGCCTAGGGCAGCGTTGTCTTCCCCATCAGGTAACGATCGCACTCGCGCGCCGCACCGCGGCCTTCGTTGATGGCCCACACCACCAGGCTCTGACCACGCCGGCAATCGCCCGCGGCAAAGATGCCTTTGACGCTGGTCGTGTAGTTGCCGTGCTCGGCCTGCATGTTGCCGCGTGCATCGAGCGTCACGCCCAGTTCCTTCGGCAGTGACTGCTCGGGTCCGGTGAAGCCCATCGCCAGCAGCACCAGCTGCGCGGGCAGCGTGCGCTCGGAACCGGGCTGCTCGACGGCGCTGAATTGCCCGGCGGCATTCTTCTCCCACTTGATCTGCACGGTGACCAGCTGTGCGAGCGCGCCATCCGCGTCGGCGATGAATTTCTTCACCGTGGTCACGTAGGCGCGCGGATCGGCGCCGAAGCGCGCGGCCGCTTCTTCCTGGCCGTAGTCGAGCTTGTAGACCTTGGGCCATTCGGGCCACGGGTTGTCGGCGGCGCGTTCATCGGGCGGCCGCGGCAGGATCTCCATCTGCGTGAGGCTCTTGCAGCCCTGGCGCATCGCGGTGCCGACGCAATCGGTGCCGGTATCGCCGCCGCCGATCACGATCACATCCTTGCCCGCAGCGTGGATGGCGGCATGTTCGGCGCCGCCGTTGAGCAGTGCCTGCGTGCTGGCGGTGAGATAGTCCATCGCGAAGTGCACGCCCTTGAGCTCGCGGCCCTCGATCGGCAGATCGCGCGGCTGCGTGGCGCCGGTGCAGCAGCACCACGGCGTCGAAATCGCGCAGCAGCAGCATGCCCTCGACGTTCTCGCCGACGTTGGCGTTGCACAGGAACTTCACGCCCTCGCGCTCCAGCAGATCGATACGCCGCAGCACGACCTCGCGCTTGTCGAGCTTCATGTTCGGAATGCCGTACATCAGCAAGCCGCCCGGACGATCGGCGCGCTCGAACACCGTGACCTGATGGCCGGCACGATTGAGTTGCGCTGCGGCCGCAAGGCCAGCGGGGCCGGAGCCGATCACCGCGACCTTCTTGCCGGTGCGGCGCGGCGGCGGGTGCGGCAGCACCCAGCCGTCTTCGAAGCCCTTGTCGATGATCGCGTTTTCGAGCTTCTTGATCGTCACCGGCGGGCTGTTCATGCCGAGCACGCACGAGCCTTCGCAGGGCGCCGGACACACGCGGCCGGTGAACTCCGGGAAATTGTTGGTCTTGTGCAGGCGGTCGAGCGCCTCGTGCCACAGGCCGCGGTACACCAGGTCGTTCCATTCGGGAATCAGGTTGTTGACCGGGCAGCCCGAGGCCATGCCGCTGATCAGCTTGCCGGTGTGGCAGAACGGAACGCCGCAATCCATGCAGCGCGCGCCCTGCTGGCGCAGGTGCCGCTCTTCCATGTGGTGATGGAATTCGTTCCAGTCGCGTACCCGCTCCGTGGGCGTGCGATCGACCGGCAGCTCGCGCAGGTACTCGATGAATCCAGTTGGTTTACCCATGGCGCGTCAGTTCCCGCCGACGCGCGCCAGATCGCGCGCATTCTCCTCGAACGCGGCCATGATGGCCTCGTCGCCCGACAGGCCCTGGTCATGCGCGCGGCGCACGCAGGCCAGCACGCGTTTGTAGTCGCGGGGCATCACCTTCACGAACTCGGGCACCACGGTATCCCAGCGCGCCAGCAGTGCGCGGGCGCGCGTGCTGCCGGTGAGCTCGAGGTGCTGCTGGATCGAGTGCGCGCACCGCAGCGATTTCCTCGGCATCTTCCAGCCGCTCGACACCGACCATCTGCGTGTTCACGCGCGCCGGGAAATCGCCGGCCTCGTCGAGCACGTAGGCCACGCCGCCGGACATGCCGGCGGCGAAATTGCGGCCGGTCGCGCCGAGCACCACGACGCGGCCGCCGGTCATGTATTCGCAGCCATGATCGCCGACCGCCTTCGACCACCGCATCGACGCCGCTGTTGCGCACGCGAAGCGTTCGCCCGCCATGCCGCGGATGAAGACCTCGCCGCTGGTGGCGCCGTAGAGCGCGACGTTGCCGATGATGATGTTGTCCTCGGCCGCGAAGGTCGAGCCCGCCGGCGGATAGATGATCAGTCTGCCGCCCGACAGACCCTTGCCGACATAATCGTTGGCATCGCCTTCGAGATGCAGCGTCATGCCGCGCGGCAGGAAGGCGCCGAAGCTCTGGCCGGCGGAGCCGTTGAACTTGAGGTGAATCGTGTCGTCGGGCAAGCCCTTCGGCGCCACGACGACGCGTGACTTCGCTGCCGGTGATCGTGCCGACCACGCGGTTCACGTTGCGGATCGGCAGCTCGGCGCGCACCGGCGTCGCCACGTTCGATCGCCGGCTGGCACAGCTCGAGCAGCGTGGTCACATCGAGCGACTTGTCGAGCCCGTGATCCTGCGCCTCGCTGTGGTAACGGCCGACCTCGTCGCCGACATCGGGCTGGTAGAGGATGTTGCTGAAGTCGAAGCCGCGCGCCTTCCAGTGCTCGATCGCCTTGCGCGGCTCGAGCCGATCGACGCGCCCGACCATCTCGTCGATCGTGCGGAAGCCGAGCTGCGCCATCATCTCGCGCATTTCCTGCGCGATGAAGCGCATGAAGTTCACCACGTGCTCGGGCTTGCCGGTGAAGCGTTCGCGCAGTCGCGGATCCTGCGTGGCCACGCCGACCGGGCAGGTGTTCAGATGGCAGACGCGCATCATGATGCAGCCCAGCGCCACCAGCGGCGCGGTCGCAAAGCCGAATTCCTCGGCGCCGAGCAATGCCGCGATGACCACATCGCGACCGGTCTTGAGCTGGCCGTCGGTCTCGACGACGATGCGGCTGCGCAGATTGTTGAGCACCAGCGTCTGGTGCGTCTCGGCCAGGCCCAGTTCCCAGGGCAGGCCCGCGTGCTTGATCGAGGTCTGCGGCGAGGCGCCGGTGCCGCCGTCGTAGCCGCTGATCAGCACCACGTCGGCGTGCGCCTTGGCGACGCCGGCGGCGATCGTGCCGACGCCGACCTCGGCCACCAGCTTCACGCTGATGCGCGCCTGGTGGTTGCGCGTTCTTCAGATCGTGGATCAGCTCGGCCAGATCCTCGATCGAATAGATGTCGTGATGCGGCGGCGGCGAAATCAGGCCGACGCCCGCGGTGGTGTGGCGCATCTTGGCGATCCACGGATACACCTTGCTGCCCGGCAGCTGGCCGCCTTCGCCGGGCTTCGCGCCCTGCGCCATCTTGATCTGCAGTTCCTTCGCGCTGCACCAGGTATTCGCTGGTCACGCCGAAGCGCCCGGAGGCCACCTGCTTGATGGCGGAATTCTTCGAATCGCCGTTGGCCATCGGCTTGAAGCGCTCCGGATCTTCGCCGCCTTCGCCGGTGTTGCTCTTGCCGCCGATGCGGTTCATCGCGATGGCCAGCGTTTCGTGCGCTTCCTTGCTGATCGAGCCGTAGGACATGGCGCCGGTCTTGAAGCGCTTCATCGAGCGCTTCGACCGACTCGACTTCCTCGATCGGCACCGCATCGCCGGCTTTGAAATCGAGCAGGCCGCGCAGCGTGCACAGTTGCTTCGACTGGTCGTTGATCAGCTCGGCATATGACTTGAACGTGGCGTAGCTGCCGGTGCGCACCGCCTTCTGCAGCTGGTGGATCGTCTCGGGATTGAACAGGTGATACTCGCCGTCCGTGCGCCACTGGTACTGGCCGCCCGCCGCCAGCGGCACCGATTCGCCGGACTGCTCGGGGAACGCGTGCGCGTGGCGCATCAGCACTTCCTTCGCGATCGACGTCGATGCCGATGCCGCCGATGCGCGAGGCGGTCCAGGTGAAATACTTGTCGATCACGTCCTGGCGCAGGCCGATGGCCTCGAAGATCTGGGCGCCGCGATAGCTCTGGATCGTCGAGATGCCCATCTTCGACATCACCTTGACCACGCCCTTGGTCGGCCGCCTTGACGAAATTCTTGCAGGCCAGTCTTGTGGTCGACGTTCGCGAGCATGCCCTCGGCGATCATGTCGTCCATGGTCTCGAAGGCCAGATACGGATTGATCGCGCTGCAGCCGTAGCCGATCAGCAGCGCGAAGTGATGCACTTCGCGCGGCTCGCCGGTTTCGAGCACCAGGCCCACGCGCGTGCGCAGGCCCTCGCGGATCAGGTGGTGATGCAGGCCCGCGACCGCCAGCAGCGCCGGCATCGCGGCGAATCCTTGTTGATGCCGCGATCGGTGAGGATCAGCACGCTGACGCCGTCCTCCTCGATCATGCGCCGCGCCATGATGCGCAGCTCTTCCATCGACTTCGCGAGACCGAGCTCGCCGCGCGTCGACGCGGAACAGGATCGGCAGCACGCCGATCTTGAGGCCGGGCAGGTCCATGCGCCGCAGGCGCGCGAAATCCTCGTTGGTGAGGATCGGGACCTGCAAGCTCGAGCTGCCGGCAATCGGCCGGGCGCGGCTGCAGCAGGTTGCCCTCCGAACCGATCAGCATCTCGCTCGAGATGATCAGCTCTTCGCGGATGCAGTCGATCGGCGGATTCGTGACCTGCGCGAACAGCTGCTTGAAGTAGTCGTAGAGCAGGCGCGGTCGTGAAGACAAGCGCCGCCAGCGGCGTGTCGTTGCCCATCGAGCCGACGGCCTCGACGCCGTTCTGCGCCCATCGGCTCGATCAGCAGACGCTGGTCTTCGATAGGTGTAGCCGAAGGCGATCTGCCGCTGCAGCAGCGTGTCGTGGTCTGGCTGCGGCAGCTCACCGGCCGGCGGCAGGCTCGTCGAGCGTGACCAGGTGTTCATCGAGCCACTGGCGATACGGGCGCTCGGCGGCGACCGTGCGCTTGATCTCTTCGTCCTCGATGATGCGACCCTGCTCGGTGTCGATCAGGAACATGCGCCCCGGCTGCAGCCGGCCCTTGCGCAGCGATCTGGTCCGGCGCGAATTCCAGCACGCCGGCCTCGGAGGCCATGACCACCAGGTCGTCCTTGGTGACGTAGTAGCGCGAGGGCCGCAGGCCGTTGCGATCGAGCACCGCGCCGATCTGCCGGCCGTCGGTGAACGCGATCGAGGCCGGGCCATCCCAGGGCTCCATCAGGCAGGAGTGGTACTCGTAGAAGGCGCGCTGCGAATCGTCCATGGTCTCGTGCGCCGACCAGGGCTCGGGAATCATCATCATCACCGCGTGCGGCAGCGAGCGGCCGGCGAGCACCAGCAGCTCGAGCGTGTTGTCGAACATCGCCGAGTCGCTGCCATTCGGATTCACGACCGGCAGCAGCTCCTTCATGTGTTCGCCGAACAGCTCGGATTCGAACAGCGCCTCGCGCGCCTTGATCCAGTTGATATTGCCGCGCAGCGTGTTGATCTCGCCGTTGTGCGCGATGTAGCGGTACGGGTGCGCTCGATCCCAGCTCGGAAAGGTGTTGGTGCTGAAGCGCGAATGCACCACCGCGAGCGCGGATTCCATCAGCGGATCCTGCAGGTCAGGGTAGTACTGGGCGAGCTGCTCGGTCATCAGCATGCCCTTGTAGACCAGCGTCTTGTACGACAGGCTGGGCACGTACCAGTATTCCGCGCCGTCGATGGTCGAGGTGCGGATCTCGCTGTAGCCGCGCTTGCGAACCACGTAGAGCGCGCGCTCGAAATCCATGTCGCTGCCGGTCTGCGCACCGCGGCCGATGAACACCTGGCGCACGAAGGGTTCGCTGGCGCGCGCGGTCTCACCGAGCGTCGCGCTGTTGGTCGGCACGGTGCGCCAGCCGAGCAATGTGAGGCCGGCCGATTGCACGATGTGACCGAGCTGCATCTCGAGCTTGCGCCGCTTGGTCGGATCGCGCGGCAGGAACACCAGGCCGCAGCCGTATTGACCGGGCTCGGGCAACGCGATGCGCGCCTTGCGGCAGGCCTCGAGCAGGAAGCCGTGCGGCATCTGCAGCAGCACGCCGGCACCATCGCCGGTGTTGACCTCGCAGCCGACCGCGCCGCGATGATCGAGATTGCGCAGCACCTCGATGGCCTGCTCGACGATGCGATGCGATTTACGGCCCTTGATGTCGACCACGAAGCCGACGCCACAGGCATCGTGCTCGAATTGCGGGTCGTACAGGCCCTGCTTGGGCGGCGGGCCGAGCTGCTCTTTCTTATAGGCCATAAACCCTCTCCCGCGCTGGGCTGTCGGCGTCGCCACGGGCGACACCTGTCCCAAGCCACCCTGAATCGGTGACAACCGTTTTAAAACCAGAGACTTACGGTGGGGAGCCCCGGGTCGACCCCCCCAGGACAAACTCAAGTCCGGGCTCTCTTGAGAGAACCCTCGCACCAGACACCCAATTGCACCCATCAGCCTTACGACCGAATATTACAAACCCAGGCTTTGCGGTCAATGCATTCGATGACATCTCTAATGAACGCTGCGGCACCGCTGGCCGCATTCACCTTCGTCATGGCGATCACGCCAGGCCCGAACAACCTGATGCTGCTCACCTCGGGCGCACGCTTCGGTTTGCGCCGCACCAGCGCGCACCTGGTTGGGATCACACTCGGTTTCATAGGCGTGATGCTGATTGCCTATGCCGGCGTCGGCACTGTGATCGCAGCCTACCCGGCGTTGACCGATGTGCTGACGGTGGCCTGCGTGTTGTATTTGCTGTGGCTCGGGTACCAGTTGCTGCGCGAGAGCTGGAGCGGTGATGCAGCGGCGCCCGCAAGCGCGGCGGTCACGACGGGCGGCGCTCGTCCGCAGACGATCATGCAGGCCACGCTCTTCCAGCTGGTGAACCCCAAAGGCTGGGGCGCGGCCGTCACCGCCGCGGGCATCGTCACGCGCGATGGCCTGTCGCCGGCGGTCAGCGTACTGATGCTGCTCGGCGTGACCGCGATCGTGAGTCCGCCCTGCACGGTGGTGTGGGCGCTGTTCGGCGCCAGCCTGCGCCCGCTGCTGCACCGGCGCGGCGTACGCATCGGCTTCTCGATCTCGATGGCGGTGCTGATACTGATCACCGCCTGGTGGATGGCGCAGCCGCTGCTGGTGCAGCACGCGCGTTGAGCGCGACTCGCGGCCACGCGCGCGAGCACCCGCGCCGCGAGTGTGAAGTTGCCGCTTGCATCAGCGATCGATGTGCCGTACCTTTCGCGCCGCGTCGAACCGAAGCAGAGGTGTTGCAACAGAGATGAAGAATCGCAAAGCGTCCGCAGTCAGCGAACCTGGGCCCCGTCTTCATGATGTCAACGAGTATCTCGCCAGAAATTTCCCCGATTTCTTCGCCGAAGCGCGCTTCCAGGTCGGCGATGACGATTACTTCCTCTACAGCCGCTTCGGCCAGTACCTGGCCCGCTCCATCGAAGCGAACCGCGTTCCCCGTGACAAGATCAACCGTGGCTTCACCGTGCTGAACAAGATGGCGCGCGTCTCGGCGCGCGATCCGGCCGTGCGCCGCATGCTGGTCTCCGGGCCGCTGGAGCATCTGGTCGACGCGCCCAAGGCGCACGCGCTGGCGCGCAAGCGGCTCTCGCCCGCGGCCCAGGGCTACCTCGAGAGTCTCTGCGAGTAGCGGCCGGCGGCGGCGCGCCCATGAAGCCCTCGCGCCGCGCCCACGAAGTGCTGGAGTTCTGGTTTGGCAGCAGGCCCTACACGGCCGATGCCGTGGCGCTGCGCATGCCACGCTGGTTCGGTGACGCGGCCACGCCCGAGTTGCAGCCTCAGGCCGACGAGCAGATACACCAGCGCTTCGCCGCACTGACACAGCAGGCGGCCAGTGGCGAGCTGGCCAGCTGGGAAGCGGGTCCGCGCCGGCGCCTGGCGCTGATCCTGCTGCTCGACCAGTTTCCGCGCAATCTGCACCGCGGCACGGCCGCTGCATTCGCGCAGGATCGGGCCGCTCTCGAGCTGGCGCTCGGCGGCATGCAGCTGGGCGCGGATGCCGTGCTCGATCCGGTGGAGCGCATCTTTTTCTACATGCCGCTGCAGCACGCCGAATCACGCGAGGTGCAGGACGAATCGCTGGCGGCATTCCGGCGTCTGGCCGCGGAAGCGCCTGTGGACCTCGGCCAGGTATTCGCCAGCGTCAGCCGCTTCGCGCAGATGCACTACGACATCATCGAGCGCTTCGGCAGGTTTCCACACCGCAATGCAGTACTCGGGCGTGCGAGCGCACCCGAAGAGACGCTCTGGCTCGAGGGCGGCGGAGTCAGGTTCGGGCAGTGAGCGCAGGCGCGGCGCGCGATGAGTGCGCACCCGACAGGCCTGCAGCGCTCATGACTTCTCCCGCAGCCGATGGCTCGCGCTCGCATCCAGGTCCAGCTCGTAGATGCCCTTGAGCTCGCTGATCTTGCGCAGGGTCTCGGCGGTGAATGGTGCCTTGCCGTCGAAGGCGTGCAGCACGATGCCCTCGAGCAGGTCGCCCAGCGTCAGGTTCTTGTACCCGGCCAGGGCCTTCAGCACCTTGAGCACGCGCCGCTCCATGCGCACGCCGGTCTGGACGCGTTCGATCTCGATGCGGCGTGGTGCCCTGGCCATGGCAGCTCCTTGTAACTTGGTACCATTATACCAAGGTACAGCAGCCGGCCGGCAAGTGCGGGCCTGTATTGACTAGCGGCCCGCCCTCTGGAAGGCTGCGGCGCCTGCACTCCCGCCATCCCACCCCTGGACAGCCATGAACGCATCACGCCGCGCGCCCGCCCTGTTCGCCGCTCCTCTCTTGTTGCTGGGTTTACTGCTGGCCTTGCCGCCGAACCCAGCCAGGGCCGCGGCGAGCGACACAGCCGCAACGCTGGCACGCATCCGCAGCGCGGCCATGGCCAGCCCCTGGGCCATGCAGCAGCTCACTACGCTGACCGACACCATCGGCCCGCGCATTTCGGGCTCACCGCAGCTGGATGCGGCGATCGCGCAGGTCGCCGCTGCGATGCGTGCACTCGGCGCGCAGGTGCGGCTGCAGCCGGCCAAGGTGCCGCACTGGGTGCGCGGCGCGGAGCAGGCGGAGCTGACCGAATATCCCGGCCGGCCGGCTGGGCTCAGCCAGCGACTGCATGTGACGGCGCTGGGTTTCTCGGGTGCGACGGCACCCGAGGGCCTGAATGCCCGGGTCGTCGTGGTGCAGGATTTCGACGAACTGCAGCGCCGCGCCAGCGAAGTGCCCGGCAGCATCGTGCTGTTCGATGAACACTTCGAGCAGCACCTGGCGGATAACGGCGATGCCTTCGAAGCCTATGGCCACGCCGTGCAGTATCGCAGCGGCGGTGCCGCCAAAGCGGCAGCGCTGGGTGCGCGTGCGGCACTGGTGCGTTCGGTGGGCGGCGCGGATTTTCGACTGCCGCACACCGGCGTCACCGTGTTCAAGGATGCGCAGTCGGCGATTCCGGCGGGCGCACTGTCAGCCGAAGATGCCGACCTGGTCGCGCGCCTGGCAGCGCAGGGCCCGGTCAGCATGAAACTGCTGCTGACGCCGGCGACACTGCCCGATGCCGACAGCAACAACGTGATCGCCGACTGGCCGGGTCGTGAGAAGCCGGGTGAAGTCGTGATCGTCTCCGGGCACCTCGATTCCTGGGACCTCGGCACCGGCGCGATCGACGATGGCGTGGGCACGATGGCTGCCGCCGGCGTGATCGCCGTGCTCAGGCAGCTTGATCTGCACCCGCGCCGTACGATCCGCTTCATCGCCTGGTCCAGCGAGGAGAACGGCGGCGCCGGCAGCCGGGCCTACTTCGAATCGGTGCGCGACCACCTCGACACGCAGGTGGCGGCGATCGAGAGCGATGCGGGCGCGGGTCGTTCACTGGGTGTGAACGCTGCGGTCGAGCCGCGCTCGCTGGCCACTCTGCAACCGGTGATCGATGCGCTTGCGCCCATTGGCGCCACGGCGCTGGCCCGTTTCGATCGCGAGCTCGGCGCCGACATCGGGCCCTTGCAGGGCGCCGGCGTGCCGGGATTTGCACCGTGGGTCGACGGCCGGCACTATTTCGACTATCACCACACTGCGGCCGACACGCTGGACAAGGTCGACCCGCAGAACCTCAACAGCCAGGTGGCGACGATGGCGGTGCTGGCCTATTTCCTGGCGGATCTGCCCGACCCGCTGCCGCGCTTCAAGGCCGCCGACTAGCACCACCGACTGGCGCCGTGACGCGGCTTGCCGGTGGCCCGCGCTTTGCGCAATAGTGCGCGTCGGCATTGGCAAAGGTCAGGTAGACATGAGCACACGGTCCGCGATCCTGAAACGCATCGCCAGCGCGTGGCTGGCGGCACTGCTGCTGGTCGGCGCAAGCACCACTGGCAGGGCCGCATCTGACGCGGACGCATCGACGGCGACGGCTGCGGCCGCGGCCACGGCCGCGGCGGAGCCTGCCGAAGCCGCCGGCAACATCGGCGCCGCCGTGGTCAAGGTATTTGCGACCATCCGCTACCCGGACCCCACCAAGCCCTGGGCGAAGCAGGCGCCCGCGGAAGTCACCGGCAGCGGCGTGATCATCGAGGGCAAGCGCATCCTCACCAACGCGCACGTGGTGCTCTACGCGAGCCAGGTGCAGATCCAGGCCAACCAGGCCGGCGACAAGATCTCCGCCACGGTGGTGGCGATCGCGCCGGGCATCGACCTCGCGGTGCTGAAGCTCGACGACGAGTCGTTCTTCGACACGCATGCACCCGCTGCCGCGCGCCACGCACGCTGCCGCAGATCAAGGACGCGGTGCTGGCCTATGGCTATCCCGACCGGCGGCACCTCCCTCTCGATCACCAAGGGCATCGTCTCGCGCATCGAGTATTCGACTCTACAACTATCCGGTGCTCGGGGCTGCGCATCCAGATCGACGCGGCCATCAATCCCGGCAACAGCGGCGGTCCCGCGGTGGTCGGCGACAAGATGATCGGGCTCGCCTTCAGCACGCTGGCGGCGACACGCAGAACATCGGCTACATCATCCCCAACGAGGAGATCGACCTGTTCCTGAAGGACATCGCCGACGGCCATTACGACGGCAAGCCCGCGATGTTCGACGAACTGCAGACGCTTCGAGAACCCGGCGCTGCGCCCCTTCCTGAAGCTCGACAAACTCGGTGCAGGGCATCGTCGTGCACCGCCCCGCCAGCACCGACAGCAGCTATCCGCTGAAGGAGTGGGACGTGATCACGCGCATCGGCGACACGCCGGTCGACGACCAGGGCATGGTGAAGCTGGATTCCGACCTGCGCGTCAGCTTTGCCTATCGCGTGCAGCAGATGGCCAGGAACGGCAAGGTACCGCTGACGGTGGTCCGCGCCGGCAAGGCGCTGAACATCCAGCTGCCGGTGAGCCCGACGAGGCCGAGCCTGGTCCCGGATCTGCGGGGCGACTACCCCTCGTACTTCATCTACGGCCCGCTGGTGTTCTCGCGCGCCACGCGCCAGTACCTGCATGCGCTGGCCGGCAACGGCAATATTGCGCTGAGCCTCGGCTTCATCGGCAGCCCGCTGATCTCGGGCTTCGGCGCCGCACCCGATGCCGCGCGCGAGGAACTGGTGGTCGTGTCCTCGCCGTTCTTTCCCAGCAGCGTCTCCAAGGGCTACGACAACCCGGCGGGCATCGTGGTCGAGAGCGTTAATGGCACGCCGATCCGGAGCCTTGCACACCTGGTCGCCCTGCTGCGCGACCTGAAGAGCGAGTTCGTGGAATTCTCCTTCGCCAATCGCCTCGGTGAAACGCTGGTGTTCTCGCGCGCAGAAATCATGGCCAGCACCGAGAACATACTGGCCGACAATGGCGTACGTTCACAGGGTTCGGCCGACATGATGGCAATCTGGGAGGGCAAGGGTGGTGGCGCGCAGAAGGCGAAGTGAGGCCGCGGTGAGCCATGTCGTGGTGAACGATACCGCCGCGAGTGCCAGCGCGGCGCATGAACCTGCGGCGGCCGTTCATACGCGCCGCGAACTGCTCGAGTCGGCGCTTGCGTTGCTGGGCGTTGCGGCGGTCAGTGGCTTCGCCGCTACCCGTGCGCTCGCCGACGAGGCGCGCAGCAGCTCCACCTGGCGCTACTTCAGCAGCGGCGAAGCGGCGACGATCGATGCGCTCGTGGCGCAGATCATTCCGAGCGATGACACACCCGGCGCACGCGAGATGGGCGTGGCGCGCTTCATCGACCATGCGCTGGCCGGCTTCATGGCGCCGCTGGCGCCTGCCTTGCGCCTCGGGCTGGCCGAGTTCGAACTGACATGTCGCGCGCAGCACGCTGGCACCGAGGGCTTTGCGACGCTCTCCTCCGAACAACAGATTGCCTGGCTGCAGCAGGTCGAGCACACGCCGTTCTTCAATTCCGTGCAGCAGCTGACCGTGCTCGGCGCGCTGTCGATGCCGGATTACGGCGGCAACCACAACGGCCTCGGCTGGCAGCTGATCGGCTTTGAAGACCTGCACGCCTTCACGCCGCCTTTCGGCTACTACGATCGCGACTATCCGGGATTCGACGCCGCGGCCGGCAAATCATGAGCGCGGTGCGCTACCGGGATTCCACCGTGGTCGATTTCGTCGTGGTCGGCTCCGGCGCCGCCGGCGGCGTCATGGCGCGCGAGCTCTCGACCGTCGGGCTTCAGCATCGTGGTGCTCGAGCAGGGCCCGCGCCTCACGCCGGCCGACTTCGAGCACGACGAGCTCAAGTACTGGTTCCTCGGCGGCATCACCAACAACGATGGCCGCAGCCCGCAGACTTTCAGATCCGACCCCGAGGCTGTGGCGAAACCCACCGGCATGCGGCCCGCGCTCTGGTATGCGCGCACCGTCGGCGGCAGCAGCACGCACTTCACCGCCAACTACTGGCGCTTCCACGAAATCGACTTCATCGAGCGCAGCAAGCTCGGAGCCATCGCGGGCACCGGCTTCGACGACTGGCCGATCACCTACGCCGAGCTCGAGCCCTACTACACCAAGGTGGAATGGGACATCGGCGTCTCGGGTCTCGCGGGCGCGAGCCCCTTCGATCCGCCGCGCAGCCGCCCTTATCCGATGCCGCCGCTGCCGGTGAAATCCTCCGGCGTGCTGTTCGAGCGCGGCGCGCGCAAGCTCGGGCTCCACCCGTTCCCGGCGCCGATGGCGATCAATTCGAAGTTCTACCGCGGCCGGTCGGCCTGCATCAATTGCGGCTTCTGCCATGGTTTCGGCTGCGAGGCGCAGGCCAAGTCCTCGACGCTGTTCAACATGATTCCCGAGGCCGAGGCCACGGGCCGCTGCGAAGTGCGCGCCGACAGCTACGTGGTCCGCGTCGACACCGATGCCCGGGGCCGCGCGACCGGCGTGGCCTATCTCGATCGCGCCGGGCGCGAACACTTCCAGAAGGCGCGCGCCGTGGTGCTGGCGGCCAATGGCGCGGAGACCCCGCGCTTGCTGCTGAACTCGGCGAGCAGCCGCTTTCCCGACGGGCTCGCCAACTCGAGCGGCCTGGTCGGCAAATACCTGATGTTCAACTACAGCGCGCGCGTCAGCGCCGTGTTCGAGCACGAGCTCAACGAGTACAAGAGCGTGCAGGTGACGCGCGTGATCCATGATTTCTACGATGCCGATCCGAAGCGCGGCTTCTATGGCGGCGGCGGCCTCGATGCGCGTATTGGTCCGCAACCGGCGATGTGGGCGCAGCGCCTGGGGCAGGAAGGCCCCTCCTGGGGCGCGGCCTTCAAGGCGCGGCTGCGTGAATTCCCGCGCTACATGATCGTGCTGGGGCACGGCACTTCGCTGCCGGTGGAGACCAATGCCGTGAGCCTCGACCCGACTGTCAAGGATGCCTGGGGCCGGCCGGCATTGCGCGTGACCTACAAGGATCATCCGGACGACCTGGCCAACGCGCGCTTCATGCAGGATCGCGCGCTCGAGATCATGGAGGCGGCCGGCGCACAGCGCGTGACGCGCGCGCCGGTGACTGAACAGAATTTCGGCATGCACCTGCTCGGCACCTGCCGCATGGGCAACGATGCGCGCAGCTCGGTGGTCGATCGCTACCATCGCACGCACGATGTGCCCAACCTGTTCCTGTGCGACGGCAGCAGCCTGGTCACCTCGGGTCGCGGCCAGCCGACGATGACGATCCAGGCGCTGGCGTTTCGCGCCGCCGATCACATTGCGCGCTTTGCGCGCGCGGGCGAGATCTGAGGCAAATCGTGCGCCGACCGCGGCGCCGGCTCAGCCGCTGAACACTTCGTCGGCGGTGCGCAATCCCGAATGCAAGGCACCCTGGATCCAGCCGGGCCAGGGCGAAGTGTGCTCGCCCGCGAAATGGATCCGCCCTTCTGGCAAGGCGATGTCGCGCAGCAGTTCGAACTGGTCGGGCCTGGCTACCAGGAACGCGCCGCGCGAATAGGGTTCATTGAGCCACGACCAGGTGGTGGCCGCCTCGACCTCGGGGCGCAGGCCCGGATGCACCTGGTCGAACAGCTTGATGCTGCGCTCGATCTGATCGGCAGGCGACTGCGCCGAATACTCGCGCGCCAGGTCTTCGTAGATGTACGACATCAGGATGCCGCGCGTGCCCGGTTGATGGAAGGTCGGGCTCCACAGTTCCATGGCCTGGTCCACCGAGGCAAAACCATTGAGGCCCTGCTTTTCCCAGTAACGGCTGTGGGTCTGCACGTAGACGCGCGCCACCGGCCCGAGATAGAGGTTCTGCACCGTGCGCGCCTTGGCAGCGCTGAGGGCAGGCGCGATCTCGATGTGGCGCAGCACCGTGAAGGGAATCGTGCAGATCACGCGATCGGCACTGGCCAGCTGCTGCTGCCCGCCGCTGCGATAGCTCACGCGCACACCGCTAGCCGACTGCTCGATGCGCTGCACCTCGGCGCCGTAGCGGATCTGCGCGCCCAGCGCGGCCGCCATCGCCTGCGGCAGCCGATCGTTCCCGCCGCGGATCTTCGAGAGCATCGGCACGGCGTGACTCATCGCATCGTGCGCGAAATCGAGCAGCGAGTCGTCAAGGAAACCCTGCGTCAGATAGTTGATCGCATCAGCGGAAGCGCCCTGGCGACGCAGGTACTCGCTGAAGGTCTGGTCCTTGTAGAGCTTGGAGTCGGGGAATGGCCAGCCATCCGCGGGCCGGGACCGCAGGCTCTCGCGCAGGTCATCGAAGTAGAGTTTCGAGAGCCCTTCGAATCCCACCTGCCGTTCACGGGCGGTGAAATTCACGTTCAACTCGTTGAGGTTGGGACCTTGTCCGAAGGCTGCCACCGCCCGCTTGCCGCCCCAGAGATAGACCTGCGAACCTGAATCCGGAAAGAACGGGTCGAGCGGCAGCTGGTAGCGCGCCACATAGGCCAGCGTCAGCGCGTGCGTGCTCGGAATACGACCTGCGCCGGCCTCCGCGTACAGATCATCGGCGAACGGCTCGCGCAGCGTATGCACGCGGCCACCTGGCCGCGTGCGTGCTTCCAGCACTGTGACTTCGCAGCCGCTCTCCTGCAGTTTCAACGCAGCCGCGAGGCCAGCGACACCGGCGCCCAGTATCAGCACCCGCGGCTTGCGCGCGCTGGTACCCGCGGCGGGGCTCATCAACGCCTGCGCCTGCGCGCGCGAGAGCAACAGGCCGGCGCCTGCGCCGAGGCCGCCCATGATAAAGCGGCGGCGATCCATGCCAACTGGGAATGGACAGCGCTTGTTCATAGCGTGATCATACCGCATCACAACGGGCTGGCACTTTGTCGTCAGCCTGCCTTGTCCATCCACATCGAGGTGTACGCATGCGTAGCCAGAGTCTTTGTGTCCTGTCGCTGTTGATGACTGCCGTGGCATTCCCGCTGGCCGCCGCGGAGGCCAGCGCTGCGCCGTCCGCGACGGTGGCCAGTGGCAAGGGCGACGATGCGAAACTCGTGACCTTCAAGCCGGAGGAGCAGGCCAGCAAGGGTAGCGTCACGGTGGGCGGCAAGCGCGTGGACTACGACGCCTATGCCGGCACGCTCATCGTGCACCTGAAGGACTACGACGACGTGCCGCAGAACGCCAACAAGGAAGACAAGCTCGGCCCGGCCGAGGCCTCGATGTTCTATGCGGCCTATTTCAAGAGCGGCGAGCCCAGCGCGCGCCGCCCGATCACCTTCCTGTTCAACGGCGGGCCCGGTTCATCGACCGTGTGGCTGCACATGGGCGCCTTCGGCCCGAAGCGCGTGGTCACCGCCGATGACACGCACACCGCCGCCGCGCCCTATCCGCTGGTGAACAACGATTACAGCCTGCTCGATGCCAGCGACCTGGTGTTCATCGACGCGCCGGGCACCGGCTTCAGCCGCGTTGCCGGCAAGGACCACGACAAGGCCTTCTTCGGCGTCGATGCCGACGCGCAGGCCTTCGCCGATTTCATCTCGCAGTTCCTGGGCAAGTATGGCCGCTGGAATTCGCCCAAGTACCTGTTTGGCGAGAGCTATGGCACCACGCGTTCCGCAGTGCTGGTGAACCTGCTGCAGTCCGATCGGTCGGTGGATTTCAACGGCGTGATCCTGCTCTCGCAGATCCTGTCCTTCGACAACAACGCCGACGGGCCCGAAACCAATCCCGGCGTCGACCAGCCCTATCAGCTGGTGCTGCCCACCTATGCGGCCACCGCCTGGTACCACCACAAGCTCACCGATGCCCCCAAGGACCTGCGAACGCTGCTGGATGAAGTCGAGCATTTCGCGCTGACCGACTACGCGGTGGCCCTGCAGGCCGGCGCGAACCTTGATCCGCAGCAGCGCGAAGCGATCATTGCAAAGCTGCAGCGCTATACAGGGCTGCCGGCAGCCTACATCGCCAAGGCCAACCTGCGCGTCAGCGGCGGCGAATTCGGCAAGACGCTGCAGGACGACACCACGACCACCACCGGGCGCCTCGACTCGCGCTTCTCCGGCCCGACGATGGATCCGCTCAGCAAGGAGGCGGATTACGATCCGCAGTCGGCGGCGATCAGCTCCGCCTATGTCTCGGCGCTCAACGACTACATCCGCAAAGATCTGAAATTCGGCGACAACCGCGCCTACCGGCCCGAGATCGAGCTGTGGAAGAGCTGGAATTTCCTGCACCAGCCGCCGGGCGCGCAGCAGGGGCTGCAGCAGTCGACCAATGTGATGCCCGATCTCGCCGCGGCGATGAAATACAACCCGAACCTGAAGGTCATGCTCAATGCCGGTTACTATGACCTGGCCACGCCCTACTTCGAAGGCGTGTACGAGATGCGGCATCTGCCGATTCCGGCCAGCCTGCAGAAGAACATCGAGTACAAGTTCTACGAGTCGGGGCACATGGTCTATGCGCACGAGGCTTCGCTGAAAGCGCTGCACGACAGCGTCGCCGACTTCATCCAGCGCACGGACAATATCGCGTCGGCGCACTGAGGCGCAGACCCGCTCCGTACCCGTAGTCAAATAAATTCACTGACACTGACCTGGAGTCCCGACATGCGTATCGCCGCTGTGTTCATCGCTTCGCTCCTGCAAACCTCGCTCTTGATGGCCAGCGAAGCAACCCCCGCACCGCAAGACAGCGCGCTGGATGCCGCGATCGCCAGTCCGCTGCGCGATGCGAAGGCAGCCGGCCGCGATAGTGTCCGGCACCCGGCGCAAGTGCTGCGCTTCTTCCAGCTCAGCGCCGGACAAAATGTGGTCGAGCTCTGGCCCGGCACGGGCTACTGGACCGAGGTCCTCGCGCCCTACCTCGCGGCGCAGGGGCACTACACCGCAGTGCTCGCACCGCGCAGCGATGAAGAAGAAGGCAAGACGATCAAGGCCTGGCGCGAGCGCCTCGCTTTCCATCCCGAGCGCTTCGGCAGCATTACCGAGACGCGCCTGGATGCGAAGCATTTCGATATCGCTGCGCCCGGTTCCGCTGACCTCGTGCTCACCTTCCGCAACCTGCACAACTGGATGGAAGATGGCTACGCACCGCAAGCGCTCGCCGCCTGTTTCAAGGCGCTGAAGCCAGGTGGCATTTTCGGCATCGAGGAACATCGCGGGCGCGACGACAAGCCGCAGGATCCCAAGGGCGAGAGCGGCTATGTGCGCCAGGATTACGCGATCGCGATGATCAAGGCCGCCGGCTTCGAGCTGGTCGACAGCTCGGAGATCAACGCCAATCCGCGCGACACCAAGGATTGGCCCGAGGGCGTGTGGACCCTGCCGCCGACACTGACGCTGGGCGAGAAGGATCGCGCGAAGTACCTGGCCATCGGCGAGGCCGACAACTTCGTGCTGAAATTCAGGAAGCCACTGCACTAGCCCCGCCAGGGCATCGTCCCGCTAGGGCATCGTGATGATCACCTTGCCGCGCGCGTGCCCCTGCTCGAGATAGTCGATCGCCGCGGCGGTTTCGCTCAAGGGATAGCGGCGGTCGATCACCGGTGTGACCTGGCCCGATTGCATCATGCCGGCCAGGATTTCCAGGTCCTTGTGGTTGAGCCGTGCCAGCATGAAGCCCATCTTGTGACCGGTCAGCGGCCCGTATACCAGCGCCTTGAGGGGCCCCATGAATGGGCCGATCCAGTTGCCGCTGCTGCCACCGCCGATCATGATCAGCGTGCCCTTCGGAGTCAGCACCCGCTTGATGTCCGAGAGCGAATGATTGCCCACGGTGTCGAACACCAGGTCGTAGCGTTCCGTGCCCTGCGTGAAATCCTGCTGGCGATAGTCGATCACGTGCGTGGCGCCCAGGCCCAGCACCATCGACACATTGTTGGTGCTGCACACGGCAGTGACATCCGCGCCCAGCGCCTTGCCGATCTGCACGGCGAAAGTGCCGACGCCGCCGGAGGCGCCGTTGATCAGCAGCTTCTGCCCCGCCTTGAGTGCGCCTGAATCGCGCAGCGCCTGCAGCGCGGTGACCGCGGCGATCGGTACACCCGCGGCCTGCTCGAATGAAATGTTCGTCGGCTTCAGCACCAGCGATTTGTGCTCGCCCAGGCTCACATACTGAGCGAAGGCCCCATCGGCGCCGCCGAAGACTTCGTCACCGGCCTTGAAACCCTTGACGTTCTTGCCCACCGCCTCGACCGTGCCGGCGAAATCGACGCCGATGTGCATCTCCTGCGGTGCGCCCGCGCCCAGCTCCATGCGTACCACGTAGGGTTTGCCGCGCATGTAGTGCCAGTCCAGAGGATTCAGCGAGGCCGCCTGCACCTTCACCAGCACGCCGTCGTCGGCGGGCACCGGCCGCGCCGTGTCTTCCAGCTTGAGCACCGATGGGCCACCGTAGCAGTGATAGACGATCGCCTTCATCAGCGGCACGCCCGCGGCCAGTGTCGGCGCCGGTCTGCAGGCGGAATCGTGGCTGAGCCAGATCATGCCGGCACCGATGAGCAGCACCAGGCTTGCCAGCACGCCATTGAGGATCTTGTAGCGTCGTTTCATGTGCTCCCCCAGTGTTCCTGCACCACCGGCCCGACCCGGGGATGCGCTTCGATCTGCAGTAGCAGCGCCGCGAACTGCGGACGCTTCGCGGCCAGGTGCACACGTGCCTCCGACCAGCGACTGACCACCGCTGCGAAAAAATCCAGCGCGCCTGGAACTTCACCACTGAGGTAGGGCTGTGCGGGAAAACTGTCCGCAAAGATTTCCCAGTCGCGATACAGCTGCGCGCGTGCACCCTCGCGTATCTGCGCGTGCGCGGGCTTGTCCTGCGCCGTCGTCCAGCGCTCGGGATAGTCGTAGATGCTGATCGCCGCGTAACAGTTGGCCGCGATGTACACCAGGCCGCGGATCGCGACTGCCCGCGCACTGGGCGCCTCGGGCAACAGACCACTGTGCGGCACCGACAGGGCCAGGTGCAGCAGGATCGCGGCGCTCTCGGTCATCACCGTGCCATCGGGCAGCAACAGCGTCGGAATCTGCCCGAGCGGATTGACCCGCGCCAGCTCTGCCTGCGCGGAATCCGCCTCCCAGGTGGAGGCGCGCACGGTCTCATAGTGGATGCCGCAGGCACGCAGCCCCATTTCAACCGCGGCCGAGCCGGAGCCACGCGAGCCATAGAGTTTGTACATTGCGACAGCCGGTAGTGATTGCAGCGGCAGATCGTAGCGCCAAATGCGTCGGCACAATAGTCAGCCCGCGCAGGTGTGGATCGCGGCGGCGCCTTGGCGGAGAATGCCGCCCATAACGGGGGTATCACATGTACAGGCGCACCTGGATCTGCTCGCTGCTGTTGTCCGCGCTCGCCGCCGCCGCCGGCGCCCAGGCCGAAGCGATCAAGGCCAGCGCGATCACCCTGAAGCTCGATGCCCGCGACGTGGTGCGCAAGCGCGTGCACACCGACGAGACGCTGCCGGTGAAGGCCGGCGCCCTGTCGCTGGTGTTCCCCAAGTGGATTCCGGGCGAGCACGCACCCTCAGGGCCGATCGAATCGATGATCGGGCTCACGATCCGCGCCAACGGCACGCCGCTCAGCTGGGCGCGCGACGCGAAGGACATGTACGTGTTTCACCTCACGGTGCCGCGCGGCGTGACGCAGCTCGAGATCGCCATCGATTCCGGACTCGCCACGGAGGGCGGCGGT
The DNA here is from genome assembly GCA_963764065.1 of uncultured Gammaproteobacteria bacterium. Lineage (GTDB taxonomy): Bacteria > Pseudomonadota > Gammaproteobacteria > Steroidobacterales > Steroidobacteraceae > FEN-1191. The sequence continues at coordinate 604,784 of CAVXRM010000008.1, read as the reverse complement.
TTCACGGGCGCGCCGACCAGTTCCGCGCAGCTGGCGATACTGGCGTGGAATGAATTCCTGCTGATTCCGCAGGGTCAGGATGCCAACCTGCTGCCGGTCAATGCCAGCATACTGACGCCGCGCGACTGGCAACTGGTGTGCGCGCTGGCAGCGCAGCGCGACGCCGAGGGCAGCTGGCAGTTCGAAGCCAGCACCGTGATGCACCTGATCGACTCGCCCGTGCAGCTCGGCCAGCACGCGCGCCTGCTGGCGCTCAAGGGCTCGGAGCCGGGCGCCGGACTTGCACACCAGCTCTCGATCATGGCCGACAACGAAGCGGCCCTCACTGGCGCCGAAGAGCTGAACGCGGGCTACAGCAGGCTGGTGGCCGAAAGCGGCGCCTTGTTCGGCAACCGCCCGTACCGTCACTACACCTGGCTGCTGTCACTGTCGGATCACGTCGCGCATTTCGGCCTCGAGCATCACGAGTCCAGCGACAACCGCCTCACCCTCGATACGCTGGAGGATGCCGGTGCGCGCATGGAGCTCGCGGGCTTACTGGGCCACGAATACGTGCACAGCTGGAACGGCAAGTACCGCCGGCCCGCGGGTCTCTTGAGCCCCGATTACGACGCGCCGATGGATACCGCGCTGTTGTGGTCCTACGAAGGCCTGACCGAGTTCTGGGGCGTGATGCTGCCGACCCGCGCCGGCCTGATCTCGCCGGAATACTGCCGCGACCTGCTGGCCGAATACGCCAGCAATTTCATCGTGCGCCCCGGCGCGCGCTGGCGCCCGCTGCTCGACACCGCCGTCGACGCCCAGCAGCTCTACTACGCCCCTGCCGCCTGGCGCGCCAGCCGGCGCGACACCGACTTCTACGACGCCTCGGTGTTTCTGTGGCTCGATGTCGATGCCGAACTGCGTGCGCGCAGCCAGGGCAAGGCTGGCATTGATGACTACGTGCGGCGCTTCTACAGCGGCGCCACCGGCACGCCGCAGCTCAAACCCTACGTGGAGCAGGAAATCTACGACACGCTTACGGCCATCGCACCAGGCGACTGGCGCGCGCTGATCCACCGGCACCTCGACGAAACCGGCACGGCAGCGTTGGCCGGCGCACTCGAGCGCCAGGGCTGGAAGCTGGTTTACACGCCGCAGCTGAGCCTCTCGATCGAGACCGGGCAGAAGTATGACAAGTCGACCCAGCGCCGCTGGTCCATCGGCCTCGATCTCGACAAGGACGCAAAGATCATCGATGTGATCGAGGATGCCGCGGCGGCACGCGCCGGCGCCAGCCCCGGCATGACGCTGGTCGCCGTGAACGGGCAGAAATACAGCACTGCGGTGCTCGATGCCGCGATCAGCGCGGCGGCCAGTTCACATCAGGCCATTGCGCTGCTGGTGGAGAGCGATGATTACTATCGCACGCTGAACGTGGAGTACTACGATGGCCCGCGCTTCCCGCACCTGTTGCGCATTGAAGACCGGCCCGACACGCTGGGCGCCTTGATCCAGGCGCGCCTCAGATAGCCGAACCGGCGCGGCTCAGGGCTTGAAGTCGGTCGCGGACAGCGGCATCTCGGTGACCGGCCCGAGTTGCGCCGCGACGGCGCGGAGCTTCGCGGCATCGCCGATGATCACGATGGCGAGATCGTCGGCATCCGGGTAGGCACTGGCGATCACCGCACTCACCGCCGCGGCATCGGTCTGCGTCAGCGCCGTGCCGAACTCGCCGATGTAGCTGTCGGGCAGGTCATAGAGATCGAGATCGCCGAGCGCGACGGCCCAGTGCGCGCTGGTCTCAAACGCCAGCGGATACTGGCCCAGCAGGTAGGCACGCGCCGAAGACAGGGTTGCGCCATCGAGGCCGTCGTGGCGCAGGCGTGCAAGCGTAGCCAGCGCCAGCTCGATCGCCTTCGCGGTGTTGTCGGTCTGCGTGAAGGAACTGATCGCGAAATCGCCGGGCACCGTGCCGCGCGTGAACGTCGAGCTCGCGCTGTAGGTGAGGCCAGCCTTGATGCGCAGCTCCTGGTTGAGCATCGAGCCGAAGCGGCCGCCGAAGGCCGTGTTGCTGATCTGCAGCGCTGCGCGTTGCGGATAGCGGCGCGGCACACCGACATTGCCCAGCCAGAAATAACTCTGCGCGGCGCCGGGCGCATCCACCAGCAGCACGCGCCGGCCCTTGATCCGCTGTGGCTCGGCCAGCGGCGGCAAGGCCTGCGGCGCGCGCCGCCAGCCACCGAAGGCAGCGGTCACCGCCTGCTGCATCTGCGCGGGCACGAAATCGCCGGCGATCACGAGCGTAGCGCGATCGGCGCCAAATTCACTGGCGTAGAAATGGCTGATGTCATCGTGCGTGATGCGCGCCAGGCTCGCCTCGCTCCCGCCCACCGCACGCGCATAGGCATGGGTGCCGAACAGCAGCGCGCGACCGTAGTTGCCGAGCAGCGCCTCGGGCGAGGAATCCTTGATCGCCTTGAGTTCCTCGCTGCGGCGGTCGCGCAGTTTTTCGAAATCGTCGGCGGCGAAGTGCGGTCGCAGCACCGCATCGGCCAGCAGCTGCAGCATCAGCTTGCCATCGCGCGCCAGGAACTGGCCGCGCACCAGGAGCGCCTCGCCCTGCGCGCCGGCATCGAGGTTGCCACCCGCGCCTTCGACCGTATCGGCCCATTCATAGGCATCGCGCGCACCCGCGCCATAGGTGAGCAGGTCGGCTGTCAGCGCCGCCGTGCCTTCGCGCCCCGGCGGATCAAGCCGCGCGCCACCGCGCAGCACCAGATTGAAAGCCACCAGCGGCACGTCGGCACGCGGCACCAGGATCAGCTTGAGTCCGTTGGGCAATACCAGGTTCTGGTGCGCAGGCACCACGACATTCACGTGCGCATCGGCAGGCGCTGCCGCCATGGCGGGCAGTGTCGCCAGCAATCCAGCCGCGAGCATCAGCATTCCCCTTGTCATCGCTCTACTTGTCATTGCTCTACGGGCCCCTCAGTGCGTCGCGCCCGCGCGCGGCTGCAGGATGCCCACCGTGCGCTGCTGCGGCTTGAACACATCGCGCCCCACCGCCAGCACCTGCTCGGCCGTGACTGCCTCATAGGCGGCAGGCGCCGCGAACAGTTTGCGATAGTCGCCGTGCAGTACCGCGAACTCGCCGATCAGGCGTGCCTTGCCATCGAGCGTGGACACGCCGCGCCAGAACTGCGCCGCCTGCTGGTTCTTGGCGCGCGCGAGTTCAGCGGCAGTCACGCCATCCTTGACCACCTTCGTGAGTTCCGTGGTGAGCGCCGTCTCGAACTGCGCCACCGAGCCACCCTCGGGGAGCGTGGCGGAAACCAGGTACAGGTTCGGATCAAAACCTTCGGACCAGCCGCTGCCCACCTCCACGGCGAGTTTCTGCTCCTCGACCAGCGAGCGATGCAGGCGCGAGGCATCGCCGCCCGTGAGTATGGTCTGCAGCAGATTCAGCGCCGGCGCGCGCGCATCGTCGGCCGAAACCGCGTGATAGGCGAGCATCAGCAGCGGATTCTGGCCGCTGCGCTCCACCGTCAGGCGCCGCTCGCCCTGCTGCTCGGGCTCGGTGGTACGCACCGGCTGCGCCGCGGGCCCGCGACCGATGGGTCCGTAGTATTTTTCCGCCAGCGCAAAAGCCTGCTCCGGCTCGACATCGCCCACCAGCACCAGCGTGCAGTTATTGGGCGCGTACCAGGTGTGATAGAAATTCTGCAGGTCGGCCAGCGTCCAGGACTTGATGTCGGCGGGCCAGCCGATGGTCGGGATGCGATAGGGATGCGCAACAAAAGCGCTCGCCTGCACCTGCTCTTCGAGGAAGGCGGGGTTGCTGTCTTCGACGCGCAGGCGCCGCTCGGAGTACACCACCTCGCGTTCCTTCTCGACCACCGCCGGCACGAAGGCGAGGTTCGCGAGCCGATCGCTTTCCAGCTCGAGCACCAGTTCCAGGCTGGAGCGTGGGAACCAGTCCTGGTAGACGGTGACATCCTGCGATGTGTAGGCGTTGTTGCTGCCACCGCTCGCTTCGAGCAGGCGATCGAATTCGCCCTGCGCACGGCGCGAGGTGCCGTTGAACATCATGTGCTCGAAGAAATGCGCCAGCCCCGTGGTGCCCGAGCCTTCGTTGCGGCTGCCCACGTGCACCCAGTTGTAGAGCACCACGCTCGGGATATTGTGATCAGGCCAGACGATCACCTGCATGCCGTTGCTGAGCGTGCGGGTGCTCACCTGGCTCGCGGCCGCGGCGAAGCTCACCGGCGCAACCCGCGCTGCCGTGCCCGCGCCGTGCGCGGCGGCAGCGCCGCCAGGCATCGCGCCCAGCAGGCTGATGGCGGCCAGCGCTGCGAGCGCACTCAGTCGATCGGCACGCATGGCTGGGATTTCTTCTTCAGCGCTGCGCACAGATCGTGCGCGTGCTGCGACGAACTCAGGCCGACCTGCAGGCGCACCACGCTCTTGCCGTGGCTGGTGCCGCTCGCATAGTGCGCTGAGAGCGATTTGAGCTCATGCGGGAAACGACCGGCGAGCTTGTGCCAGGCCGATTCCGCCCCGGCGCGCGAGTTGAAGGCACCGAGCTGCGCGTAGTGCTTGCCGCTCTTGGCCGCGGTGTTGGCAGCGGCGTGACTGGTCTTGGGTTTGGCGGGTGCAGCTGTCGCAGCCTTGTGTGAACTGGTGGCAGCGGCCTTGGTGGCAGGCGCGGGTGCGGTCGCAGCGGGCGCGGCACCGGGGCTTGCGCCTGCGGGTGGCGCGCCCGCAGGGGCGCCGGCCGCGGTGGCGGCACCCGGCGCAGCCGCCGGAGCCACGGCCTGGCTGCTGCCATTGAGCTGGAAATTCTCGATGCGCACGCGCGCTTCCTGCGCCCATTTGCCATCGGCGTGGGCGGCCACGAACTGCTGGTAGGCATCGAGCGTGTCGGCGGTCGAGGCCTGCTGCCAGTCTTTGTCCTCCGCCAGCTGCTTGATGCGCTCCTGCGCATTGACGCCGAATTCGCTGTCCGGGTGCTGGCGCAGGAAATCCTGGTAGCTCTCCGCGGTATCAGCGCTCTGCGCCGCTTTCCAGTCCTCGGCCACGTGGCTGCAGCCGGCAACGCCAAATGTGACGGCCGTCAGCAACGCCAACAACACAATATGAGACTTGCGCATCCCTTCCTCCATATGCAAGTCGGATATTGTAACAGCGCTGCGGCAAAATAATGCCGCCAGCAGTGACCGCAAGCCTGGCTACACACTATCCAACGGAGCTCGCCGCATGTCTGAACTGCCGCGCCGCCGTCTGCTCGACCGCCTGGGCTCGACGCCCACCCTGATCGCCCAGCACACCGTGCTGCGCGGAGACATCGAAACCCGGGGCGCACTGCTGGTCAGTGGCTTCGTGCATGGCAATGGCCGGGTCGGCGGCGAAGTCGCCATCGCCAGCGGTGCGCAGTGGGAAGGCAATATCCATGCGCGCCGCGCCGTGGTGGCCGGAAGTCTGAGCGGCGACCTGGTGGTGGATGAAAAACTGGAGATCGGCGCCAGCGCACGTATCCGCGGCCGGGTCAGCGCACAGCTGATCGCGATAGCGCGCGGTGCGCTGGTCGAAGGCGAGATGATCTGCACCGGCAAGGAGCCGGTGATCGAGTTCGAGGAAAAGCGCGCCGCCGTGCCCTGAGGGGCCGATCACTACATGGCGTTGAGGCGATACACGCCGCCGCCGTAATCGAGCACGTAGAGTTCGCCCGCCTGGTCCTCGGCGAATGCGACCGGCGATACGCTGCCGGAGGTGTCACCCGCAGTGATTTCCAGCGTGCTGCCCGAAGGCGTGGCGGCATCGATGTTGAACAGCAGCTTGGTGATGAAATCGGCAAACACGTAATGGCCCTGCAGCGCCGGATACTGGCTGCCGCGGTACACGAATCCACCGGTGATCGCCTCGCCCAGCGGATGCGCATATTCAGCTATCGGATCAGTGAGGCTGGTGGCCCCACCGCAAGTCGCGTTGAAGGCATGCGCGCCTTCGCGGCAGCGCCAGCCGAGATTGGCGGCCGCGCTGATGCGATCGACTTCTTCCCAGGCATCCTGCCCGACATCACCGATCCACAGCGCGCCACCGGTGCGATCGAAGCTGAATTTCCAGGGATTGCGCACGCCCGAGGCATAGATCTCCGGACACGGTGCCGAGCCCGTGCCACCGTTCCCGCACAGCGCATTGCCGGCGTTGGGATTGCCCGTCGGCGGAATCGCATAGGGCGCGGCGTGATCTACATCGATACGCAGGATCTTGCCCAGCAGCGTATTCATGTCCTGGCCGTTGCCGATGGTGCCATGCGCGTCGCCACCACCGCCGCCATCGCCCAGGCCCAGGTACAGGAAACCATCCGGCCCGAACTGCAGGCGACCACCGTTGTGGTTCGCTTCCGGTTGCGTCACCGTAAGCAGGATCACCTCACTGGTCGGATCGAGCGTCATGCCGGCATCGGTGGTGTGGAACTCGGAGAGCCGTGATTCCAGCTGGCCGTTCACGGTTGCGGTGTAGTAGAGATAGGCGCGCTGGTCCGTGGTGGGAAATCCTGGATGGATGGCCATGCCCAGCAGCCCGGTCTCGCCACCGGATGTCACGCCCGCAGAGATGTCGATGAACATGCTGGCGTTGCCCACGCTGTCCTGGTTGGCGAAGGTCCGCACTGTTCCGCCCTGCTCGACCACGAACCAGCGGCTGTTGTCGCCCGGGGCCTGCATCAGATCCACCGGAGAGCTGAAACTCAAGGCCGCAAAGGCACGCACGGTGCTGAGGGTGAGCGTGCCCGGCGGCGGCGGCGGCGGAGTGGCTGAGCCGCCCCCGCAGGCTGTGGCCAGCAAGGCAACGGCCAGACCCAGGGCGGCCGCACGCACCCTCGAGGGATGCGAATTCCGGCCGGTGTTGCTACGCAGGTCGTTTTTCATCATGGCGCTCTCGCTATAATCGCTGCAGCCGCTGCTCGCGGCTCGATCCTGTCAGGGTAAGGTGATTGGCGGGAGTAGCCACTACGTCGGTCTTCGGCGACAGGAAAGGGACGCCCATAGCTTGAATGCCTCGCGACTCATTCACCTCGTGGCGCATCGCGGCAACGCGATCGAATATCCCGAGAACACCCTGCCCGCCTTCAGCTCCGCGCTCGACCTGGGCGTGCGTTTCATCGAGCTCGACGTGCAGTTGAGCAAGGATGGCGTGCCGGTGGTGATCCACGATCACCTGCTGCCGCGTACCACGGGCCTGCCCGGCAGTGTCTTCGATCACGAAGCTGCGGAGCTGTGCCGCATGGAAGCGGCCGAGCGCCAGCGCTTCGGTGATCGCTACCAGGGCGTGCAGCTGCCGCTGCTGCGCGATGTGCTGGCGCTGCTCAAGGGTCGCCCGGAGATCACGCTGTTCGTCGAGATCAAGCGCGAGAGCCTGCGCCACCACGGCCACGATCATGTGGTCTCGCAGGTGCTCGAGGTGCTCAAGCCCTGGCGCTCGCAGTGCGTGGTCATTTCCTTCGACCTGGTGGCCATCCATCGCGCGCGCCTGTTGGCTCAGGCGCCGATCGGCTGGGTGCTCGATGACTGCAGCGATCACAGCCGGCTCAAGTGCGAAGCGCTGCAACCGGAATTCCTGTTCTGCGATCACCACAAGCTGCCGGCCACCGGCCGCCTGTGGCAAGGGCCGTGGCGCTGGGTGATCTACGAAGTGCGCGCGCTGCCGCAGGCTTTGACGCTCGCCGAGCGCGGCGCCGACTATGTCGAGACCATGGCGGTGCGCGAGCTGGGCGCTGCACTGCGCGGCCTGAGTGCCGGCCAATGAGCCATGATTACGACCTGGTGGTGGTGGGCGCCGGCATCCACGGCGCAGGCATCGCGCAGGCGGCGAGCGCGGCCGGCCACTCGGTGCTGCTGCTCGAACAGAGCAGCGTCGCCGCGGGTTCCTCGAGCCGCTCGAGCAAATTGATCCACGGCGGCCTGCGCTATCTGGAATCGGGCCAATGGCGACTGGTGCGAGAAAGCCTGCACGAACGAGCGTTGATGCTGAAGCTGGCGCCTGAACTGGTGAAGCTGCAGACTTTTCATATCCCCATGTATCGCCACACCCGCCGGCGACCCTGGCAATTGCGCATTGGCCTTTCCCTTTATGCGCTGCTCGCGGGCCTCGATCGCAGCGCGCATTTCGGCACCGTGCCGCGCAGTCGCTGGGGCGAACTCGATGGCCTGGATACGCACGAGCTCGAACAGGTGTACTGGTATCACGATGCGCAGACCGACGATGCGCTGCTGACCGCAGCGGTGGTGCGCTCGGCGCAGGCGCTCGGGACTACCTTGGCGATGCCGGCCAGCTTTGTGGGCGCTGCGCTCGAAGACGCGGCCGTGCAGGTGCGCTACCGGCAGGATCAGCTCGACAAGGAATGCCGCGCCCGCGTACTGATCAATGCCGCCGGCCCCTGGGCCGGCGCGCTCGCGCACACGATCACGCCAAAAATCGAAGTGCCCACACTGCAGCTGGTGCAGGGCACGCACATCATGATCGACTACCAGCCGCGCGCCGGATTCTATTACCTGGAAAGCCCGCGCGACGGGCGCGCGATCTTCGTGATGCCCTGGAAGGGCCGCACGCTGGTCGGCACCACCGAAGTGCGCTATCGCGGCGATCCGGCGCAAGTGCATCCGGCCGCGCACGAGATCCACTATCTCGAAGGCGTGCTGCATCATTATTTTCCGGCCTGGCGCGGCGCGGGCTCGCCGGCCATCCTCGGCAGTTTCGCGGGCCTGCGCGTGCTGCCGGGCGGTGAAGGCCATGCCTTCCACCGCTCGCGCGAGACGCTGCTGCATACCGATCGTGCCCGTCAGCCGCGCGTGCTTTCCGTGTACGGCGGCAAACTCACCACCTGGCGCGCCGTGTCGGCGCGCGCCCTGCAACAGGTCAGCGCTTCGCTGCCGCAACGGCGCGCGCTGGCGCGCACCGATCAACTCATGCTGCGATGAGCCGGGTAGCGCCGCGAGCCGCAGCGTCGCCGCTCGCGGCAGCGGCAGAGGTGAATTGCGCGAACTGCTCGAGCACGTAGCCGTCGCAGTAGGTCGGTCCGAACCAGGAGTTCAGGAATCCGCAATGCCCGCCGTGCGCGGTGCACTCCACCTGCAGCAGCTCCGTGGGCGCGAGATGCGCGAGGTCTGCGGCCGGAATGATCGGATCATCCACCGCCGCCAGGATGCGCGCCGGCACCTGCAGCGTCTGCAGGCGCGCGCCGGTGATTGCATAGCCATCGAGATAGCAATGCACGTCGGGGAAGTCGGTGTGCGCGCACACCAGTTCATCGGTCATGCGACGCAGGTTACGGCTGCTCATGCGCTCGCTGAAATCATAGTCACCCGGCCAGCACTGCTGCTTGATGCGCAACGAGGCTGACCATTTGCGCACGAAGTAGTCGTGGTAGAGGCGCGTGCCATCCTCGAGCGCGCTGAGCGTGCGCGCCGGATCGAGCACCGGTGAGATCGCCACCACGCCGGCCACGCTGGCGGGCAGCGCGGGCTCGGCGGCGGCCCGCAGCATGAAATTGCCGCCCAGCGAAAAACCCGCCAGGTACAGCGGCGTGGCGCCATAGAGTTGCGCGGCGGCGCGCAGTGCGCCCAGCACATCATCGAGCCGGCAGGAATGGAACAAGCCGTGATTGAGCGCCTGCGTGCCGCCATGATCGCGCAAATTCAAACGCAGCAGGTCGTAGCCCTCGGCCAGCAGGCGCGTGCCGAGCGAGAGCACGTAACAGGAATCCGAACTGCCTTCCCAGCCGTGCAACAACACGGCGAGGCGGCCCTGCGAGCTCGCGCTGCGGTTGTGCCAGGCCTGCAGACGCGCACCGTTCTCGCACTCCAGGATCAGCGGCTGGCCGGCGCGGCGCAGCGCGCGGGCACGAAAGCGCGTGAGCACATTGCGTGGCGGGAGGCTGGGCAGTATCGACTGCAGGTGGGCGCTGCGCAGCCAGGCGCTGGGCTTGAATCGATCCACCGTGCTGCCCGTCAGCGGTGGCCGGGCTTCCTGGCTCAAGGGTTCGCGTGCCAGCGCATTTCGACCCGGTTGTTGGCAGCGGCGGCGCGGTTCCATTCGCCTGCGCTCAGTTGCTCGGTGACCGCGGGATACGGCACGCTGAGTTCATCGGCGTTGCCGGCACCCACCTGTACCTCGATCGCGCCGGCGGCGCGGGTGCGCAGCGCGGCCAGCATATTGGCGAAGGCCACCGATTCATGTGCCGCCGGCCCACTCGGGTCGAGCGGATTGCCGATCTGATCGCAACGCGCGTAGTTGATCTCGGCGCTGGCCAGGGCCACCGCATCGCCCGTGCCCTGCAGGCAGTAGCGCCCGGGAAAACTGCGGATCTCGACCTGGCCGTGGAATCCCGCGGCCAGCAGTTTTTCGAGTGCGGCCTGCAGGTGCTCGGTACGCGCGCCCGCCAGCGGCGACTCGCCGAAGGGCACCGGATCCACATACGACGCTGCGGCGCCGGCAACGGGTGTTGCGCCTGCCGGACTCGCAGCCTCGTTCGACGGCGCGACTGCGCCCGGCTCGCGCCCCGCTATCGGTGCCGCAAGGTTTGCGGCCGCGGGACCGGCTGCGCGATTGGCATTCACGCCACCCGCAGCGGATGCCGGGGCCGCGGCATCCGTGCGCGTACCCAGCCACCACGAGCCCAGCCACAACGCGCCCGCGAGCAGGGCGAACAACGCGGCCGCGGCACTCAACCACAAGACGACGCGACTGTTGCGCGCTCGCCCGACGCGCGCAGCATCGGCATCGACCGCGCCCCGCGTCGCGCCGCTGTCATTCACGTCCGCCGGAGCGCCGGTTGCCGTCACCTGCCCTTGCGCTGCCAGCAGCGCGCGCAGTTCCGCCACCACGCGCGCGCTGTGTTTCTCGAGGCTGTGGCTCATCACGCGGCGCATCTCGCGCGCGTGTTCCTGCAACATCGCTTCGATCAGGCCGCGCGCCTCGGCGCTCAGGCCGGCACCGGCGCCGCCACCGACGCTGGTCGACCGCGGCGCCCGCGGCGGCGGCACTGATCGTGGGCGCGGCGTAACTCGCCGCCGCCTGCGCGCGCGCCACCAGCGCCGGCACTTCGGCAGTCAGCACGCTGTGCTCCGCGGTATCGCCCACAGGCACGGGCAGCGGTTCGCCCAGCAGGTGCAGCTGTTCGAGTGCACGGCTGACATCCGCCGGCTTGGTCTGCTTGGGCAGCACGCCCAGCGCGCCGAGCGCACGCGCCTGGCTCAGGTACAGCTCACCTTCCTGCGAGGTGTACATCATGATCGGGATGGTCGCGGTGCGCGGATCGTTCTTGATGGCCGTGAGCGCCTGAAAGCCATCCATGCCCGGCATCAGGTGATCCATGAAGATCACATCGGGGCGCGAGCGCGTCAGGTAGTCGAGCGCTTCTTCGGCCGAGGCCGCGTTGTCCACCTGCAGCTGGTAGCGTTCGAGGATGCGGCTGAGGAAGGCGCGCGCGGAACGCGAATCGTCGACGATCAGGGCCCGCTTGGCGCTCATGTGCAATCCCGTGGCGGCCAGCTGGCGCTGGCTTGCCGGGGATCTTAGCGCAGCCCGGAATAGAACTCCCGCATGCGTCCCGCCATGCTCGCCGAGGACCAGCTGTGTGCATAGGTGCGCCCCTGCATCCCGAGCTGCGCGGCGCGCTGCGGATCATCGAGGATGCCGGTCGCGGCGGCGGCGAAGGCCGCAGGATCTTCCGGCGCCACGCGCGCGCCGCAGTTCGGCTGCAGGATCGAGGCCGTGCCCAGGTGCGAGGTGGAAACCACCGGACACCCCTGCGCCAGCGCCTCGAGCAGCACCAGTCCCTGGGTCTCGGTGCGCGAGGCGAACACGAACACCGAGGCGGCCGCATAGCAATCGGCCAGCGCCTGCTCGCGATCGAGATAGCCGACGAAGGCGACATCGCGGCCAAGCCCGAGCCGCTGCACCTGCTCGCCGAGGTGCTTGCGCGCCGGCCCTTCGCCCGCGATCACCAGCAAGGCATCGGGGCGCGCACGCCTCACTTCGACGAAGCTGGTCAGCAGGAAGTCGATGTTCTTCTCGTGCGCCACGCGCCCCACGTACAGCAACAGCGGCCGGTTCGAGGGCAACTGCTGCTGCGCCCGGAAGCGCGCGCCATCGCCAGGCTTGAAGCTGCTGGCGGGAAGTCCGGTGGGGATGACCGCGATCGGCGTGCGCACGCCGTAGTCGGTCAGCATCGCGCGCATCGGCTGCGAAGGCGCGACCAGCGCATTCACCGCTGCGCATTGCGAGCGCGTCACGCCGCGCGCCAGCTGCCGTCCCAGCACCCGCGGCAGCAGGGGCACGTAGTGATGCAGGTACTCTTCGAAGAAGGTGTGGTAGGTCTCGACCACGGGTATGCCCGCCGCGCGCGCGAAGCGCACGCCGGCGTAGTGCGCCAGGAACGGCGTGTGCACGTGCACCAGGTCGAAGTGCTGCGATTGCAGCGACTGCAGTGCCTCACGCAGCGCACGCCAGTGCATGCGCCGGTCTTCCGGATCGCGCGGCACCCGGCCCGAAGGCACGCGGATCACGCCCTTGGCATCGCCCACGCCGCTGTGCGCGTACTCGGGCGCCACCAGCACCGTGTCGACACCCGCTGCGGTGAGGTCTTCACGGAAGGTGGCGATTGAGGTCGACACGCCATTCACGCGCGGAAAATACACATCGGAGATGAACAGCACGCGCATTGCTTACCTCAACATGACATCGCTGGTGAAAGACCGCTCAAGCCAGCGCCACACCGAGGCCGCCGAGCGCCGCGCCGATTGCCGCGCCGGCGAGCACATCACTCGGATAGTGCAGGCCCAGCACCACGCGCGAGGACGCGATCAGCGCCGCCAGTGGCACCAGCACCCAGGCCAGCGACGGATAGTGCGCCACCGCCTGCCAGGTGAAGCAGACCGCGTGCAGCGTGTGGCCCGAAGGAAAACTGTAGCGATCGAGCGGCGGCATCGAGAGCGTGATGCCAGGATGGCGGATGAAAGGCCGCTCGCGATGCAGCACTTGCTTGAGGAGTTTGTAGAGCAGCAGCCCGGTGATGCCGGTGCCCGCCATGAACGCCACCGGTCGCAGTGCCGTCGCGCCATAGAAAAGCGGCAGCGCCGCCATCAGCAGGTACCAGATCACGCCATCACCCAGGCGACTCGCCGCGCGCATCACGAGGCCGAGTCCATGCCGGCCCGCACGGCGATTGAGCTCCCGGCAGAAGCGGTATTCGGCCAGGTCGAAACGGGCGAAGACGGAGTGTGCCCTGTTCATGCGCAGCATGCTGGGCGCGCGTTACTACCGTGGCATTACAAGGATGTGACAGCCGTGTGACAGCGTGAACCGGCGCACGGTCGCACGTGCGCATGGCCACGGCCGGCAGCCCAGGCGACGCGCCTTACTCGCGCAGGAACTGCACGAGTACGACGTGGTATTCGCTCTGGCCGTCGTTGCGCACGCGGTGGGTGATGGGCTTCGCGGCATCAGCGGCGAACTCGACGCCACGCGGCTCGATCACCTTGGGCTGCCCCCACGGCTGCTCATCGATCTGCACGGACACCAGCCCTCCGGACACGAAGACGGCCACCTGGTCGTACGCATGGCGATGAAAAGTCGTGGTTACCCCAGGCGGAATGCGCACGTCGTAGACCCGCACGTATTGGTTCTCGTAAACCCATTTGTGCCAGGGGTCGTTCAGGTAATCGGCAGGCGGCGTTGATGGCGGATTCGCCACCGGCTTCGCCGGATCGCCCGCCCGCTTCAATTCGACCACGATATTCTCGACGCGCAGCGCCGAGGTTCGACACGCTGCGCACCGCCGGCTCGCTCCACGCGACCGATCCGGCCTCGGTGCGCGTCACGCTGGTCGTGCCGTCGGGGCGGGTCAGCAACACGTGGTTCGCGCTCAGCGAGACGACCACGCGCCGCGGACGCTCGTGCGTCGGGAGCGAGGCATGTTCCGGGATGTGCAGGCGCACCACCCGCACGCGCGCATCTTCGTATTCGACCTTTGCGAGCTCCGGCGCCACGGCCACCAGGTCCTGGCCTGCGGCCACGCTTGCCGCTCCGAGTGCCGCCAGCGCGAGCAGCAGCTGGAATCGCAACCTCACCAGGGCTCCATGCCCTTGGACTCGATGACGCGCACAGTGTTGCGCTCGCCAAGGAATTTGAGCAGCGCCCGGGCGGCGTCCGGCGCAGAGGCGTTGGTGGCGATACCAGCCTTCAAAGTAGACGTAGGATTCGATCTCTTGCGGGAGCGGGCCCACAACCTCGACGCCGGGCGTCGCCAGCAGGGTGGAGATTGCGGTCAAGCCGATGTCGGCTTCGCCTCGAGCCACGAGGTCGCCGACGATATCCGTCTCCGGCCGCAGGGTCCTGGGCTGCAATTCCCGTGCAATCCCCAGGCGCTCCATCAGGGCGGCCAGGTAAGGTCCGCTGGTACCGCCCTTCAGATAGGCGATAGTCCTCGCATTGAGCAGGGCGCGCCTGAGCGCCTCGACCGAGCTGATGTCGGGTTTGGCAGCGCCCGCGCGCACGGCTACACCGATGCCAATGCGGAGAAAATGAGTACGCGAACCGGCATCGATCCTGCCCTGCTTGATCAGCAGGTCCATCATCGGTGGCAACACGAAGGCGACATCGAAGGCCTCACCGGAATCAATCTTCCTGGTCGCTTCCGGGGGCATGTCGGTCCGCTTCAACAGCTGCGTGAGCGTGTGACCGGTTGCGCGCTGGAAGTCGGCGCCGACTGCGGCCAGCACAATCTGTGGCGACTGCAGGGCGAGAACTTTTATTTCCGCGGCCGTCACGGATCCGGCGGGCAGCGCAAGAGTGGCGCAAGCCAAAAGCACGATTGCCGCCTTGATCGCATGCGCCATGATTGCCCTGCCTTGGCTCAATCCGTGGACCCTGGCTAACGCAGGGATTGTGCGGCCCAGGTACGTGTGAGCGACCACATGGCATTTTCCGGATTGGGCAGCGGCGCCCCTATGATCAGATCCGACAGCATGCCGGCTGCGATCTCGTTGGGATGGAACAGCTCGTCACGCACCGGGAACCGCTCGACGTATTCCTGCAGGCTTTCCAATGCCAGAGTCTCGGCTGGCGCGTTCTTGTCAGCATAGCCCCACGCAGCGCCATGACGCTCTATGCGGACTGCGACCACTCGAAAATCCTCCGGCATGCGTGGATGGTCGCCGTGGTCAACCAGAAGTTCCGGCAACATCCAACGCTGCGCGGCGCCGCTGCCGAGCGCGAAGACCCAGTCCGAAACGGGGCCGTCCGGATTGGTCATGCGTACTGACGCGATCCACTCGGGTGGTGTCGGCAGATCAGCATGCTGAAAGCCGAAGACCCCGGTGTAGAGCGCTGCAAACAAGCCGGGATGCCGGCGCTGGATCACGTGCGTCTGCTCATGGACCAGCAGCGCCCAGACCGGCGAGGGCTGGTCGAAAGCCCGCGTGGCATGGGCGCGCACCAACGAGGCCAAGACGGGCTCGGCCAGCACAATGCTGTCGCCACGCGTGTGCGGCAGCCCACCCTCGATATTCGCCTTCACCTTGATGAATGACCACGGGGTACGCGCAAACAGTGGCGCCTGCGATTCGAGAACTGGCTGCAGGTGGTCGGTGGCATCGCGCAGCGCCGCCTGCTCATCGGCAGTGAACTCCCCGACCGACGCGCCGTAACTGGCAATCACCTGTTCGCGCGCGGCCTCGAGGCTGACCGCTTTCAGCTCCAGCCCGGTCTTGGCGCGCATCTCCACGAGCTGCAGGTGCGAATAGAAGTCGCGCTCGGCTCCCGTGGTCAGGGCCTGGCGAGCTTCATCGCGGCTGAGAAAGTGCACATTTGACGGCGCTGCGCCCAGAGCCGCGGCACACGCCAGGCTCGCCAGCATCAGGACAATTGCTTTTTGCACGACTCGCTCCTTCGGCATTCGCCAGGGCGTAAATATCATGGCCGCTGGCCACCGGCGTTCAATTGGCGCTCGTAGTCCGCCGCATCGAAATGGCCCAATGACTCGGCGATCAGCCCGTCGGGACCGAAGCGCCATTCCTCGAAGCCAGTGATCCTGACGAACTTCCCCGTCCCACCTGGCCCCGTATTGGTTCCAGTCAGCGTCCAGTGATACTCGGCCTTGGCCCCCTTTACGACGAGGCGATCCATCCTGACCACCATATCCGGAAAGGCAGTCATGAAACCCTGCGCCGCATTCGTGATCGCTGCCCGCCCGACTGCGGGGCTACCGTCATTGATCTTGAGAGATCCCTGTTCTTCAAAGAATGAGGCCACGCTCGCGGCGTGTTGACTGCACCACGCCTCGGTGTAGTGGGTCGCAAATTCATGCAACGTTTTCGAATCCATACCTGCCTTCTCCGACGCACAGCCAGCAAGGGCTATCCCCGAGCAAGCGAGAATAGCCACACGCGCAAAGCGCCGTCCAAAGGCTCGCATGAAACTGCTCCTTCCCCATTGATGGGACTGAAATCTTGAAATCTGTTCGCAAGCCTCACCGCCGACCCGAATGGCGAATACTGCGCGGCTGCCCAAGTGTCAATGGTGCCGGATCACGGCACTGCACTTGATCTCCACACGAGCAGCCGGTCTCGGCAGAGCTGATACTGCCAACGTTGCGCGGGCAGGAGGATCGACGGGGAAAAAGCCAATGTACACAGAATTCATCGCTGCGAAGTCGGACATGTCCATTAGGAAAACCGTGCATTCCCCGACGTCCGCCATGGTGGCTCCTGCCGCCTGCAACGACGTACGAATGTTCTCGAGCGCCTGACGAGTCTGCGTCGTCACACCGCCATCGACGATCTCCTGGGTACCGGGTTTAATGCCTGTCATGCCCGATACGAACAACAGGTCACCGTCGCGGATGGCAACCGAATAGGCCGGGACCAACGGCGAAATTCCCGGTGGGCTAATGGCTTGACGCTGCGTCGCAGACACGCAGGCCGACAGAGTCAATGCGATCCCAATCGTCGCCCAACGACAAAGCTGTTCCCGAGCGATGCTGCTTGAGCCGGAGGCAAATCTACGGGTGAGGAGCATTGTTGAATCCTTGTTACGCGTCTAGTCCACTTGGGCGCAGGCCGCGCTACCCGTGCAGGCCAAGGTCACAAACGCCTCCGACTTCAGGCGCCACGTGCCTGCCGAAGGGATCCACATAGCGAGGTAAATACCCGTCTTTCGCATGGTCCCATCAGGCTTGCGCCAGATGCCCTCAAAACGCCCGGTCTCCGCAATCCGCTTCCCGGATGCGGCAATGACAATGGTTGTTGGGGTACGCCGGTAGGTAACGAATGTCGGATCCTTGAATTCCTCGTCAGCGTAGCCGTGAGTTGCGGCGTCTGCGCCGCTGTCGACGTCGCCCGACGACCCCAGAATGAGATGATAGTCATCAACGAGGAACGTACGCAGGCGTGCGGCATCGTGGGCCGCAATCGCTGCGTTGTACTCCGCGCGCTGCGCTCTGACGATCGAGGTCGGTGTGTCCCCGATAGATGCATGTGATGCACCCAGGCAACCAACAATCAGGAGAACATTCGGCAAAGCTATCTTCATCTCATTCTCCCTCGCGACACTCATGCCTTTTGGCCCCGAATAGCGGGTTTTCGGTTCCAACGGCAGGATTTGACCCCAACCAGAGTGAAGCATCCGCTTTCAAGCGGCGATCAGGGCGCAGTTGCGCGCCGGATCCACGCCGGTGCATCCAGTGCCGTGCAGCGCGCAGCGTTAGGCGAGAATATGCCAGGCAATGCACGCTTGGCAGCCGACGCCCACAGCGAACGCAGCCGTCCGCACCCATGGAATGGCAAACGTGTAGGCCGCCAGGTGAACGACACGCGCCCAGAAATACACCGTCGCTGAGCCGGCAATCGCAGCGTTGCTGATGCCGGCTGCGTGGGCAACCAGTACCAGACTGGCAAACACGACCAGGTTCTCGACGGAGTTGTAGTGGGCCGCTTTCATGCGGCGCGCCCACGGCGCGAGTGGCTTCGGATTCTCGGGGTAGCCAACCGCATTGACGAGCCCTTGGACCGCAATCGTGTTGAGGATGTAAGGCACCCACGTCAGTCCCGTAAGTACCGTAACGAGTGCCAAGTAGTGAAGCTCGATTGTCATGCCCCCTCCCGCGGAAAAAAGCAGTAATTGTTGTATATAAAACTTTTGACGGGGGCCCCGGGTCGCCGCTGCGGCCACGGGAACCCACCGTCGCGAGTATACGCGCCTGCGTCGTTAGCCGATCTGCGACCCGCCAATAGGCATCGATGTCCTGGAGCTGCCGTTGGTGAATGGCGGCTTTTCGGGATCTCAATTGCGGCCCCGCAGCTGCCGCAGCAGCCGCCGGCCGTGCTTATCGGGGCGGCCGTCCGAACTGGGCGTGATTGCGGCTGCCGTCCTCATGCGAACAGAAAACTCTTCGCGGCGCACTTTGCTCGCCGCTGTCTCTTCGTAGCATCGTGAGGCCTCGCTTGCGGGCCCGCGACGCAGCGGTACCGCCGCCACAACGCATTCGAATACAACGGTGCTGCGGGTAAGGGTCAACGTGTCACTGGGTTTGACGGAGTGAGAGGGCCTCACACGCTCGCCATTGAGGTGCACCTTACCGCCGCTGACCGCATCGGCGGCAGCGGCACGGGATTTGAACAGGCGGGCTCCGAACAGCCAGCGGTCGATCCGCATAGTGCTCGGTCCGGCCTTTTCAGATTGATTCACGACCAGCCGTACAGTGCCACTCTCATCGATGCCGGGCAAGGCGCGTTCGTGACCCAAAGGCACAGGCTACGCTCAGCGTGAGGTTGGTCAGCAGCGGAGTGAAGGCTTGTAGATGCACGCTTGCGATCTCGACGCCGAGTCCCGTGGAAGTGCTGTGATCAGTTTCGGGTGTGCGAATCACCAGGGAGACAACGCTTTGGCGAATTACTTTACGCGCGGTCGCGCCGACTTCAGCGCCGCATCGAGCATCTTGATGAGCGTCGCCCGGTCGTAGGTGTACCGCTGTCCCTCGTTGAGCTGGACGAGCTGCTCGACCTGCGCCTTGATCGTCGCCTCGGCCTGGTCTGCGCTCGGGACCACCATGTACCTGAGCTTCGGCGTCGGTTCTGACAACGCCATTTCCACGGCTGCCGCCACATCATCTGGTTCGGAAAGCTTCGCCCAGTCCTCGATGTCCTTCTGCGTCAGCGTGCCCGATCGGCTCGCCGTGCTCCGTGCCGGCATTCGTGAATGTCCGGTAAATGGAGGTGGCGCCTTCGTAGTATCGAGGCAATTTAGTGGAGCAACTGCATTCGCCAAAGAACAAAGACCATAAGACCTACGATGCCCATACCGACGAACATCATCCACCCCGCGATCCTGCTTTCTCTATGCCGGTTCTCCCGATCGCGCACCTTTGCGGCACTGTCGTGCTGCGGTCCTGGCAAGCCAGCCATGTGGGAATTAACCAGTCCGACAAGTCGATTGAAGTCACCGAGCATGCCGGAAAACGTGATTGACCTCCCAGTGCTAAGGTATACCCGCAGCTCGGAGGACTTCTGCCCCTGTAACACCTCGCAATCAATGACCTCCGAGAATGGAACTGCCCGACGACGAAAGGCCCCGTAAGTCAGCGTCTTATCTCGCACCACAACGCGATAGCGAAAGAAATACGCGGCGGCAGTGAACGCAAGAAACCAAAATGGCGAGAAGCCCCAAAAGAAAGTGGTCGTGGATACGTTTCCAGCAGCGCCAGGCAGAAATGGAACTACGCACAAGATCAAACCGACACAAATCATCAGGTAACCGCACGGCAGGAGAAATAGTGAAGGTGTCCGAATCCTCTGCTGCTTGATGGTGGCTGCGTGCGCAAAAGGCACACGCTACGCTCACAGTGAGGCTGGTCAGCAGCGGCGTGAAGGCTTGTAGATGCACGATTACGATCTCGACGCCGAGTCCCGTGGAAGTGCTGTGATCAGTTTCAGGTGAATGTCCGCTTCACGGCAAGCACTTTGAGTTGATGAATGTCTCAAAGTGGCCGATTGCGAACATGTCAAACCGGCGGGCGCACCGCGCGCGTCGACTAGACCGGCACCGTGCCAGGGAGCCGGGATGCTTTGCCGTCGAAGGTCGCCGTTGCGCGGCGTCGCATCTGGCGGTTGTGCGCGGCGATGAGGCAATCAGCAAACCCACACGCGCTTTCCTTCCGGTGAAATATCGCCTCTTCCACCACCGGCTCATCCTCGAACGAAAGTTCGCGCGCCTCGAGCAGCGCGCGGAAAATGCTCATGAGCGCTGCACGTTCAAAGCCGTAGCGACTGCGCAGGACCCATTCGGCTTCCAGCAGCACCAGCACGGATACCAGTACCGGCTCCTCGTGGCTGAGCGTGCGCTCGATCAGCCTCCGCGCCCGACCTGTCCGCTCGGCGTCGTCGGCGACCACGAGACGGACGACAACATTCGTATCGACGCCCAGCAGTGGCTCGCGGCTATCGATTCGATCTGTGTGATCGACACCCGCCTGCGGCCCGGCGGCTTGAATGAAACATCCCTGATGCTGCCGTTCTTCACGCGCACGATGATGGTGCCATCCTCGAGAACGGTGAAGTGAATTCGATCGCCGGGCTCGAGCCTGGCGGCGGCCCGTACGTTCCTCGGAATCGTCGTCTGGCCCTTGCTGGTCAGCGTTGCGAATGCCATTGCGGACTTCACCTTGCCTTACGTTTAGTAATGCAGCGCCCGGATTGCCCACACCGGGCCTGGCGCCGGCGCCCGCGCCCTACTCGCGGATGCCGACGCCCTTGTTCATGAGCGTCAACGCCACCGCGAACAGCCCGCCAGCGAGCGCGAACATGATGGCGAAGGCCTGCGGCACGCCGACATCGCTGGTGCCGAGGAACCCGTAGCGAAACGCGTTGACCATGTGCAGGATCGGATTGAAGTGCGAGAGCGCCTGCGCCCACGGCGGCAGCATCGAGACCGAGTAGAACACGCCGCCGAAATAGGTGAGCGGCGTCAGCACGAAGGTCGGGATCCAGTTCACCTGGTCGAAGTTCTTCGCGAACACCGCGTTGATGAAGCCGCCGAGCGAGAAGATCAGCGAAGTGAGCACCACCGCCAGCACGATCAGGCCCAGGTGATGCACATGCAGGCGCGCGAACACCAGCGAGACCACCGTGACCACGCAGCCGACCATCATGCCGCGCATCAGGCCGCCGGCGGCGTAGCCGGTGACGATGATCCAGTTCGGTTGCGGCGAGACCAGCAGCTCCTCGATGTGCTTGCCGAACTTGGCGCCGAAGAACGAGGCCACCACATTGCCGTAGGAGTTGGTGATCACCGACATCATGATCAGGCCGGGGGCGATGTACTGCATGTAGTCGTAGCCGCCGAGCTGCCCGACTCGCTTGCCGATCAGGCTGCCGAAGATCACGAAATACAGCACCGCGGTGACCGCCGAGGGCAGCAGGGTCTGGCCCCAGATGCGCATGATGCGGCCGTACTCGCGGATCAGGATGGTGCTGAAGCCGATCCAGCGGATCGCGTTCATCGATTGGCGGCGCGCACCCGATGACGCGTCGGGCGCCGCGGCGCCGGGTACCGGCAGCGGCGCGTTCATGCCGCCCCCCGGTTCTCGACCAGGCGCATGAACACCTCTTCAAGGCGATTCACCTTGTTGCGCATCGACACCACCTCGATGCCGAGCGGCGAGAGCTGCGCGAACAGTTCGTTGAGGCTCTGGTCCTTGGAGACTTCGGCCTCGAAGGTGGTGTCATCGACGCGCGTCAGCGCGAAGCCCTGCACCTGCGGCACGCTGGCCAGCGGCGCGCGCACGTTGAGCACGAAGGTTTCATCGTGCAGGCGGCGCAGCAGGTTGCCCATCTGGTCGCGCTCGATGATCTGGCCCTTGTCGATGATGGCGATGTTGCGGCACAGGCTCTCGGCTTCCTCGAGATAGTGCGTGGTCAGGATGATGGTGGTGCCGCTGGCGTTGATGGCCTGCAGGAATTCCCACATCGAGCGGCGATTCTCGATGTCGACGCCGGCGGTGGGCTCATCGAGCACCAGCAGCCGCGGCTCGTGCATCAGCGCGCGCGCGATCATCAGGCGGCGCTTCATGCCGCCTGAGAGTGCGCGCGCCTGGCCGTTGCGCTTGTCCCAGATCTGCAGCTGGCGCAGGTATTTCTCGGCGCGCTGCTGCGCCAGCGGGCGCGGAATGCCGTAGAAGCCCGCCTGGTTCACGACGATCGTGAGCGGCGTCTCGAACATGTTGAAGTTGAGTTCCTGCGGCACCACGCCGATGCAGGACTTGGCGCGCTCGAGATCACGATCGAGATCGTAGTCGAAGACTTTAGCCGTGCCACCGCTCTTGTTGACCAGCGAGGTGATGATGCCGATCAGCGTGGTCTTGCCGGCGCCGTTGGGACCGAGCAGGGCGAAGAAATCGCCCTGCTCGACATCCAGGTCTATGCCCCGCAGGGCCTGTACGCCATTGCCGTAAACCTTGGTGAGACCCCGTACTGACAGTGCTGGCATGCGTTGCGCGGCGTTCAGCGGGCGAGCTGGAACAGGCTCGAGGGCACCCAGCCTTCGTTGCCGAGCTCGTCAGTCACTTTCCACCAGATGCCTTCCTTCTCGCCGGTGGGATACATGGTCATGCCGACATCGAGGTCGCGCACCACGGTGGACTTGAGGTTGGGCTTCTCATAGAGCTTGCCGGGCTTGGCCATCGCCACCGCCTGCGAGACGTTGTCGGCCTTGGCATCGGGCTGGATCTTCTTCACATCGTCGACCAGCTTGGTGAAGGCCTGGAGGTAGGCCATGGTGACCACCTGGCCGATCTCGGTGTTGGCGTAGCTGCTGGCGCCGCCCGCGGCGAAGCCACCGAAGAAACCCAGCCCGCCGCCGGCACCCCAGCCGAGGTCGGTCTTCTTCGCATGACCCTGTTGCAGCGAAACCTGTTCGGTGGAACGCACGTCGGTGAGCGTGAGCACCACATCGGCCGTCTTGCTCTTGAGGCTGATGCCGCCGAGCACCGCGCCAGCGAGGCCCGGCACGAAGCCACCGAGGATGCCGCCGATGCGCTTGCCGCCCGAGTTGCCATTCTGGTTGACGATGTCGGGCACCAGCACGTAGTCGGCCGCCTTCATCTGGCCCTTGCCGATGTTGGAGCCACCGCGCATCTCACCCGACCCCGCCAGCGCGCGCTCGGCCTGCGCAGCCGCCAGGCCCTTGCCGCGATCGACCAGCGTGAAGCACTTGGACTGCGACACGAACACCTTGATCAGTGCTTCCGGCGATTCGAGGTTGAGGCCCGCCCACCAGCGGTTCTCGGGCTCAGTGACCGCCAGCGTGCCTATTTTCTTGTCGCAGGTCGGGATGACCGGCTCTTTGGTGTCTTTTTCACCGGCCCGCACGCTACCCGCCAGGGCAACGCCGCCGAGTGCCGCCGCCATCCAGAATTTAGTACCGTTGCGCAACATGAGTTGACTCCCGCAGCTTGTGGCCAGTGGCACCTGGTGCCAGACGGGCGGGATATTAACGCAGCCTGAGCCCGAACGTGACTGGGGCCGATCACCCACGGACGGCCGCATTCAGGGCTTCGGCTGCGAGTTTCTGCAACCCCCAGCGCTGCAGGCGCTCAAGATCGCGGGTTTTCTCGCTGGCCGCCGCCCCCATCAGCGCGTGCCAGAGCTCGGGGCGGTCTTCCCAGCGCGGCCGCACGAAGGCCGGCCGCTGCTCGGCGAACCACTCGAGGTCGGCCAGCCGGCACCCGGCCAGCAGCTGCGCGCACTCGCCGCTCATGCCGAGCGCCAGGCGTGCCGTGAGCCGGTTGGCGCGCGCCAGGTGCCAGGCCAGCAGCAGCACGCGCCGGATCAGCGGCGTGGGCATGGGCTGTTGCCGCAGACCTGCGGCCTGCGGCAGGCGCGCGTCGTTGACCGAAGCGCGCGGCAATGCGGCCCACAGCCTGGGCTGCGCAAAACCCGCATCGAGCAGCAGGTAGGGACAATGCGCCAGGCGCGCCCGCGCGGGCTTGCCCAACGCCTCCCAGCGCCAGCGCAAGGCACTGACCACCGCGCCGCCGGCATGGCCGGGAGCGCAGGCGCCGGTGAGCAGCTCGACCACTTCTTCGTTGATCTCGGCCAGCGGCTCGAGCATGGAACTATCCCAGCCGCCGACCAGCGCGTGGCCGGCAAATTGTGGCTCGCTCATGCATTCCTCCTGATTTGCGCGTCATATTGCCGGCCGGCAGCACTGGAAAGCCAGCAGCAAATTTGGGATATTTTGCACAAATTTACAAGGGTGCCGGAAAGCAGGCAATCCAGGCACCCGCAGGGAGCACACATGCGCATCTCCGACGACCGCTACTCACGCGACCGGCTGCGGCTGGAAATCGCAATCCAGTTCATCCGTCACGAGGCGCGCACGCACACGATCCGCCAGTGGACCGGTCTCACCGACGATCGCATCCGCAAGCTCTATCGCTCCTACCTGCACGGCGGTGGCCTGCGCGTGACGCGTCATCGCGGCAAATCACCGCAACAGGCGGGTTATTTCCTGCGCACCGTGCGCCTGCGCCAGGAAGCGGCGGTGCTGGCTTCCATCGGTTGCCTGCTCGGCGTGCTGCACTATTCGCGCGGCACGCCGGCGCGGCTCTCGCCGGGCATCGGCCGCGCCGCCTCGCTGTGCCAGGCCTATGACACCTATTGCGCGCTGGTGGCCGAGCCCGCGATCACCATGGAACACGCCGTGCTGCTGCTGGTCACCCTGAGCCATGGCACCGAGCTCGCGCTGCAGGGCTGCCGCGAATGCGGCGCGCTGCTGGTCGCCGATCCGCTGGCCCTGCACCCACCCCGCTGCGTGGTCTGTTCCCCGGAAGGCCCTCGAGCCGCGAAACGCCTCAGCTGCGGCCACTGATGCCGCAGCCCTAGCTGCTAAGATCGGCTACCTTTCGGGCGGGCCGATGACAGCAGCAGCAAGCGACAATCCCTTCTCAGGCGCGGGTCTCGACCGCCGCTCGGCGGCGCGCGCCGAGAGCGGCTGGCTGCCGGCGGCGCTGGCCGATGGCGCCACGCGCTTCGTGCTCTCCAGCGGCACCCGGCACCTGATCGAGCGCGCGCCCGACCCGCGCATCGCCTTCCTCGAGGGCAGCCATCCGCTGATCGCGGAGCTCGATCCCGCGCGCCTGGTTTTGCTGGGCTGGTACCAGGGTGCGCGCTGCGTGCTGATCGATGCGCCGGAAAACGGCTTCGAATTGCCGCCCGGCACCGCGCTCGAGGAGTTGCGGGCTTTGCTCGGCCTGCTGCCCGAGGACCACGCCTCGATCCTGGCCTGTGCGCGTGCGCTGCTGGTCTGGCGCACGCGCCACCAGCATTGCGGCGCCTGCGGCGCGCCGACCACGCCGCGCAGCGCCGGCCACAGCCTCAGCTGCACCAGCACCGAGTGCGGCGCGGAATTCTTCCCGCGCATCGATCCGGCGATCATCGTGATCGTCACCGACGCTGATCGCGTGCTGCTCGGTCGCCAGGCCAGCTGGCCCAAGGGACGCTACTCGGCGCTGGCCGGTTTCGTGGAGCCGGGCGAAACGCTGGAAGACGCGGTGCTGCGCGAAGTGCAGGAGGAAACCGGCGTGCGCGCCAGCGCGCCGCGCTACTTCGCCTCGCAGTCCTGGCCATTTCCCTCGTCTTTGATGCTGGGCTTCCATGCCACCGCTTCGGTCGGGCCGCTCGAGCTCGATGGCGAGCTGGAGGCGGCCCAGTGGTTCACGACGCGGGATATCGCCGACACCGGGGCCCTGCTGCTGCCGCCGCGCCATACGATCGCGCGCCGCCTGATCGAATCCTGGTATCTCAACGCCAGCGGCTCGCCGCTCGTGGTGAGCTGATCGTGCCCGGCGGGCCTGCGCGGGAACCCCGGGTGCGGGCCTGACTCCGATCAATAGATCATGAGGCGTTCTTTCATATTGCCGGGTGCGCTGCTGCTGCTGTGGATCGCGCCCGCGGCGCAGGCGGCGATCCGCGTCGAGATCAACGGCGTCGATGCCGAACTGCGCAAGAACGTGCAGGCCCTGCTGAGTCTCGAGCACTACAAGGAACGCGAGCGGCTCGAGCCCGATGCCGTGCAGCGCCTGTACCGGCGCGTGCCCATCGAGGTGCGCGATGCGCTGCGCCCCTACGGTTACTACGAGCCCAAAGTCGATAGCAGCATCACGCCCGATGAGCAGCAGCGCAACTGGCGGGTGCAGATCAACATCGATCCGGGCCGGCCGGTGCTGCTCGACTCGGTGAGCGTGGTGGTGCACGGCGCGGGCGCCAGCGATCCGGCGATTGCGCGCATCGCAGCGGCGCCAGGCCTGCACCAGGGCGAGCGACTGCAGCATGCGGCCTACGACAAGCTCAAGACTGACCTGCAGGCAGCGGCCGACACCTACGGGTACCTGGATGCGCGCCTGCTGCACAGCGAGCTGCGCGTCGATCCGCAGGCGCTCAAGGCCAGCGTGTTCCTCGAGATCGAAACCGGCGAGCGCTACTATTTCGGCGCCACCACCATCTCGCAGAGCGCGATCCGCGAGCAGCAGATCCGTCGCTACCTGCGCTACCACGATGGCGAGGGCTACGATGCCATCAAGCTGCTGCGCACGCAGTTCGCGCTCGATGACAGCCAGTTCTTCTCCAGCGTCGAGGTGACACCGGGCACGCGCGATACGGTCACGCACCTGGTACCGATCGAGATCCGCGCCACCGGTGCGCGCAACGGTTATTCCTTCGGCGCCGGCTATGGCACCGATACCGGCGCGCGCGGCACCATCAGCTGGCTGAATCCGCGCATCAACGATCGCGGTCATCGGCTGCGCGTGCAATTGCAGGCTTCCCAGACCACGCAGAACCTGAATGCGCGCTACGACGTGCCCTTCGGCGATCCGGTGCGCGAAAAATTCTCGATGCAGCTGCTGACGCAGACCCAGGACCTGACCAGCACGCTGCGCACGCGCGAGCTGTCGTTTCGCCCGAGCATCACGCAAAGCCTGGGCAACTGGCAGCGCGTGCTCACGCTCAGCTTCGCGCACAACGTCACCACCACCTTCGACGGCTTCCTGCCCGAGCAGGTCAACAACCTGGTGGTGCCTGGCGTCACCTACGCTGCGGTGCCCGAGGGCTACCTGGGTGAAGACCTGTTCTCGCGCAAGCTGTACGCGGAGCTGATCGGTTCACACCATGTGTTGGGCGCGAACGCCAATTTCCTGCGCCTCGACCTGCAATCCGAGCGCGTGCTCGACCTGAACCCGCGCTGGCACCTGCTGCTGCGCGGCGAAGTGGGCGCCAGCGCGGTGGGCGATTTCCAGGAGTTGCCCGCGGCTTACCGCTTCTTTGCCGGTGGCGACCGGAGCGTGCGCGGCTTCGCTTTCGATTCACTCTCGCCGCGCGTGTTCGACAGCATCTCGCAGATCTACGTGGGCGTTGGCGGCCGGCACCTGCTGACGGGCACGTTCGAATTCGAGCGCGACCTGCCGCATAACCTCGGTGTGGCGGCGTTCACCGATTTTGGCAATGCCTTCGATCGGCTGGGCGATGCGCTGGCCTACTCGGTGGGCATCGGCTTCCGCTGGCGCCTGCCGGTGGTCACGGTCGGCATCGATCTGGCCAAGCCCCTGCATGCGCCGGGTTTCCCCGTGTTGCCAGGACCGCGCCTGCACCTGAATATCTCGCCCAAACTATGATGCGGCGACTGTTCCACAGCTCCTGGATCGCAGTGCTGGCGCTGGTGCTGCTGGTGAGCGCGCTGGTCTACTACGCCGGCTGGACGGAATCCGGGCTGCGCCACATGGCGGCGCTGGCGAGCCGCCGGCTCGGGCCGGTCACGCTGCAGATCACGGGTATACGCGGCACGCTGCACGGCGGCCTGCACGTCGACAGCTTCACGCTCGATCATCATCGCGTACACATCAGCGCCACGAACATCGAGGGTCGCGTGGCGCTGCTGCCGTTGCTGTGGCAATCGATCAAGGTGCGCAACAGCCACATCGAGAACGTGCAGATCAGGATATTGCCGGTCACCGATAACGGCTCGCCCTGGAAGCCGCATTTCATGGTCGGGCTGCTCACGCTGTACTCCGAGCAGACCTCGATCGATCACGTGGAGCTCATCACCACCAGCGGCCGCAGTTTCAGCTTCGATCAGATCAATGGCAGCGCCGGCCTCGATGTCAGCGATATCCATATCTATGCCGGCTCGCTGATGTATTCGGGCTTCAAGGCGCAGAGCAAGGGCGTGCTGCACGCCGCGAATCCGCTGCAGATGGCCGGCACCATGCGCGTCACGCTGAGCACCCCCGGACAGCCCGACTGGCTGGCGAATGCGCAGCTCGACGGCGATCTGGACAAGGCGGCCATCAGCGGCAATGTGCTCAGCCCGCTGAGCGCCAGTTTCCATGGCGAGGCGCTCGCGCTCAGCGGCGACTGGCACTGGCAGGCGGAGTCGCAGCTGCAGAACCTCGACTTGCGCGCCTGGAACGCGGGCAACGCGCTCGGCGTGATCAGCGGCAACCTGCATCTGCAGGGCGATCGCAATGGCTTTGGCGCGCGCGGCACGCTGACGCCGCCCGGACTCGACAGCGGACCACTGGGCGTGGATTTTGCCGGCAGCTATGCCGATCGCCAGCTCACGGTCGCGCATGTGAGCTTCGTGCACCATGCCTCGGGCGCGCAGTTGAGTGGCGCGGGCACCATCGGTGTGGTCGAGGGCGGTCCGCGCCTCGATCTGCACGGCCAGTGGAGTTCGTTTCGCTGGCCGATGAATGACGCGGCGGCGCCGCTGCACAGCGGAGCCGGCGAATACACACTTGCGGGCCTGTGGCCCTATGCGCTGCGCGCCAGCGGACAACTGCAGGTGCAGGAGCTGCCGGTGATGCCATTCACCGCGCAGGGAAACCTGCGCCATGACGGCCTGGATATCGCGAACGCGGGTTTGCAGGCATACGGCGGGCAGGCTGCGCTCCATGGCGCAGTGAACTGGACGCCGGCGGTGAACTGGTCGATCGCGGGCAACATGACGCATATGGATGTCGCCGCGCTGCGCCCGGGCATTCCGGGCCACCTGAACTTCGCGCTGCAGGCCAAGGGCGAGAATCTCGGCGCCGCGGCCACGCTGCAGGCGAAACTCAGTGAACTTGCCGGCAGCATCCACGGCCAGCGCGCCAGCGGTCATGCCGGCATCGCATTCCTGAACGATGAATGGCTGCTGCAGCAGGTGCGGCTGCAACTGGGGGCCACGCATATCGATCTGGACGGTTCCGTCGGCGAACACGTGGACCTGCAGTTCGCGGTCGATGCCGCGGACCTGGGCCTGCTGCACGAAGGGGCGCGCGGCAAGTTGCGCGCCCAGGGCCGCTGGCGCAGCGATCCGGTGCAGCCCTTGCTGCAGGCCACCTTGCACGGCACCGGCATCCAGTGGGACGACTCGGAGTTGCAGCTGCTCGAGGCCAGGATCGATTTTGATCCGCAGGGGAGCGGGCGCGCCGACTCCACCATCCAGTTGAGTCAGCTGCACCTGGCGCAACGGCGTTTCGATACCTTGCGGTTTTCGACCAGTGGCACCATGGCCGCACACCGCTTCGATTTTTCCGTGCACGCACCCGCACTGACACTGCAGGCCGGCGGCAGCGCCGCGTTCGCCAATGGCCGCTGGCACGCGCAGCTCACCGAGGCCGACAGCAACGATGGCGGCGACATCCACCTGACACTGGCCGAACCTGCGGCCTTGATGGTGGCGCTGTCGGGCGAGGAGTTCAGCCTCGATCACTTCTGCCTGACGGCCGAGCAGGCGCGCCTGTGCGCGAACGGCGAACGGCTGGCGGGCAACAGCCACGTCAACGTCAGCGCCAGCAACGTGCCGCTGCGCACGCTCACTGCCGGGCTCACCAGCGACACCGACTTCGAGGGTTCGCTGAGCCTGGAGGGACACGGCGAATCACAGGGCAGCAATCCCTGGAGCGGTGCCTTCGAGGCCACGCTCGCCAAGGCCGCGATTAAGCATCATCTGGTCGGTGGTCGCGTGGAATCCTTCAGCCTGGGCAACGGTTCGGTGCGCGCAGTGCTGAATGCCACTGGCCTGAACGCGCAGGTGGCGCTCGATGCCGGCGCGCAGGGCAGCGTGAACGGCAAGCTCGATGCGCGCGGCAACGGTGATGAATGGGGCAGCTGGCCGATTGCGGGCGAACTGCATCTGCAGACGCAGGCACTGGGCTTCATCGATTCCTACGTGGCACAGGTCGATCGCGTCAGCGGCAACCTCAAGGCCGACCTGACGCTCGGCGGCCGCCTCGCAGCGCCTACGCCAAGCGGCGAGCTCAAGGTCAGTGACGGCCAGGTCGATGCCTACAACATCAACCTCGCGCTGCGCGAGGTGAACCTGGATGCGCGCCTGCACGATTCCACGCTCGAACTCGATGGCAGCGCCGCGGCTGGCGCCGAAGGCCACGCGCGCGTCACTGGCACGCTCGCCTGGCGCGACCTGCTGCCCTACGGGCAGCTGCACCTGAGCGGCGAGAACCTGCGCGTGGTCAACATTCCCGAGGCGCGCGTGCAGGTATCACCCGACGTCAACATGAAATTCACGGGCCGGCGCATCGACATCACCGGCGTGGTGGGCCTGCCCTATGCGCGCCTGGCGCGCCCCGACCAGCTCACCAATGCGGCGCGCGCCTCGAGCGATGAGATCATCGTCAGCGCGCAGCAGGCGCCGGCGGCGCCGGCCTTCACGGTGTTCAGCGACCTCACGCTCAAGCTCGGCGAGCGCGTCACCATCGATACGCTGGGCCTCGCGGGCCGCCTGAGCGGGAGCCTGCGCACGGTGACCGACGAGTCGGGGTTCGACCGCGGCACCGGCGAGCTGCAGGTCGAGGAAGGCAAGTACACGGCCTACGGCCGCAAGCTCGATATCGAGCGCGGCCGCCTGCTGTTCAGCAATGGCCCCTTGAGCGATCCGGCCATCGACCTGCGCGCGATCAAGAAATTCCCCGATATCACCGCGGGCGTGAACGTGCGCGGCACGCTGCGCAATCCGCGCATGACCTTCTTTTCGGATCCGGCGGTGGCGCAGGCACAGATCGTCTCGCTGCTGCTGGCCGGCGGCTCGCTCGAGAGCGTGCAGAACACCAGCGATCCGGCCAGCCGCAACAGTTCGGCGCGCGCCAACCTGCTGCTGCAGGGCAGCGCGCTGCTGTTCCAGCAGTTCGGCGGCAAAGTCGGGCTCGACGATGTCAGCGTCGAATCGAACCTCAACAACGACACCTCGCTGGTGCTGGGCCGCTACCTCTCGCCGCGCCTGTACATCAGCTACGGCATCGGCCTGGCCGAACAGATCAACACCATCAAGATGCGCTACACCATCGGCGATCACTGGACGATCAAGACCGAGGCCGGCACGGCGCGCAGCGCCGACCTGGTCTACACTATCGAGCGTTGAAAGGGGGAATCATGGCTGGCACAGTGTTTTCACGTGGCGCCGAAGGCGCCGGCTTCAATATGGGCAATCTGCTGCGCCGGCTCCCGGTGCTGGGCCTGATCGTGCTGATCCTGCTGATCGCCACTTCCGGCTACACCATCGACACCGGCAATGTCGGCGTGACCAAGACGCTCGGCACCGTGAACATCGACGAAGTCACGCCGGGCTTCCATCTGCGCCTGCCATTCATCACCGAAGTGCGCGAGTTCTCCGCCAAGGAGAACTCCTTCGATCTCACCGATCTCACGCCCAAGGCCGCCGACAATCTCTCGCTGCGCGAGCTCGACGTCACGGTGTTCTACAAGGCAGCCCAGGACAAGATCGCCGACCTGACCGTGAAGTATGCGGCCACCGAGGAGCGCGGACCGCAGGGCGTGTTCTACCCGGCCTATGGCGTGGTGTGGCGCGAAGCGCGTGGCGCGGTCTACGAAGTCGTGGCGGGCATCGATTCACTCCAGTTGCACAAGGAGCGCGAAGCGCTGCAGAACTCGGTACTCGCGCTGCTGCAGCAGCGCCTCGATGCCAAGGATCCGGGCGTGTTCAGCATCCAGCGCGTGGTGGTACGCGCGCTCAATACCGATCCCTCGATCGAGCAGTCGATCCAGCTGGCGGTGCAGAACCAGAAGAAACTCGAAGCCAAGAAGATCGAAGTGGAGATCGCCGCCAAGGAGGCCGAGATCGAGGTCGCCAAGGCACAGGGCATCGCCAAGGCGAACCAGATCATCAACTCTTCGCTGACGGCCGAATACCTGCAACACGAGATCAACCTGGCGCTGGCCGAGTTCGCGAAACACGATGGCCAGACGGTGGTGATACCCGCCAACATGCAGGGCTTCCAGGTGCTGCTCAACAAGGACGGCCTGCGCCGCTCGCGCCTGGAAGCGGGCGCGAAGGGCGCAACGCCCTAGCGCCCGCACACTGCGCCCGTGGTCGTTCAGGCCAGCGGCGGGGGCTGGCGCGCCACGCGCGGAATCGATTCGGCAATGCAGGCCCAGCGCGGCGCCGAGTCAGTCCAGATGGTCATGGCCGGCTGCACGCTGTTGGGATCATCGAGCGTGCCGGCGCGCACGCCGATCACGTGCGGACGGGCTTCGGCGCCGGTGAACAGCGGCGTGCCACACTGCAGGCAGAAGCGCCGATGGATGATGTTGCCGCTGTCGGCGACGCTCGCGTAGTCGCCGGTCTCGCCCTGCACCGTGAATGACTCGGTGCGAAAGAATACGTTCACGGTTGCGCTGCCGGCGGCCACGTACTGGCAGGTGCGGCACCAGCACACGCGCGTGATCACAGGCGCCGCGCTGCTGCGGTAACGCACGGCCTTGCACAGGCAACCCCCTTCGATGGTCATGGTCGAACTCCTTCAGGTTTTGCTGGTGAGTATCCGCTCGATGCGTCGGTCGGGCACCAGCCAGATGATCGACACGACCACATAGAGTGCGCACGAGATCCACGGGTGCACGAATGCCAGCGCGATCGCCGCACTGTAGATCACCAGTGAAATGTTGCCCTTGAAATCAGCGCCGACGGCGCGCGCCAGCAGGGAATTGCGGCCATGCAGGCCGACCAGCGAGCGCACCAGGATCGTAAAGGCGGCCCCGGCGCACAGCAGCACGACGCCATAGATCGCCACCGGCACCGTGGCGAAGCCGCTCTCGCCCGCCCAGCTGGTCACGAATGGAAACAGCGACAGCCAGAACAGCAGGTGCAGGTTGGCCCACAACACCGGCCCGTTCACATGATCGACCGCCTGCCACAGGTGATGATGGTTGTTCCAGTAGATGCCGACGTAGACGAAGCTGACCACGTAACTGGCGAACACCGGCCACAGCGGCTGCAGCGCCGCGAGGGTGGGCTCGTGCGGCACCCGCAGCTCGAGCACCATGATCGTGATGATGATGGCGATGACACCATCACTGAAGGCTTCGAGTCGCGATTTCTTCACTGTGACACCTGTTGCGGCTCAGAAACGCGGCAAGGCGTTGCGGTTGCGCTGCCACTCGCTGCGCGTCTGCCCCCACAGGTCGACGGCCGCATCCTCGAGTGGTGCCGGCAGCTTGCCCGGGCCACGATTGGTGGAGCCGAGCCGTCGCGCCAGCGCCTGTGAAGCCACGTTGTCGGGCGCGATGCAGTGGATGACTTCCTTCCATTGCAACTGTTCGAACACCCAGTCCATCGAGGCGCGCGCCGCCTCGGTGGCATAGCCCTGGTTGCAGTAGTCGCGACGGATGCTCCAGCCCACCTCGCTCCCGGGCCAGCCCTCCGGCATGGTCGGCCCCACCCTGCCGAGCCACACGCCGCTGCGCCGCTCGAGCACCGAGAACATGCCGAAGCCCATCGCCGACCAACTGCCCACCGCCACCATCAGGAAGCGCCACACCGACATGCGCGGCTGCACGCCGCCGATGAAACGCATGCTCTGCTCGTCCAGCATGAACTGCGACCAGTCGTCGAGCTCTTCGAGTCGTGGCTGGCGCAGCACCAGCCGTTCGGTTTCTATGCGCAGATTCCGGTCATACATCGCTACACCTCAGGGCGCTATCCGCAAACCCATCAACACCAGATCGCGCTCGTGCTCATCGAGCCGCGCGACCCGCGGCAAATTACCCCAGCGCGCGAAGCCGGCACGCGTGAACAGCTGCAGGCTCGGTTCGTTGTGGCCGAAGATGAATCCGAGCAGCGTGCGCAAGCCCAAACCGGGCGCAGCCTGCAGCGCACGCTGCAGCAGCGTACCGGCAATGCCCTGGCGGCGCGCATGCGCCGCTACGTACACGCTGAGCTCCGCGGTCGCCGCGTAGGCGGGGCGGCCGTAGAAATCCGAGAAACTCAGCCAGGCGCTCACCTGACCCTGCTGCTCCACCACCCACAACGGACGCGTGGCAGCTGCGTGCGCCTCGAACCAGGCGCGCCGACTGTCGATCGAAACGGGTTCGAGGTCGGCAGTCACCAGCCGCGAGGCGACGGTGTCGTTGTAGATGGCAACGATGGCCGGCAGGTCGCCTGCGCGTGCCAGTCGATGCGCGATGACTGCCGGACTCACTGCTGGTATTGCCCGCGCCCCTGCGGGAACTGCTGCTCCCAGTTGCGCCCGTCCACTTCGCTGACGCGCATGCCCGTGACGGTACCTTCATCGAGGCAATGTACATTGACGCTGAAGCCGTCCGGGTGCGAGCGCGGCACGTAGTAGGACTTCACCCCGCACACGCTGCAGAACAGGTGATGCGCCGTGCCGGTATTGAACTGGTAGTCGTGCAGTACCTCGGCGCCACTCTGCAGACTGAACTGCGCGGCCGGCACCGCCAGGTGCAGGAACCCGGTCTTGCTGCAGATCGAGCAATTGCAATGCATGACTTCGAGTACAGCAGGCGCTTGCACAGTGAAGCGCACGCGGCCGCAGTGGCAACCACCGGAATGTGTGACCAGAGCACCCTTGTTCATTTGTGGTGCATCGTACCAGAGCCCATTACTGTGACCCAGGTAACACAGATTGCCATGCTGCCCTGCGAGACTGCCAGGGATATGAACCAGCCGGTCGGTGAACAGAGTGTGCGCGCGGACGATTACCTGATCGTCACGCAGGATGAGGTGCTGTGCGCCGAGCTGCACAGTTCGCTCGCCATCTGCTGCTACGACGCGGTCGAGGAGACCGGCGCGCTGCTGCACATGCGGCTCGCGGTGCCCGGTCGTGCGCATGATCCGAATCTCACCGATGCGACGCTGTCGAACGACCTGGCGATGCTCGATCGGCTGCGACGGAGCCTCAGCGCCGCCTGCCCGCGCGCTCAGCACTGGCAGGCCAAGCTGATCGCGCAGCTGCAGGACGCGGCGGGCGCGCGCGAGCGTTTTGAAGGCCTGCAGGTGTTCCTGGGTGCGTTCCTGCAGGATGCCGGCGTCGAGCTGATCCACACCGAAACCCATGTGGAACCCAGGGTGCAGGTGCGCTTCCGGCCCGCGATGGGCCAGGTGCGCACGCTCATCTCTTAGGGAAGCTCAGCCGCCGAAGGCCAGGTCGGCCTGGGGCTGATTCGCGACTCCCGCCCCTTCGATGCGCAGCATGCGCAGCTTGGTGTTGATGCCACCATGCGCGGAAAATCCACCGGCTCGCCCACCCGCGGCCAGCACCCGATGACAGGGCACGATGATCGGCAGTGCATTGCGCGCCATCACGCTGCCCACCGCACGCGCGGCACCGGGCTGGCCGAGCTTCGCGGCCAGTTCACCGTAGCTCAGGGTCTGGCCCGCGGGAATCGCGCGCGCTGCTTCGCACACGCGGCGGTGGAATTCGGTGGCGTCGCCGTAGTCGAGCGCCAGTGAGCCGAGTTCGGGCGACTTGCCGTTCAGCAGCCGCAGGATCGCGCTGATGGCGCGCTTGATCACTGGCGGCGGCGTGGCACTGCGCGCCCGCGGCGCCTTGCGCAGCAGACGAGCACGCGTTGCGGCGCTGCTGGCCTCCGGCAGCTGCACCGCACAGATGCCACGTGCATTCCAGGCCAGGCCGCACTCGCCGATGGGCGTGGCGAACAGCGTGTAGCAGCTATCGACAGCGGACTTGCTGGTGGACATGCCGCCATTTTCTCACGAGCTGACGCCACTGTGCAGCCGGTAGAAATACCAGGCCGCCAGCGCCACACCCAGCACCACGACGCTGCGGCGCAACTTCGCGGGCGCCAGGCGCTGCGCCAACCTGCCGCCAAAGAAGCCCCCGATCAGTGCGCTGAGGGCGAGCACGCCGATGAGCGGCCAGTCCACGGGAGCGCGCGCCACGAACAGCAGTACCGCGCCGCCGTTCGCAGCCAGCGCCAGCGCCTGCTTCAGGGCATTGAGCTGCGTGAAGCCATCGCTGTAGGCCAGGCCCAGCACCGCCAGCAGGATCACGCTGACTCCGGCACCGAAGTAGCCGGCATAGATCGCGGCCAGCAACAACGGCAACATCAGCACGAGGGCGAAGCTGCGCGACTGTGCCGCGCCCTCGCGGCCTGCGAGCCAGCCGCGCACCTTGGTCTGCGCGGCGAGTGCCAGGCTGGCCAGCAGGATCAGCCACGGCACCCATTGGCGGAAAGCGCGTTCACCCGTATGTAGTAGCAGCCAGCCGCCGGCGGCGCCACCCACCAGCGCCGCGGGCGCCAGCAACAACAGCCGCGAGCGTTGGGTGCGCAGCGCCTCGCGCTGCGCATACGCGGCGCCGAGGTACCCCGGGCACAACGCCACGCTGCAATGGAGGTTGGCGCCGACTGCAGGGAGCCCCAGCGCCAGCAATGCCGGGTACAGCAACAGCGTGCCACCGCCAGCCATTGCATTGAGCGCGCCAGCGGCCAGCGCGGCCGCAGCGGCGATCACCACTCGGTCAGGCCCTCGAGTTCATAGAGCCGGCGCCAGCTCGGGCGTGCGCGCACCAGGTCGGCGAGGCGCTTGAGCGCGGGCCACTCGAGCGCAGTGCGTGGCATGTTGCGCGACCAGCGCATCAGCATCGTGGCCAGCAGGTCGGCGCCGGAAAATTCCGTGCCCAGCAGGTACGGCCCTGCGGCGCTGAGCCTGGCCTCGAGCCGCGTCCACACCGCTTCGATACGCGCCTGCAGCGCGGCACGCACCGCTGGCGGATGTTCGGCGGCACCGAGGTCCGCAGGATAGAACCAGTAGCGATAGGTCGCGGCCAGCGAGTTGCTGAGGTTCACGACATATTGGAGAAAATCATCATGCGCCGCCGTGCCGCGCGCCGGCGCCAGCTTCGCCTCGGGATGCCGATCGGCCAGCATCAGCAGGATTGCGGCCGATTCCACGTGGGCACGGCCATCGTAGACCAGAGTGGGCACTACGCCTTGCGGGTTGAGCCGCAGGTACTCGTTGGTGCGCTGCTGGC
The DNA here is from genome assembly GCA_963764065.1 of uncultured Gammaproteobacteria bacterium. Classification (GTDB taxonomy): domain Bacteria; phylum Pseudomonadota; class Gammaproteobacteria; order Steroidobacterales; family Steroidobacteraceae; genus FEN-1191. Next base: position 567,442 of record CAVXRM010000008.1, on the reverse strand, counting down.
CACTCTTGAAATCGACCAGCTCGAGCCGGTAAGGCGCGCCGATCTCGAGCAGTGCCAGATGCACGACCAAACTGGCGGTGCCGGGCGAGTAATAGAGCGTGTACATGAATGGCCTTTGGCTGCCGTCGATCGGTGCGCCTAATGCCGGGCAGCGCGCGCCGCGTCCATCAGCTGGTCGTACATGAAGAGGAAGCTCTTGGGTGCCTGCGGCTTGTGACAGGCCAGACATTCGGTGTAGTTGATATCGGTGCGCACACTCCGGTCGGCCTTGAACACGGCGTAGTTCCAGTTGTCATTGCGCACCATCGCTGGCAACTGCTCGCCCCAGCCGGCGGCACGCGCCATGCCCGTGTAGGAGCGCAGCTGATCGCCAACAAATGAACCGTCGGCGCCGATGACGGGCTTGCCGGCCGCATCAAGCCGCGCGCTGTAGTTCTCCACGTAGATCTGCGCGCCATCGGGCAGCGGCTCGGCACGCGCGGCGGCGGCCATGGCCACGGCGTTCGCGTAGTAATAGGAAACGCTGTTCTGTTCGGGAAAATCGCGCTTCAGGTAGCGGACGTAGCCCGCGCCCAGCTCGGGCGGCGGCGGCACGTGACTGGCCGCGAAGTTTGCCGGTACGGTCGACTTCGCATCGACCGCTGCGCCGGCCTGTGAGGCGAAGTACGCAGCGACGTCGGCCATCTGCGTGGCGCTCAGCTGCGGCGCAATTGCGCCCATGAGATCGTTCTTGCGCGTGCCGGCCTTGAAGGCCTCCAGCTGCCTGACGAGGTAGGCGGCACGCTGCCCCGCCAGATGCGGAATATCGGCACTCACGCTCACGCCGTTGGCGCCGTGGCAGGCCACGCACACCTCGGCGGCCAGCAGCTTGCCGGCCGCGGGGTCGGGTTGCGCGCCCTGCGCTGCGGCCGCCAGCAACATGGCGCTCACCGCCATCGGGAAAAGCTTCATCGGCATGCCCTCCTGATCTGTGTTTCGGCCGCCACCTGCCCATCGGCAGCCTGCAAGTTGCGCATCAGCGCACGGCGGCGGCGCTGAAGTGCGGATTTTCAATGATCCCGAGCCGATTGCCGAAGGGATCGAGCACCGCCGCCACGCGGATGCCTTCGCCCACATCGTGGACCGGTTCGAGCGCGGTGGCGCCCAGCGCCAGCAGGCGCTGCCAGGCGCCGTCGGCGTCGGCAACACCCCACAGGGGCTGCGGCCCATGGCTGCCGGGTTCGCCATCGGGCAGCAAACCGAGCTCGAATCCGCCGACCGCAAAGCCGACGTAAAAGGGCTGGTCGAAATACGGCTCTATTCCCAGCAGCTCGCTGTACCAGCGCCTGGCACGGGCGAGGTCGGGGGCCGGGTAGATGGCGGTGCGCAGGCCGAGCAGCATGGCGGTAGTCCGTGGTTCAGCGATGGAGTGCGATTGAACACCCCGAGCGCTGCGCGGTCAACGCGGCTGCCCGGGCAGCGCGGCCGCGCCATGGCCTTGACCGCGTCTGCATTTTTATGCATCATGCGCGCATATTTATGCAGAGGCGATGATGCTCCACGACAATCACCTGCAGGTCCGGCGCGATGCCATCCTGGGCCTGCTGCGCAGCGGCGCGGTGCGGCGCCAGGCCGAGCTGACGCAGCTGCTGCGCCGCAAGGGTTTTGCGGTCACGCAGTCTTCCGTGAGCCGCGACCTGCGCGAGCTGGGCGTGCTCAAGGCCAGCGGCCGCTACCTGCCCCCCGCCAGCGAGAGCGCGCATGCCAACGGCAACTTCGGCGCGCTGGCGCAGTTCGTGCGCTCGGTGAAGCCGGCCGGCGCCTCGCTCACCGTGATCCGCACCAGCATCGGCACGGCGCAGAGCGTCGCGGTCGCCATCGACAAGGCCGAGTGGCCCGAGGTGGTCGGCACGATCTCGGGCGATGACACGATCTTCGTCGCCACCCCGGCGGCACGCGCCCAGCAACGCCTGCTGGCACGCCTGCGCGAACTGTTCGGAATCTGAAGCCATGTCCAAGCCAGTTGCAGCGGGCGCCATGCCCATCGTGCTCGCCTATTCAGGCGGCCTCGACACCTCGTTCCTCGTGCCCTGGGTGGCCGAGCAGTACCGCCGGCCGGTAATCACCGTCACGGTCGACACCGGCGGCATCGATGCACAGGCGGCCGATACGCTGCGCGAACGCGCGCTGAGCCTCGGCGCCATCGCCCATCACCAGGTCGATGCGCGCGCCGACTACTTCGAGCAGGTACTGCGCTTCCTGGTCATGGGCAACGTGCGTCGCGGCCAGCTCTACCCGCTGTGCGTCGGCGCCGAGCGCGTGATGCAGGCGCAGACCATTGCGCACATGGCGCGCAAGCTTGGCACCAGCTCCATTGCCCACGGCTGTACCGCCGCTGGCAATGACCAGGTGCGCTTCGAAGTCGCGCTGCGCACGCTGGCGCCCGATCTCGAGATCATCGCGCCGGTGCGCGATCGCGCATTCAAGCGCCAGGAAGAACTCGAGTACCTGCAGCAGCGCAAGCTCCCGGTGCCGCCCTACGGCGCCGCCTACTCCACCAATCGCGGCCTCTGGGGCGTGACCATCGGCGGCACCGAAACGCTGACTTCGCAGGGCAGCATTCCCGAGAGCGCCTGGGTGCTCTCGAAGGGCGCCTTCGACCAGCCGGCGCTGCCGCAGCACCACACGCTGCGCTTCGAGCGCGGGCGCCCGGTGGGTCTCGATGGCAAGGCGCTCTCGCCGGTCGCACTGATCGAGCGGCTCGAGACGCTGGCCGCGCCCTTCGGCATCGGCCGCGGCATCCACCTGGGCGACACCATCATCGGCACCAAGGGTCGTGTGGCCTTCGAGGCACCGGCGGCCGAAGTGCTGCTGAACGCGCATCGTGAACTGGAAAAGCTGGTGCTCACCGCGCGCCAGCAACGCATCAAGGAAAGCGTGGCGCAGCCCTATGGCGACTGGGTGCACGAAGGGCAGCTGCTCGATCCGGTATGCCGCGACATCGAGGCCCTGCTGCTCAGTTCGCAGCAGCGTGTCACGGGCGATGTGCATGTGCTGCTGCGGCCCGGCAGTGTGTTCGTCGAGGGCGTGGAATCGCCCTACTCGCTGATGGCGGCTTCCAAGGGCGTCTACGGCGAATCCGCGGGCGAGTGGACGCCCGCCGATGCGCTTGGCTTCTCGAAGATCGTGGCGCTCACCGGCGTGTTCCATGCGCGTGCCGGCGAGCTGGCGGCGAAATCCGCCACCCCTTCTGCAACTTCAGCCGCTGCGGAGCAGCCCGGTCAATGAAAAGCGTAGTCGTCGACAAGATCGCCTCCATCACCCAGGCCTGCGGGCTGGCGCATGAGCTGCGCATCAGCGCCGAGATTCCCGCCGAGGAAGGCGTGGTGGTGGTCGCCGAGATCCTCAACAACAAGTCCACCTACAACACGCTCGAGCTCACCAGCGGCCGCATGGCCAAGGTGGCGCGCGGCGATGTGGTGGTGGGCGCGCTCGGGCCGCGCAAGGCGCTGTTCGGTTACTCGGGCCATGTGCCCGAGTCGCTCAAGCCGGGCGATGTGATCCAGATGCTGAACATCGGCGGCGTGATGGGCATCTGTGATTCGGCCACGCCCGACAAGGGCAAGCCCTTCGACTGCCGCGTGCTGGGCGTGGTGCTGCAGTTTCCCTACCTGGGCGAGCGCATCGGCGTGCCGGCGCGCGTTGGCTATCGCCGGCTCGATTTCGAGGCCACGCTCGACGCGCGCGGCGTGCCCATCGTGGCGCTGGCCGGCACCTGCATGGAAGCCGGCAAGACCGCGGCCGCGGCCGCGATCGTCTCGCGCATGCGCCATCGCGGACTGGTGGTCGATGCCTTCAAGGCCACGGGCGTATCGCTGCGGCGTGACATCATGGCCTTCGAAGACGCCGGTGCGCGCAAATCAATGATCTTCACGGATCTCGGCGTAGTCACCACATCGCCCCGCACCGGGCCCGCGCTCACGCGCACCATGCTCACCGATCTCGCCGCGGGCAAACCCGATGTAATTGTGTTCGAGCTGGGCGACGGCCTGCTGGGCACCTATGGCGTCGATGCGATTCTCGATTGCGAAGACATCCGCCGCGCACTCACCGGCGTCGTGCTCTCGGCCAACGACCCGGTCGCGGCCTGGGGCGGCGTCAAGCTGCTGCGCGAGCGCTTCAAGGTCGACCCTTGCATGGTCACGGGCCCCGCCACCGACAACCAGGTGGGCGTCGACATCATCGTCCAGCAGATGAACGTCGCAGCCTGCAACGCCATCAGCAATCCGGCCATGCTGGGCGATGCGATCATCAAGGCTGTCGGCCTCGAGTCGCGCGCCGCGGCGGCCGTGGCCAGCGAGTAGCGTCGCGGAGCGCAAGGCAATGAGCAAGGTACCCACCATCGTGCTCGGCGGCACCGGCTACGTGGCCGGCGAACTGCTGCGCCTGATCGCGCAGCACCCGCAGCTCGAGCTGGCCGGCATCATGTCGGATGGCAGCGCGGGTGAAGCCGTGGGCACAGCCTTCCCGCATCTGGCCACTGCCTATCAGGACGTGCATTTCAAATCGCAGGCCGAAATCGAGCAACTGCTGAAGCAGCACCGGCAACCCGCGCTGCTGGCCGCGGCGCCGCACGGCGTCTCGGCCGCGCTGATCGACCGGCTGCTCAGCACTGCCGAGCAGGCCGGCAACGCACCGAAGGTCGTGGATATCTCGGCTGATTTCCGCTTCGCGAGCGCCAGTGCCTACGAAGCGGTCTACCAGCATCCGCATGGCGCGCCGGCGCGGCTGGCGCAATTCAGCTGTGCGTTGCCCGAGCATCTCGCGACGCTCAAGACGCCGCATGTGGCGCATCCGGGTTGCCTCTCGAGTGCCACGCTGCTCGCGGCCGTGCCCCTGCTGGCGCTGAACCTCATCGAGCCGCAGCTGTTCGTGGCCGCGATCACCGGCAGCACGGGCTCGGGCCGCAAACCCGGCGAAGGCACGCATCATCCGACGCGGCACAGCGACCTGTACGCGTACAACGCGCTCGCGCATCGGCACGCACCCGAGATCGCGGCCTGCGCACTCAGTGCCAGCGGTGTCGCGGCGAATTTTGCCTTCGTGCCGCACTCCGGGCCATTCGCGCGCGGCATCCACGCCACGGTGCAGGCCGTGCTGAAGAAGCCGCTGGACAGTGCCGCGCTCAACGCGCAACTGCGCGACTACTACGCACGCGCGCCCTTCGTGCAGCTGGGCGAACGCGCTCCGCACGTCAAGGAGATCGTTGCCAGCAACTACGCGCGCCTCAGCGTCGCCAGCGACGGGCGCACGGTGGTGGTGATGAGCGTGCTCGACAACCTCTGCAAGGGCGCCGCCGGCGGCGCGCTGCAGTGGCTCAACCGCTTGCTCGGTTTTGCCGAAGACACTGGCCTGACGGCGCCAGCGGCAGGCTGGACATGAACGCCGCCCGCGATTTCCTCGCGCCGGTGTTTGCGCAATATCCACTGGAGGTGAGCTCCGGCGAAGGCGTGTGGCTGCACACGTCCTCGGGTCGCCGGGTGCTCGATCTCTACGGCGGCCACGCGGTGGCGGCGCTGGGCTATGGGCATCCGGGCTGGACCCGCGCGCTGTCCGAGCAGGCGCAGACGCTCAATTTCCAGAGCAACGCGGTGCCGCTAGCAGTGCGCGCCCGCGCCGCTGCGCGCCTGATCGGCTTCTCGCGTCTCGATTTCAGCAGCGTGTTCTTCGTGAACTCCGGCGCCGAAGCCAACGAGAACGCGCTCAAGATGGCCTTCACGATCACCGGCCGCAGCGAAGTGGTCGCGCTCGAGCACGGCTTCCACGGCCGCACCGCAGCGGCCGGCGCGCTCACCTGGGGCGCCGCCGGCAAGTGGTACGGCCTGCCGCGCACGCCATTCGATGTGCGCTTCATCGCGCGCCGTGACCTCGCCGCCTTGTCGGCGATCAGCGAGCGCACGGCTGCGGTGGTGGTCGAGCCGGTGCAGGGCGTCGGCGGCGCCTTCGATCTCGGCGCCGAGTATCTCGCCGCGCTCCGTCGCCGCTGCAACGAGACCGGCGCGCAGCTGATCTTCGATGAAGTGCAATGTGGCATGGGTCGCACGGGCGAGCCCTTCGCCGCCAATCTCTACGGCGTGCAGCCCGACATGCTCACCACCGCCAAGGCGCTGGGCAATGGTTTCCCGGTTGCGGTGCTGATGATGACGCCGCGCGTCGCCAGCGCGGTCAGGCTCGACGCGCTCGGCACCACTTTCGGTGGCGGACCGATGGCCTGCGCCGTGGTCTGCGCCGTGATCGACGCGATCGAATCCGAAGACCTGCTGGCAAACGTGCGACGCGTGAGCGCGTACATCCACGAACGCTGCCTCGTGGGTCCGGTGCGCGGCTTCCAGGGCGCGGGCTTTCTTGCCGGCCTGATCTGCTCGCGACCCGCGAAGGACATCCAGCGCGCGCTGCTCGAGCGCGACATCCTCACCGGCACCAGTGGCGATCCGCAGGTGTTGCGCTTGCTGCCGCCCTTCATCCTGCGCGAAGCCGAGGTCGAGCTGCTGCGCAGCGCGCTGCTCGATATCGGGCCATGAAGCAGCCATGAAACGCTTCATCGACCTGGCCGAAGTGGGCCGCGAACAGGTGCTCGAACTGCTGGCGCTGGCGCGGCGCCTCGAGGCCCAGCCGGAACCGCGGGCGCTGGTCGGCAAGGTACTTGGGCTCCTGTTCATGAATCCCTCGCTGCGCACGCTGGCTTCCTTCCAGGCCGGCATGGCGCGCCTGGGTGGCGCTTCCTTCGTGATCACACCTGGCCAGGGCACCTGGCAGCTCGAAACGCGCGATGGCGTGGTGATGAACGGCGCCGCTGCCGAGCACATCCGCGAAGGGCTGCCGACGCTGGCCTCGTACTGCGATGTGATGGGCATCCGCGCCTTCGCCGAAGGCAAGGATCTGGCCACGGATCTCGCCGAGACACGTTTCAACGCGATGGCCGCGCTGGTGCACAAGCCACTGATCAATCTCGAGTCGGCGATGAATCACCCTTGCCAGGCGCTCGCCGACTGGAAGTCGCTCGATGAGCTCGCCCTGCCCGAGCGCGCGCGCTTCGTACTGAGCTGGGTGCCGCATCCCAGGGCACTGCCGCTCGCGGTGCCGGCAGCGACGGTGCACATGGCGGCGATGCGCGGCATGGAGGTCGTGGTGCTGCGTCCGGAAGGCTTCGCACTGCCCGCAGCCGTGATGAACGCCGCGCGCAGCGCCGCGGCAGCCAGCGGCGGATCCGTGCAGGAAACCGCGGATCGCGACGCCGCGCTCGCCGGCGCTCACATCGTCTACGCCAAGGAGTGGGGCTCGACCACGCACTACGGCGACGAACCCGCCGACCAGCGGCTGCGCGGCGCGCACCAGGACTGGTGCCTGCGCAATGAATCCTTCGCGCGCAGCGCGGCCGATTGCCGCCTGATGCATTGCCTGCCGGTGCGCCGCAACTGCGCGATCGCCGACGAGGTGCTCGATGGCCCGCGCAGCATCGTGCTGCGCCAGGCCTACAACCGCATGCCGGCGCAGATGGCTGTGCTGCACCGGCTGCTTTCATGAGGAGTATCGAGAGACAATGATCATGCACCGGGCTGACCAGCTCGCGACCATAAGCGCCCTGCGCGCCGCGGCGCCTTACATCCGCCTCTACAAGGGCAAGATCTTCGTGGTCAAGGCCGGCGGCGCCGTGTTCGGCGACGCCGCGCAGACGCGCTCGCTGATCGAACAGATCGCGATCCTGCACAGCCTCGGCGTACGCGTGGTGATGGTGCACGGTGGCGGGCCGCAACTCACCGAAGTCACCGAAGCCATGGGCGTACCCACGCGCATGGTCGCAGGTCGGCGCGTCACCGACGAGAAGGCGATTGACGCCACTTCGATGGTGCTCAACGGCCTGATCAATACGCGCATCCTCTCGATCTGCCGCGACCAGGGAATCGATGCGGTCGGGCTCTCGGGTGTCGATGCGGGCCTGGTGGTCGCGCACCGTCGCCCGCCGGTCAAACTCAAACCCACCGACACCGAGACAGTCGACTACGGTTTTGTCGGCGACATCGATCGCATCGACACCACCGTGATCAGGAAGCACCTGGAAAACGGCCTGATGCCGGTCATCAGTCCGCTCTCGGCCGACGAGCGCGGCCAGCTGCTCAACATCAATGCCGACACCGTGGCTGCGGCGATCGGCGCGGCACTCGAGGCCGAGAAACTGATCCTGTGCACCGGGGCGCCCGGCATTCTCGACAACGTCGCCGACCCGGGTTCGGTGGTGTCGTATATCGATCTCGCGGGTCTCAAGCGCATGCGCGATGAGGGCCGGATCGTCGATGGCATGCTGCCCAAGGCCAAGGCCATCGAAGATGCGATCCGCGGCGGCGTGCGCCGCGTGCACGTGATCTCCTACGCCGCGCCCGACGGCATCCTCACGGAAGTGTTCACGAACGAAGGCACCGGCACACTGATCGTCGCCGACACCAAGGCGCTGACGCCGGCCGAGCAGCAGCCCGGCAGCTGAAGTTCAGCTCCAGCCGCTGGCGGCGGCATCGAATTCGAAACTCTCGCCGGCGGCGCCGGAGCGCTGCAGGCGCGCGCCGGCAGCGGTACTGCGGCACACCCAGGTCTGCATCGGCGAGGTGCGGCTGAGCGTGAGCGCTGCCGGCTCGAACACCGCGCCGCACACACCCGCTGTCACGCGCGCCGACTGGTAACGGATCCAGGCCACGCGCTGCGTGCGTGCCGCGCCAGCCAGCTCATGGCAGGCGGAATAGTCACGCGGGTGTCGCCACTGCTGCTGCGCTGCGTTCCACGGCGGGCGCGTGAGATCGAGGCAGCGGCCACGCACCTGGGCGCGAAAGAAACTGTGCGTGGTGTGCAGCGCCTGGCCCTTGAGGCCTTCACTGTCGCCGAGGAAGCGCCAGCGCCAGTAGCCGGTCTCGGCGCAGGCCGTGCGCAACTCCTCGGCGCCATACCATGCGCCGGGATCGAGCGTGCGCCGGAAGCGCGAGGCAATGGGCGAGCGGTAGCGAAACGGTGTCGTGAGCAGATAGTGGCGCGCATGCGCATGCGGCGGAAGCGGTGGTTTGCTGCGCTCCAGCAGCTCTTCGAGCACCCGATGGTCGGATGCGGAGTCGGTGAGCCGGAGGGTGGCGATCAGGTGTTGCGCCTCGACGCCGCGCCACAGCAAGCGGCTGCGCGAGCGCACGCCCTCGAACCAGGCCTCCTGCCAGGGATTGCTCACAGCGGTGCGCGCATGCCATCCAGGTAGGCGACCACGCCGGCGAGACCTTCGGCACGCTCGATCAGCTCGACCGGCTTGCCATTGAGCCCGCGATTGAAACCGGAGAGCCACCGCAGCCGCTGCTCGGCGTCGTTGCCCACCAGCGCATCGAGCGAGCGATACAGGCGCACCAGCAGCAGCGCGAGCTCGCCTTCCTTGCTGTCGGGATCGATCTGGCGCGCGCCACTGGCCAGGCGCGACACGCCCGCCTCGCTCACCCCCAGCAGCCGGGCCAGCGTGGCGCGCGACAGGCCCAGCAACCCGGCGGTGCGCAGCACCGCGCCGCTGAGCACGCGCGCCGCATCACCTGGCAGCCTGGCTGTCAGGCCTTGCGCTGTTCCGGATTCGGCCTGGGTCATCGGGGTCTCCTTTCAAATGAAATTATACGTCATTTTCCGTTCATTTGCAAAATGACCCGGAGCCGGCCTGCCGAGGCTATGATGGGCGCCGGGAAGCGCATCGGGTACACATGAGCAGACTCTGGGACAAAGGCGCGCCGCTGGATCAGCGGGTGCTGCAATACACCGCCGGTGAAGACCATGCACTCGATGAGCGGCTGGTGCGGCACGACATCCGCGCCTCCATCGCCCATGCGCAGATGCTGCAGGCGCAGGGTTTGCTGTCGGCGGCCGACCTGACTGCCATCGTCAAAGGCCTGGACGCACTCGGCGCAGCCCACGCGCGCGGCGAGTGGCAGATCGAACTCGCCGACGAAGATGGCCAGACCGCGCTCGAGCGGCGCCTCACGGCCAGCATCGGCCCGGCCGGCGGTCGCATACACCTCGGGCGCTCGCGCAACGACCAGGTGCTCACCGCGCTGCGCCTGTACCTGCTCGAGACCGGCGAATCCCTGGCCCAGGGCACCGAAGCTGTCGCGGCCGCGCTCGAACGCCTGGCGCAGCGCCAGGGCGCGCAGGCACTCCCCGGCTACACCCACATGCAGCAGGCCATGCCCAGTTCGGTGGCGCTATGGTGCGGCGGCTTCGCGAGCGAACTGCGCGACGATGCCGCGGGGCTGCGCGCCGTGCGCCGACGCTCGGGCCGCAATCCGCTCGGCTCAGCCGCGGGCTACGGCACACCAGGACTGCCGCTCGATCGCGCAGCGACCACGCGCGCGCTCGGCTTCGATAGCACGCACGAGCCCGTGACCGCCGTGCAGCTCGCGCGCGGCAAGGCCGAGGCGCAGCTGCTGTTCGAGATCACGTTGTGCATGCAGGATCTGTCGCGCCTGAGCGCCGATCTGCTGCTGTTCTATACGCAGGAATTCGCCTTCGTCGATCTGCCCGCCAGCTTCACGACCGGCTCGTCGATCATGCCGCAGAAGCGCAACCCCGATGTGTTCGAACTGCTGCGCGGCCGCTCGGCGAGCGCGCTCGCCTGCCTGACCGAAGCGCTGGCGCTGTGCGCCAAGCTGCCCTCGGGTTACCAGCGCGATCTGCAGTTGCTGAAGGCGCCACTGTTTCGTGGCATCGACCTCGCCCAGCAGAGCCTCGACATCCTGGCGCCAGCGCTGGACGCGCTGCAATTTCGCCCGGAGCGCATCCAGCTCGATCCGGCCGTGCATGCGGCCAGCGCGGCCTATGAACTGGTGGTGCGCGAAGGCATTCCGTTTCGCGAGGCCTACCAGCGCGTTGCCGCGCAGCTTGAAGCCGCGCGCGAGCCGCGCCGCGGGAATCCACCATGAATGACGCCGCCGCCAACGCTGCGCCCGCGGTTCCTGCGGCTGGCCTGATTACTTATACGAACTGGATCTACGCACTGCACTCGCTCGCCGTACTCTCTGGCCTCGCAACCAGCGGCAGTGTCGCCGGGCGCTTCGTGTTCGGCCTCCCCTCGCTGGTCGCCGTGATCATGAATTACGCGCGCCGCAGCGAAACGCATGGCACCTACCTGGCATCGCATTTCCATTGGCAGATACGCACCTTCTGGTTCGCGCTGCTCGCCATGGCCCTCACGCTGCTGATCTCGATGCCACTGATTCTGGTGGTGGGGCTCGGCATACTCACGGCCATGGCCGGCTTTGGCATCATCGGCATCTGGGTGATTTATCGCGTGGCGCGCGGCTGGCTGGCGTTGCGTGCCGGCAATCCGATGCCGATGAACCTCGCGGGACGGCCATGATGAAACCGCCATCCGTGCGAGGCATTCGCGGGCGCGCGAGCGCGGCGCTGAGCTTCGCGACGGCGCTGGCGTCGAGCATGGCGCTGCTGGGTACGTCAGGCTGCGGACAGAAGGGTCCGCTGTACCTGCCCGAGCCGGCGCCAACTGCCGTGCCCGCGCCCGACGACGCTAAAGACAAGCAGAAGCGCGACGCGGCCGGCAACCGCGCTGCACCCGCCACTGCGCACGCAACAGCGCAGCGCCCACGGACAGCACCGCGCCTGCCGCCAGCGCGCACTGAGTCCATCATGGCGAGCACGAATGCTGCGGGCACTGCACCCGATCTGATCCTGGTAGATGGTTCTTCCTATCTCTATCGCGCCTTTCACGCCCTGCCGCCGCTGACCAATTCGCGCGGTGAGCCCACCGGCGCCGTGCTCGGCGTGCTCAACATGCTGCAGAAGCTGCTGCGCGACTATCCGGGCACGCGGCTGGCCGTGGTCTTCGATGCCCCGGGCCGCACCTTTCGCGACGACCTGTTCGCCGAGTACAAGGCGCATCGCCCGCCGATGCCCGATGACCTGCGCTCGCAGATCGAGCCGCTGCTGCAGGCGGTCAGCGGCATGGGCCTGCCGCTGCTGCGCATCGTCGGCGTCGAGGCCGACGATGTCATCGGCACGCTGGCGCGGCGCGCGGCCGCAGCGGCCGGCGAGCGCGTGCTGATCTCGACCGGCGACAAGGACATGGCGCAGCTGGTCGACGAGCATGTCACGCTGATCAACACCATGACCGACACGCTGCTCGATCGTGCCGGCGTGAAGCACAAGTTCGACGTCTACCCCGAGCAGATCATCGACTACCTCGCGCTGGTGGGCGACAGCTCCGACAACATTCCGGGCATCGACAAGGTGGGGCCGAAGACCGCCGCCAAGTGGCTCAACACCTACGGCACGCTCGACGGCATTGCAGGAACATGCCGCCGAGATCAGCGGCAAGGTGGGCGAGAACCTGCGCGCCGGCGCTGCGACGCTGGCGCTGTCGCGCCAGCTCGCCACCATACGCTGCGATCTCGATCTGCCGCTCGATGAATCCGCGCTGCAGCGCCGGCCGCGCGATGCCGAAGCGCTGCGCGAGCTGTATGCGCGCTCGAACTGCGTACGCTCCTGCGCCAGCTCGATGTGCCCACGGGCCCTGACGGCGTCGCCGCCGACAGCGGGCTCCACCGGAGGCGCGACGGCGGCCGGTGACCCGAGCGCAACTGCTGCGGCTTCGGCCAGCGCCGCGGTGACGAGCCCGCCCCTGCCGCTGGCCGCCGATCCGCTCGAGCGCCACTACGACACCATCACCGAGTGGCCGCAACTCGCAGCCTGGCTGGCGCGACTGCGCAGCGCTGAACTGTTCGCCTTCGACACCGAGACCACCGGCCTCGACTACATGCAGGCGCAGATCGTCGGCGTTTCCTTCTGCATCGAGCCTGGCCATGCGGCCTACGTGCCGCTCGCGCACGACTACGCGGGCGCACCGGAGCAGCTGGAGCGCAGTCGTGTACTCGAAGCGCTGCGGCCACTGCTCGAAGATGCGGCCCGCGCGAAGCTCGGCCACACCTGAAGTACGACATGCACATGCTCGCCAATCACGGCATCGCGCTGCGTGGCCAGCGCTACGACACGATGCTCGAATCCTATGTGCTCAACAGCACCGCGACCCGTCACGACATGGATTCGATGGCGGAGAAATACCTGGGGCTCAAGACCATCCACTTCGAAGACGTGGCCGGCAAGGGCGCGAAGCAGATCACCTTCAACCAGGTGAGCGTCGAGACCGCCGCCGAATACTCCGCCGAAGATGCCGACGTGACCATGCGCCTGCATCGCTGCCTGTGGCCGCAGCTGGCGGCGCTGCCGGCGCTCGAGCGCCTGTACGACGAGATCGAGCAGCCGCTGGTGCCGGTACTGCAGCGCATGGAGCGCGTCGGCGTGCTGATCGATCGCGCGATGCTGCATCGGCAGAGTCACGAACTGGCCGCGCGCCTGCAGGAGCTCACGCTCGAGGCGCAGCGCGAGGCCGGCTCGGATTTCAACCTCGAATCGCCCAAGCAGCTGCAGCAGATCCTGTTCGAACGCCTGCAACTGCCGGTGATGCGCAAGACGCCGACCGGCCAGCCGTCGACCGCCGAAGACGTGCTCGAGGAACTGGCGCTCGACTACGCGCTGCCGAAGCTGATCCTGGAATACCGCGCGCTCGCGAAGCTGCGCTCCACCTACACCGACAAGCTGCCCGAGCAGATCGACAAGCGACACGGGCCGCGTGCACACCTCGTATCACCAGGCGATCGCGGCCACCGGCCGGCTCTCGTCCACCGATCCGAACCTGCAGAACATTCCGATCCGCAGCGCCGAAGGCCGGCGCATTCGCCAGGCTTTCATCGCGCCGCCCGGCTGGCTGCTGCTGGCCGCGGACTATTCGCAGATCGAGCTGCGCATCATGGCGCACCTCTCGGGCGACGAGGGACTGCTCACGGCCTTCGCCGACGACCAGGACATCCACCAGGCGACCGCAGCCGAAGTGTTCGGCGTGCCGCCGGAGCAGGTGACCAGCGATCAGCGCCGCTCGGCCAAGGCCATCAACTTCGGCCTGATCTACGGCATGTCGGCCTTCGGCCTCGCGCGCCAGCTCGGCATCGAGCGCAGCGCCGCGCAGCAGTACGTCGAAACCTACTTCGCGCGCTATCCGGGCGTGCAGCCGCTACATGGACGAGACGCGCGCGCAAGCCAAGCAACAGGGCTACGTCGAAACGGTGTTCGGCCGGCGCCTGTACCTGCCGGAGATCAACTCGCGCAATCGCCAGCTGCAGCAGTACGCCGAGCGCAGCGCCATCAACGCGCCGATGCAGGGCACCGCCGCCGACATCATCAAGCGCGCGATGATCAGCGTCGATGCCTGGTGCCAGCAGCACCGATGTGCCAGTGCGCCTGATCATGCAGGTGCACGACGAACTGGTGCTCGAGGTGCGCGAGGACTTTCTCGAAGCGGCGCGCGAGCGCGTCGGCGCGTTGATGTCAGCCGCTGCGCAACTGCGCGTGCCGCTCAAGGTCGATACCGGCCACGGGCCGAACTGGGACCAGGCGCACTAGCGCAGACACGCGCGGCCAGCGCACATTTGCAAGCGGATTGGACAGAACTCACGCCACTTCCGTCGCCACCTGACTACAGCTGGGAACCCCGCCGCGCCCGGCCGAGACTAATGGTCACCGGAGCGCAGCTCCAACAGATTGAGGTACGCATGAAAAGCAGCATACTCATCGCTGGCCTGATGCTGGGCGGCGCGCAAGCGGCCGTGGCTGCCGATCACGGCTTCTATCTCGGCGCCGGCCTCGGCCAATCCGAGAGCGGTGTACGCGCCGGCAGCTTCAATTTCAAGGATCGCGACACGGGCTACAAGCTGATTGCCGGCTTCCGGCCGCTCGATGTTTTTGCGGGCGAACTGAACTACATCGACCTCGGCAAACCGGGGAACGGCACGCAACAGGCCAAATCCCATGCCGTTGGCGCGTTCGGGCTGGTTTTTCTGCCACTGCCAATCGTTGATGTCTACGGCAAGGCCGGATATGTGTCGTGGAAAACCGACGCCTCGGCGCCGACGCTGTCCTTCAATCGCAGCGGCAGCGACTTCGCCTGGGGCGCAGGCCTGCAGGTGCATCTCGGAAGCCTCGCCGCACGCCTGGAATACGAGGCGCTGAACTCCAGCGAGCTGGCCAAACCCACGTTCCTGACGCTGGGCGCGACCTACACATTTCTTTGAATTGAAATCCGGGAACGGGGAACCAACACAGGTGCGCACACTCATACCTAGTGAGTGCCCCAAGCGCTCCCCGCTTCCCTCCCTAAGCGGGCTGAACCCGGTTCAATAGAGACCTGTTCCGGGTTGGTCTGCCCCGGTGGCCTTCCCCCCCGATATAACGGCCACCGGGGCTCTTTTAAGACGCAGCTGATCTATGACGCATTCTGCGGCGGCCTGTCCGTAGCAGGTTCAGCCTGGAACCAGCGATGCAATTGCCGTCGCGCATCCTCGACGCCCGTGCGATCGCTCGCCGAAAAAGCCTGCACGGTGGCACGCGAGCCCAGGTGCTTGCGTGCTTCCTTCAATGCCGCAGTCAGTTCCGCGTGTCGCAATTTGTCGACCTTGGTGAGCAGCACATGGATCTCGCAGCCGGCATCGGCCGCCCATTCGAGCAAGCCCTCATCACCCTCCTGCACGCCACGGCGCGAATCGATCATCAGGAACAGGCCGTGGAGCGAGGCGCGCTGCGCCAACGCCGTGGTCATCGGCACCCAGGTGGCGCGCTCGGCGGCACTGGCCTCCGCGTAGCCATAGCCCGGCAGATCGACGATGCGGCATCCCGGCGCCAGCAGGAAGAAATTGAGCAGCCGCGTACGCCCCGGCGTCTTGCTGGTGCGCGCCAGTCCGTGCTTGTTGGTGATCGCATTGATGGCGCTCGATTTGCCCGAGTTCGAACGGCCGGCAAAGGCCACCTCCACGCCCACATCGGGGGGGAACTGGCGCGCATGGGCGGCACTCAGGATCAGGTCGGCGGTGGGATAGGTGCTCATGATGACCTGGTGCTGGCGAGCTATGCCGGAATATCCGTAGTGTACAATTACAGTCTCTACCGGACGCGATGAGATTACCCTCGTGAAAACCCGCCTCGCTGTAACTTGGCTCGCCCTGCTGGTCGTGCCCGCCGCCTTCTCGCCTGTCGCCTGGTCCAAAGGTTCCGCCACCGATGGCGCCGCCAAGGCAGCCACCTGCCTGGCCTGCCACGGCCCCAGCGGCAACAGCAGCAATCCCGAGTGGCCGAGCCTGGCCGGCCAGAACGCCGTCTACATCGAACACCAGCTGCACCTGCTGCACGATGGCCGGCGCGTCGGCAAGACCGGCGATGCCGCCGCAGGCATGATGCCGCCAATGGCCGCAGTGCTGAGCGACCAGGACATCGAAGATGTCGCGGCCTACTACGCCACGCAGACGCCGACCGGCCTCGAAGCCGATCCTTCCTACTGGGAAGCCGGCGCGAAGCTCTATCGCGGTGGTGATCGCGAGCGCGGCATTCCCGCCTGCGCGGCCTGCCATGGTCCGGTGGGTCGCGGCAATCCGGCCTCGGGTTATCCGGCGCTGCGCGGCCAGCAGTCGATGTACGTGATCAAGCAGCTCAGTGCCTACGGCAGTGATGCGCGCTACACGAAGAACGACAAGGGCGCGAGCATGGGCGGCGACAACGCCGCGATCATGCACACCATCGCCCAGCGCCTCACCGATGAGGACATGCGAAACCTCGCTTCCTATATCCAGGGCATGCGCTGATATGAAGACACTCCATGCGTTGACGCTCATTGCGGTAGTGGCGCTCGCGGCCTGCTCGCGCGAAGCGACGCCACCGGCCAATGCACCGGCCACACCGCCCACCGCGGCCAGCCCTGCGCCGGCCAGCACGCCTGGCGCCACCGCGCCCGTGGTGCCGGTGCCCGCCTCCGAATCGACGACTGCGGCCAAGCCGGCAACGACCAAGCCCGACGCGGCCAGCACTGAAGATACGGCACTCGACCGCGCTGCGCCGCTGCCGGCGGCGGCCGGCTTGCCGACGGGCAAGTGGACTGCGGGCACGCACTATCGCCCGCTGATGCCTGCGCAACCGACCGACGTCGCGCCCGGCAAGGTCGAAGTGATCGAGATGTTCTGGTATGCCTGCCCACATTGCTACGCGCTCGATCCGTATCTCGAGACCTGGCGCAAATCCAAGGCGGCCTATATCGATTTCCGGCGCGTGCCGGTCACCTGGGGTGACGTGCACCGCTCGCACGCGCGGCTGTTCTACGCCCTGCAGGCGCTCGGCAAGGAAGAGGCCTTGCACAGCGCCGTATTCAGCGAAATGCACGACAAGAAGAACTACATGTTCGCGCAGGGCGACGAAAAGGAAAGCATCTCCGCGCAGGTGGCCTTTGCCAAGGCGCATGGCATCAGCGAAAGCGACTTCATGAACGCCTACAATTCCTTCAGCGTGCAGACCAACATCCAGAAGTCCGACGACCTGATGCGTCGCTACAAAGTCGAGGGCGTACCGCTGGTGGTCATCAACGGCAAATACCTGACCGACGTGAACATGGCCGGCACCCCCGCCAATGTGATCAGCATCATCAACGACCTTGCGGCGAGCGAAAAGCGCCGCTGAGCGCGCGGCGAACAGGCCATGCTGAACCTGTTCGCACTGCAGAGCGGTGGCGGCCTGATGCGCCGCGAAGGGCCGTCGCTCGATGATGCGCTGTGGATCGACCTGTTCGAACCCAGCCCGGCGGAAGAAAACCTGGTCGAGCAGCACTTCGGCATCGATGTGCCGACGCGCGAGGAAATGCGCGAGATCGAGTCGTCCAACCGGCTCTATGAAGAAGGTGGCGCGGTCTACCTGACCTCGACCATCGTCACCAAGCTCGACACCGATCTGCCGCAGAATTCCCAGGTCACTTTCATCCTCAAGGATGGCAAGCTGATCACCAACCGCTATACCGACCCGCTGCCCTTCAGGCGCTTCGCCAGCTATGCCGAGCGCCACGGCAGCGCTTGTGCCACGGGCAGTGCGGTGCTGGCCGGCCTCATCGAGGCACTGATCAACCGCGTGGCCGATGTCATCGAGCGCGTCAGCGCCGACCTGGATGCCATCTCGGCAGAGGTGTTCACGCGCGCATCCGGGCGGCGGCGCGCGCCGCAGCGCGATTTCCGCGCGGTGCTCGAGCGCGTCGGCCAGAGCGGCGAGCTGATCGCCAAGACCCGCGAGAGCCTGGTGAGCCTCGGGCGCGCGCTGGCATTCGTGCAGCAATCGAGCGCCATCACGCTCGGCAACGATGTGCGCACCCGCTACCGCACGCTCTCGCGCGACATCATCGCGCTCAGCGACCACGCCTCGTTCCTGGGCAGCAATGTCTCGTTCATCCTCGATGCCACGCTCGGCATGATCAGCATCGACCAGAACAACATCCTCAAGATCTTCTCGGTGGTGACCGTATTCCTGCTGCCACCCTCGGTGATCGGTGCCATCTACGGCATGAATTTCGAGCACATCCCCTGGCTGCATGCCGAGTGGGGATTTGCGGTCGCGCTGGGGATGATGGTGGCTTCGGCGGTGATTCCCTACGTCATTTTCAAGCGCCGCGGCTGGCTGTAGTGCGGCGGCTGCCGCTGGCAGCGAAAAAGGCTGTTTTTCCGGCTCCGGCGGCTACCCGGGCGTGGCAGCCTGAGGGGCGATCGGGTAACCTTGCGCGCCTTGCGCCCGTAGCTCAGCTGGATAGAGTGGCAGCCTCCGAAGCTGCAGGTCGTGGGTTCGAATCCCGCCGGGCGCGCCATGAATACTGACGCTATAATTCGCGCACTTCCGCTTAACTCCCAACGGATCGAACGTGAGCAAGCACGACACACATTTCTTCAATAACTTCAGCATCGTCATCGGTGGGCTGGTTGCCGTGGCGATCGTGATCTTCGCGCTGGCGCGCATCATCGCCGGGCGCACGCAGGTGCCCGAAACCTATGCCGATTCGAAGTACGTCGAGAGCGTAGCCGAGCGCACCAAGCCCTTCGTGCGGGTGGCGGTGGCCGGCAAGGACAATTCCGCGCTCAAGATCGAGGCGCCTGCCGCCGCCATGACGATCGCGCTGGCCGTGCCGAAAGACGGCGCGGCGCTCTACGATGCCGTGTGCAAGACCTGCCACGCCACGGGCCTGGTCGGCTCGCCCAAGTTCGGCGATCACGCCGCCTGGGCACCGCGCATCGCCAAGGGCAAGGCGCTGCTGTACGACCACGCGCTCAAGGGCTACACCGGCACTTCAGGCGTGATGCCTTCCAAGGGCGGCCGCACTGATCTCAGCGACGAGCTGATCAAGCAGGGCGTCGACTTCCTGGTGTCTAAAGCCCAGTAGTGGGCGACGCGGCCGGCGCCACCGGCAGCGCGCCAGTGTTCGGCCGGTAGCTCGCGGCCTCGCCAATCTGCGCGACCCCGATCTCCTCCAGGCCATCCAGGTCTGCGATGGTGCGCGCCACCTTCAGCAGACGGTGGTAGCCGCGAGCCGATAATCCCAGGGTTTCCGCGACCTGCAGCAACAGGCGCTGCGCATCTGGCGCCACGCGGCAGTGCGCCTTGATGCCGGCGTGATCGAGCCTGGCGTTGCAGGCCTGCTGGCGCTGCTGTTGGCGGCAACGCGCGGCGATCACGCGCTCACCCAGCAGGGCGGCATCGAACCGGGCTGCTTCGCGATGGACGCCCTCGACGTCGGCGCCACGGCTGCGCGCCTCATCGGCCGCACCCGCGAGTTGCCGCAGCTCCACTCGCGGCACCTCGATCTGCAGGTCGATGCGATCGAGCAAAGGGCCCGAGATCCGCTCCCGGTAATGTTGCACGCGCCGCGCGCTGCAGCTGCAGGCGCGCCTGGGGTCGCCCAGGTATCCGCAGGGACAAGGGTTCATGGCCGCCACCAGCTGGAACTGCGCCGGCAGTTCGAGGCGCTCGGCGGCACGCGCAATGGTGATCACCCCGGCCTCCAGCGGTTCGCGCAGGGCCTCGAGCACCCGCCGGTCGTACTCGGGCAGCTCGTCGAGAAACAGCACGCCGTGGTGGGCGAGACTGATCTCGCCGGCGCGCAGGTGCGAGCCACCGCCGACGATGGCACTGGCGGAGGCCGCGTGGTGCGGCGCCCGGTACGGACGCTGCCCCCAGCGCGCCGGGTCAAAACCCTGCGGACCGATGGAAGCGATGCCGGCGACTTCCATCGCTTCCTGCTCGGCCAGTGGCGGCAGCAGCGCAACCAGCCGCGAGGCCAGCATGCTTTTGCCGCTGCCGGGCGGGCCGATCATCAACAGGCTGTGGCCGCCGCCGGCGGCAATTTCGAGCGCGCGCTTGGCTCGCCATTGGCCCTTTACATCGTCCAGAGAGCCAGATTGACTCTCCTGAGAAACAATATGGCGGACTTCGCCCGTGGCATCCGCGCGGGTTCCAGGTGCGGCAGTGCCCCCGGATTCTGGTGTCTCGGCCCCTCCCAGATGGCGGCACACGCCGCCCAGGTCGGCGAAGCCCACGACCCCGTGCTGGCGCACGAGACGTACCTCGGACAAGTCACCGAGCGGAATCAACATCGCATGACCGGCGCGCGCAGCGTGCACGGCTGCCAGCAGCAGCCCGCGCACCGGCCGCAGCTCGCCATCGAGTCCCAACTCGCCAAAACATTCGGGCGGCTCGCCCTCGAGGGGCAGTTGCCCGCTGGCGATCAGCAGCGCGAGGGCAATGGGCAGGTCGTAGCGGCCGCCTTCCTTCGACGAGCTCGACCGGCGCCAGGTTGACGGTGATGCGGCCCGCGGGAAATTCGTAACCTGAATTGAGGATCGCCGAGCGCACCCGCTCGCGGCTCTCGCGCACCACCGGGGCCGGCAGCCCAACGATGGAAAAACCCGGGAGGCCGCTGCCCAGGTGCGCCTCGATCTGCACCAGCGGGGCTGTGAGCCCGAGCTGCGCCCGGCTCGGCACCCGCGCGATGCTCACGACTGCGGGCGCGCCACCCTGGCTTCGAGCTCGCTGATGCGCGCCTCGAGTGCCGCGATGCGCTCGCGCGCCCGCTCGAGCACCCGCGACTGCACCTCGAACTCGCTGCGTGAGGCCAGATCGAGCTTGCCCGCGGCGCCCTGCAGCACCGCGCGGAAATTGCTCTCGACTTCGCTCTTCAGCGCCCCCAGTGCACCCGGCAGTCCGGCGGCGAAACGCCGCGCCAGTTCATCGATGTGGAGCGCTTCCATGGATCACCTCAAATCGTATGGCCGTTGCCCTGAAATCGCGCGCGCCGGTGCTGGCTGCCACCAGATTGGTGCACAAGGCCGCCAGCGGCTGCCGCTCGGCCCCGAATTCGGGCCCAATTCAGCCCCCGGGCCCGTGGCACGGTTTCTGCACTTAAGGCTCAGCGGCGTGCGCGTGGATGCAAAGGATACGCGCACCGTCCTGCTACCGGAATAGCGGGTACTGAGTCGATTTGCCCAGAAAGGCAGAGCATGAAAATGATCAGCGCGGTCGTGCGCCCTTTCAAGCTGGATGAGCTGCGCAATGCGATTGCACAGCTCGGCGTGCAGGGCGTCACCGTGACGGAAGTGCACGAGCAGGATTCGGGTCCGCGCAGCAAGGTCGAGATCGCCATCGACGGCTCGATCGTCGAGCCGGTGCTCGAGGCCATCGCCAACGTGGCACGCACGGGCCGCAAAGGCGACGGCCGCATCCTGCTCGCCAACCTCGAACAGGCCATCCGCATCCGTACCGGCGAGACCGGCACAGCCGCCACTTGAAGTTCCATCACATGAATCATCAGCTGGGAGTCGCAAGCATGCGCATTGTAGTGTTGAAGAAAATCCGCTGGCCGGACGCAGGAATGCTGCTGGCAGCATTCGTGGCCTTGTTCCTGGCGCTGGCGCCGCTGGCCGCAGTGCCTGCGCTGGCCGATGAGGCAGCGCCGGCAGCCGCAGCTCCCGCAGCCGCGGCCGCGACTCCCGCCGCTGCCGATGCCGCCGCACCGGCCGCCGCCGCGGCGCCGGCAGCAGCGGCCCCGCCGCACCGACCGAGCCCTATCTGCTCGCGAACGACAAGATCAGCTCGGGCGACACCGCGTGGATGCTCACCTCCACCGCGCTGGTGCTGCTGATGACCATACCGGGCCTGGCGCTGTTCTACGGCGGCATGGTGCGCAAGAAGAACGTGCTGGCGACGCTGATGCAGAGCTTCGCGATCACCTGCCTGGTGACGGTGCTGTGGTGGGTGGTCGGCTACTCGATCGCCTTCACGCCCGGCAGCACGCCATTCCTCGGCGGCCTTCGGGCGCTTCGCTGCTCGATGGCGTGCGCTATCTGAAGGATGCGGCCAGACTCAGCGTCTCGCACATGGCGCCGACGATTCCCGAGACCGTGTTCGCGATGTTCCAGCTGACCTTCGCGATCATCACGCCGGCGCTGATCTGCGGCTCGTTCGCCGAGCGCATGAAGTTCTCGGCAATGCTGTGGTTCATGGCCATCTGGCTGCTGGTGGTCTATTGCCCGATCGCGCACTGGTGTGGGAGCCCTCGGGCTGGCTCGCCGGCAAGGGCGTGCTCGACTTCGCCGGCGGCACGGTGGTGCACATCAACGCCGGCATCGCGGGCCTCGCGACGGCGCTGATGCTCGGCAAGCGCCAGGGCTACGGCCGGGAGTCGATGGCGCCGCACAACCTGACGCTCACCGTGATCGGCGCATCGCTCCTGTGGGTGGGCTGGTTCGGCTTCAACGCCGGCTCGGCGGTGGCCTCGGACGGCCGCGCCGGCATGGCGATGGCGGTCACGCAGATCGCCACGGCGGCCGCCGCGCTGGCCTGGATGTTCACCGAGTGGGTCACCAAGGGCAAACCCAGCGTGCTCGGCATCGCCTCGGGTGCGGTCGCCGGCCTGGTCGCGATCACGCCGGCCTCGGGCTTCGTAGGTCCCAACGGCTCGGTCATCATCGGCATCGCCGCCGGCGTGCTGTGCTTCTTCGCCTCGACCACGCTCAAGAAGGCGATGGGCTACGACGACTCGCTCGATGCCTTCGGCGTGCACTGCATCGGCGGCATCGTCGGCGCGCTGCTGACCGGTGCGCTGGTCAGCAAGGAAATCAGCGGCGTCGGAAGGCTCGCGTGCTGACGCAGCTGCTGGGGCGTCGAGCGCGACGCTGATCTACGGCTTCATCATGAGCATCATCATCCTCAAGCTCATCGACCTGACGATCGGCCTGCGGGTCACCAGTGATGACGAGCGCGAGGGCCTGGACATCGCGCTGCACGGCGAGCATGTGGATTAAGTAGCAGCATCAGGCTGCATTTACCGGCCCCGGCAGCGTGTTGCGCTGCCGGGGTTTTTTGTTGCCCGCCTATAGCGCATTTTTACCGCAACTTATTGTGACGCAGTTCACCATTGCCTTCCGGCGCAGCACTGATACTCTCAAGCGTGTATTACCGGAGACCCACATGCGCCACCTGACCGCGCTGGCCCTTACGCTCACCCTGCTGGGGGGCACGGCCAGTGCTGCCGACATCTACTGCAACAACCAGGGCAAGGACTGCAGTGACAAGCCCACTCCGGGGGCGGTGCTGGTGCACATTTCGAACAACAGCTACGGCAGCAACACGCTCTCGACGCCGGCTGCCAGCAGCGAGCGCGCCCGCGACAACACCTCGACGGACGCGGCCAACGCGCGCCTCAGCCAGGAACACAGCGCCCAGGCCGTGCAGAAAGATGTCGCCAGCACGCGCGCCACCCAGTGCAAGGACGCGCAGGACAAATACCAGAAGTCGGTCGAAGCCAGGCGCGTGTATCGCATGGGCAAGGATGGCGAGCGCGAATACCTCTCCGATTCCGAGGCCGACCAGATGCGCCTCAATGCGCGCCTCGAGATGGAGCGATCCTGCGCCAAGTCCAGCGGCTGATCCGCTGACCCCAAGGTTCTCGCGCGCCGCCGCGTCGCCCTGCTACATTGCGCGCTCCTGTTGCGGGGACGGCATTCACACATGAGTACAGGCTTCATCGGGCTGGGCGCCATGGGCGCACCCATGGCTCGCAATCTGCACCGCGCTGGCCTGCTCGGCGCCGTGTGGAATCGCAGCACCGACAAGGCGCGGGCGCTGGCCACCGAGCTTGGCGTCAGGGAGGCCCCCTCGGTGCTGGCGCTGGCACGCACCAGCGAAACACTGGTGCTGTGCGTCTCGGCAGACAATGACCTGCTGCAGGTGATCGCCGCGCTGGCGCCGGCGATGCGCCAGGGCCTGCTGATCATCGATTGCTCGACGGTGAGCGCCAACGCGGCGCGCGCGGCCGGGCGCATTTGCGCGGCGCGCGGCGCGGAATTCCTCGATGCGCCCGTGAGCGGTGGCGTCGAAGGCGCGGCCAAAGGGACGCTGGCGATCATGGTCGGCGGCGAGCCCGCTGCCTTCGAGCGCGGACTGCCGGTGCTGCAGGCGATGGGCAAGACCATCACGCACTTCGGTGCGCAGGGCGCGGGCCAGGCCGCGAAGGCCACCAACCAGATCATGGTGGCCGGCATCATCCGCGCGGTCGCCGAGGGCCTGGCCTTTGCCGCAGCCCAGGGGATCCCGCTCGACAAGACCATCGCCACCCTGAGCCAGGGAGCCGGCGGCAGCTGGTACCTGGCCAATCGCGGCCCCTTCATGGAGCGGCGCGCCTATCCCGCGGGCTTCCGCGTACGCCTGCACGAGAAGGACCTGAAGATCTGCCAGGCCATGGCGGCCACCTCGGGCGCCAGCTTGCCGGTGGTCGAAGCCGCGCTGCGCGACTATGCGCAGCTGATCGCCGCAGGCCACGGCGATGAGGACATCTCCTCGATCTTCAGGCTCACGGCGCCGCTGTTCGATGCGCCTGGCCATGCGCCGACGGCGGGCGCGGCGGACGCGTGAACGACAGCGACAACACGGATGCAGCGCCGGGCAGACCCGCGCCCCAAACGCGCGGCCTGAACCTGCCCGATTTCTGCGCGGCGCGCGCGGTGCTGGCGGTGGTGCTGATCGTCACGCTCACGGCGGTCGTGCTGTCGGTGGCGCGCCATACCGCCGGGCTCATCTTCTGGCTCGACCTGGCGCGCACGGCGCTGTTCATGTTGTGGACGGGCCTGGGCAGTGCGGCCGCGCTGTGCCTGTTGCGCCGGCCACTGGGCACGATGCCGCTGCCCACCGCGGTGTTCGTGGCCATGCTGGCGATGTTGACGGTGATCGCACTGGTGTCGGCCGGCGTGCTCTGGCTGGGCAGTAACGCTTTTCTGGGCGTGCGGGCCAGCAATCTGCTGCTGCCCGAGCAACCGTGGCGTTTCTTTGCGACCAATCTTGGCATCGGCGCCATAGTCGCGGCGCTGGCGTTGCGCTATTTCTACGTCGCCGGTGAATGGCGGCGCAATGTCGAGCTGCAGGCGCGGGCGCGCGTGCATGCGCTGCAGGCGCGCATCCGGCCGCACTTCCTGTTCAACAGCATGAATACCATCGCCGCGCTGACGCGCAGCAACGCCGCGCAGGCCGAAGAGGCCGTGCAGGATCTGGCCGACCTGTTCCGCGCCAACCTGAATGAAAAGCGCAGCAGCATCACGCTCAAGGAAGAACTCGAGGTCGCGCGCATCTACCAGCGCATCGAGCAGCTGCGCCTCGGCGAGCGCCTGCATGTGATCTGGGATGTCACCGATCTGCCGATGCGTGCGCAGGTACCGGGCCTGCTGATGCAGCCGCTGCTGGAAAACGCCATCTATCACGGCATCGAGCCGCGCCAGTCGGGTGGCGTCGTCACCGTCAGCGGCGCGCTCGATGGCGATGTGATCGGGCTCACCGTGCGCAACCCGTTGCCCGAGGCCGGTGGCGCGACGCATGTCGGCAATCGCGTCGCGCTCGACAACATCCGCGAGCGCATGGAACTGCTGTACCCGGGCCGCTCCTCGGTCGAAGCCAGCCGCGTCGGCGATGAATACGTGGTACGGCTGCGCTTTCCGCACGTCGAAGATCCGGTGCGGACCTCCTCGTTGTGAGCACTGCGAGCCAGCGTGTGCTGCTCGTCGACGATGAAGCGCCGGCGCGCGAGCGGCTGCGTCGCCTGCTGCTCGAGCTCGGCGACATCGAGGTGATCGGCGAAGCGGCCAATGGGAGCGAGGCCGTGCGCCTCGCGGGCGAGCTCAAGCCCGATGTCTGCCTGCTCGATGTGCGCATGCCCGGCATGGACGGGCTCGAGGCGGCGCGCCACATGGCCCTGTTGCCGGCGCCGCCCGCCGTGGTGTTCACCACCGCCTACGACAGCTATGCGATCGAAGCCTTCGATACCCAGGCGATCGGCTATCTGCTCAAGCCCGTGCGCGCCGAGAAACTGCAGGCCACGCTGCAACGCGCCGCGCGCCTCGCGGGCTCGCAGCTTTCCGCCATCGCCCATGTCGATGCCGCGCGCGCCGATCGGGAGCCGGCCGGGCGCACGCATGTGGCGGCGCGACTTGGCGAGCAACTGCGCCTGATACCGATCAGCGATGTGTATTACTTTTCCGCCGACCAGAAGTACACCACCGTGCGTCATCGCCACGGCACCGAACTCATCGAGGATTCGCTGCGCGCGCTCGAAGAGGAATTCGCGTCGCGCTTCGTGCGCGTGCACCGCAATGCGCTGGTGAACATCGACTTTCTCGCGGCGGTGGAGCGCGACGCCGAGGGACAGCACCACGTGTTGCTGCGCGAACTCGATGAGCGGCTGGCGGTGAGCCGCAGGCTGGCCGGAGAGCTGCGCGACCGGCTGCTGCGCTGACGCACCGGAATGCGCGGCATCACAATGCCGTATATTGGCCGCACGTGACTGCCGAAGGCGCAACCTTTCTCTCTACCGACACCAGGCTCAGATACCTGGTCGAGGCGCCGCCCGCGGACGGCGCCAGCCTTGAAGTGGCGCCGGGCATCCAGTGGCTGCGCATGCCCCTGCCCATCGATCTCAATCACATCAACCTGTGGCTGATCGAAGATGGCGCCGGCTACACGCTGATCGACACCGGCTTTCCGGCCGCCAGCTGCACGGCCGTGTGGGAAGCGCTCGAAAACACGCTGTTGCGCGCGCGACCAATCCAGCGAATCCTGCTGACGCACTATCACCCGGACCACATGGGTTGCGCCGCCTGGCTGCAGCAACGCTATGGCGTCCCGGTACGCATCGCCGCGCGTGCCTTGCCTTCCGCCCAGTTCATTGTCGATGGCCCGAGCGCCGAGCGCAGCGAGGCGGGCGTGCAGTATTTCATGGCCCACGGCATGGCCGAGGCGCGCGAATACTTTGCGACACTGGCGGAATTGCGTCGCAAGTCGCCGCTCAGAAAGATGCCGCAGGTCAGCGAGCCGCTGGTGGATGGCAGTTCGATCGACATCGGCCACTGGCAGTTCCGGATCATCGAGACCGACGGCCACGCGCTCGCGCACCAGAGCTTCTACAGCGCCGAGCCGAAGCTGTTGATCAGCGGCGATCAGATACTTCCCACGATCTCGCCCAACATCAGTCTCACGGTGGCGGACTGGGGTCTCGATCCGTTGGGCGACTACCTGGTATCACTGGATCTGTTGGCCGGGCTGCCGGCCGACACGCTGGTGCTGCCTTCACACGGCCGGCCATTCACGGGCCTGCATGCGCGCATCGCGGACCTGCGCGCGCATCACCTGCAGGATCTGGCCTTGCTGCGCGAGAATATTTCGAGTCCGCGCAATGCCTTCGAGCTTATGCCGGTGCTCTACGGCCGCAAACTCAAGGGCTTCAACATCTACCTCGGGCTGCACGAGTGCGTGGCGCACCTCGAGCACCTGGTGCGCCGCGGTGAAGCGCAGCGCGAGCAATCTGCTGACGGCCACTACCGTTATCGAGTGTGCTAGCGTAACGCCTGCATTTTCGCGGCCATCAGCTCGAGGGAGTCAGCGTGTTCCAGCAGAAGAAAGTCATCATCAGCTGCGCCGTCACCGGCTCGATCCACACGCCTTCGATGTCGCCTTACCTGCCGGTGACTCCCGCCGAGATCGCAAGCTCCGCGATTGAAGCCGCCAAGGCCGGCGCTGCCATTCTCCATCTGCATGCACGCAATCCGGAAAACGGCCGGCCCGACCAGACGCCCGAGGCCTACGCGAAATTCCTGCCGATGATCAAGCAGGGTTGCGACGCCGTAGTGAATCTCACCACCGGCGGCGCGCCGCACATGCTGGTGATCGATCGCATCCAGCCGGCGATCAGATACAAGCCGGAAGTGGCTTCGATGAACATGGGCTCGATGAACTTCGCGCTGTTCCCGATGCTGGGGCGCTTCAAGGAATTCAAGTACGACTGGGAGCGCCCCTATCTCGAAGGCACCAAAGACCTGATCTTCCGCAACACCTTCGGCGACATCGAGACCGCGCTCGAAAAGATGTCGGCCAACAACACGCGCTACGAGTTCGAGTGCTACGACACCGCACACCTCTACAACCTGGCGCACTTCGTCGATCGGGGCCTCGTGAAGCCGCCCTTCTTCGTGCAGACGGTGTTCGGCATCCTGGGCGGCATCGGCTCGCACCCTGAAGACGTGCTGCACATGCGGCGCACGGCCGATCGCCTGTTCGGCGACGACTATCGCTGGTCGGTGCTGGGTGCTGGCCGCAGCCAGATGCAGGTGGCCGCGATGGCCGCGGCAATGGGTGGCAACGTGCGCGTCGGTCTCGAGGACAACCTGTGGATCGGCGCGGGGCAGCTCGCGAAATCAAACGCCGCGCAGGTGCTGAAGGTGCGCGAGATCCTCGAAGGGCTGGGCCTCTCGATCGCCACGCCCGCCGAGGCGCGCGAGATCCTGGGCCTCAAGGGCGGCGACCAGGTCGCGTTCTAGCGGCCCGCGCGCGGCGGCAGCGCGTTCTGGCGGAAGCGCGTTCTGGCGGCGACGCGCTCAGGGCGCGATGCGTTTCGCCTTGAGCGTCGCGCCGTTGATATTGCCGCTGACGCTTGCCACGGCATTGATATCCGCGTCGTTCCAGCTGACGGTCACAGCGCCCAGCGACTTGCCGCCGCTCCTCAGCGTCAACTGCGCACTGATCGCCGAAGTGCTGGTGTCCCAGGACACCGTGCCCGACACGGCGACATCCTGCGTCCAGCGCACGCCGTGCAGGTCGAAGTCGTAGCCGGTGGCGGTGGCCGCGTAGCTGTAGTTGCCGCCGCGCAGCCCGCTCTCCACGGCGTTGTAGCTCACGTAGTAACGCGCCAGCACATCACCGACCGTTTCCAGTGCCGCGGCCGCAATGCGTCGTTGCGCATCGCTGCTCTTGTCACCCGCCAGCGCGGTGAGCGGCGCGAGTTCGGCGGCGGTGCGCGCAAATTTCGGCACCGTGCGCACCGGTCGCACCTTCTGCACGCAAGCCGTGTTGCCGGTCGCGAGGTTCTTCACGAAACGCTGCACGATGCCCAGGGTGCAACCGATCACATCGACGTCGGCAACCACGTGGCCGAGATTGGGCACCACCACATGTGTGACATTGGGGAACTGCGCGGCGGCCTCATTGGCATCCTGCACCGAGGTGATCGAATCCAGGTCGCCCGAGAGCACCAGGGTCGGCACGGCGGGAAACGCACGCTGGCCGGGAGCGGCGCGCCGGCGCTGCCCGGCGCGAGATCGCGCGGCGGCGCGGGCCACGGCAGGCAGGTATCGAGCGGCGTGATGTAGACCTGTGAATCGATGCCTTCATCCACGGTGAAAGGTGCGAACAGATCCGGCCGTTGCTGGCGTGCGGCTTCCAGCGCGCTCGCGTATTGCCGGTTGCGCACCGCACGCGTCGCTCCGAGATCATAGAGCTGCGGGTAGTCGGAACAGATGACGGCGTTGTACAGGCCGTAGCTGAAATCGACCGGGTCGTAAGCACTCGCGGTGTTCTGCTCGGCGACCAGGCGTAGCAGCGGCAGTGAGTCGCCCGCATCGGTCCAGGCCCGCGTTGCGGCGTCGAGGTCGCGATACACCGGCGGCCCGTAGCCAGCCGCGTCGATCAGGTAGATCAGCGCCGCAGTGTCCAGTGTCGTGGGCTGCAGATCGCCGTTGCCATCGGGCGCCGTGCCGGAGATGGCCTGCGTGCGTATCTGGCCGATGAGGTTTGTCATGCGCGCCGTGGCCGAACCACCCAGCGCACTGCAACTCGGCGAACGCTGGCAGCTGAGATCGATGCCGTGCCAGGCCGCCGCCCAGTCGCTGGCGAACCAGATGTCCGGCGCCCGCACCGGATAGGCGCTGTCGAGGATGATGCTGCGCAGCCGCTGCGGATACAGGCCCGCGAGGATCTGCCCCACGAAAGTGCCATAGCTGTCGCCGTAGAAATCCACCTGGTCGATCGCGAGCGCATCGAGCACCGCGCTGATGTCGGCTGCGGCATAGTCGGTGCCGTAGTACCAGGCCGTATTGCCGAGCTGCCGCGCGCAGGCAGCCACGGACGCGAGATCGGTTGCACCGGCCTGCAGGTCCGGACAATTGATCGGCTCCGAAAGCCCCGTGCCACGCTTGTCGACGATCAGCACCTCGCGCCGGTCGCGCAGTGCATCGAACAGGCCGAGGTAGTAGTCGCGCGTGCCCGTCGAGGAGTAACCAGGCCCGCCTTCCTGCGGCAGGATCGTGCCCAGGCTCGGGCTGCGCAGGTTGCTGCGCGGGTAGTACTCGAAGCCCACGCTGATCGTACCGCGCACCTGGCCGCCCGGATCGAGGGGCCGGTCGATGCTGCCGCAATAGCCGTTGTAATCGGTGTTGCAGAGCGTGAGTGTCAGCCGGCCTACGCTGATCGTATTCGGGACTGCCGCGGCAGCACGCACGACCAGCAGGTTGGCAAAACTGGCGATGACGGCGAGTGCTGCAAAACGTACGACTGCATTACAGGGTGAGCCCACGGAAACCCCCTTTTTTATTCTGAAGTCAGCGTATCACGGCCCGCGACACGCTGTCGCAAGTGAGTGCTGCGACGGCGGGCGCCAGTTCAATCGAGGAATTTCCACGTATCCGCGCCATCCTTGCGACGTATCCGCACCGGGCCCAGCTCAGCGGGATCGAAGATGCGCGCATTGACACCCATGCGCCCGGTCTTCGGGTGCGGCAAGGGCTGCCAGTGGGTCACCGTGCCGCAATGGCGGCATCTGACGGTCCTGAGCATTTTATCGCCCCATATGTAGCAATCAGTGGCGCCACGTGCCGCGATCACGCGCACGCTCGGCGCCTGGTAGTAGGCCCAGCGCGTGCCATAGCGGCGGCAGAGCGAGCAGTTGCATTCGGTGAGGCTGCGCGGCCGGCGCGGCACTTCGATCTGCACGGCACCGCAATGACAACTGCCTCGCAACATGCGAACTGCTCCTCGAGGCTCAGTGCGACAGGAATTGCAGCGCCGCGCGCGCCAGCATGAACAGCAGCGCCAGCGAAGCAATCAGGTACAGGTAAAAGCGCAGCAGCACGATGTTGACGCTGCAATGCACGGCGCTGTGCAGGGCCCGAAACGCCACGAATACCCACGCGGCAGTCAGGTAGGTGGCATCGACGCGATTGGCGAACGCCAGCCACAGCGTGAGCGCGTAGAACAGCACGGGCAACTCGAACAGATTGCGGAAGTTGTCCGAGGGATTGGAAACCTGCGCAGGCGAGACGCTCGCCAGATGGCCCGGAGTCGCGAGCTGCGCAGGGCTCATCCTGCTGCGAATGATGAAGGGGATGCGGCGTATGTACAGGTAGGCCCAGACCACGAAGGTCAGTACCATCATGGCCAGCACGGGTGCGAAGATAGCCTGCGGGGACATGCTCTACTCCTGTGGCAGGGGCCCACATCTTAGACCAGCAGCCGGCCCGCCTACCGTTCAGGCTGCAGTCAGCTAATGGCGCCAATACTGGCTCCCGACTGAGGTTCATTGGGTTACATCTCGAGGAGATCGCCATGTACCGCCCGCTACCGATTATGTTCATTGCCTCCCTGCTGGCCGCCACGGCCGCCTGGGCCGAGCCGCAGGGCCACGATTCCCGATACCAGCAGCAGGGCGGCGGCGGACGCTCCGAGCGCGGCGCGGGCGAGGCCAGTCACCAGCAGGGTCGCCCCGTGGAACAGGCACGGCCCATGCAGCAGTCGCGGCCCATGCAGCAGACCCGCCCCATGGAACGCGGTGATCGCGGCGATGGCTATCGCGGCGCCGATCGCGGCGCTGGTGATCGCGGCGTGGGCGGCTATCGCGGTGCGGATACCTATCGTGGCGGTGATCGTGGGCCCATCAGCCAGGTCTACCCACAGCGCAACTCGCCTGCCCCGCAGAACCGCGAGCCCGCGCGCGATGGCGGCTCGCGCTACGACCGCGGCGTCATCGGCAGTGTTGCCAATGCGCGGCCGGGCAATGACCGTCGCGATTACGACCGGCGCGGCAATGATCGCCCCGGTTTCGCCAACAGTCGTGACCGCTACGACCGCGATCGCCATGACAGCGACCGCTATCACGACCAGGGTCGCGATCACTCGCGCTATGCCGGCTGGACGCGTGGCCGCGACGACTGGCGCGACGGGCGCGGCCGCAGCTGGCACCACGACGGCGACTGGTACCAGCGCTACCACTACGATCATTTCCGTTGGTACGACAACCGCTTCTTTGCCCGGCAGCGCTTCAGCATCGGGTTCTACTACGCGCCCTGGGGCTACGCGCCGCGCGTGTGGCTGTACGGCGATCGCCTGCCGCTGTCCTACTACGGCAATCGATACCTCATCGACGATTACTACAACTACGACCTGTACGCGCCGCCCTATGGCACTTCCTGGGTGCGAGTCGGCGATGACGTGCTGCTGGTCGACCTCGACACCGGCGAGGTACTCGACTCGATCGCGAACCTATTCTGGTAGGTCGTCGACTGCAGTGCTGCGGATGTCTGGAACGCTCAATACGCGATAGCCTTCGGGCCCGCGCTCGACGGCAGACACCAGTGCCCTGACCATCTGCGCCAGCGTGACGAGGCCCAGCCTCTGCGCGCTGTCGCGGGTGGCGGCGAAACAGGACAGCAGCGCATAGACAGGCTGCAGCAGGATCGGCCAGCGATGGCCGGGGCCCAGTACATACCAGGGACGCAGGATCGTGGCCGCCATGCCGCTCTCGCGGATCAGCGCTTCGCCCGCCTGGCGCACGGCGATGTAGCTTGCCATCACTGGCGCCGGCTGCGCGACACTCAGATAGATGAAATGGCGGATGCCGCTGGCGCGCGCCGCCTCGACTGCCGCTTCAATTGAACGCAGATCCACGCTCCTGAAGCTCGCGGCCTTGGCGGGGCTCGGATGCGGCGTACCCACCAGATGCACCAGCGTGTCGGCCGGAGCGATGGCCGCGGCGAAACTCGCGCTCGTCAGCGCGTCGCCGATGGCGAGCTTCGCGCCTGCGGGCACGCGCGCCGCGCTGCGTTCGCGCGTCAGCGCGCAGACGGCATGGCCGCGCGCGAGCAGTACGGGTATCAACGCCCGCCCCATGTAACCGGTGGCACCGGTGACAAATACCGAGCGTGCGCTCAAGCAGTTACCCGCGGTGCGCGCGCATCAGGTCGGCGTGCCGTTGCCGCGCGTGCAGGTGCCCTTGTCGTCGTTGCCTCAATAGCTGTGGCCATTGTTCGTGATGCAACCGGATCACCTCATCGAGACCGGAAAAGTCTGGCCATTGATGCTCATGCCGCCGTAGCTTTGCACGCCTGCGATCTTCAGGAACTCGGCGGGAAAATTCAGCGTCGGCGCCGAGGCCTGATCGAGCTCGGCCAGGTCGGCGGCATCGAGTTGCAGCTCGAGCGCGGCGAGGTTGTCCTGCAGTTGTGCCAGCGTGCGCACGCCCAGGATCGGCGAGCTCACCGCGGGCCGGCTCAGCAGCCAGGCCAGCGCCACGCGCGCGCAGTTGGTCGCGCGGCGTTTGGCAACCGCGGCGAGCACGTCGAGCAGCGCGTAGACGCGCTCGTTGGCATTGCGCGACACAAAGAACTCCCGGCCCTTCGACTCCGCGGTCATGCGATCGCGTGAATACTTGCCACTCAATACGCCCGAGCGCAGCGGACTCCAGGGCGTGATGCCCAGGCCCATGGCCTGCGCCATCGGAATCAGCTCGCCTTCGACGGTGCGTTCGATCAGTGAGTATTCGATCTGCAGCGCGACCAGCGGCGCCCAGCCGCGAAACTGCGCCATGAGCTGCGCGGCCGAGCACTTCCACGCCGAGGTGTCCGAGAAGCCGGCGTAGCGGATCTTGCCGCTCTTCACCAGCATGTCGAGCGCGTACAGGGTCTCCTCAAGTGGCGTGAAGGGGTCTTCCCAGTGCTGCCAGTACAGGTCGAGGTAGTCGGTCTGCAGCCGTTCCAGCGAAGCCTCGCAGGCGGCGATGATCGATTTGCGATTGGCGCCGCCGCCATTGGGATCGCCCGGAAACATATTGCCGCTGAACTTGCTGGCGAGCACCAGCCGGTCGCGCCTGAACCCAGGGCGACGCATGTAATCGCCGAGGATGCGCTCCGATGTGCCTCCCGTGTAGAGGTTGGCGGTATCCACGAAGTTGCCGCCCTGCTCGATGTAGTAGTCGAGTATCTGCGCGGCACTGCGCGCATCGCAGCCGAAACCCCACTCCTCGCCGAAGGTCATCGCGCCGAGACAGAACGGGCTCACGCGCAGGCCTGAGCGGCCGAGCGTGACGTAGTGGTTCAATGGCATGGGCAGACTCCAGGATGCATCAGGCGGCGCGGCCTGCGGCCGCAGCGCATTCCACTCAGACTATTGTCGCGTAACCGTGGCTCAGCACCACTTTAT
This sequence comes from uncultured Gammaproteobacteria bacterium, assembly GCA_963764065.1. GTDB lineage: Bacteria > Pseudomonadota > Gammaproteobacteria > Steroidobacterales > Steroidobacteraceae > FEN-1191. The sequence continues at coordinate 532,705 of CAVXRM010000008.1, read as the reverse complement.
TTCGCTCCGGCACGCTGGCCTGGAACCGCAGCCCGGCGCCGCCGCGGCTGACCTCGAAGCGCGGATCGCTCCCCACGCCTACACTCAGCGCGTAGCGCAGCCAGATTCACGACTCGCCCACGAAAGTGCAGCATTCCGCCAGCGGCGCCCGATCGGTGCGCAGCGTGTTGATCGGCGCCGTCTCGTCGCGGTAACCCAGCGCCATGCCACAGAACAGCATGGATTCGGGCGGCAATTCCAGGAACTCAGCGATGGTGCGCGGCCAGGCCGACCAGCACTCCTGCGGACAGGTATGCAGGCCGTATTCGCGCGCCAGCAGCATCACACTCTGCATGTACATGCCCACATCGGCCCACTGCGGCGGGCCCATGCGCCGGTCGATCACGAAAAACAGGCCTGTTGGTGCACCGAAGAAATCGAAGTTGCGCGCGAACTGACGCAGTCGTGCCGGCCGGTCGGCGCGCCCGATGCCGATGGTTGCGTACAGATCCTCGCCGCACTTGAAACGCCGCGAGCGATAGGGCTCGTGCAGGTTGGGCGGGTAGACGTGATACTCGGGCGGCTCACCGCCTGGCATCGCCAGGAGCCTCGGCGCCAGCAAGGCGCGAAAGCGCGCCATGGCGCCGCCGGCGAGCACATGGACCTGCCAGGGTTGCAGGTTGCCCCCCGAGGGCGACTGACGCGCAGCATCGAGGATGGCGCGCACCGTGGCCAGAGGCACCGCATCGGGCAGGAACGCGCGGCAACTGCTGCGCGTCTGCAGCGCCTCGCTCACGCTGACCGCCCGCTGGGCCGCGCCCGGATTCATCATTGAAAGCTCCTCGTTTGGAGTTCGGCTATGCTGCCGTCATGCGCATAGAGTTCACCAAAATGCACGGCGTGGGCAATGACTTTCTGGTGTTTGAATTGCCGCGCGGCGCTGCGCTCCCCGACGCTGCGCTCTGGCGGCAACTTGCCGATCGTCACAAGGGCATAGGCTTCGATCAGGCGCTGCTGCTGGAGCCGGCGCGCGCCGCCGGCACTGCCGCCTACTACCGCATCTTCAACGCCGACGGTTCGGAAGTGGAGCAATGCGGCAACGGCGCGCGCTGCGTGGCGCGCTATCTGCAGCTGCACGGCCGTGTGGGCAGCGATGGCCAGGTGGCCGTGGGCAGCCCCAGTGGCGTGATCGAGGCACAGGCGCGCGCCGATGGCCTGGTGGCGGTGAATCTGGGTGTGCCTGATTTCAATCCGGCGGCGGTGCCATTCAAGGCTGCGGGCCTCGAAGCCAGCTATCGCCTGCAGCTGGGCGCCGAACAGGTGGAGTTCGGTGCGCTATCCATGGGCAATCCGCATGCGGTGCTGCGCGTCACGGACATCGCCACTGCGCCGGTCGAGCGTCTGGGCAAGGCACTGCAGGCCGATGCGCATTTTCCCGCCAGCGTCAATGTGGGCTTCATGCAGGTGATCGATGCGGGGCACATCCGCCTGCGCGTCTACGAACGCGGTGTCGGTGAGACGCTGGCCTGTGGCACGGGGGCCTGCGCAGCGGTCGCGTTCGGGCGCAACCTCGGCGTACTGGGGAGCGAAGTCGCGGTGCATGTTCCGGGAGGCCAGCTCGGCGTACACTGGCAGGGTCCGGGGCATGGCATCTGGCTGCACGGTCCGGCGGCGGTGGCGTTCACCGGCCAGGTGGAATTCTGAAACAGCGCGAGGAATGACAGGATGACGAGCAACACCGCCCAGGGCCTGCGCAGCGAAGCCATCGACGAGCAGCTGATCGCGCAGTATCTGCAGCAGAACCCAGACCTGTTCGACCGGCATCCACAGTTGCTGACGCGCCTGCGCCTGCAGCATCCGCGCAACGGCACCACGATCTCGCTGATCGAACGCCAGGTGGATGTGCTGCGCGAAAAGCATGCGGCGCTCGAGCTGCAGCTGGCGGAGTTCGTGCGCATGGCGCGCGCCAACGATGCACTGGCCGACAAGATCCATCGCTTCACGCGCCGGCTGCTGCGCACCAGCACGCGCGCCCAGGCGCTGGTGCAGATCGAGGCGAGCCTGCGCGAGGATTTCGATACCTACCACGCGATACTGGTGCTGGCCGATGCCAGCGGCAGTGAAGCGCCCAGCCGCTTCCTGCGCCTGGTGGGCAGCAGCGATGCGCACTACAAGAGCTTCGAATCGCTGTTCGCGAGCGCCAAGCCGCGCTGCGGCCAGGTGCGCGACAGCCAGCGCGATTTCCTGTTCGGCAACGAGGCGGCGGGCATCGGCTCGGTGGCGCTGATTCCACTGTGTGCGATGAAGCCGCCGGGCCTGCTGGCGCTCGGCAGCGTCGATCGCGATCGCTTCCATCCGGGCATGAGCACCGAGTTCCTGGCGCGCATGGCCGAACTGATCGCCGACGCGCTCGCGCGCTCCTGATCGCGGCGGCCCATGGCTGCAGCCGCTAGCTGGGTCCGGCGCTTCCTGACGCACGTTGCCACTGAACGGCGGCTCTCGCCGCACACCGTGTCCGCGTACGCGCGTGAGCTTGCCGCGTTCGCGCAGTGGTGCGGCAAGCAGGGTTACGATGACTGGGCGCGCATCGATGCGGCGCAGCTGCGCAGTTTCGCCGCGCGCAGCCACGCGGGCGGACTCAATCCGCGCAGCGTGCAGCGGCGCCTCTCGGCGCTGCGTACGTTCTATGCTTTCCTGATCCGCGAAGGGCTGGCGACCAACAACCCCGCCACGGACGTGCGCGCGCCCAAGGCCGCGAAGCACCTGCCGCACACGCTCGATGTCGACCAGATGAGTCGCCTGCTGGCGCTGAAGCCCGAGGGCGCATTGCCGACGCGCGACCTCGCGATCATGGAGCTGTTCTATTCCTCCGGGCTGCGACTCGCGGAACTGGTAGGCCTCGACCTCTTCGATCTCGATCTCAAGGATCGCACCGTGCGCGTGCTGGGCAAGGGCAGCAAGACACGCATCACGCCGGTGGGCGCGCAGGCGGTGAGCGCCTTGCAGCAGTGGCTGAAGGAGCGCGGCACGCTGGCGGCCGTGGGCGAGAACGCGCTGTTCCTGAACCGGCGCGGGCGGCGCCTCGGCGCGCGCAGCGTGCAGCTGCTGGTGGCACACCATGCAAAGGCGCAGGGCCTGGCCATGGGCGTGCATCCGCACCTGTTCCGCCACTCTTTTGCGACCCACCTGCTCGAATCGAGCCGCGACCTGCGGGCCGTGCAGGAGCTGCTGGGCCACGCCAGCATCAGCAGCACCCAGATCTACACCCATCTTGATTTCCAGCATCTCGCCCGCACCTACGAGAGTTCGCACCCGCGTGCCCGCCGGCGGGGGTGAGCCGATCCCCCAAGGCGTTGATTGTACGAGGTGCTTTGCCATGACCCAGGGCTTCGACCCGCATTCCACCACCATCCTGGCGGTGCGCCGTAACGGTGCCATCGCGCTGGGCGGTGACGGCCAGGTAACCCTTGGCAATACGGTGATGAAGGCCAACGCCCGCAAGGTGCGCCGGCTTTCCAACGGCAAGGTGGTCGCGGGTTTTGCCGGCGGCACGGCCGACGCCTTCACGCTGTTCGAGCGCTTCGAGGGCAAGCTCGAGAAGTTCGGGAATCTCACCCGCGCCGCGATCGAGCTCGCCAAGGACTGGCGCTCCGATCGTTACCTGCGCCGGCTCGAGGCGCTGCTGCTGGTCGGTGATCCGGACAGCCTGTTCGTGATTTCGGGCAACGGCGATGTGATCGAGCCTGAATACGACCTGGCGGCGATCGGCTCCGGTGGCCCCTATGCGCAGGCCGCGGCCCGCGCGCTCATCGAGAGCACGGAGCTCCCGGCGCGCACCGTGGTCGAGCGCGCGCTCGGTATCGCCGCCGACATCTGCATCTACACCAACCGCAACATCATCATCGAGGAGCTGGGCGCATGACGCCGCAACAGATCGTCCTTGAACTCGACAAGCATATCGTCGGCCAGGGCGCGGCCAAGCGCGCGGTGGCGATCGCGCTGCGCAACCGCTGGCGGCGCATGCAGGTCGATGAGCCGCTGCGCCAGGAAATCACGCCGAAGAACATCCTGATGATCGGGCCCACCGGCTGCGGCAAGACCGAGATCGCGCGCCGGCTGGCACGGCTCGCCAATGCGCCGTTCGTGAAGGTGGAGGCCACCAAGTTCACCGAAGTGGGCTACGTGGGCCGCGAGGTCGATTCGATCATCAAGGAACTGGCTGAAGTCGCGGTCAAGATGACCCGCGAGCAGGAAGTCGCGCGCGTGCGTGAGCCGGCCTTGCAGGCCGCGCGCGAGCGCGTGCTCGACGCGCTGCTGCCCAAGCCCAAGATGATGGGCTTTTCCACCGACGAGCCGGCGCAGCCGCGCGATGCCGAGACGCGGCAGAAATTCCGCGGCATGCTCGAACGCGGCGAGCTCGATGATCGCGAAATCGAAGTCGAAGTGCGCGCACTCCCCAATGGCGTCGACATCATGGCGCCGCCCGGCATGGAAGAGATGCAGCAGCAGTTGCAGTCGATGTTCCAGAACCTCGGCGGTGCCCGCAGCCGCCCGCGGCGCCTCAAGGTGCGCGAGGCGCTCAAGCTCCTCACCGATGAGGAAGCCGGCAAGCTGGTCAACGAAGAAGAGCTCAAGGCACGCGCGCTCGCCAACGCCGAGCAGAACGGCATCGTGTTCATCGACGAGATCGACAAGATCTGCCGCCGCCAGGAGACCATCGGCGCCGATGTGTCACGCGAGGGCGTGCAGCGCGACCTGCTGCCGCTGGTCGAAGGCTGCACCGTGAGCACCAAGTACGGCACGCTGAAGACCGATCACGTGCTGTTCATCGCCTCGGGCGCCTTTCACATGGCGAAGCCTTCCGACCTGATTCCGGAGCTGCAGGGCCGTTTTCCGATCCGCGTCGAGCTCGATACGCTCAAGGTGGAGGATTTCGTGCGCATCCTCACCGAGCCCGACGCTTCGCTGACGGCGCAATACCGGGCGCTGCTGGGCACCGAGCAAGTGGGCGTGGAATTCAGCGGCGACGGTGTGCGGCGCATCGCGGAGATCGCGCATCATGTGAATGAGCGTACCGAAAATATCGGCGCGCGCCGCTTGCACACCGTGATGGAGCGATTGCTGGAAACCGTGTCCTTCGAGGCCAGCGAACAGCCTGGTGCGGCATTGCGCGTCGACGCCGCTTACGTCGATGCGCACCTGGGGAATCTCGCGAAGGATGAAGACCTGAGCCGCTACATCCTGTAGCGGCACGGCCGTTGGTAATTGCAACGGGCGGCGCGCGCATGAGGCGCGCCGCCCGTGCCTCGACTCAATCCGTATTGACGAGACCGAACCTGGCGACCAGGCCCGCCAGTGCGCCACCGACCAGCGGCGCGAGGATGAACAACCACAGCTGCGAGAGCGCCTTGCCACCGACCATGAGCGCGGGGCCGAGCGAGCGCGCCGGATTCACCGAGGTGCCGGTGATGCGGATGCCAACCAGATGGATCACTACCAGCGTGAATCCGATGGCCAGACCCGCGATCGCCGGATGCGCGCGGCGCCCGGTGGCGCCGAGGATCACCAGCACGAAGATGAAGGTGGCGATCAGCTCGAAGTGCAGGGCGGCGTGCTCGTTGTACCCGCCCTGGTAACCTTCGCCGAAGCCGTTCTGCGCCAGCCCAGCCGTGGCGATGTCATAGCCGCCCGACACGCCCTTGGCAATCGAGGCCAGACACCAGGCGGCGATGATCGCCCCCAGGCACTGCGCGATCACGTAGACCACCAGCTGCTGCACCGACAGCCGGCCCGCGACGCAGGCGCCGAGGCTGACCGCCGGATTGATATGCGCGCCCGAGATGGCGCCGATGCCATAGGCTGCCGCGATCAGCGCCAGTCCGAAGGCCAGTGCGATGCCCAGCACGCCCACCTGTGCGCCGGCGAACACCGCCGTGCCGCAGGCGAAGAACACCAGGATGAATGTGCCGATGAGCTCGGCAATGAACTGCTTCATGTCCCCGTCCCCCCATTTATAAGATTTATTGGATCGAGCATCGATTTTGTTCAACACGAACGCCGCGCAGGCGGCCTCAGCGTAGCGCGCCGGTGGCGCGCACGGCTGTGACTGAAGCTACTTGCGCGTGCCCTTCTTGGCAGCCTCGCGCTTCTTCTTGGCCGGATCCTTGGGACGCGACTTGCCGAAGGAACCGGCATAGATCTTGCCCCGACGCGTCTTGCGATCACCTTTGCCCACGGATCATCTCCTCGTGAATGGAATGCGCGGCGGAGTCTATCTCACCGGGGCGCGGGAATGTAGGCCAGATTGTCCAGCTGCACGGGCCCTGGTCCGTCGAATACCGCGCTCGCCGCACTGCAGGCTTTGCTCCAGTGGGTCGCGAGCCGCTGCACCCGCTGCGCCGGCAACGTGGCCTTGAACTCTGGCGAACCAACGCAACGCAACGTAAGCGTCGCGGCTTGCGTTCCGGGGTTATAGGCATCGACGCCCACCAGCACGCTGGCTCGCAGGAACCGGAATGAGGCGGACCGGGCTGCGCCCGCCATCGACAGATGAAAGGTGCCGAAGGGTCCGTCGGGGGCGGCGATCTGCCATGGTCCTGCTGTCCAGTCGATCAGCGCCGCCGGATATTCACCGTGCAGCGCTGTACCTGCAGGCAGATGCGGATTGTCAAAACTCAGCATCTGGCTCGGCGGCTCGCCGCCCTCGCCCCGTATGTCGACAGCGCGCGCGCCGCGGCGCGTGATACGCAGCACGCCACTGGCTGATTCGTAGCACCAGCCTGGTTGCGCCGGCGCGCAGCTGGCGCGCAATTCACGGGCACCGGCACGCACGTGGGTCGGATGAAAATCGAGACGCAGCACATCCTCGGCATCCGCATCGAAAGTGCTGTAGCGCACGCGGCCGCGGCCGTACCCGATCTGCGTGACGGCGGAAGTCGAGCCCAGCAGATGCGAGGCATCGTCCGGTGCCCATTCCGGCACCACCCACAGCGCTTCCATCAGGCGGCGCGGCCCATCGGTGAATTCATCGTTGAACCACCATTGATTGCCGAAGGGCGCATGCGCCTTGCCTGGCAGTCCCTGGAAGTAGGTGACCCAGTTCAGTGAACGGCGCGCTTCCTCGAGCATCTCCGGATCGCCGGTGCGCCGGTAGTACAGCGCTTCGATCGCTGCCAGCCGCGCCGTATGGCTGTCGCAGCACTGGTTCGGCTTGTTGCAGCAGAAGTTGCTGCCATTGCCCTGCTCGGTGGTGACGAAGGCGCCATGCACGCGATACTTCGGCCAGCGCGGCGTGCTGCGCACCCAGTCGATCAGCGCGCGCGCATGTTCGCGCCACTGCGTGTCGAGTTCAGGGTGCCAGAGCACGTAGCGCGCCAGCTCCAGCGGAATCACGCTGTTCATGTTGCCGAAGCTCGGCGCCACGTCTTCGAAGTAGCCCACCCAGACGTTGTTCTGCAGCGGATATTGCTGCAGCCAGTCCCAGGCCGCGGCGCGCGTGCGCCGGTAACCGGCAAGATCACCTTTGCCGATGCGCAGCAGTTCGTCGAACAGGGAGATCGGGCCCAGCACATTGGCCGAATACGGGCCCATGCCCGCGCCCTCGAGGCGACCATCGCGCGCCACGCAGCGTACTGGCCAGGGCGAATGGCTCGCGTCGCCGGGCTCGTAGTTCTTCACCAGCTGATCGGCGAAATGTATCGCGGCCTCGAGATATTTCTGCTGGCCGCTCATCTCGTAGAGGCGCAGGTAGGCGTAGCCGTCTTCGCCCACCAGATGCGGCTCGATGTAGTCCGTGCCGCGCGGCGCCCAGCCGCGATACTCGGCCGCACCCGGATCGGCCGAGGGATAAGGCACGCCGCCCCATTTGTAGCCGGCGGGTGTCAGGCCGTGTTCGAGCTCGTAGTCGACGAAGGCCCGCGCGTCATCGAGCATGCGGGCATCGCCGGTGTAGGGATACAGGCGCTCGACAAAGCCGATCAACATGCCGCGCAGGTAGGCGGTGGAATTGACCCAGTTGTGATCGGCGACGGGCTCCATGCTCGCCGGATCGATCTGGAAGCAACAATGGAAATACGGCATGCGCGATCGCTGCAGCAGCTCCTGCAGCAGCGTCCATTGCGCGCGCAGGTGCGCATCGTAGGAGCGGCCGGCATTGTCGGCGAACGGCCAGGGTAGCAACACACCGTTGGCATCAACCTGCACATCGCGCCCGGCGATCAACGGCTCGTTCACGGTGCTCACCGGCATCAGCCAGTCATCGGCCCGCGCCACCGGTGCAACTGCGCCGAGCAGCAGCAGGCCATACAGCAGGCCGCGGAGCAGTGCCACCCTCATGACCGGCTCGCTCAGTCATCGCGCGCCAGCCGGAAACCGATCGCATCGGATTGCAAGGTCGGCGGCGCACTGTTGCGATAGTCAACGCGCAGGAACCAGGGCGCGAGACCCCAGGAGCCGCCGCGACGCACGCGCTGCGCGCAGAGCTGGTCGTCAACAGCGGAGCCGTCCACGGGCGCGGCGGAGTAGGATTCGCGATAGCAGTCGGCCACCCATTGCTCGACATTGCCGATCATGTCGAACAATCCCCAGCCGTTGGCCGGAAAACTGCCCACTGGGGCCGTAAATTCATGGCGATCGGTGCTTGCCGCACCAGGGCCCGCCGTGCCCGCTGTGCCCGCCGCACCCACAGTGCCCGCACTGTTCGCCAGGCCCTGCTGGAAATGATCGCCCCAGGGGTAGTGCCCCTTGCTGCCGGCGCGCGCCGCGTATTCCCATTCGGCTTCGCTCGGCAGGCGATAGTGCTGGCCGCTGCGCGCGTTGAGCCAACGGATGAATTCCTGCGCGTCATTCCAGCTCACGTGGATCACCGGCCGTGAGTCGCGACCCCAACCCTCGTCATTGACGCGCGCGCGCCCCGTGGCATCGGTGTAGGCATCGTATTGCGCGAAGGTGACGGCATGGCGCGCGAGCTGGAAGCGGCGCAGGGTCACCTGGCGCGTGGGCTTCTCATCGGCGTCGGCAAAATTCGCCTCCGCGTTGCCCATCAGGTAACTGCCCGCAGGAATCTCCCGCATATCGTCGGCGAGCGTCTGCAGCAGCGTTTGCAGCGCCTGTGCGCCGGGTTCCTGCGCCAGCACCGGCGCGACGGCAGCAGCAGCGATGGCGGCAGCAGCAACAGCGATGATCAGCCAGCGTGCCAGTTGGGCGGCTTGCAGCGCCGGGCTCACCTCAGCGGAATCGCGCGAGTACCTTGGCGAGCGCCGCAGGACCGGGATTGAGCTGCGCGTAGGGAATCTGGTTCAAGGCCTCGTCGGGCGTGCGATTGAGATCGTGGAACTCGGCCTGGCTGTCACTGACGTGCAGCAAACCAGTCAGGTATTCGTTGTCACGCAGGCGCTCGCGGATGCGCGCCAGCGCAGTGCCACGATTGGTGGCATCGAAACTCTCATCGATCTTGCGCAGCATCACGCGACTGCCATCGTGCAGCGTGACCGGCAGCGCTTCGCCAGCCGCATAGCTGACGCTGATCTGACCGGCGGGCGCCACGAAGTCCGTGTGTACGGCTTCATGATAGTGCTCACGCGAATAGGCGTAGCTGCGCGTCGAGCCTTCGTGATCGTTGAAGGTGACGCAGGGCGAGAGCACATCGATCAGTGCGAAGCCCTGGTGATGCATCGCCGCCTGGATCAGCGGCACCAGTTGCCCCTTGTCACCGGAGAAGCTGCGCGCCACGAAGGAGGCGCCGAGCGTGAGCGCGAGCTGCACCGGATCGATCGGCGGCTGGCTGTTGACCTCGCCCTTCTTGGCCTTGGTGCCGACATCGGCCGAGGCGGAAAACTGCCCCTTGGTGAGGCCGTACACACCGTTGTTCTCGATGATGTACACCATGTTCAGGTTGCGGCGGATCGCATGGATGAACTGCCCGAGGCCGATCGAGAGCGTGTCACCATCGCCCGAAACGCCGATGTAGTGCAGCTTGCGGTTGGCGGCGTTGGCGCCCGTGGCCACCGATGGCATGCGGCCGTGCACGGAATTGAAGCCGTGCGCGCCGCTGACGAAATAGGCCGTGGTCTTCGAGGAACAGCCGATGCCGGAGAGCTTCACCAGGTTCTGCGGTTCGAGCGCATTGGCCCAGCAGGCCTCGACGATCGAGGCGGTGATCGAATCGTGCCCGCAGCCGGCGCACAGGGTCGAGTTGGAGCCTTCGTAGTCGCGGCGCGTCAGGCCGAGCGCATTGCGCGGCAGTTCGGGGTGCGCAACCTTGGGTTTTGCCATGAAGGTCATTGCAGTCTCCTCAGCGCACCAGTTTCGCCGCGGGGTGCACACGATCCTGCACGGCCGCCATCACGCCATCGACCACGTAGCTCGAGGCCAGCGGCATGCCGTTGTAATGCAGGATCGAGCGCATGCAGCCCTTCTCGACACCGGTCTCGAGCAGCAGCAGCGCGCGCAGCTGTGCGTCGCGATTCTGCTCGACGATAAAATTGGTCCGGTGCGCATTCAGGAAGGTCTCGACTTCCTCGCCGAAGGGGAAGCCGCGCACCCGCATGTAGTCCACGTGTACGCCCTGCGCGCGCAGCCGGTCGATGGCCTCGCGCACTGGCGCATCGCCACTGCCTACGGTGACGATCGCCAGCTCGTTGCCGCCGTCGGCCTCGGCGCCGGGGCTGGTCTCGATGACGGCCTTCGGTACCAGGCGCGCGGCAGTCAGCCATTTCTTGCGCAGCCGGTCGAGCACGATCTGGTAATCGCGCGAATCCTCGGTGTAGGCGCCGTACTGCGTATGGCCCGAGCCGCGCGCGAACCAGGCGCCCTTGGCGCTGACGCCCGGCAACGTGCGCTGCGGAATGCCGTCGTCGTCGTGATCGTAGTAACGCCAGAACTTGTCGATCTTCGAGAGCTGCTCGGCATCGAGCAACTTGCCGCGATCGGGCTGGTAAGTCTCGTCCCAGTGGAGATCGGGGCACATCCAGTCGTTCATGCCGATGTCGAGATCGGAGAGCACCAGCACCGGGGTCTGCAGCCGATCGGCCAGGTCGAAGGCCTTGGCCGCGAAATAGAAGCACTCCTCGGGATTGGCTGGATACAGGCACACATGCCGGGTATCGCCATGCGAGGCGTAGGCCGCCGAGCGCAGATCGCTCTGCTGCGTGCGGGTCGGCATGCCGGTCGAAGGGCCAACGCGCTGCACGTCGAAGATCACCGCCGGGGTTTCGGTGTAGTAGCCGAGGCCGAGGAACTCCTGCATCAGCGAAATGCCGGGGCCTGAGGTCGCTGTGAACGCGCGCGCGCCGTTCCAGTTGGCGCCGATCACCATGCCGATCGAGGCAAGCTCATCCTCGGCCTGGATCATCACGTAATTCTTGCGACCGTCGGCCGTGGTGCGCAGGCGCTCGGCGAAACTCTTGTAGGCATCCATCAGCGAAGTGGAAGGCGTGATCGGATACCAGGCACCGACCGTGGCGCCAGCGTACACGCACCCCAGGCCGGCAGCCGTGTTGCCATCGATGATGATGTGGCCCTTGGTGGCATCCATCTTGGCAACGCGCAGCGGCAGCGGGCAGTCGAACTCCTTGCGCGCATAGTCGTAGCCGAGCTGGATCGCCTTCATATTGCTTTCGACCAGCTGCGGCTTCTTCGCATAGGTCTCGGCCAGCAGGCCGCGGATCACATCAAGGTCGAGATCGCACAGCGCCGCCAGTACGCCGGCGTAGCAGATGTTCTTCATCAGGATGCGCGTGCGCACGCCCTGGAAATTCTCGTTGCACAACCGCGCCAGCGGCACGCCCAGCACCGTGACGTCGTCACGCCGCAGCAGCGCTGGGCGCGGCCAGGTGCAGTCGTAGACGAAGTAGCCGCCCGAGACCACTTCCTGCAGGTCGCGCGCGTAGCTCTCCGGATTGAGCGCCACCATGATGTCGACCTGCCCGGCGCGCGCACGATAACCCGCGCGCGTCACGCGGATCTCGTACCAGGTGGGCGCGCCCTGGATGTTCGACGGAAAGTAATTCTTGCCGACCACCGGCACGCCGCTGCGGAACACGGCTTTCATCAGCAGGCCATTGGCACTGGCGGAACCCGTGCCGTTGACCGTGCCGATCTTGATGACGAAATCGTTTACGCGCTCTGGCGCTGCTTTGGGCGACATGCAGTTTCACCATCTCCGGCGTGCGGCCAATGAATCGTGGACTTTTGCATATCCCAGGCCGCCGTCGGGCAACGCTCGGCGCACAGTCCACAGTGCACGCAGAGGTTTTCATCCTTGACCATCACGCGCCCGGTCTGCGGCAGCGCGCCCGAGACCACCAGCGGTTGCGAGGTCACGCGTGCCGGCGCGCGCAGGCGGGTGCGCAGCTCGGCCTCTTCACCACCATGGGTGATGGTCAGGCAGTCGGTCGGGCAGACATCGATGCAGGCATCGCATTCGATGCACAGCTTCGCTTCGAACACCGTCTGCACATCGCAGTTGAGGCAGCGCTGCACTTCCTGCGCCGCCACGTCGGCGTTGTAGCCGAGCTCCACTTCGATGTTGAGTTTCTTGAAGCGCTCCTTGAGCGAGACGTGCGGCACCAGCCGCCGCTCGAGCGGGGCGTAGTCGTTCGAGTAGGCCCACTCGTGCACGCCCATCTTCACGCTCTGCAGTTTCATGCCGGGCTGCGGTCGCTCGGCGACCGCCCGGCCCTGCAGGAAGCTGTGCAGCGAAATCGCGGCCTGGTGACCGTGTTCCACGGCCCAGATGATGTTTTTCGGCCCAAAGGCGGCGTCACCGCCGAAGAACACTTTCGCGTTCGTCGACTGGAAAGTCTTCGCATCGACCGTCGGCACGCTCCACTTGTCGAATTCGATGCCCAGGTCGCGTTCGATCCACGGAAAGGCGTTCTCCTGGCCGATCGCCAGGATCACATCGTCGCAGGGAATCAGCTCTTCGCCGATCACGCGCTCGGCGGTGATGCGGCCATCCTTGAGCTCGTATTCCATCTGATCGAACAGCATGCCGGTGAGCTTGCCGTTCTCGACCACAAACTTTTTCGGCGAACGATTCACGATGATCTCAACGCTCTCGGCCTCGGCATCTTCCAGCTCCCACTCGGAGGCCTTGAAGAAGCCGCGCGGCTTGCGCGCCATGACTTTCACGCTCTTCGCACCCATGCGCAGCGAGCTGCGGCAGCAATCCATCGCGGTATTGCCAACGCCGATGATCAGCACGCGCTCGCCGACCGTCTTGATGTGCTCGAAAGCCACCGACTCGAGCCAGTCGATGCCGATGTGGATGCGATCGGTGTCGTGGCGGCCGGGCAGTTCGAGTTCCTTGCCCTTGGGCGCACCGGAGCCGACAAACACGGCGTCAAAACCCTGCTTTTCCAGCAGCTCGCGCATGCTGGCGATCGGCGCGCCGAGTTTCAGCTCGACGCCCATGTCGAGGATCAGTCCGATCTCTTCATCCAGCACGCTCTGCGGCAGGCGGAAGGAGGGAATATTGCTGCGCATCAGCCCGCCCGGTATCTGCTGGCGCTCGAAGATCACCACTTCATAGCCGAGCGGCGCGAGGTCGTTGGCCACCGTGAGCGAGGCCGGGCCCGCGCCCACGCAGGCGATGCGCTTGCCGTTGCGTTCGAAGGGGCCGCGCGGCACGCGGCCGGTGAGCTCGCCCTTGAGATCGGCGGCGACACGCTTGAGCCGGCAGATCGCGACCGGCTTTTCCTCGACGCGCCCGCGCCGGCAGGCCGGCTCGCAAGGCCGGTCGCACACGCGGCCGAGGATGCCCGGGAACACGTTGGATTCGCGATTGAGCAGGTAGGCGTCAGTAAAGCGCCCCTGCGCGATCAGGCGGATGTATTCTGGAACATCGGTATGCGCAGGGCAGGCCCACTGGCAATCGACGACCCGATGGTAATGATCGGGATTCGCGGTATCTGTAGGATTCATGACGGCCGCCTTGTATAGCAAAACGGCCCAAATGTAGCGAGTAGTGTCACTTTGACGACTAGTTTACCTGCCCTGCTGGAAATCCGTCTGCGTACGCGCTCACGGCTGCTGGAAGTCGCCTTCGAGAGCGGTGAGCGCTTCGAGCTGCCGGCCGAGTACCTGCGCGTGCACTCGCCCTCGGCTGAGGTGCAGGGCCACGGCGTCGAGCCGCCGGTGCTGGTCACGGGCAAGGAGAATGTGGGCATCAGTTCAGTGGAGCCCGTAGGCCACTACGCGGTGCGGCTGATGTTCGACGACGGGCACAACACCGGCCTCTACACCTGGAAATACCTGTACGAGTTGGGGCAATCGCAACACTCACGCTGGGCCGAATACCTGCGCCGGGTGGAAAAAGAAAGGCCGGGCAAAAGCCCGGCCAAATCTTAACAAGACCCCCACTAGCCAGCGCCTTTTCGGCTGCTGGCCGGGGCGCGATTCTAAACAACTGGCGCAAAATAGCTACAGGTATTCAATAATAAGATCTGCTGCGGCGCATACAAAACCTCTCGCGAGGGCGCGCCGTCAGTACGTATTACATAGAATCTGCGAAGCCCGAGTGGAGCGCGATGATGTCCGGCGAACACGACACGGTCGATTTTGGATACCAGCAGGTGCCGCGCGCCGACAAGGCGCGGCGCGTGCGCGAGGTCTTCGATTCGGTCGCGACGCGTTACGACCTGATGAACGATCTGATGTCGGGTGGCGCGCATCGCATCTGGAAACACTTTGCGCTCTCGCTCACCGGCCTCAAGACCGGCGGCCGCGCGCTCGATGTGGCCGGCGGCACCGGCGATCTGTCGGTCGGCATGGCGCAGCAGGTGGGGCAATCGGGGCTGGTGGTGCTCACCGACATCAATGCCGCGATGCTCGATGCCGGACGCGACCGGCTGATCGATGCGGGTGTGGTCGGCAATGTGTGCTACGCGCAGGCCGACGCCGAGTGCCTGCCCTTCGCCGATGAAAGTTTCGATTGCGTGACCATCGGCTTCGGCTTGCGCAATGTCACCGACAAGGCACGCGCGCTGGCCTCGATGCGGCGCGTGCTCAAGGTGGGTGGCCAGTTGCTGGTGCTGGAATTCTCCAAACCCGTCAATGCGACCCTGGGTACGCTGTACGACAGCTACTCCTTCAAGCTGCTGCCGCTGCTGGGGCGCGTGGTGGCCGGCGATGCCGACAGCTACCGCTATCTGGCCGAATCGATCCGCCGCCATCCGGACCAGGAGACGCTGCTCGCGATGCTGCGCGCCGCGGGCCTGGAAGAATGCCGCTACCACAACCTGTTCGGCGGCATCGTCGCGGTGCATCGGGGTTTCCGTTGCTGATCCGGGATGCGGCGTACGCGCAGTTCGAGCGCGCCTTCTCCTCCTATGTGGAGCGCGCACTGGCGGATTCGCCGCGCGCGCGCGAATTGTGCCGCGCGCTCGCGGGCCGCACGCTGCTCATGGCGATCAGCGGCATCGAGTTGCAAATCCAGGTCGTGGTCGGCGAGCAGCGACTGCAACTGCACCGCGTCGTCACCGGCGCAACTGCCGCTGCCGATGTCACCCTGAGTGGCGCACCGCTGGCCTTCCTGGCCGCCCTCGGCGGCAATGTCGAACAGCTGGTCGCCGAGCGACGGTTGCTCATGAGCGGCGATGAACAGCTCGCGCTGCAGTTCCAGGAACTGGCGCGCCTGCTGCGCCCCGGCCTCGAGGCCGGGCTCGCGAAGTTCGTCGGCCGCGTGCCCGCGCACCTGGCGACGCGGGCCTTGAGCGCGTTGCAGCAGTGGGGACGCGCCGCCGGCCGCTCGCTGCTCGACAACAGCGCCGACTATCTGGCGCACGAGAGCCGCGACCTGGTGCCGCGCGCCGAAGCCGAGCAATTCCTCAGCGGCGTCGAAGCGCTGCGCCAGAGCGTGACGCGCGCCGAGGCCCGCGTCTCGCAGCTCGATCAGCGCCTGGCGCACCCATGAAGCTGCGCGTGCTCGGCCGCATGCTCGAGATCCAGCGCGTGCTGGTGCGCCATGGGCTCGATGATTTCGTGCGGGCTACGCATCTGTACCGGCCGCTGCGCTTCCTGTTCTTTCTGTCACCCTGGACCTGGTTCCAGCGCCGTCGCGGCGCGACGCGCGCCGAACGCCTGCGCCTGGCGCTCGAGGAGCTGGGCCCGATCTTCGTGAAATTCGGCCAGGCGCTCTCGACGCGGCGCGATCTGCTGCCCGACGACATCGCCGACGAACTCGCCAAGCTCCAGGATCGCGTGCCGCCATTCCCGGGGAGCGAAGCGCGCGCCAGCCTTGAACGCAGTTATCGCCAACCGCTCAACGCACTGTTCAAGAGCTTCGAGGAAACGCCGCTGGCCGCGGCCTCGATTGCGCAGGTGCACGTGGCCATCCGCAGCGATGGGCGCGAGGTGGTCGTCAAGGTGTTGCGTCCGCAGATGCGGTCCGTGATCAACCGCGACCTGGAAGTGATGCACACGCTGGCCTCACTGGCCGAACGCTGGTGGCCGGAAGCACGCCGCCTGAAGCCGCTCGCGGTGGTGAGTGAATACCACAAGACCATCCTCGACGAACTGGATCTGATGCGCGAGGCCGCCAACGCCTCGCAACTCAAGCGCAACTTCGCCGGCTCGCAGCTGCTGTATGTGCCCGAGGTGCACTGGGAGCTGTGCCGCAACGATGTGATGGTGATGGAACGCATCCGCGGCGTGCCGATCGGCGATCTGGCCACGCTGCGCGAACGCGGCACCGATTTCCGGCGCCTGGCCGAGAACGGCGTCGAGATCTTCTTCACACAGGTGTTCCGCCACAACTTCTTCCACGCCGATATGCACCCGGGCAACATCTTCGTGCTGCTCGAAGACCCGTCGCGCCCGCGCTATGCGGCGGTGGATTTCGGCATCGTCGGCACGCTCTCGCTGCGCGACCAACGCTATCTGGCCGAGAATTTCCTGGCGGTGTTCGACCGCGACTACCGGCGCGTGGCCGAGCTGCACATCGAATCGGGTTGGGTGCCGGCCGGCACGCGTGTCGATGAAATGGAGTCGGCGGTGCGCACCATCTGCGAGCCGATCTTCGACCGGCCGCTGAGCGAGATTTCCTTCGGCACCGTGCTGCTGCGGCTGTTCGCGGCCTTGCAGCGCTTCGACGGGCAGATCCAGCCGCAACTGATCCTGCTGCAGAAGACGCTGCTCAATGTCGAGGGACTGGGGCGCCAGCTCTATCCGCAGCTCGACATCTGGCAGACCGCGGCGCCGGTGCTGCGCTCCTGGATGCGCGATCGCATGCGGGTACGCACGGTGCTGCGCGAACTGCGCCGCGGGCTGCCCGACATGCTCGAAGTGATGAAGTCGGTGCCTTCGATCGCCAAGAATTTCGTCGAGCGTGCGCAGGATGGCAGGCTCGCGCTGCCGATCGACAGCACCGAGCTCATCGCGCTGCGCGCCCAGATCGACAGCGGCAATCGGCGCCGCGACCGGCTGCTGCTCGGCAGCGTACTGCTGATCGGCGCGATCCTCTGGGAAGGGCTGCTCGCCATTCCTGCGTGGCCCGTGTGGCCCGCGTGGCTGCTGGGCGCAACGTCGCTCCTGGCATTCATTTCCGCGTGGCGGCACCAGCGGAGCGCCTGAGGGCACGAGCGGGACCGACCCGCTGCAACCATCTGCCCCATTGAAGGGTTCTAAGACTGAAGATTCACTTCAGTGAGGAACCCTGTCATGCACATCGGAACTGAAAATTCAAAGCGCCTGCGAATCGCGCTCGCGACTGCTGGTCTGACGCTTGCTGCCGGAATGGCGAGCGCCACTGATTCCACCACGGTGGTGGCACGCCAGGCCAGGCCGACCATCTCGCAACCCTACGAGAATTCGGGAGTCGAAATTCACTCGCTGGAGCGGCGCGTGCGTTTCAACGACCTGGACCTTTCCACCTCGGCCGGCATTGCCGCGCTGGAGCAGCGGGTGAAGGCATCGGCGAATGGCGTGTGCGCGCAGCTGGGCGAATTGTATCCAAAGGATTTCACCACGGACGAAGAATGCCGGCAGCAGGCCGTGCAGTCGGCCATGGTGCAGGTGCGCGCGGCCATTGCGAAAGCGGCGGTTGCGAAGGCGACCAAGCCCGCCTGAGGCGAGCCAGTACCAGCGCGGGACTTGCCGGGTCGTACCTGGTGTAAGGGAACGGCGACAGTTGCCGGGACAATCCATCTTTGCGTCAATGATCTCCCATAATCAGGAGCGCAAAGATGGAAACCAAAGACCGATTCCTCCGCATCACGGTAATCATCGCGCTGGTGCTGGTTGCGGGCCTGAGCCTGGTGGTGCACGCCTACGCCTGAGGCACTGCTGGCACTTCAGATCGCGGGTCGCGGCTCTACCCAGGTGGCCAATGCCCGCGCGCACAGCTCGCCATCTTCGTCGAACAGCGCAGTACCGACCTCGTACTTGCGCCCGCTGCTGCCGATCGACCAGCCGATGATCACGCAGGGCTCATCGACGTGCACGCGCCGATCGACGTGCGCGGTGAACTCGCCCAGGAACATCATCGCATTGTCATTGCGCGCGGCGAAGTAACCCGGGCAATCGAGCGCGGCCCACATGAACTCGGGTCGCACCTTGCCATCGCTCTGGCCGAGCGCGACATCCGGCACCCACGGCGCCGCCACCAGCGCTGTATCGCCACCGCAGGCACCGGCGAAGATGCGCAGCCCATCGCCGCGCGCACGGCCCGGGCCGCAGACGAAGCAACCGGGAAAGCTGTGGTCGTTGAAGCCGGCGTAGCGGCGCGAGGCTTCCATCGCGCCCAGGTAATCGGGTGCGCGCGGTACTTCGAGCTGCAGCTGGTCGGGCTCGGCGCGCGCGACACGCTCGGTGTCGTGCAGCAGTTCGAGCCGCCCTGCTTCGCCCTCGACCACCTGCAGCGCCACGCCGAGCGGCACCGGACGCTCGCAGCCGCACGCGCACCGTGGTGGCGGCGTGCTGCGCAAACAGTCCAGCCACATAGCCGCCATTGGCCGCGCCGGGCGGACCGCAGAATCGGGGAGCGACAGTCAGCAGCTGCATGATCAGGCACCGTCCATCAGTCGGCCCGGCGACGATAGCGCAGCGCGGAGCGCCACACCAGCAGGCCCGCGAGGTTGACCAGGAACGCGTTGAGCGCCAGGCGCCGCATCGAGGCCGCGAACCAGGGTGCGAGTGCGCCCATCATCACCGCGGCCAGCACCAGGCTGACGAAGGAATGCGCCGAGGCCGCGGTGCCGCGCGTCTCGCTGAAGATGTCGAGGATGCGCAGCGTCACGATCGGGAACATCAGCTGCAGGCCGACCGCCGTGGCGGCGAGCAGCAGCTGCTGCGGCAGCAGCGGCGGATCGCGCACCAGGAACTGCAGCAGCAGCATGGCCGCGCTGGTCGCGGTCAGCAGCGCGTAGCCGATGTTGGCCTGGCGGTCGGGGGGCAGTCGACCGGCCAGCCTCCCGGAACAGAAGGCGCCGAAGGCATAGCCACCGATCACCGGCAGGGTCAGCGCCGCGAAGCTGGTTTCGCTTGAGGTGCCAGTGATCGAAGATGATCGCCGGCGCCGCGCCGATGTAGATCTGCAGCGCGATGAAGCACAGGCCGCTGGCGCCGGTGAGCCGCAGGAACTCGGGGTGCCGCAGGATCGCGAGCGTGTTGCCGGCGATCGCACCGACGTGCAGTGGCGTACGTTGCGATGGCGGCAGCGTCTCAGGCAGTTTGCGGATCACCAGCGCGCACAGCAGCAGCCCGAAGATGGCCATGAACGCGAATACCGCGCGCCAGCCGAACCACACGTGCACCCAGCCGCCGATCACCGGCGCCAGTGCGGGCCCGAGGCTGAACACCATCGTGATCGCGCTCATCACCGCTGCGCCTGCGAACCGCTGTAGCAATCGCGCACGACCGCGCGGCTGATGATCATGGCCGACGCCGCCGACCATGCCCTGCAGCGCGCGGCACACCAGGAGCGAGGCGAATCCCGGCGCCAGCGCGCAACCCGCGGAGGCCAGCGCGTAGAGCAGCAGGCCCGCGATCACCACGCGCCGGCGACCGAGCGCGTCGGAGAGCGAGCCGTGCACCAGCGACATGCAGGGCGTAGGGCACCAGGTAGGCGGTCAGCGTCTGCTGCACCTGCCAGTAGCTGATGCCGAACTCCGCCGCCATCGCGCGCATCGACGGAAAGAAGGTATCGATCGTGAACGGGCCCAGCGTCGAGAGCAGGGCCAGCACGATGGTCAGGCGCGGCGAGTGGGCGGCGGGTTCGGCCGGCGATTTCACACGGTGTCGTGCCGCAGCGCGCGCAGCCAGGCCTGCGGCGATTCGTCGCGCTCGAGCAGCTCGACCAGCGCCGAGCCCACGATCACGCCGTCGACATGGCCGCGCAGGCGCTACAACCTGCTCGCGGCTGCGGATGCCGAAGCCTGCGCACACTGGCACCTTGGCCTTGCTGCGCACGCGCTCGAGATACGCAATCACGTCATCGGGCACCGCGACGCTCTTGCCGGTGGTGCCGGTCATCGTCACCGCGTACACGAAACCCTGGCTGGCGGCGCACAGCCGCGCCAGCCGCTCGGGCGGCGTCACCGGCGTCACCATCTGCACCAGCGCCAGCCCGTGCACGTCGAGCGCTGCGCTCAATGCGGCGCTCTCGTCGAGCGGCAGGTCGGGCACGATGAAGCCGCAGACGCCGGCTGCCAGCGCGGCCGCGGCCAGCCGTTCATAGCCGTAGGTCAGCAGCGGATTGAGATAGCTCATCAGCAGCAGCGGTGTCTGGCGATCGCTTGCATGGCGCCAAGCTCATCGAGGATCCACTGCAGGGTGACGCCCTGGCGCAGCGCCTCGCGGCTCGAGCGCTGGATCGTCATGCCATCGGCCATCGGGTCGGTGAACGGCACGCCGATCTCGACCACATCGGCGGCGGCGCACACAGCGCTCAGCGTGTTCGCGGAACTTCTCGCGCTGCGGATAGCCCGCGGTGAGGAAGGCGACCAGCGCCGGCTCGCCCGCGGCGTCGCGCCGCGCAGCGCCGCGGCGATGCGTTCGCGCGGCAGCATCAGCCCTGTTCCTGGGCCAGCTGCGCGATCAGCGTGCGCTGCAGTGTCGGCATGTCCTTGTCGCCGCGCCCCGAGAGTCCGATCAGGATGCGTCTTGCCGGGATGCGTTGCGGCCCAGCGCCGCGCGCCCGCGAGCGCGTGCGCACTCTCGAGCGCCGGCAATATGCCCTCGCAAGCGCAGCATTCGCGCACGGCATCGAGCGCTTCATCATCGTTGGCGGCTTCGTAAGTCACGCGGCCGGTGGCGAGCAGCAGCGAGTGCTCGGGGCCCACGCCCGGATAGTCGAGGCCCGCGGAAACCGACTGCGTCTCCTGGATCTGGCCGTCGTCGTCCTGCAGCAGCATCGAGTAACTGCCGTGCAGCACGCCGGGCCGGCCGCTGCTCAGCGGCGCCGCGTTTTCACCCAGGCCCGTGCCTACACCGCCGGCTTCGATGCCGAGGATCGCGACGGAGCTGTCGCCGATGAACGGATGGAACAGGCCGATCGCATTCGAGCCGCCACCCACGCAGGCGACGACCACGTCGGGCAGCGCGCCCGCCTGTTGCTGGAACTGCGTGCGCGCCTCGCGGCCGATCACCGCCTGCAACTCGCGCACCAGATAAGGATAGGGATGCGCGCCGACCGCCGAGCCCAGCAGATAGTAAGTGCCATCCGGATCGGCGACCCAATCACGCATCGCTTCATCGATCGCGGCGCGCAGCGTCTGATCGCCGCTGGTGACGCTCACCACTTTGGCGCCCAGCAATCGCATGCGCCCGACATTGGGCGCCTGGCGCTCCATGTCGATCGCGCCCATGTAGACGGTGCACGGCAGGCCCACGCGCGCGCAGGCCGCGGCACTCGCCACGCCATGCTGGCCGGCGCCGGTCTCGGCGACGATGCGCTTCGCGCCCAGGCGCTGCGCCAGCAGCGCCTGGCCGATCGCGTTGTTGATCTTGTGCGCGCCGGTGTGCGCGAGATCCTCGCGCTTGAGCCAGACCTGTGCGCCCCAACGCTGCGAAAGCCTGGGCGCATGACTGAGCGCCGTCGGCCGGCCCACCCACTGCAGCAGCTCGCGCTGCAAATCCGCCTGGAATTCCGGATCGCGCAACCAGCGCTTCACGCCCGCCTCGAGGCGCTCGTGCGCCGGCACCAGCGTCTCGGGCACGTAGCGGCCGCCGAAAGGCCCGTAACGCCCGAGCTCGTCGGGAAATTTGCCGGCGATATGGGCTGCATACAGCGCCTTGCGCTGCTGCTCATTGATGCCAGTGAGGCTTGCGGCACCCAGTGCCGGCTTCGGATCCATTTTTGCGTTCATGCTGCGATCTCGCTGAAGGCCGCGCGTGCGGCCTGGACAAATTCAATGATGCGCGCCGCGCTCTTCACGCCCGGACGCGATTCCACTCCGCTCGAGGTATCAACACCGTAAGGGCGCACGCTGCGGATCGCATCGCCCACATTGGCCGCCGTCAGGCCGCCCGCCAGGATCAGCTTCGTGCGCCGCGCGAGCGCAGCCGCCTGGGTCCAATCGCTGGTAGTACCGCTGCCGCTGTTCGGCCCTTCGTAAAGCAAGCGCGCCGGCAGCTCCGCCGGTGGCGGCTGCGAGGAGCGCAGCACCGGCAGGCGCATCATCCGCCGCGGAATCTTCAGCTGCGCGTAGTCCCCGATATCGGTCTGCAACAGGTCAGGATGGAAGCCGCGCTCGATCTCATCGACCACCGCCTGCGAGGGATGCTGCGTGACCGCAACGCAGATGACTCTCTGGCGCGTACCGCGCGCGAGCTCGGCCGCGCGCTCGGGCGTCACCTTGCGCACGGAGTCAGCGAACACGAAGCCGATCGCGTCTACGCCCGCATCAATGGCGGCGGTCACGGCTTCGGCGCTCGTCATGCCGCAGATTTTTATCCAGCCGCTCATGCGTGTACGAACCCGGATAAGAGGCGCAATGCCGCGTTCAGCCGGCGCGCACGGCTTGGCCGCTCCCGGGAACGCCGTGAATCCGTCCCTGGAGGCTCCGGGCGCGACATCCTGTCGCGCACGGTCCCGGGAGCGCCAAGCCGTGCGCACCGTCTGAACGCCCCACTGTGTCGTTGGCGGGGTAATGCGCGCATGCGCGGCGGTGAAGAGTCGCGACTGATGAGCGCCGACTTCGTGGCGACGTAAAGATGTGCGCGCGGTGATCACGAGCGATGACTGTGATGGCGTTGGGTGCGTGCATGGATGGGCTCCCGGCTGGGACCGTCCGCGACAGGATGTCGCGGCCGGAGCCTCCAGGGACGGATTCACGGCGTTCCCAGCCGGGAGCCCATCCGTGCACGCGCCCAACGCTACCGCGACCCTCTCGCTCATGACCGCCGCGCCCGCTCATTGCGCCCCGACGAAATCATCGCGCGCGCCAGTTGCAGGGGTTCCAGCGCATTCATGAGCGCACTACCCACCAAAGCCACGTCGTAGCCGGAGACAGCGACACGCCCGGCGTCCGCTGCCGTGGCGACGCCACTCTCGGCGACACGCGGCACATCGTCGGGCAGCAGGCGTACCAGTTCCTCGAGGCGGCCAGGCACCACCTGAAGTGTCACGAGATCGCGCGAATTCACGCCGATCAGCAGCTCGGTGCTGCGGGCGTACTGCTTTGCGACTCTGGCCGCGCGCCCGATGTCAGCGGCATCAAAGGCTTCCAGCAATACGAACAGGCGCAGCTGCACAGCGCTTTCCACCAGCGCCGCCACTTCGGCGTCGTTCAGCATGCGCATGATCACCAGCACGCCGCCGGCGCCGGCCAGCCGCGCTTCGCAGACCTGGTAGGGGTCAACGAGGAAATCCTTGCGCATCGCCGGAATGCGCCCTTCCAGTGCGCGCACGGCGGCTTCCAGGTGCTGCAGCGAGCCATCGAAGCGCGTTGGCTCGGTCAGCACCGAGACCGCGGCCGCGCCGGCATCGGCGTAACCGGCCACGCGCGCGCGGACGCTATCCGCATTGCCTTCGCGCAGCGCGCCGGCCGCGGGCGAGCGGAATTTCACTTCGGCGATCAGATCGAAGCGTCGTGGGGAGAGCTGCAGGCGTGGCGGCACGGCGCTTGCCACGGCGCGGGCGCGCAGTTCCACGGCGGACAACTCCCCCTGTGCGGTCTGCACGCGCGCGCGGCTGGCAGCGGCCATGTCGGCGAGAAAATCAGTTTCGCTCATGTGGATACCTCCGCGTCGCTGCGCGCAGTAGCTGCGCGCGGCGCACCGAACTGCACCAGCTTCGTCAACAAGGCTGCGGCCGCGCCGTCATCGATGGCCTGCGCGGCGCGCGCCACCGCAAGCCGTGGCGCGGCCTCGATGCCGGTGACTTCGAGCGCCAGCGCGGCCCCCAGCAGCAGCGCGTCACGATGCGCGCCGCGCTCCTCGCCGCGCAATACGCGACTGAGGCTGGCGGCGTTGTAGGCGGCATCGCCACCCGCGAGCGCCTCGCCAGTGCAGGCCGCCAGGCCGTAATCGGCCGGCGAACGCTGCTCGCGCCGCACCTCGTCGCCGCGCACATCGAAAACCTCGAAGGGCCCGATGGGCGTGGGTTCATCCCAGCCCTCGGCACCGTGGATCACCAACGCGCGACCGCTGTTCATGCCGGCCAGCGCCTGTGCCATGAGTTCGGCGGTGGCGAGATTGTAGGCGCCGATCACGTGGAACGGTGGCTGCGCCGGGTTGCACAGCGGCCCCAGGATATTGAACACAGTGCGCACGCCGAGCGCTGCGCGCACCGGCGCGATGTTCTTCATCGCCGGGTGGTAGTGCGGCGCGAACAGGAAAGTGAAGCTGCAAAGCGCCAGGCAATCGGCGGCGCGCTGCTCATCGAGCGGCAACGCCAGGCCCAGCGCCTGGAGCACATCGGCGCTGCCGGCGCGACTGGAAACCGAGCGGTTGCCGTGTTTGACCACCGGCACGCCGCAGGCCGCAGTCAACAGCGCCGCGCCCGTGGAAAGATTGTAGCTGCCGGATTTATCGCCACCGGTGCCGACGATGTCCACCGCCGGCAAATCCGCTGCCAGCTTGGGGCGACGCGCGAGGCCGCGCATGGCGAGCGCAAAGCCGCGCAGCTCCGCGGCCGTCACGCCCTTGGCACGCAGCGCCGCCAGCAGCGCGCCCCCCAGTGCCGGCGGCAACTCGGGTGTCGTCAGCGCCACCAGCAGCTCGCCCGCCTCGCGCTCGGCCAGGTTCTGGCCGTCGAGCAGGCGATCGAGCGTGGCCGACAGCGTGTCGCTCACGGTTTGAACTCCAGGAAATTCTTCATCATTGCCGGCCCATCAGGCGTCAGCACGCTCTCGGGATGGAACTGCACACCTTCGATGCGCAGCTTCGTATGGCGCAGACCCATGATTTCGCCCTCGCGCGTACGCGCCGTCACCGCGAGTTCCGGCGGCAGCGTATCGCCTGCGGCGATCAGCGAATGGTAACGACCGACCTCGCAAGGATTGACGATGCCCTTGAACACGCCCTGCCCATCATGCTCCACCGGCGAGGTCTTGCCGTGCATCAGCCGCGGTGCGCGCACCACGTGGCCGCCGAAGGCCTCGGTGATCGCCTGGTGGCCGAGGCACACACCGAATATCGGAATGCGCCCGGCAAAGTGCCTGATCATCGCGATCGACACGCCAGCCTGCGCAGGCGTCCCCGGCCCCGGCGAGATGCACAGGTGCGTTGGCGACAACCCGTCGGCCTGCTCAGGGTCGAGCGCATCGTTGCGGTACACCAGCACCTCGGCGCCCAGGATCATGAAGGCCTGCACCAGGTTGTAGGTGAAGGAATCGTAGTTGTCGATCAGCAGCAGGCGCGGGCTCACAGGCCACTCTCCGCCAGCTGCAGCGCCTGCACGGCCGAGCCGCTCTTGGCGAGCACCTCGTCGTGTTCGGCCTCGGGCACGCTGTCGGCCACGATGCCGGCGCCGGCCTGGTAACTGTATTCATCGCCATGGAACACCAGCGAGCGGATCGTGATCGCCTGGTCCATGTCGCCCCGCGCGCCGAAGTAACCCACGGTGCCGCCATACAGACCACGTCGCACGGGTTCGAGCTCCTCGATGATTTCCATGGCGCGCACTTTCGGCGCACCCACCAGTGTGCCCGCGGGAAAGGCCGCGGCGAACAGATCGAAGGCATCGCGCCCTGCAGCGAGCTGCCCATGCACGCCACTGACGATATGCATCACATGACTATAGCGCTCAATGACGCGATAGGGATTGACGTGCACGCTGCCCGCCGCGGCCACGCGCCCCAGGTCATTGCGCGCCAGGTCGACCAGCATCACGTGCTCCGCATTTTCCTTCGGATCGAGCAGCAGCTCGGCGGCATTGCGCTCGTCGCGCGCGCTGTCGGCCGCGCGCGGCCGCGTGCCGGCGATGGGCCGCAGCTCGGCGGCGCCTGCCTTGAGTTTCACCAGCGCCTCGGGCGAGGAGCCCACGACGGTGAGCTCGCCGAGCTCGCAATAGAACATGTACGGCGAGGGATTCATCAGCCGCAGCGCGCGATAGGCCTGGAAGGGATCGAGCTGGTGACGGCCGGAGAAGCGGCTCGAGAGCACCAGCTGGTAGACATCGCCGGCGGCGATGTACTCCTGCGCGCGCCGCACACCCTCGAGATATTGCGCGCGCGTGAGCGCCGCGACCGGCGGCGCGTAGCTCGCCTTGCCGGGCGCGTGCGCCGGCAACGTCGCCGGCATCGGCCCGCGGAGCGCCGCGATCACCGCGCGACGCAGTGCGGCACGATCGGCGTCGCTCCCGTCATGCAGCAGCGCGATCGCGCGCGTCAGGTGATCGAACACCAGCATCGAGCGCGGCGCCACGTAGTGCAGCAGCGGTGGCGCATTGGGGAGTCGCGCCGCCCGCACCGGCAGGCGCTCGAAATAGCGCACCACGTCATAGGAGGTGTAGCCCACGAGTCCGCCCGCCAGCGGCACCGAGCTGATCTCGGGCAGTGGCCGCGGCGCCTGGCGCAGGCCCATGCGCAAACCTTCCAGCAGCTCGCCCGCATTGCGCGGCACCGGCAGCTGCTGCTTGCCGATCTGGAAGCCCTGCTCGTCGAGCCGCACTTCAAAGGCTTCGCCGAAACCAATGAAGGAATAGCGCCCCAGGCGCTCGCCGCCCTCGACGCTCTCGAGCAGGAAGCGCGGCTTGAACTCGCGCAGCCGCGCATACGCCGAAACGGGCGTATCGAGGTCACCGGCAATGTCGAATGGTGCTTTCATAGGCAAAGGCAGCCGTTCCGGATTTTATTCCGGAGCGGGGTCTGGTCAGCGTTGAAATCGGGTTCGGTAAGAAACAGCGCCCAGGGCCCACTCCGGTTCAGGAGAGGGTCCACCACCAGCGGATCGGGGCGGTTTGGGCAAAGAGTGGCATACCGGGCGAGTATGGCCATGGGCGGCCGGGGGCGTCAATAGTCACCATTCCGACTCTTGCGCGGCCGCAACGCAGCCCTTAGCTTGCCCGGCAGGCCAGGCGATCTACGACGCGGACGGAAGCTGCCATGAGCAACGACTACGAGAAACTCGGCGTGTTCTACGTGGGCCGCGAGGTGGATGCCGCCAGCGGCCAGACGCGTCCCGAGCCCCTGCTGCTCGAATCGCGCGACCTGACCACGCACGCCGTGTGCCTGGGGATGACCGGCAGCGGCAAGACGGGCCTGTGCATCGGTCTGCTAGAAGAGGCGGCGCTCGATGGCATCCCGGCGATCTGCATCGACCCCAAGGGCGATATCGCCGATCTGCTGCTGACTTTCCCGAAGCTGGCGCCCGCGGATTTCGCGCCCTGGGCGGATGCCAGCGAAGCTGCGCGTCGCAATCTCAGCGTCGATGAGTGGGCAGCGCAGACCGCCGAGACCTGGAAGAAGGGGCTCGCGGAATGGGACCAGACGCCCGATCGCATCCAGCGCCTGCGCGATGCCGTCGAGGTCAGCGTCTACACGCCTGGCGGCAGCACGGGCCTGGGCCTGTCGGTGCTGCGATCGCTCAAGGCTCCGGGCGAGGCCGTGCTCGCCGACGCCACGGCGCTGCGCGAGCAGATCGGCGGCATCGTCGCGGCATTGCTGGCGCTGCTGGGTCGCGATGCGGATCCGGTGAAGAGCCGCGATCACATCCTGCTCGCGCGCCTGATCGAGCAGAGCTGGAGCGCGGGCAGCGACCTGGATCTGGCCGGATTGATCCAGGCCGTGCAGAAACCGGGCTTCGATCAGCTCGGCGCCATCGACCTCGAGACTTTCTATCCGGCGAAGGAGCGGCTCGAACTGGCGATGGCCATCAACGGCCTGCTGGCCTCGCCCGGTTTCTCCGCCTGGACCACCGGCGAACCGCTCGACGCGCAGCGCCTGCTCTACCGGAGCGATGGCAAGCCGCGCATCAGCATCATCTCGATCGCGCACCTGGGTGATGCCGAGCGCATGTTCATCGTCACGCTGGTACTCAACGAACTGGTGGCCTGGATGCGCCGTCAGAGCGGCACCTCGAGCCTGCGTGCCTTGTTCTACATGGACGAGATCTTCGGTTACTTTCCGCCGACCGCGAATCCGCCGGCCAAGCTGCCCATGCTCACGCTGCTGAAGCAGGCGCGCGCCTTTGGCCTCGGTTGCGTACTGGCAACGCAGAATCCGGTCGACCTCGATTATCGCGGACTCGCGAACACCGGCACCTGGCTCATCGGCCGCCTGCAGACCGAGCGCGACAAGGCGCGCGTGATCGACGGCCTGACCAGCGCGCTGGGCGGTGCCGCGCCCGATCGCGGCACGCTGGAGAAGCTGATGTCCTCGCTCACGCAGCGCCTGTTCCTGATGCGCCGCGCGAAGGACGATGCGCCGCACCTGATGAAGAGTCGCTGGACCCTGTCGTACCTGCGCGGGCCGCTCACTGCCAGCGAGATCGGTACGCTGATGGCGCCGCAGCGTGCGGCGCGCGCATCGTTGGCAGCCTCGGCTGCGGGCGCGGCCGCGCCTGCTACGCCCGGTGCCGCAGCTGCTGGCGCATCCGGCGCCGCGGCGCCCGGCGCATCCGCGAGCCGGCCGGCACTGCCAGCGCAGGCGCGCGAGTTGTTCCTGCCCGCGCTGCAAGGCAGCGGCACTCCGCAATATCGCTTCAACCTGCTGGGCAGCGCGAAGCTGCACTATGTCGAACCCCGCTACGGTGTGGATTGCTGGCAGACGCTGCAACTCATCGCAGCGCTGAACCCGGATGGCAGTGAGGCGCTGTGGAGCGAGGCGCGTGATGCCACGAGCCTGCGCACGCAGGCGGGCAACGCACCGGCCGCCGGCGCGAGTTTCATGGCGCCGCCCGCGACTGCCTTGCGCGCCGACTCCTACGCGGCGTGGAGCAAATCGCTGGGCGCGCAGCTGTATGAAACCGCTCGCGCCACGCTGCTGTACTGCGAAGCACTGAAGCTCGCCTCGCTCCCCGGCGAGAGCGAAGGCGATTTTCGCGTGCGCCTCGGCCAGCGCCTGCGCGAACTGCGCGACAGCGAACTGCAGGCGCTGCAGAACAGCTACGCGCCGCGGCTGGCCGCGCTCCAGGATCGCCTGCAGCGTGCGCAGGCACGCGCCACCCGCGAACATTCGCAGGCCACGCAGCAGACGCTCTCGACCGTGGTCGCGGTGGGCTCGACGATACTCGGCGCACTGTTCGGCCGGCGCGCGGCTTCGGCCACCACCGTGGGCCGCGCCGCCACGGCCATCCGCAGCGCCACGCGCATCGGCCAGCAACGCGAGGATGCGACGCAGGCCGATGAGAGCGTCGCCGGCGTAGAGCAGGCGCTCAAGCAGATGCAGGCCGATTGCGATACGGCACTGGCCGCCCTGCGCGCGCAGCGCGATCCGGCCGCGGTGAGCCTGACGCCAGTGCAGATCCCGGCGCGCAAATCCGACATCGCGATCGGTGAGCTGGCGGTAGGCTGGCTGCCCTGGCGCGTGGGCGCGGACGGATTTCCGGCGCCGGCCTGCTGAGGGCCAACGGGCTCGCGCGGCGCTACCCGCGCGGCTCTACTTGTTCGCGCCCGCCAGCACGCGGCACAGATCCTCGGTGGCATCGACCACTTCCGGACCCAGCCGGCTGAGCCGCGCATCCACGAACGACAGCAGCGCGCCGCGCTGCACCGCGCGCAGCGAAGGCAAGGCATGCCAGCGCTGCAACCAGTCGCGTGCCATCTGCTGGTCGGCGGCCAGTGCCAGGATCGCATCGGGGTCGCGCGCCGCAATCGCTTCGAGCGCCACTGCCGGCGCGGGATCGCTAAGGTCGCCGAACAGGTTGCGATAGCCGCACACTTCCACCGCGTCGGAAATCAGCTGCGCACCACCGACCGTGTAGACCGGCCGGTCCCACACCTGCACCAGTACGCGCGGTGGCGACGCGCTGCGATGTTGCGAGCGCAGCGCCTCGATGCGCGACTGCAACGCGGTCGCGGCCGCGTGCGCGGTCGGCTGCGTGCCGAGCAGGGTGCCCAGCCTTTCGATAGAGGGCGCGACATCGCCGAGCCGCACCACCCGATGGCGGTAGACCACCAGCCCGGCGCGCTCCAGTGGCGCGAGCTGCGCCGCCGAAGCACCGCCGCTCCAGGCCACCACCACGTCGGGATGCAGCGCCACGATGCGCTCCAGATCGAAGCCATGCGCATCGCCGATGCGCGGAATCTTGCGCGCCGCGGCCGGCTCGACCGAGAAATGCGCTGTCCCCACGATGCGATCGCCGCCGCCGGCAGCGAACAGCATCGCTGTCGCACCAGGTGAGAGCGCGACGATGCGACGCGCGGGATGGGTCATCCTGATGTTGTGGCCCTCGTCGTCCACGACCTGCCAGGCCGGTGCCGCGGTGGTCGATGCCGCAATGGCTGGTGCGGCTGCGGCTGGCGCCGCGCCCACCGGCATAGCGGCTGCCCACGCCAGGCCCAGGGCAATGGTCATTCGTACAGTTATTGACACCGTGTCAACGCCTCGCTAGGATCTTGGCATGAACTATATCGCTGAACGTCGCCAGGAAGAGAAGGATCGCCGGCGCACCGAGATCCTCGATGCCGCCGAAGCCGTGGCGGCCAGCGAGGGTTTCGATGCGCTGACCATGGACCAGGTGGCGCGCCGCGCGCGCATCTCGCGCGCGCTGCTGTATGTCTATTTCCAGGACCGCGACGATCTGCACTTCGGGCTGTGCGAGCGCGCACTGGCGCTGCTGCAGGGCCGCTTCGAGGCGGCCGCGGCGCGGCGCGGCACGGGGCTGCAGAAGATCGTCGCCATCGGCCGCGCCTATGTGGCTTTTGCAGCGGAATTTCCCGTACATTTCGCGGCGCTCGCCAGCTTCCAGGCGCATGAGGCCGGCACTGAGCCGGGCACCGGCAACGTCGCCGCCTGCTTCGCGGCCGGCGAGAAAGTTCACCAGACCATGTTCGCGGTGATCGAGGCTGGCCAGCGCGATGGCAGCATCGCCACCAGCGCGGGCTCCCCGGTCGCGATCGCCATGACCCTGTGGGCCTTCATGCACGGCACGATCCAGCTCATCAGCACCAAGGGCGGTCTGCTCGGCGAATATGGCCTGAACGCCAAGGCGCTGGTCGATCAGGCGCTGAAGATCGCCGCCGACGGCCTGAGTCCGGCGCGCCACTGAGTTTTTTTGGCCTGAATTGGACATGCGTATAATCATTAAACAGCTGCTTGCTTCCCTGGCAGTCGCGACAGTACTCGCCGGCCCGGCAGCGGTAGCCGCGAACGACGCCGTCGCGACCTCGCCGGGCGCCGATCGGCCGGTCCACGCCGTGATCGAGGACTACGTGCAGCGCGGGCTGGCTTCCAACCTGCTGCTGGCCAACCAGTCGCTGGAAGCACAGAAAGGCCTCGCGGCCCTCGACGCCGCACGCGCCCACTACTTTCCCGAGCTGGGCCTCAACGCGCGCTACACACGCGCCGACGGTGGCCGGCAGTTCACTGTGCCCACCGGCCAATTGCTGAACCCGGCCTACCAGACACTCAACGAACTGCTGGTCGCCAACGGCGGTACGCCACGCTTTCCGCTGCTGGGCGATGAATCTTTTCCGCTGCAACTGCCGCGCGAGCAGGACACGCGCCTCACGCTGCGCCAGCCGCTGTACGCGCCAGCCATTCCGGCGGCGGTGGCCGCGGCGCGCGCCAATGCCAGCGCTGCGAATTTCGGGCAGCAGGCGTTCACGCGGCAACTGCGCCGCGATATCGCCGTGGCCTATCTCGACTGGCTGCGCGCCCGCCACGGCACCGAGATCATCGCTGCCAGCGCGGCGCTGCTCAGCGAGAACCTGCGCGTCAACCAGGCGCTCTACACGAGCGGCAAGGGCACGCACGACATCGTGCTGCGCGCGCAGGCCGAGTTGCTGGCCGTGCAACAGCAACAATCCGAGAGCGCGAACAGCACCACCCAGGCGCGCAGCTACCTGAACTTCCTGCTCAACCGACCGCTGGATACGCCGCTGGAGAACGGCGCGTTCAGTGTGACGGACGCGGTAGACGCAAGCGGACCCGAGGCGGCGCCAGCAGCACCGGCAGTGGCGACGGCCGCACCCGCGCCGCCGGATCTCGAGGCCGCCACGCACACCGCGCTGCTGGCCCGCCCTGAACTGCGCCAGCTCGAAGCCGCCGGCGCAGCCGCCGACGCGCAGCTGCGCGTGGCGCATGCGGCGCGCAAACCCAGCATTTCCCTGGGCGTCGACGCCGGCACGCAAGGCGCCGACTACGGGCTGGGCCGCAACTACAACTTCACCACCGCCTCGCTGGTAGCGACCTGGACGCTCTTCGATGGTGGCGCACGCGCTGCCGCGCTCTCGCAGGCACGGCTCTCGGCCGCGCAGCTGCGCAACCAGCAGCAGCTGGCGGCGACCCGCGTCGAACTGGAGATGCGCCAGGCCTACGACAACCTGCGCACCGCGCAGGGCTCGCTGCTCACGGCGCAGGTACGCAGCGCCGCGGCGCACGCAGCTTTTGATATCGCCAGCCGCAAGCGCGATGCCGGCATGGCCAGCGCGCTGGAATTCCTCGACGCCCGCAGCGCGCTGACCAGCGCCCAGCTCAACGAAGACCAGACCCGCTGCACGCTGCTGCAACGCGCAGTTCGAACTTGACTTTGCCCGTGGAGATACGCCATGACCGCGCCCCTGCCCTCCCGGCCACTGTCCGGTTTGTTGCTGTGGCTATTGCCGGGACTGCCGCTGGTGGCCTGTGGTGGCAAGGCCGCGCCCCCTGATGCGCACGCGCCTACACGCCGGTGGGCACGCCGACGGTGAGCGTCGGCGCCGACCTGCCCGCCATCGCGCTGCATGGGGTGATCGGCAGTCGCGACGAAGCGAAGCTGTCCTTCAAGGTCGGCGGCGTGATCGCGCGCATCGCCGTCGATGCCGGCGACAGCGTGCACGCCGGGCAGATGCTGGCCGAGATCGAGCCGGCCGAGATCGACGCGCAGTTGAGTTCAGGCCCGCGAGCTCGACGCCAAGGCGGCGCGCGACCTGCAGCGCGGTGAGCAGCTGTATCGCGATGAAGTGATCAGCCTGGAGCAGCTGCAGAACCTGCGCACGCAGCACGGAGTTGCCAGTGCGCAGCTGCAGGCCGTGCATTCAATCGCGGCCACGCGCGTATCAGCGCCGCAAGCGACGGTGTGGTGCTGTATCGCCTGGCCGAGGTGCACGAACTGGTGGCCGCGGGCCAGCCGGTGCTGACCGTGAGTTGCGGGCTCGCGCGGCTACATCCTGCGCACCTCGGTCTCGGATCGCGAACTGCTCGCGCTGCGCCTGGGGCTAGCGGCCAGCGTGCTGCTCGATGCCGCGCCCGATCAGCCACTGCAGGGCCAGGTGAGTCGGCGAGCCGCGCCGCAGATCCGGCCACGGGCCTGTTCCCGGTGGAGATCACGCGTGCAGCCCGCTGCGCTGCGCGTCGCCAGTGGCATGGTGGCCACCGCGCGGCTGCAGCCCGGAAGCGGCGCCAGCCTGGCACGCATTCCCGCCGGCGCGCTGGTGACGGCCTCTGGCCAGCATGGTTCGGTATTCGTGCTGCAGGGCGATCGCGCCCTGCGGCGCGAGATCGGCATCGCCTTCGTCGACGGCAGCGAGATCGCGGTGCGCAGCGGCCTGAGCCCCGGCGAAACCGTGATCACCGACGGCGCGCCGTTCCTGGACGACAACGAGCGCGTCGCCGTCGCGACCCGTTGAGCAGCCATGAAACTGCTCGAAATGCCGATCCGCCGCCACCAGTTCACGCTGGTCGCGTTCCTGTGCCTGGCGGTGCTCGGCCTCTACGCCTTCCAGCAGATTCCGCGCGAGGAAGATCCGCATATCAAGTTCGCGGCCTTCTTCGTCACTGCGATCTGGCCCGGCGCTGATCCGCAGGACCTGGAACGACTGGTGGCGAAGCCGATCGAGGACCGCATCGCCGAACTCGATGGCGTGCACAAGCTCGAGACCACGATGGTCGACGGTGTCGCCTTCGTGGCGGTGGAGTTCGAGGCTTCGACCGACCCGGAGAAGAAATACGACGAGATGCACGCGCGAGGTCAACGCCCTGCGCCCGACGCTGCCGCCGGAACTGGCTTCGCTCGAGATCGAGAAGGTCAGCCCGGCGCAGGTGAACATCCTGCAGCTGGCGCTGGTCTCGGAGAGCGCTTCCTACGCGCAGCTCGAGGACGCCGCGCGCACGCTGAAGGACACGCTCAAGGCCGTGCCCGGCATGCGCACCGCCGAGAGCTGGGCCTATCCGCGGCGCGAGCTGCGCATCGCGGTGGACCTGGCGCGCATGGCGCCAGCTGCACATCACGCCGGGGCAGCTGCTGCAGGCGCTGCAGAGTGAAAACTGCCAACATGCCCGCGGGCTTCGTCGACGTGGGCAGCCGCAGCTTCAGCCTCAAGACTTCAGCCGGCTACACCACGCTCGAGCAGGTGCGCGACACCGTGGTCGGCGGCGCCGCGGGCCGCATCGTGCGCGTGCGCGATGTCGCCGAGGTGAGCTGGGACAGCGCCACGCTCAGCTACGTCGGCCGCTACAACGGCAAGCGCGCGCGTGTTCGTCACCGCCAACCAGAAGGACGGCTACAACAATCCGCGCGTGCAGCAGGATGTCGATCGCGGCGCTGGACCGCTACCAGCAGACCTTGCCGAAGCGACATACGCCTCGAGCGCGGCTTCGAGCAGGCGCGCAACGTCACGCATCGGCTCAACCGCCTGTACATCGATTTCTCGCATCGCCATCGCGCTGGTGGCGCTGACGCTGCTGCCGCTGGGCCTGCGCGCCGCCGGCATCGTGATGATCTCGCTCCCGCTGTCGCTCGCCTTCGGCATCGCGGTGCTGTATTTCATCGGCTATTCGCTCAACCAGATCTCGATCGCCGGCTTCGTGGTGGCGCTCGGCCTGCTGGTCGATGATTCCATCGTGGTGGTCGAGAACATCGCCCGCCACCTGCGCGAGGGCGCCACGCGCCTGCAGGCGGCGCTCGCTGGCACGCAGCAGATCTTCGCGGCGATCCTCGGCTGCACCGCGACGCTGATCTTCGCCTTCCTGCCGCTGCTGGCGCTGCCCGGCAACGCCGGCAAGTTCATCCGCGTGCTGCCCTCGGCCGTGGTGGCCACGATCGTCGGCTCGCTGCTGATCGCGCTGTTCATCATCCCGTTCCTGGCCAGCCGGCTGCTGCGCGCCGGAGACGGCGCCACGCACAACCGCCTGCTCGAGCGCGTGATGGGCGTGATCCACCGCTACTACCGCCCGGCGCTGCACTACTGCCTGGCGCGGCCGCGCGCCACCGCGATCGTGCGCGATCGGCGGCTCGCTGCTGGTCTCGCTCGGGCTCACGCAGGTGTTGGGCAGCAGCCTGTTCCCCAAGGCCGACACGCCGCAGTTCCTGATCAGCGTCGAGTCGCCCAACGGCAGCAGCTTCGCGGCCACCGATCGCGCGCTGCGCTTCGTCGAGGCGCGCCTGGCGCGCACGCCTGGAGTGCGCGGCTACTTCGCCAACCTCGGCCACGGCAATCCGCAGATCTACTACAACCACATCGTGCGCAACGATTCGGCCAACTACGCGCGAGCTGTTCGTGCAGCTCGAGCGCTACGACACGCGCGCCACGCCGCGCCTGTACGAGAGCCTGCGCGCCGACTTCGCGAATATCCGGCCGCGCACATCTACGTGAAGCGAGTTCGTGCAGGGCCAGCCGATCACCGCGCCGATCGCGGTGCGCATCCTGGGCGAGGATCTGGGCACGCTCGACAGCCTGGCGCGCCGCATCCAGCAGCTGATCAAGGACACGCCCGGCACGCGCGACGTCAGCAATCCGCTGCGCGTGCCGCGCACCAACCTGCGGCTGGCAGATCGATTCGCAGAAGGCCGGGCTGCTGGGCGTCGCCACCGTCGAGATCGATCGCGCCGTGCGCCTCGCGGTGGGCGGCCTGCCCGCCGGCAACTTCAAGGCCGCCGACGGCGAGCAGTATGCGATCGTCGTGCGCACGCCGGTGGCGGCGCGCGCCGACCTGGGTGCGCTGGACCAGATGCGCGTCGCCAACCGCAACGGCGTGCTGCTGCCGCTCTCGCAGCTCGCGACGCCGGTGTTCGAGCCCGCGCCGACCATCATCCAGCGCTTCAACCGCTAGCGCGCGGTCACCATCAATGCCGACGTGCTGCCCGGCGAGAACATCGGCCGCGTCACGCAGGCCGTGGTGCAGCGACTCAAGGCCATGGACTGGCCGCGCGGCTACTCCTTCGTGCTGGGCGGCGAAGCCGAATCGAGCTCCGAATCCTTCGCCGGCATCGGCACCGCGATCATCGTCGCGCTGTTCGGCATCTTCGCGATCCTGGTGCTCGAGTTCGGCAGCTTCAAGGCCACGCTGATCGTGCTCACGGTGGTGCCGCTGGGCGTGATGGGCGGACTGCGCGATGCTGCTGCTGACCGGCAACGACATTTCCTTCGTCGCCAGCATCGGCTTCGTGGCGCTGATCGGCATCGAGATCAAGAACTCGATCCTGCTGGTCGACTTCACCAACCAGCTGCGCGCGCAGGGCGTGCCGCTCGGACGAGGCCATCGAGCGCGCCGGCGAGATTCGCTTCCTGCCGATACTGCTGACTTCGGCTCACCGCCATCGGCGGCCTGCTGCCGCTGGCGCTGCAGAACGTCGGTATCTACTCGCCCATGGCCTGGGTGATCATCGGCGGGCTGATCACCTCGACGCTGCTGGCGCGACTCGTGACGCCGGTGATGTACCTGCTGATGCCGCCGCGCGTGAGTGAAACCTAGTTCCCGACCACCGGTAGCGCGATGAACGAGGCCATCCTGGCCGAGTGATAGACGCGCTGCGTGGCCTTGCGGAAATCCCCGGGCTTGGCCCAGAAAATATTCGGCACGAAGCTCTGCGGGTTGCGGTCGTACAGCGGGAACCAGCTCGACTGCACCTGCACCATGATGCGATGGCCCGGCAGGAACACGTGGTTGGCTGGCGGCAGCTTGAATTCGTACGCCAGCGGCTTGTTGGCTTCAATCGCCTTCGGTGTCACGAAGCCCTCGCGATAGCGCCCGCGGAATATCTCCATCCCCACGCCCAGTTGGTAGCCGCCCATCTCGGGCTGTGCGTGAACTTCGTCGGGATAGACATCGATGAGCTTGACCACCCAGTCGCTGTCGGTGCCGCTGCTGGAAGCCTGCAGGTGCACGACGGGTTGACCGCTGATCTTCAGCGGCTGTTCCAGTACTTCGGAAGTGAAGCTGAGCACATCGGTGCGGCCCGAGGCTTCGCGCTGATCGTCCGTCAGCCATTGCTGCCAGGTCTGGCCAGCGGCGTAGCCGACCTGCTGGATCGGACGCGCGCGAAAGGGCACCGGGTGCGCAGGATCCGAGACATATTCCGTGTAGGCCGCACCCGGCGCAGTCGCAGCGCCCGCCGCGCCTGGCGCTGGCGCCTCAAAGCCCAGCTTGCCATCGGCCTGCAGATACAGCGCGCGACTCGCGTGTGCGCAGCCCTGCTCGCAGCTCTGCGGCCAGCGATCGAGGCGCCGCCACTCGTTGCTGCCGCTCTCGAAGGCCGTGACCGCTGCGACATCCGCTGCTGGCGCCCCGTCTTTCAGGTATTGCGCCAGGAACGGCCGCAGCACGTACTCGCGAAAGTAGCGGCCGGTGTCGCTGCCGAATCGCAGGCTCCCGAGCGCGCTGGCATCCTCGATCTCCTGGCCGTGATACCAGGGCCCGAGCACCAGCTTCACCATGTCGCCGCGCGCATCCTTGGGCTTGATCGCCGCATAGACGGCCACTGCTCCGTAACTGTCTTCGGCATCCCAGAGGCTGTGCACCAGCATCACCGGAACCTTCAGCGGCAGCGCGCCCAGTATCCTGTCGACTGCCTGGTCACTCCAGAACGCATCGTAATCCGGATGCGCGAGCAGCTTGTTCCAGAAGCCGATCTGCTGCATGCCATAGCGGCGACCGAGTTCGCCGGCCGAGCCCGCGTTCAGGTACTGGTCGTAGTCATCGTGGTAACTCGACCACCACTTGATGCTGTTGTCGCGGCTGCCCACCTGCTCGTAGATGTAGGGCAGGTTCTGCTGCCGGAAGGCGCCGTTGTGGAACCAGTCGTCACCCATCCAGCCATCGACCATCGGATTCATCGGCACCGAGACCTTCAGCGCCGGATGCGGATTCACCAGCGCCATCAGCGGCTCGAAGCCGTCGTAGGAGATGCCGAGAGTGCCCACCTTGCCGTTGCTCTCGGGCACGTTCTTCACCAGCCAGTCGATGGTGTCGTAAGTGTCGGTGGCATCATCGACAGGCGTCGGATTCTGCGGGCCGTGCAGCGGGCGATTCATGATGTAGTCGCCTTCCGAACCGTACTTGCCGCGCACGTCCTGCACTACGCGGATATAGCCATCCTCGAGGATCACATCGGTGGCGTTGTCGTAGCCCTCGAGCATGGGCCCCAGGTGCCCGCTGTGCGTGTGCGAGGTCAGCTCCTTCGCGTCATAGGGCGTGCGCGTCAACAGCATGCCCGCGTGCTTCGCGCCCCTGGGCACCAGGATCACGGTGTGCAGCTTCACGCCATCGCGCATCGGAATCATCACATCACGCGGGCTGTAATCGTAGCTGTCGGTAACGGGCTGGAGGTTCTCCGGCGTTTCGCTCGGGTACTGCGGATACAGCGGCGCGGGCGGATCCGCGGCCGGCACCGCAGTGCTGCAGGCCAGCAGCAGCGCGCACAGCACGCCCGGGATTCGAATTGATCTATTCACAGGGACTCTCCTGGTCGGTCGTTTTCTTTTCATTTCACCGATCCTGAGCGGATGCTCCCAGCAACCGACCTAAAACGCAATCCAGAAACTTGTCCCCGCTATCCGTCGCGCGCTACATTCATGAACCTGATGCGGAGAGGCCCATGATCGCCACAACCGAAATGCTGATGCGCCGCCTGATCATGGAAGCTGTGTCGGCTGACGAAGAAATTGAGCGCACAGGTGAGGTTTACCGTGCCGAGGATGTACACGCATGGATGACCCGGCTCGCCGCCGGAGCCCGGGCGCCGCGGCCTGAAGCGAGGCAACGTTAGTCTCTTTCACCGCTTGCCTGGCGCTCCCGAGCACAACCAGCCGCGGATGCACGGTACCCGATGCCGCTGACCGCACTCCTTGCCGTACTGCTCGCCGCCTGCCTGCATGCGAGCTGGAACCTGGTGGCCAAGCGCGCCGCCGGCTCCACCCACTTCGTGTGGCTGTACTCCGTGGCTGCAGTCGTGGTCTGGGGCATTCCGGCCGCGGTGATACTCGCGCACTCGCACTGGCAACCAGGACTGCGACCGTGGCTGGCGCTGGGCGCCACCTGCTTACTACACCTGGCCTACGCGCTCTCGCTGCAGGCCGGCTATCGCGCCGCCGATCTCTCGCTCGTGTATCCGATCGCACGCGGCACCGGGCCGCTGCTGTCATTTGCCGGCGCGGCCTGGCTGCTGGGCGAACGACCAGGACTGGTCTCGCTCCTGGGAGTACTGCTGGTGGTTGCCGGCATCGGTCTGGTGGCGGAACTGATGCGCCCGCGTGTGCATCCGGTGCGTGCCGGCATCTCCTGGGGTCTGCTCACCGGCGCCTGCATCGCCGGTTACACGCTGAACGACGGCTGGGCGGTGAAA
The DNA here is from genome assembly GCA_963764065.1 of uncultured Gammaproteobacteria bacterium. Taxonomy (GTDB): domain Bacteria; phylum Pseudomonadota; class Gammaproteobacteria; order Steroidobacterales; family Steroidobacteraceae; genus FEN-1191. The sequence continues at coordinate 492,643 of CAVXRM010000008.1, read as the reverse complement.
TACCTGGCGATCTCGCCACTGCTGGTGGATTACTGCGGCAACCTGTTTCGCGCCGTGGTGCTGGCTCCGGCTTCACTGGCGCGCGCATCGACCATTCGGCAGGAGATACGGCAGTTTGGCGGCGCGGCACTGATCGTGGCGGTGTTCGGCACCGTGGGCTACGTACTGGTGTTGTGGGCAATGACCAAGGCGCCCATCAGCCACGTGGCGCCGACGCGGGAACTCGCGACCCTGATCGGCACTTACTTCGGCAGTCTGCTGCTGAAGGAACGGCTGAGCTGGAGCCGCATCGTCGGCGCACTGTGCATCGTCGCCGGCGTGGTTTGCCTGGCCCTCGCCCGGGCCTGAGCCAGGGCTTGAGCCGAGCCCGCAACCCAATTCAGGCGCGCGAGAGCACCACGATCGGAATCTGCCGATCGGTCTTTTTCTGGTAGTCCGCGTAGGGGCCATAGATGTCGACCATCTTCGCCCACAGCTTGCTGCGTTCTTCGCCGGTGGCGGTACGCGCGTGCGCCGCGAACTTGTCGCCCTTCACCTGCACTTCCACCTTGGGTTGTGCCTGCAGATTCAGGTACCAGGCCGGATGCGTCGGCGCGCCGGCCTTGGAGGCCACCACGACGTAGTCCTTGCCAGACTCGCCGAAGATCAGCGGCATCGTCAGCACGCGGCCGGTCTTGTTGCCCACGGTGGTCAGCAGCAGCGTCGGCACCATGCCCTTGCCGCCGCCGACGGTGGAATCCCACCAGTAACCATCGGCACCATTGGTGGCGAGGTAGCGCTGCAGGTGTTCCTGGATCCAGTTGGTAGGTGCTTTCGCTTCCGACATGGCGATCTCCTCCGTCACGATTGATGCATGGCCCGCCTGAAGAATACCACTGCCACGAGCAGTACCAGGGCGCCGGCGACAAATGCCGCGCCCGGCAGGTGCAGTCCGAACGGCGGACTGCTGGACGCAAAGTTGCGGAACAGCTGCGTCATCGCCAGGGGCGCCGCGATGGCAACCAGACTGCCGATGCCGGCGATCGCGCCCTGCAGTTCGCCCTGCGCATTGGCGGCGACATTGCGCGTCATCACGCTCTGCAGTGCGGGCATCGTCAGGCCGATGAAGGCGCCGATTGCGATCGCCAGCAGCACCCACGCCGGCGTGGGTGCGAAGGCATAACCCAGCATCGAGACCGCACCCACCAGCAGGCCCACGTAGACGCTGCGCTTTTCACCCAGGCGTTTCGTGATCGGGCCGACCAGCCCGCCCTGCACGATCGCGGTGCAGATGCCCACCGCCGCCAGCGACAGGCCAATCTCGCGCGGACTCCAGTGGAAACGCTCGATCATGTAGAAGGTCCAGGTCGCGGGCAGCACATCGTGGGCGATCTGGTACAGCACCACCACGACCAGCAATAACACCGCGATCGGATAGGCACGCAGTTCGCGCAGCGCCGCCAGCATGTGCGAGCGCTTGAGCGCGAAGGGCCGGCGGTTTTCAGGCGCCAGGGTTTCCCTGAAGACCACCAGGCCCAGCAGCAGGTTCAACGCTACCAGCGCCGCAGCCGCAAAGAACGGCACGCGCGAACCGAAGCCGCCCAGCAGGCCGCCCACCACCGGGCCCAGTATGAAACCCACACCCCAGCCTGCGCCCAGCATGCCGAAGTAGCGTGCGCGCTCAGGCGCCGGAATCACATCGGCAATCACGGCGTTCGCGGTCGGGTAAGTCGCGGCGGCTGATCCCGCCAGGATCCTGCCGACGAACAGCCAGCCCAAGCTGGGCGCGAAGCCCATGATCAGGTAGTCGATCACGAGCGAAGCCAGCGAAACCAGCAGCACCGGGCGCCGGCCGAAATGATCGCTGAGATTCCCCAGTATCGGCGCAAACAGGAATTGCATCGCGGCATAGGCCGCCATCAACCAGCCGCCCATGCCGGCGGCGTCGTTCACGGGATTGCCCGTCAACTCCATGATCAGCCGCGGCGCCACCGGCGCCGAGATGCCGATGCCCATCGCATCGATGAGCATCATCAGCAGGATGAAAGTGATCACGCCGCGCGGCGCTGGCACGCCGGGCGTGCTCGCTCCTGGCGCGCTGCCGTTGGGCGCTGCTGCCGAATCCACTAACAGGACCGCAACAGCAATGCCACGCCCAGCGCGATGCCACCCGCATAGGTGCCCAGTGCACCGATGAAGCGGAACGGCTGCGCCTTGTTGAGATCCGCCGACACGTACATGCCCAGCGCATGCGAAAACCGGCACACCGTGACCGCGACCGCCACCCAGGCTACCCAGCGACTGGCGCCCACCAGGCTGAAATACAGGAAGATCGCCACGAACAGCGGCAGGTACTCGGCAGCGTTGCCGTGGGCGCGGATCGCCTTGTTGAGCGGACCAGAAGGTTCACTGTTGCTGCCCACGCCAATGCGGGTCTTGCCACGCATCATCGACACATTGAAGGCCAGCAGGAAATACAGGATCACCAGCAGCGCGGAACAGAGCAGGTAGAGTTTCACGGCAGTAATTCCCTTGTGATTGGCTGCGCTAGTGTACGCGGGCGATGAGGAATTGACGATTGATGGTGGCGGGCGCAGCATGCACGCCGATCTTAAGAATCCCTACTCAAGGAGCGCACCATGATCGGCTACGTCACACTGGGCACCAACAACCTGCAACGCGCCGCGGGCTTCTACGATGCCCTGCTCGGCGAGCTGGGCGCCAAGCGCATGATGGAATCCGACCGGCTGGTGGCCTGGAGCGTGAACCCGCAGCTGCCCGGGCTCGGCGTGATCCTGCCCTACGACAAGCAGCCCGCGACCGTGGGCAACGGTTCAATGGTGGCGCTGGTGGTCGACAGCAAGGCCAAGGTCGATGCGCTGCATGGCAAGGCCATGGCACTGGGCGGCAAGGACGAAGGCGCGCCCGGCCCGCGCGGCGATGGCTTCTACGCCGGCTATTTCCGCGACCTCGACGGCAACAAGCTCAACGTGTTCCATATCGGCTGAGCAGCGCCGCCGCCAGCAGCGGCACCATGACGATCAGCACCGCGAGTGCATGCTCGACGTACTGGGCCGGGCTCGCCACCGCGTTGCCACTGAGCATGGGCAGGATCAGCATCACGGCGCCATAGATCAGCGCGCCGTGCAGCGCAGCCTTGCTCCAGCGCCGCCCCTCGCCCGGCAGCAGCTGCAGCGTGAGTGCGGTCAGATAGATCACAATGCCGATCAGCCGATGCGCTGCCTCTGGCGCGAGCCACTGTTGCAGCTGCGGCTGCCAGTGCACCACGGCGATCACGCGCAGCGTGTTGACCGCGAGCGCGCTGAGCCAGGCCAGCAGCAGCGCCACCGCCAATCGCCACGCGTACTCGCGTAGCAGCGAGCGCGGCTGCGGGAGCAGCGGCGAGCACCTGGGTTGCAGCGTCAGGCACCAGGCGATGAACGACATCGTCATGAAGTTGATGCCGGCGCAGGCCTTCACCAGCGCGATGCCCGCGTCATTGCTGATCCAGTCACCATCCGCGGTGCGCAGGAAATTCCAGCCGGTGAACTCGTGCAATGACAGCGACAGCGGCTGCAGCATCCAGTTCAGTGCCCAGGAATCTGCAGCGCTGAAGTGCCACTTCAGCGCTGCAGCGATGCCAGCGGCCGGCAGCCACCAAAGCAGTGACTGCCGGGCTTGTGTCAGTGGATTAAACACCACTCGACCTGCGCAACAATGCGCGCAGCGCCAGCAACAGAGAAGCAAACCAGACCAGCAGCGGTGCCTCGGGCTCGGGCGCCGGCTGGAGCGGTGCGCCGACGGCAGTGTTCTCCACACCCGCCGGGAGTGGCTGGGGCTGCTTGACATCAGCCGCCGGCGCACCGCTGTTCGAGACCTTCTCGTCAACGGCGATGAATGAAGTCGCGCTGGTGAGCAGCGAATACTTCATGCCGAGCCCAAGGATTTCCTCGCGCGCCGTGTCGGCCGCATTGGGAAACACATACAGGCGTTCGAGCCGCTTGCGCGCCCACAGCAGCGGGAGGTTGCGATCCTTGTCGGCATCGCTGAGTGCAAATTTCCAGCTCTTCGGACCACTGCCGGCAACGCCCGAGAGCTCGATGCTGGCAGTGCTGCTGGCGCCACGGTATTTGCCCAGCACCAGGATCGGGCGCTCGGCCAGCAGATCGGGCTGCGCGGCGGGCTCGGTGTCATACAGTTCCACGCCATTGCCCGACACCTTGATGTCGGTCAGCACCGGCGCGGAGATGTAGTTGCGGAAGCGCTCGGCTTCGCGCGCTGCGTCGCTCTCGTTGCTGACCACGAAGGCTTCGGCGCGGCCAACTTTCGCGAGTCCCTCGATCAGGAAGCGGTTGACCGCGCTGCCGATGCCGAAAGCAAACAGGTTGTTGTGGCCGAGGTTTTCATCCACCAGCCGAAAGGCGCTGCCTTCGGCGGTGATGTAGCCATCGGTGATCACCACGAGGCTCCGCGAGGTGCCCTCCGCCACCGGCATGGCCAGCGCCTGCTGCAGCGCTGGCAGCAGCTCGGTGCCGCCGCCACCCGACATGTGGCTCAGCATCTCGCGCGCCAGCGCCAGGTTCTCAGGAGTCGCCGGGAGCGAGGCCGGGCTCAGGGTCTGCGAGCCACCGGCAAAGAACAGGATATTGAAGCTGTCGTTGCCGTTGAGTCCGGCGAGCAGCTTGTCGATCAGCGACTTGGCAGTGTTGAGCGGAAAGCCCTCCATCGAACCCGAGATGTCGAGGATGAACACGTAGTCGCGCGCGGGCAGGTCGGCACGCGCCACGCGCTTGGGCGGCTCGGCCTGCAGCATGAAATAGTTTTCATTGCCGGCCGTGAAGCGCGTGATGCCGGAGACGATGGCGTTGTCCTGCAGGCGGTAGCGCAGCACGTAGTCGCGATTGCCGGCACTCTCGCGCGGCTCGTTGAGCCGCACCACGGCGTTGCCGGGGCCGCTCCAGCGCGTGATGATCTGGTGCGTGGGCGACTGCAGATCGTGGACCGCGATCGGCGAAGCCAGCTCCACTTCTATGTCCTGCGTAGTGGCGCTGTCCTTGCCCTTGCGCAGATAGGGGTTCGAGACCCACGCGACTTCCTGGCCCGGCCCGGCGCGATCGGCATCGCCGCCATAGCGCGGGCCGACCACACCCGGGTACATGAATTCGTATACACCCTCGTTGGCGCTGAGGAATTCGGTGTATTCCATGTCGACCACGACATCATCGCCCGCGACGATATTGGCGACATCCATCGAGAACACATTGGGACGCTGCTGGCTGAGGAGCGAGGCTGTTTGCCCCGCAGCCTTGGCGGCCGCGAAGATCTGCCGCGCCTGCTGCTTTTCCTTTATCTGCGCTACCAGCCGGCGATCGCCGATCGTCATCGTCATCGCGTTGACCGCGGCGCGCGTCGAACCCGGAAAGATGTAGCGGGCGTTGATCGGCGCCTTGCCCTCGTTGCGATAGTGCTGGCGCACATGCACGCTGGCGATCACGCCGTTCAGGCGCACCGTGATCTTGCTGTCCTTCATCGGAAACTGGTCGAGCGCCCGAATCGTCCTGGACGGCGAAGTACGGCGACTGCGGCGACTCGGGTTCGCCCGCGGCGCGACTCAGGCTGATGGGCAGGATGAAAACACTGACCAGCGCAAGCACCGTGCACAGCCGGCGCAGGCGGGTCCTGATGGCGATCATGGGGGTTCTCCAGTGGTGGCTTCGACGCTGCCAGTTTCCGGCCGCACTGTGGTGCGGGCGTGGAATTGGCGTGGAGAACGCGTGGAATCGCGGGGCCGGACGGCCTCAGGCGTAGGGCGGCCGCCAGGGAATGAACAGCAGTGCGAGCGTGCCGCGCGCCGGATTCTCGATCGTGATGCTGCCCGCCATGCAGCTGGGCCACCTCGCGCACGAAGTTGAGACCCAGGCCCGTGGACTTGCGGCCGCTCGCCGGCCGCGGCAGCGAATAGAAACGATCGAATATGCGCTCGCGCGCGTACTCGGGGATGCCGGGGCCTTCATCCTGCACGCTGATCGTGACGCCCAGGTTGTCGGCGCTGGCACCAAGCGTCACGCTCTGGCCGGCCGCCGAGAAATCCAGCGCATTGCGCAGCAGGTTGTCGATCGCCTGCTGCAGCAGCAAGGGATCGCCGCGCACCGCGTCGCTCCCGCTGTAGCTCTCGGTGACGCTCACGCCGCGCGCTGCGGCGCTGGCACGCGTCGCAGCCGCGACCCGGGCTGCCAGCGCATGCAGCGCCACCGGCTCGACGTGGCGCAGGCGCCCGCTGCGCTCGAGCGCCGCGAGCTCCAGCAGCCGATCGGAGATGTCGCTCAGGCGATCGACCTCGCGCTCGATGGTCTTCACGAACGCAGCGCGCCGCTCGGCGGGCACCTCACCGGCGAGCAGTTCGGCGCTGGCGCGGATTGCGGTCAGCGGGCTCTTCACCTCGTGCGTCAATGACTGCACGTAGGTCTCGACGTAGGCCTTGTCCTCGAGCGCCTTGCGCATCGCCTCGATCGCCTCGCCGACGCGACCGATCTCGTTGTCGCCGAGCAGCGGCAGGTTCCCGCTGCGGCCTTCGCCCGCAGCATGCGCATATTCGACCAGCGCCTGCAGCGGCCGCGAGACCCACAGGTACAGCAGCAGCGCCAGGACGATGGCCACGCCCGAGGCTGCCAGCACTGCATAGATCAGCTTGCGGCGCGCGTTGTCGACGAAGCGCTGGATGTTGGTCTTGGGTTTGCCGAGGCTCACCACACCCACCAGCTCGCCGTTCACGAGGATGGGCGCGGCCACGTAGGCCACCGACACCGTAGTCGCCGCATCCGCGGCAGCGCTTGCGCCTGCGGCTGCGGCCACGGGTTCTTCGGTGGTACGCGCGCCGTAGCCGCCGGCGATCGTGCGCGCCACATCGATCCAGCGCAGATAGTCTTCGCCGGGCGTGGAACCTGGCCGCGAGTCGTAGAGCAGATCGCCCAGCTCGTCGGTCACGTAGACGCGGATATCGGCACTGGTCTTGTCGACCGAGTAGATGCGCGCCGAGAACGTCTGCTCGCGCAAGGTCTGCATCGCGCCCTGCAGCGCAGCGAAGCGATCAGTGGCCGGTTGTTCCCAGCTCTGCGCGAGTTGCGCTGCCAGCAGGTGCGCGCCATCGACCATGACCTCTTCGAAGGCTTCGCTGTAGCGCGAACGCAGGTCGCCCGTCACCCAGTAGGCCAGCAGCCCGAAGCCGGCCACCACGGCGGCGACGAACACCAGAAAGATCTTGGCGCGGATGCTCAAGTGCCGACTTCCAGCGAATAGCCCATGCCGCGGTGGGTGTGGATGGGATCGGCAGTCGTGTCGATGGCGCGCAACTTCGCACGCAGACTCTTGATGTGGCTGTCGATGGTGCGATCGAGGCGATGGTCGGGTGCTTCCCAGGCCTGATCGAGCAGTTGGGCGCGCGTGAACACGCGGCCGACATGGCGCAGCAGCACTTCCAGCAGGCGGTATTCGTGCAGCGTCAGGTCGAGGAGGCTGCCCGCATAGCGGATCTGGCGTCGCAAGGGATCATGCTGGAAGCGGCCGATCGTCGACGGCGCCGCGGTGGCCGCTGACGAGCCACCGCCCGATGTGGCTGCGGGCGTAGCGTGCGCGGGCGGCACCGCGGCCGCGCTCGCCGCCGCACTACGGCGGATCACCATGCGTACCCGCGCCATCAGCTCGCGCAGGCTGAAGGGCTTGACCACGTAGTCATCGGCGCCCATCTCGAGCCCGACCACGCGATCGATCTCTTCCTTGCGCGCCGTGAGGAACACCACCGGCACAGCGCTTGAGTCGCGGATGCGCCTGAAGAAGTCGAAGCCATTGCCATCGGGCAGGCCGATGTCCAGCAGCATCAGGTCAGGTTGTTCGCCGGTCAGTGCGTCCAGACACGCGCCGCCGGTTGCGAAATGGCGGCAGCGGAAACCCTCGGACTGCAACGCGAAGCTGACCGCCTCGGCGATGGCGGGTTCGTCATCGACCAGGAAAATGCTGGTCGGGCGGGTGCTCACGTCTGCGGCAGCAGACCCACCGCGCTTTTCACCAGCGGCGCCAGGCCAGCGCCGCCGCCCTTGAGGTGCGCGATGATCGCCTTGCGCATGCGCGGATCCCAGTACTTGCGCAGGTGATCGGCGGTGCGCTCCACGGCCTTGGCGGGCTCCTCGTGTTCGAAGAACACGGCGATCTGATTGGCCATGCTGACCAGGCGTTCCGCTTCCATCTCAGTCTCCCGACGCAGCGATGCGCTGCGCATGCGTAAAGATCTCGAATCCATCCTCGCGCGCCACGCCGACGAGCGTGATGCCCGCGGCCTCGGCGACCCGTACCGCCAGCGCCGTCGGCGCCGATACCGCCACGATGATCGGCGTGCCCATCAGCGCCACCTTCTGCACCAGCTCGATCGACACGCGGCTGGTGAGCAGCACCATGCCTTCGGCAGCCGCGACGCCCGTCCTGGCAAGCGCACCCGCCAGTTTGTCGAGCGCGTTATGGCGGCCGACGTCCTCGCGCAACGCGACCAGCCCTTTGGCAGGCTGCCAGAACGCCGCCGCGTGCACCGCCCGCGTAAGCTGGTTGATCTCCTGCAGCGCCGGCAACTGCGCAAGCGCCGCGGCGACCATCGCGGGCGTCACTGTCAGCCGCGCCGCCACCGTCGGTGGCGTGCGCATCGCCTGCTCCAGGCTTTCCAGGCCGCACATGCCGCAGCCGCTGACGCCGGCGATGTGGCGGCGACGCGTGTCCAACTGTTCGGCCAGTGCGGTGCTGATATCCATGCGCAGCTCGATGCCGAGATCCACCGCAACGATCTGCAGCGCCGCGATATCCGCCGGCGCGTGGATGATGCCCTCGGCCAGGCTGAAGCCGACCGCGAAATCCTCGAGATCAGCCGGCGTCGCCATCATCACCGCATGCGTGACGCGATTGTAGGTGAAGGCGATCGCCGTCTCTTCGGCGATCACCCGCTCGCCCACGCTGGATTTGCCGTGGCGATACTGCGTGCGCACAACCGCGCGCGCGGCCGCACGCGCAGCTGCACGCGCACTCGCGCCCGAAGCCGCGGCGGCGGCGCTGTTCATGAGTTGCGGGTCGCGCGGCGGGCGCTACGACACCACATGGCCCTTGATCTTCTGCCGCTCCACCAGCTCGCGATGGCGCTGCTGCCAGGCCGAGGGCTTCGCGACCTTCACCACCTGCACCGCCGTCACCTTGTACTCGGGACAATTGGTCGCCCAGTCGGAGAGCTCGGTGGTGACCACATTCGCACCCGATTCCGGAAAATGGAAAGTCGTATAGACGACGCTCGGCGGCACGCGCTCGGTGACCGTGGCGCGCAGCACCGTTTCGCCCGCGCGGCTGGTGATACCCACCCAGTCACCGTGCACGATGCCGCGCGTCTCGGCATCGTGCGGATTGATCTCCAGCAGGTCTTCATCGTGCCAGACCACGTTGTGCGTGCGCCGCGTCTGCGCGCCCACGTTGTACTGGCTGAGGATGCGGCCAGTGGTGAGCAACAGCGGGAAGCGTGCCGACACACGCTCGCTGGTCGCGACGTAATCGGTGACGAAAAAGCGACCCTTGCCACGCACGAAGCGATCGATGTGCATGGTCGGCGTGCCTTCCGGCGCCGCCTCGTTGCAGGGCCACTGCACGCTGCCGAGCCGATCGATCTTGTCGTACGTCACCCCGTGGAAGGTGGGCGTGAGCCGCGCAATCTCATCCATCACTTCGGACGGATGTTTATAGTTCATCGGATAGCCGAGCTTGTTCGACAGGGCCACCGTGACTTCCCAGTCGGCCAGCCCCGCCAGCGGCTCCATCACCTTGCGCACGCGCGAGATACGCCGCTCGGCGTTGGTGAAAGTGCCGTCCTTCTCGAGGAACGAAGACCCCGGCAGCAGCACATGGGCGTAGAGCGCAGTCTCGTTCAGGAACAGATCCTGCACCACCACGCATTCCATCGCCGAGAATGCGGCGGCAACATGCTGCGTGTTCGGGTCGGACTGCGCCATGTCCTCGCCCTGGATGTAAATACCCTTGAAGCTGCCATCGAGCGCGGCCTCGAACATGTTCGGAATGCGCAGGCCCGGCTCATCCAGCAGCTTCACGCCCCAGGCGCCATCGAACAGCGCGCGCGTGACGGGATCCGAAATGTGGCGATAACCGGCCAGCTCGTGCGGGAACGAACCCACGTCGCAGGAACCCTGCACGTTGTTCTGGCCGCGCAGCGGATTGACGCCCACGCCCTCGCGACCCAGGTTCCCGGTGGCCATCGCGAGGTTCGCAATGCACATCACCGCGGTCGTACCCTGGCTGTGCTCGGTGACGCCGAGGCCGTAGTAGATCGCGCCGTTCCCGGCAGTGGCATACAGGCGCGCCGCGGCGCGCACTTCGGCCGCCGGCACACCGGTGATCGCCGCGCTCGCCTCGGGTGAATTCTCGGGACGCGAGACCGCCGCGACCCAGCGTTGCCAGGATTCAGCCTCGCAGCGCTCGGCGACGTAGCCGTCCTTCGCCAGCCCTTCGGTGACGATCACATGCGCGAGCGCCGTCAACAGCGCGACATTGGTGCCGGGCAGCAGCTGCAGGTGATGTGCGGCTTCGATGTGCGGGGTGCGCACCAGTGCAATCGCGCGCGGGTCGACCACGATCAGCTTCGCGCCGGCGCGCAGGCGCCGCTTGAGCTGCGAGGCGAACACCGGATGCCCCTCGGTCGGGTTCGCGCCGACCAGCATGACCACATCGGCCTGCATCACCGAATTGAAAGCCTGCGTGCCCGCCGACTCGCCCAGCGTCTGCTTCAAACCGTAGCCGGTAGGCGAATGGCACACACGCGCGCAGGTATCGACGTTGTTGTTGCCGAAGGCCGCTCGCACCAGCTTCTGCACCAGGTAGGCTTCTTCATTGGTGCAGCGTGATGAGGTGATGCCACCGACCGAGTCGCGCCCGTACTTGGCCTGGATGCGTTTGAACTCGCTGGCCGCGTGCGTGAGCGCGGTATCCCAGGACACTTCCTGCCACGGGTCGGTAATCTTCGCGCGGATCATCGGCTTGAGGATGCGATCCTTGTGCGTTGCGTAGCCGTATGCAAAACGGCCCTTCACGCAGGCGTGGCCCTGGTTCGCGTGGCCATCGCGATTGGGCACCATGCGTGTGACTTCGCCGTTGCTGACTTCGGCAACCAGCGAGCAGCCCACGCCGCAATAAGCGCAGGTCGTGGTCGTGGCGCTGGTCACCGGCGGCGCCGCGATCAGGGTTTTTTCCTGCAGCGCCGTGGTGGGGCAGGCCTCGACGCAGGCACCGCAGGAGACGCACTCGGATTCGAGGAAGCTCTCGCCCTGGCTGGCAGCGACGCGCGAACCGAAGCCGCGCCCCTCGATGGTCAGCGCCAGCGTGCCCTGCACCTCATCGCAGGCCCGCACACAGCGCGAGCAGACGATGCAGGCGTTGGGATCAAAAGTGAAATACGGATTGCTCTCGTCCTTGGCCAGCCCCGCATGGCGCACGCCCTCGCTGGCGTAGCTGCTTTTGTTCATGCCGAGCGCCTGCGCCATCTCGCGGATCTCGGTGCGCGCGGGCGCATCGGCCGCAATCAGCGCCGCGGGATGATCGGAGAGGTACAGATCCATCACGCCGCGCCGCAGCTCGGTGAGTCGCTGCGACTGCGTATGCACCTTCATGCCCTCGCTCACCAGCGTGGTGCACGAAGCCGGATACCCCTTGCGGCCCTCGATCTCCACCAGGCACAGGCGGCAGGAACCGAAGGCCTTGAGGTTGTCGGTGGCGCACAGCTTCGGAATGCGCGTTTCCACGAGCGCTGCTGCCCGCATGATCGAAGTGCCCTCGGGCACCGTGGTCGCGACCCCATCGATCTCCAGCGTGACAGTGCGCGTGGCAAGGCTCGCGGGGGTACCGGCATCGACATGATCAAGCGCGTGCATGACAGGTTCCTCTGTTCAACCGGGTGGTCTCAACCGGGCGATCGTGATTTCAGGAAGTCGGCGCGGAAATACTTGACGGCGCTGCGCACCGGAAACGGCGTCATTGAACCAAGGCCGCACAGCGACCCCTCGGCCATGGTGTCGCACAGGCTCTCGAGCCGCTGCAGCTGGGCTTCGCGCTTGCCGGCATCGGAGCTGCCCTGGCGCAACTGATCGATCAGCTCGACGCCGCGCGTCGAACCGATGCGGCAGGGCGTGCATTTGCCGCAGGATTCAGCGGCGCAGAATTCCATCGCGTAGCGCGCCATGTGCGCCATGTCGACGCTGTCGTCGAAGGCGACGATGCCGCCGTGACCCAGCAGCGCGCCCACGGCAGTCAGCGCCTCGTAGTCGATCAGCGTATCGAAGTGCTGCTCGGGCACGAAGGCGCCCAGCGGTCCGCCGATCTGCACCGCGCGCAGCGGACGCCCGGAGGCCGAGCCGCCACCATAGGTGTACAGGATCTCGCGCAGGCTGGTGCCGAAGGCGAGTTCGACCAGACCGGGCTGCTTCAGATTGCCGGCCAGCTGCAGCGGCAAGGTGCCGCGCGATTTGCCGACGCCCAGGTCGCGATAAGCCGCGGCGCCATCCTTCAATATCGCGGGCACGGTCGCCAGCGAGATCACGTTGTTGACCACGGTCGGCATGCCGAACAGGCCCTTGATCGCGGGCAAGGGCGGGCGCACGCGCACTTCGCCACGGCGACCCTCGAGGCTCTCGAGCATCGAGGTCTCTTCGCCGCAGATGTAGGCGCCGGCGCCAAGTCGCACTTCGAGGTCGAAGCGCTTGCCGCTGCCCTGCACATCGGCGCCCAGGTAGCGCTCGCGATAGGCGTTGGCGATGGCCTCTTTCAGCACCGCATGCGCGTGCGGATATTCCTCGCGCAGGTAGATGTAACCCTGCGTGGCACCGACCGCGAGCCCCGCGATCGTCATGCCCTCGATCAGCATCAAGGGATCGCCTTCCATCAGCATGCGATCGGCGAAGGTGCCCGAGTCGCCTTCATCGGCATTGCAGGTGATGTATTTCTGCGGCGCTACGCTGTCGAGCACCGTGCGCCATTTGATGCCGGTGGGAAAGGCCGCGCCGCCGCGGCCGCGCAGGCCCGAATCGGTGACGGCCTGCACGATATCGCCCGGCTGCATGCCGAGCGCGCGCTGCAGACCCTGGTAACCACCGTGCGCCACATAGTCACTGATGCTGGTGGGCTCGGTGATGCCGACCCGTGCAAATGTGACGCGCTGCTGGCGCAGCATATAAGGATGCTGTTCGATCGGGCCGAGCAGCAAGGGATGCGCGCCGCCCGCGAGAAAATTGGCAGCGAACAAACCAGGCACATCTTCGACCTGCACCGGGCCATAGGCCACGCGGCCTTTGGCCGTCACCACTTCAACCAGCGGCTCGAGCCAGTACAGGCCGCGCGAACCATTGCGCTTGATCGTGAGCGCGGCGCCACTGCTGCGCGCCTGCGCCGCGATCGCCTTTGCAACGCGCTCGGCACCGAGCGCCAGCGCGCCGGCATCGCGCGGCACGTACACCACGGTACTCATGCGCGCTCCTTGCAGCCAGCGAGCAGCTGCTCGAGGCGCGCCGGGGTCACGCGGCCATGCAGCTCGCCATCGAGCATCAGCGCCGGCGAGCAGGCGCAGGCGCCGAGGCAATACACCGGCTCGAGCGTGACTGCGCCGTCGCTGCTGGTCTCGTGATATTTGATGGCGAGACTCTGCTGCGCCTGCGCCTCGAGTGCCGCACCGTTCATGGCCTGGCAGGATTCCGCGCGGCAGATGCGCATGACATGGCGGCCCGGCGGCGAATGCCGGAAGTAATGATAGAAGGTCATGACGCCATGCACTTCAGCGCGCGAGAGGTTCAGCCCCTCGGCCACCTGCGGCAGCGCATCTTCCGGGATGTAGCCCAGCTCTTCCTGGATCGCATGCAGCACCAGCAGCAATGGCCCCGGCTGATTCGCCAGGCGGGCGATGATGGTGTCGATGCGCTCGTTCATGAAGATTCCTGCGGCCGCATTATGGTTAAGCCTGGCGCGCCGGAAAAGCGCAGCGCACCAGCAATCCCGGGGCATTTTCGCACAGCTCGAGCGTACCGCCATGCAATCGTACGACGGCCGCGACCAGGCTCAGCCCCAGGCCGCTTCCAGGCACGGCAGCGTCGCGTTCAAGACGCCGGAACGGCAGCAGCATGCTGCCGCGGGCCGCCTCCGGGATGCCAGGACCGTTATCGCCCACGCTGACCGTGATCCGGCTGGCATCACCGTGCACCGAAAGCTCCACGCGCCCACCCGCGGGCACGTACTTGATCGCGTTCTCGAGCAGGTTGGTGCACAGCTGCGCGAGCAGCTGCCGGTGGCCTTTGATCACCGCCGCGCCGCCGCTGTGCAGCAGCAGCTCGACGCCGCGCTCGCGCGCCTCGGGTGCGTACAGTTCAAACAGCTGCTGCGCCAGTTCCGCGAGATCGACCGCTTCGCTCGCGCCGCCACCGCCGGCTTCCGCCTGCGCGATCTGCAGCAGCATCGCCAGCGTGTGCTGCACGCGCTCCAGGTCGCCGATAGTCGCCTGCATCGCCTTGCTGCCCTCCGCATCGAGCGCGCTGTGTTGCAGCTGCGCTTCCAGGCGCGAGCGGATCCGATGCAGTGGCGCGCGCAGATCGTGCGCCGCACTGTTGAAAGTGGTGCGCACCGCGGCGGTCTGCTGCTCGATGCGATCGAGCATCACGTTGACGGCGCCGGCGAGCTGGTCGAATTCGTCGAAGCTGCCATCGAGCGGCAGGCGCCGCGAGAGATCGCCGGAGATGATGCGCGCGCAGGCCTGCGCCACGCCGCGCACGCGTCCGGCGACGCGCCGGCTGTACCACCAGCCGGTCAGCGCCATCAGCAGCGCTGTCAGGCCCATGCCCCACAGCGTCGTGACGCGCAGTCGCTGCGTGAAGCGCCGACGCTCGGAAAGATCGGTGCCCACCAGCAGCCGGTTGCCATCGAGCGCCACCAGTGCCGCGCGCACCGGATGGCTCACTTCGCGGCCATGCTCGTTGGCGCTGATCTCGAACTCGCGCCACTCGCCCTGCGGCGCGAGTACCAGTGGCCAGGAGGAAAGATTGCCGGCGAGCTGCTGCCCCTGCGGATCAAGCAGCAGGTACACGGCGCCGAGTCGCCCCCAGTCATCGACGCGATCATCGAGCACCTCGACCAGTCGCTGCAGGCCTCCGCCGCGATAGTCCTCGCTCAGCGATTCGATTTCGGTCTGGATCACGCGGTCGACCTGGCCATCCATCGCCCGCTGCGTCAACAGGAATACCGTCCACAGCAGCGCGCTCACGCCCAGCACCACACCGCACAGGTACAGCAATGCGAGCCGCGCGGTCGAGGAGCGCAGCCGCGGCGTGCTCACGGCGCCCGACTCGTGCTCTCGCTGCCCGGATCCCTGATCACGTAGCCAGCACCGCGGATGGTGTGCAGCAGCGGCACGTCGTGGCCACGATCGATGGCCTGGCGCAGGCGGCTGATATGCACGTCGATCAGGTTGGTCTGCGGGTCGAAGTGCAGGTTCCACACGGCCTCGAGCAGCATGGTGCGCGTCACCACCTGGCCGACGCGACGCATCAGGTATTCGAGCAGCTGGAATTCGCGCGCGGTCAGCGCGATCTCGCGACCGCCGCGCGTCACCCGCCGGGCGATCACGTTGAGCTCGAGGTCGGCGAGTTTCAGGACGCCCACGTGATGCACATCGCCCAGTGCACGGCGCAGCAGCGCTTCGACCCGTGCCAGCAGTTCGGCCAGCGCGAAGGGCTTGACCAGGTAGTCGTCGCCACCGGCACGCAGACCCTCGACGCGATCATCGACGGTGCCGAGCGCGCTCAGCACCAGCACCGGCGTCGTCACCGAGCGCTGGCGCAGCGCCGCGATCAACGCCAGGCCATCGAGCTGCGGCAGCATGCGATCGATGATCAGCAGGTCGAAGCGCGTGGTGCTGGCCGCGGCCAGGCCCTCGGCGCCGGTCACGCAGGTGTGCACGACATAGCCGGCTTCCTGCAGGCCATGGCTCACATGGCGCGCCGCCTCGACGTCATCTTCAACCAGCAGGATCTGCATGCACCACTCCGCGGGCCCGGCCGGGTATGCTTTCACATATGGAAGCCAGTGTCATATCGCCGCCTGCTGCCTCTGCGCCCTCGGTCTACGACCGCATGCGCCTGGACGATGCGCAGCTGTGCGCCCTGCTGGCCAGCGGCCGCTCGCGCCGCGCGCTGCAGGCCGTGTTCGGCCGCCCCGACTACCAGACACTGGCAGCGCTGGCGCAGCGCGCCGCCCGCGCCCGGCCCCGCCACCCCGCCACGGTCTACCTGCTGCCCGGCATCATGGGCACGCAACTGGGGCTGACGCGCGCCGCGCCCGAAGTCGCCGACCTGTTGTGGATCGACCCGCAGGACATCATCGCCGGCCAGTTGCGCCTCATGCGCCTGCATACCGCGGCGACACCCGGGGACGCCGCCGGCCTCATCACGCTGGGCGCCATTCCCTACACCTATCTCGCGCTGCAGTTGCGCCTGCAGGCCGCGGGTTACCGCGTGCTGGTACATCCCTATGACTGGCGCCGCAGCCTTGCGGTGCTGGCCAGTGAATTCGCCGCGCGCGTGCGCGCCGACAGCGCCGCGCAGGTGATGATCGTGGCACACAGCATGGGTGGCCTCCTCGCACGCGCCAGCCTTGCACTGCCGGGCATGGATAAAGTGCAGCGCATGATTTCGCTCGGTGTGCCGCAGCGCGGATCTTACGGCGCCCTGCAGGCGCTGCGCGGCACCTACCCCGTGGTGCGGCGGCTCGCGGCGCTGGATCGGCAGCATGATGCCGAAACACTGGCCACGGAGGTGTTTGGCAGCTTTCCCAGCCTGTACGAATTGCTGCCCCCTGCCGGGCATGTCGGGCCCGACCTGCACAGAGAGGAGAACTGGCCGCTCGCCGGCCCGCGTCCGAACCCGGAATTGCTGCAGTCGGCACGCAGCTTCATCAGCACTCTGCCGGCGAGCGATGCACGGCATTGCGCCATCGTCGGGCTCGGGCAGCGCACCGTGACCGGCGTGCGCAGTGACAGCGAGGATTTTCTCTACCAGGTCAGTTCAGCCGGTGATGGCACGGTGCCATTCGATTCGGCGCGGCTCGAAGGGCGTGCGAACTACCAGCTGCGCTGCGAACACAGTGCACTGCCGCGCAGCGCCACCGTGGCGCGCGCGATTGCCCAGCTGCTGGCCACGGGTCACACGAGCAGCCTGCGGCCGGTGACTGCCAGCGACGGGGCACCGCAGCGCCAGCCGGCCGCGATCACCGTCAGCGATCGCGAACTGCGCAACAACTGGAGCGAGAAGATCGACTGGTCGCGCTGCACGCCACCCGAGCGACGCGAATACCTCAATCGCCTGAACCAGGCGCCGCCGCAATATGCGCTGCGGCGGGCGCGCGCGAGGCGCTGAGTTCCTGACCACGCCGGCCTCCATCCTCTGGCTGCACCATGACCTGCGGCTCGCCGACAATCCGGCGCTGCTGGCTGCGCTCGAGCGCGGCGGGCCGGTAATTCCCGTGTATATCGACAGCGGCGAGGATCAGGGCGCGTGGGCGCCAGGCGCTGCCGCGCGCTGGTGGCTGCACCACTCGCTCGCGAGCCTGGGCGCAGCGCTGCAGGCCAGGGGTTCGGCGCTGGTACTGCGGCGCGGCCCGGCGCTGGCGACGCTCAGGGCCCTGTGCCGCGAATGCGGCGCCGATGCGGTGTACTGGAACCGGCGCTACGAACCGGCGCTGCGCGCGCGCGATGCCGCGATCGAGACCGAGCTGCGCAACGCGGGTCTGCTGGCGGAAAGCCGCGGCGGCGCGCTGCTGGCCGAACCCGGCACGGTGCTCACACAGGATCGCGCGCCCTATCAGGTATACACGCCATTCCGCCGCCGTCTGCTGGAGCAATTGCAGCCCGCGACTGCGCGCGCAGCGCCTGCGAAATTGCCGGCACCCTCGCGCTGGCCCGACACACTCGAGCTCGCAGGGCTGCAGTACCTGCCGCAGATCGCCTGGGACTCAGGATTCGCCAGCGCCTGGCAACCGGGCGAAGCAGGCGCCGCGCGGCAACTGCAGTCGTTCATCGACGGCGCGCTGGGTCGCTATGCCGATGCGCGCGACCAGCCGGGCATCCGCGGCAGCTCGCGCCTCTCGCCGCATCTGCATCACGGCGAGCTCTCCGTGCGGCAGGTGTGGCAGGCCGTGCTGCAATCGAAACAGCCCGCCGATGCCAGCGGACGCGCGAAATTCCTCGACGAGCTGCTGTGGCGTGAGTTCGCCTGGCATCTGCTGCATCATTTTCCGCACACCACCGAAGCGCCGCTGCGCAGTGAATTCACGCGCTTTCCCTGGCAGCAATCGCCGGCGCTGCTGCGCGCCTGGCAGCGCGGCCGTACCGGCATACCACTCGTCGATGCCGGCATGCGTGAGCTGTGGCACAGCGGCTGGATGCACAATCGCGTGCGCATGATCGCCGCCTCGTTCCTGGTGAAGAACCTGCGCCAGTCCTGGCAGGCCGGCGCGCGCTGGTTCTGGGACACCCTGGTCGATGCCGACCTCGCCAACAATACGCTCGGCTGGCAGTGGGTCGCAGGGTGCGGTGCCGATGCGGCGCCGTTCTTCCGCATCTTCAATCCGGTGACGCAGGGCGAAAAGTTCGATCCGCAAGGCCAGTACCTGCGCCGCTGGCTGCCGGAACTCGCGCGGCTGGGCGATGAAGACCTGCACGCTCCCTGGCTCGCGCCCGCGGCGCGCCTGCGCGCGGCCGGCGTGGAGCTGGGCGGCAACTATCCGCTGCCGATCGTCGATCTGAAGGATTCGCGCAACGCTGCGCTCGCGGCCTACCAGGACATGCGCGGCGCCGGTTAGGCGCGTATGGCTTCCACGGCACGCGCGAGTGCCGCCGCCAGCGTTTCACCCTCGGCCACGCTCGCGGTGCCGATGCTCACGCTTACCGCCTCGACGCTCGATTCCGCATCGTTGCGGCGGATGCGGCAATTCTCGACGCCGCGGCGGATGCGCTCGACGATGCCGGCGGCACTGGCCGCGGTGGCACCCGGCAACCACAGCAGGAAGATGCCCGAGCGCTCGCGCACCGGCAGCGCGCCATCGCCGGGCGCCGCGCTCAACAGCTGCCCGGCCACGGTCGCCAGCACCCGATCGCCCATCACGTTGCCGTAACTGTCGATGATGCCGCTGAAGCGATCGATCTCGATGCCGAGCATCGCGCCCGCGGGCAGGCCGCGCGGATACACGCTCGCCACCTGCTGCTCGAAGCCGCGCCGGTTCAGCAAACCGGTGAGCGGATCGAGCTGCGCCTGGCCGACCGCCGCCTCGAGTTCGCCGCGCAGGCGCTGCGCTTCCTGGGCACTGTGTTCCAGGTTCTGCTTCAGCCCGGCGGTGCTGCCCAGCACCTTGGTGGTATCGCCCATCAGGTCATGCACCAGCTCGGCGATCGCTTCGCGACTGTCCTCGTGCTGCAGCCGATCCTGGTACACCTCGAGCCCGTCGTTGTAGCGACCGACTTCGTCGCTCGCCTGGTTCGTGGCTTCAGTGACTTCCTCGACCACCTTCTGGATGCGCGCCCGCAGGCGTATCGAGGATTCGATGTCGCGGGTCGCCACGTGGCGATCGAACAGTTCCTGGATCTCGTCATCGTCGAGCTTGTGCCCGCCGGTGAGCAGCCCATCGACCGCGCTCTTCAGCGCCTGGTTGGTGCCGGACGCATACTCGTACCAGACCGCGTAGCTCACCGGATGAAAGCCGGCAGAGTGCCGCGACATCAGCGGCAGCACCATGCGCAGCAATTCCGCCGTCTGTTCCCGGTTTTCGCGATAACGCATGCTTCGATCAGGCGCGCAGTGCTTGCCCGGCGCCGGCGCCGATCAACTGGGCAAAGGCCGGTGCGCCATTCTGCTGCTGTATGAGCAGCATCAGGAATTCCTGGATGCCGAGTGGCTCGCCGAACAGGCGGCCCTGGGCGTGATCGCAGCCCCACTGGCGAAGCGGTTGCACGTGCTTCTGCAGCTCGACCCCTTCGGCCACCACCTCGAGCCCGAGGCCGTGGCCCATGTCGATGATGGTGCGCACCAGCGTGGCATCGGCCGGATCGTCGGCCAGATCGCGTACGAACGACTGGTCGATCTTCAAGGTGCCGATCGGGAACTGCTGCAGCGCCGACAGCGAGGAATAGCCGGTGCCGAAATCGTCGATCGACAGGTGCAGGCCGATGTCGGCCAGCTGGTTGAGCATCTGCACCGTGCGGCGCGGTTCAGCCATCAGCGTGGTCTCGGTGATCTCGAGCTCCAGGCTCTGCGGCGGCACGTCGTGGCGCTCGAACACCGAGCGGCAATTGAGGATGAAGCTCGCCTGGCGCAATTGCTTGAGCGACAGATTGAGCGCGATGCGACCCGGATCGCGCACGTCACGGCGCAGCAGGTTCAGGTCCAGGCACACGCGCTTGAGCACCCACTCGCCGATCACGTTGATGAGGTTGTTCTCTTCGGCCAGCGGAATGAACTGCGCCGGCGGAATGTCGCCGTGGCCCGGCAGGCGCCAGCGCAGCAGCGCCTCGGCGCCGATGATGCGCCCGTCGCGCAGGTCGACCTTGGGCATGTAGCGCACCACGAACTCGTCGCGCTCGACCGCGCGGCGCAGCTTGCTCTTGAGCATCAGCCGCTCGACCGCCGCCGCGTTCATCTCCGGCGAGTAGAACGCGAAGGTGTTGCCGCCGTTCTGCTTGGAGTAATACATCGCCGCATCGGCATTGCGGATCAGGTCGATCACGTTGTCGGCATCGCGCGGGCAGAAGGCCACGCCGATGCTCACCGTCAGGAACACCTCCTGCTGGTTGACGTGGAAAGCCGCGCCGACCGTGTCGAGCACGGTGCGCGCCAGCTGCGCCACCTGCTCGCCGGCTTCTTCGGCATCGGCGCTGACACCGTCGACGAACAGCGCGAACTCGTCGCCGGCGAGGCGCCCCAGCACCGTATCGCTGCTGCAGCACGCGCGTCAGCCGCTCGGTGAGCACTTCCAGCACCCGATCGCCCGAGGCGTGGCCGAAGGTGTCGTTCACTTCCTTGAAGCGATCCATGTCGATGTACAGCAGCGCCACGCCCTGGCCAACGCGGCGCGCACGCGCGATCGCCTGCTGCAGCAGGTGCTGGAACTGCATGCGGTTCGGGATCTTGGTGAGCGCGTCGTAACGCGCGAGATAGCGGATGCGTCGCTCGGCGCGCTTGCGCTCGGTGATGTCGCGCGCCACGTAGATGTCGCCGGCGAACTGCGCATCGCTGGTGGCCACGGTCGAGACCGCGAACGACACCGGGATCGTCTGCCCCGCGCGCGCGCGCAATACCGTTTCGCCCGCCTCGCGTGCGGCCTGCAGCGGATCGGCGCCGCTTTCCGGCACGGTCGCCAGCAGCGCCGCGACATTCATGCCGGTGAGTTCCGCCGCCGTGAGGCCCGTGAGCTGCTGCGCGGCATCGTTGACGATGCGGATCGAGCCATCGGGCGCCGCCACGAACACGCTGTCGCTCATGCTGTTGAGCACGCTGTGCAGGTAGTCGCGCCGGTAGGTGGTGTCGTTGAGCGCCAGGCGCATGCGCTCGAAGGCGCTCTCCAGCAGGCCCAGGCGCCCATCCCGCGCCGCTGGCGGCAGCGGATGGGAAAACTCGCCGCGGCTGATGTACTCGGCGCCGTCAATAAGCTGCTCGACGCTGTCACGCAGCCGCTGGTTCTGGCGCCAGAACCACCAGGCCGCGAGCACCGCGACGCTCAGCGCCGCGATGCCCAGCAGCACCACGGTCGAAGTCGGGAGCGATGATTTCAGGGCGAGCAGGGTCGTGCCGCCAATGATCCCCAGGCACAGGACCAAAGCGGCCAGATAACGGCTGATCAGCCTGGAACCCTGCACGCGCACCCCATATGAGCCAATGCCCGCTTAGAATGATGCACGATGCAAACCCGGTACGCCAATTCGGCTGTTTTAAGCGACCTGGAGCTCACCGGCCGCGCCAGCAGCCATGTGCAGCCCTGCGAGCAGCCCCGCTGCACGCTGCATTGCGATGCCCTGTCGGCATTGCAGGCCATGAGCCGGGCCGCACTGGCCGATGGCATCGAGATCGTGCCGGTTTCCTCGTTCCGCAGCTTCGAGCAGCAACTGTGGATCTGGAATGCCAAGTACCAGGGCGAGCGCATCCTGCGCGGCCGCGACAACAGTGTGCTCGACAGCGCCGCCTTGAGCCCGGCCGAGCGGGTGGCGGCGATCCTGGTCTGGTCAGCGCTGCCTGGCGCCAGCCGCCACCACTGGGGTTCGGACTGCGACCTCGTCGACCGCCGCACCGCGCCGGCGCAGGGCCCGATCGATCTGCTGGACGTGGATTTTGCGCCCGGCGGACGCTATGCCGCGCTCAACGACTGGCTGGGCGAGCGCGCCGCGGACTACGGTTTCTTCCGGCCCTACGACCAGGATCGCGGCGGCGTACTGCCCGAGCCCTGGCACCTGAGTTTTGCCCCGGTGGCCGGCCCCGCGCAGGCGGCGATGAGCGCCGATCTGTTGCGCTCCGCGCTGGCGCAGGCGCCGCTGCAAGGAGCGGAAATCGTGGCGCAACAGCTGCCGGAGCTGTACGAGCGATACGTGGTGGCCGTAGCGCAAGTGCCGCAGGCGGCACGCTACGCGGGTCAGCGCCCGCAGCCGCTCTAGTCGCGCAGCCAGGCGCGCTTGAAATAGCCCAGCATCAGCCCGCGCACATCGGCCAGCGCGTTCGGGTCGGCGGCGTACAGCGGCGGGTTACGCCGCAGCATCCGCCAGCTCTCGCTGCGCAGCACCTGGTCGAGATAGACCATGTTGCGCTCGATCGATTCGATGTACGGGTTGCTGCCATCGAACAGGATTTCCAGGTAGCGATAGGCGCGGTTGAATTCGCCATCGAGCCGCTTGGACCTGGTTTCCTCGACGAATTGCGGTGTCTGGCGCAGCAGGTCGAGGCCCGAGGCGTAGCGCACCTGCTGCGCGCTCGCGTTGCTCAGCGGCAGGGCCATGCCGCCCAGCACGAATTCCGGATACAGCCGGTCGCGGCATTTTTCCAGGTAACAGCGATCGGCCATCTGCGTGATCATGTCGGCGGTACCGAGCAGGTGGCCGAGGCGCACATCGCGCGCATCCTCCAGCACCAGGTCGGTGAAGGGCTTCTCATAGCCCGTGAAATGCAGCACCTGCGAGGCGATCCCGTTCCAGTGGCCGAGCTGCAGCTCGGGCAGGAATTCCTGCAGGAACTCGATGCCGCGGCTGATGTGGGTGCGCGTGAACTCGGCGCCGTTGCGCTGCGTGGTGTCGGCACTGCGGCGCAGGTAACCCACGTCGTGGAACAGTGCGAACACCACTCCCACCATCGCCCGCTCCGCCCCGAGCTTCCACAAGGTCTCGACCTGCTGCTCGTAGCCGGCGCACAGGCGCGCCATGGTGAGCGTCACATCGAGTGTGTGCTGGCGATCGTGATAGAGCGTGTCGACGCCGGCGTAGCCGGGCACGCGGCCCGAGAACATGTCGTCGAACTGGGTGAAGGCGCGGCGTATCACGGCGGTCGCGGCGCCTGGCCAGGCCAGCGCAAACAGCTGCTCGACGGCCTGCAGCACCGCGGTGTGCGAGCTGACGCGCACCGTATTGGTGATGTCGAAATCGCTGCGGCGAATGCCGCCCAGGCCCGCCTGGGAAGGCGGCCGCGAAGCCCGATCATCTGCCGCAATAGCCATGGAAGGGTCAGTCTAGGCCAGCGCCCGGCGCGGTACCAGCGACCTGCCGCACAGTTCGGGCCGTACCGGGGGCCGCCTTGGCGGCATTCACGCCGCCATCAAATGTCAAATTCGGCCACCACCGGCGCGTGATCGGAAGCACGTTCGGCGAGCCTGGCTTCGCGATCGATGCTGCAGCTGCGGCAGCGCTCGGCCAGGCTCGTTGAGGCCAGCAGCAGATCGATGCGCAGGCCATGATTGCGCCGGAATGCGCCGGTGCGATAGTCCCACCAGCTGAAGGATTGCGGCGGCTGCTCGAAGCGCCGGAACACATCGACCAGCCCCAGCCTGAGCGTGTCCTGGAAGGCCTCGCGCTCTTCCGGGCTCACGTGCACCGAGCCCACCCAGGCCGCGGGATCGTGCACATCGCGGTCTTCCGGCGCGATGTTGAAATCGCCCAGCACCACCAGGTTCGGGTGCGCGGCAAGCTCGCTGCGCAGCCAGGCACGGAGCGAGCGCAGCCAGCCGAGCTTGTACTGGAATTTATCGGATTCCGGGCTCTGCCCATTGGGCACGTAGAGATCGATCACGCGCACGGCGCCACAGGTGGCCGCGAGTACCCGCTTTTGCGGATCGTCGTTCCCGGGCATGTCTTTCTGTACGGCCTGCGGCTCGGCGCGCGTGAGCAGCGCCACGCCGTTGTAGGTTTTCTGGCCATTGAAGGCGCTGTGGTAACCCACCGCCTGCAGCTCGGCGGCCGGGAACATGTCGTCGGTGACCTTGGTTTCCTGCAGCGCCAGCACATCGGGCGTGTACAGCGCCAGCCACTCGAGCACCTGCGGCAGTCGCACCCGCAGCGAGTTCACGTTCCAGGTGGCGATGCGGGTCATGACTCAGGCCGCATTCCGGGCGGTGTCGATGCCGTGCATCTGCAGGAGCGGCGCGATATCGGGCTTGCGGCCACGGAACTCCACGAAGGCTTCGAGCAGGTCGCGGCTGCCGCCGCGCGCCAGGATACTGTCGAGGAAGCGCCCGGCGGTCGCGCGATCGAAGGCATTGCGCGCGCCGAAGGCCGCGAAGGCATCGGCTGCGAGCACCTCGGCCCATTTGTAGCTGTAGTAGCCGGCGGCATAGCCGCCCGCGAAGATGTGCGTGAAGTTGTGCGGGAAGCGGTTCCATTCAGGCACTGGCAGCACGCTGACTTCGGCCCGAACTTCGGCCAGCAGCTCATAGGCGCGCGCACCGCGCGCCGGGTCGTACTCGGCGTGCAGGCGCATGTCGAAGAGCGCGAACTCCACCTGGCGCAAGGTGGCGAGGCCGGCCTGGTAGCTGCGCGTCGCGATCAGCTGCTGCTGCTTGGCGGCCGGCAGCGGCTGTCCGCTGCGCACTTCGGCGCTGATGCGCTCGAGTACCTGTGGCAGCCAGGCGTAGTTCTCCATGAACTGGCTGGGTAGTTCCACTGCATCCCAGGCCACACCGTTGATGCCGGCGATGCTGGGATAGGCGATGCGCGTGAGCATGTGATGCAGGCCGTGCCCGAACTCATGGAACAGCGTGACCACATCATCGTGCGTGAGCAGCGCCGGCCGGCCATCCTGCGGCGGCAGGGAATTGCACACCAGATAGGCCACCGGCAGCGTGAGCGCACCCTGCAACTGCTTGCGGCCGACGCAATCGTCCATCCAGGCGCCACTGCGCTTGTGGGCGCGCGCGCAGGCATCGAGGTAGAAGCTCGCGAGCGGCTCACCTCCGCCCGAGCGCACCTCGTAGTAGCGCACGTCCGGATGCCACAGCGGCACGCCATCGCGCTCGCTGATCGTGACGCCGTAGAGTTTCTCCGCCACTTCGAACAGGCCCGCGAGCACGCGCGGCAGTGGCAGGAACTCGCGCAGCTCTTCCTGCGAGATCTGGAAGCGGCTGTGCTGCAGACGCTCGGAATAATAGGTGATGTCCCAGGCATCGAGCTTGCGGCCGGCAAAGGTCTCGAGCTCAGCCAGCTCGGCACTGGCATGCGAGCGCGCCGCGGCCGCGAGCTGGCGCAGGAAGTCGGTGACCTCCGGCACGGTGTGCGCCATGCGATCAGCCAGCGCGTATTCGGCGAAAGAGTTGAAATCGAGCAGCCGCGCGGCCTCGTGGCGCAACTGCACGATCTGCTCGATGAGCGCGCCGTTGTCGAACTTGCCGGCGCTCGGCCCGCGATCCGAGGCACGCGTAGTCCAGGCTTCGTAGAAAATGCGACGCAGCGGCGCGTGGTGCGCGTCGGTGACGATCGCTACATAGGTGGGCTGGTCGAGCCCGAAGATCCAGCCGCCGAGCCCCTGCTCGCTGGCACGGCGCGCGGCGCGCTCGATCAGGCCCTGGTTGATGCCCGCGAGCTCACCCGCCTCGGTGACCCGGTGCGAGAAGGCGTTGGTGGCATCCAGTACGTTTTCCTCGAACCTGGCCTGCAAGCGGGCCAGCTCGATCATCACTTCCTTGAAGCGTGCCTTGCGCGCCGGATCCAGGGCCACGCCGGCCAGGCGAAAATCGCGCAGCGCGCGCTCCAGCACGGCACGCTGTTCGTTATCCAGTGATGCAAATTCGCGCTCGCGGATCGCCAGATAGGCCTTGAAAAGCGGCTCGCTCTGCGCCAGATCAGTGGAATACTCCGACAGCAGCGGCAGGCAGCTGGTGTAGGCCGCGCGCAGTGCTTCGGAGTTGAGCACGCCGTTCAGGTGCCCGACCGGCGACCAGATGCGCGCCAGGCGATGGCGCATCTGCTCGAGCGGCACCACCACGCTCGCAAAGCTGGGTTCGGGCAGTGCGGCAATCTCTGCCACGCGGGCGCGCTGCTCCGCCAGCGTGGCACGGATCGCCGGTTCCACGTGTTCAGGGAGAATGGCATCGAAGCGCGGCAGCGCTGAATCGCCCAGCAGCGGATTATTGGTTGGCATAACGGTAGACTGCCAGAGGCGGCACAAGATGGGAACCCGTGACATGGACTACGACCTGATCGTCATCGGCGGCGGCAGTGGCGGACTGGCCTGCGCGCAGCGCGCGGCGGAATACGGTGCGCGCACGCTGCTGGTGGAATCGGCCCGGCTCGGCGGCACCTGTGTGAATGTCGGCTGCGTGCCGAAGAAGATCATGTGGAATACCGCGCAGGTCGCGGCGAGCCTGCACGATGCGCCCGACTACGGTTTCGATGTCTCGCTGGCGCGCCACGACTGGTCGCTGATCAAGCGCAAGCGCGATGCCTATGTGGCGCGGCTCAATGACATCTACGCCGCCAACCTCGAGAAGCGCGGCGTCAAACTGCTGCGCGGCACCGGCAAACTGGTGGCCGCGCGAACCGTGCAGGTCGAGGGCCGCAACTACACCGCCACGCATATCGTGATCGCGACTGGCGGGAAGCCCTCGATTCCGGATATCCCGGGTGCCGAACTCGGCATCAGCTCCGATGGTTTCTTCGAACTGAACTCGCGGCCGGCGGGCGTCGCCATCATCGGCGGCGGCTATATCGCGGTCGAGCTCGCGGGCATCTTCTCGGCGCTGGGTTCACACACCACGATGGTGTTGCGCCACGACCGGCTGCTGCGCAGCTTCGAACCGATGCTGGGCGAGAACCTGATGACTACGCTCCGCGAAGAGGGCGTGGAGATCGCGATCAACGCCGTGCCGGCATCGATCCAGCGCCAGGGCAGTGGATCGCTGGAAATCACCACCGCCGACGGCCGCAGACTCGGGCCCTTCGATGCCGTGGTCTGGGCGGTGGGCCGCGACGCCAACAGCGCGCAGCTCGGCTGCGATGCGCTGCGCATCCTGCGCGATGCCGCAGGCCACATCCGCACCGACAAATACCAGGAGACCAACGTCACCGGCGTCTACGCGATCGGCGATGTCACCGGCCGCGCGCAGCTCACGCCGGTGGCGATCGCCGCGGGCCGGCGGCTCAGCGACCGCCTGTTCGGCGGCATGAAGGAGCGGCTGCTCGATTACGAGAACATTCCCACCGTGGTGTTCTCGCATCCGCCGATCGGCACCGTGGGCCTCACCGAGGCCGAGGCACGCGAACGGTACGGTGCCGATATCAAGGTGTACAGCACGGGTTTCGTGCCGATGTATCACGCGATGACCACGCGCAAGCCGCGCACCGCGATGAAGCTGATCACCGCCGGGAGCGATGAGCGCGTGGTCGGCATCCACGTGATCGGCGCGGGCGCGGACGAGATGCTGCAGGGCTTCGCGGTCGCGGTGCGCATGGGTGCGCGCAAGCGCGACTTCGACGACACGGTGGCGATCCACCCGAGTTCCGCGGAAGAACTGGTGACGCTGCGCTAGCGCTAGCGCCAGCGCCAGCGCCGACGTGCGACCCACGCCAGCCGCGCTGCGCTAGCGGTGTCGTGGCGCCGGCGACAGGGCTGCGGCCGCAGTCCTGGCCTGCTCCAACGTGTCGTACACCTGAACGCCACTGCTGATCACCTCGGCGCGCTCGAGCTTGAGCCGCACATTGGCACGCAGCTCGCACAGCAGCACCGTGACACCGTGGCGCTGGAAGCTGTGCACCATCTCCTCGAGCGCGAAGATGCCGGTGGCATCGACGAAGGGCACGCGTCCCATGCGCAGGATCAGCACCCGTGCGCGCCGCTGGATATGCGCCAGCGTGCCCTCGAGTTTCTCCGCGGCGCCGAAGAAGAACGGGCCGTCGATCAGGTAGACCAGTACGTCGCTGCGTTCTTCAGGCGCCGTCGCTGCCGCGCTTGGCAGCGCGGCCGCGCCGGCGGCAACACTCATGCCGGCAGCGCCAGCTGCGCCCTCATCGATCTCGACGTTGACCGATTCGGCCATGCGGCGCACGAACAGCAGCGCCGCCAGCATCACGCCGACGTTCACCGCCACCACCAGATCGACGAACACCGTGAGACCGAAAGTCAGCAGCAGGATCGCCACATCCGGTCGCGGCGCGCCGCGCGCCAGCCGCAGGAAATGCGGCAGCTCGCTCATGTTCCAGGCCACCACGAACAGGATCGCCGAAAGTGCGCACAAGGGAATTGCCGCGGCCATCGGCGCCAGCAGCACGATCACCAGCACCAGCACCAGGCTGTGCACCACGCCGGCCAGGGGGCTGGTGGCGCCATTGCGGATATTGGTGGCGGTGCGCGCAATCGCGCCGGTCGCGGCGAATCCGCCGAACAGGGGCGCGACGATATTGGCGATGCCCTGGCCGATCAGTTCCTGGTTCGAATCGTGGCGCGTGCCGGCCATGCCATCGGCAACCACCGCCGAGAGCAGTGACTCGATTGCACCCAGCAGTGCGATCGTGAACGCAGGCCCGACCAGCGTGAGCATCTGGCCGAGGTCCAGGCTGGGCAACGCAAAGGGCGGCAGCGCGCGCGGAATACCGCCGAAAGCACTGCCGATCGTGGCCACACCGGGAAAATGAAAGGCAGCCTGCAGGCCCGTGGCCGCGAGCATGGCGATCAGCGGCGCCGGCACCGACTTCAGCACGCGCGGACCGATCAGCAGGATCGCGAGCGTGAACAGCCCCAGCCCGGTAGTGGCCAGGTGCAGCGTGGGGATGCTGCGCACGATGGCCACGAACTTCTCCAGGAAGTGCGGCCCGCTGTGCGCCGGCTGCAGTCCGAAGAAGCCCTGCCACTGGCCGACGAAGATGATCACTGCGATGCCCGCCGTGAAGCCGACGATCACCGGCTCGGGAATGTACTTGATCACCGCGCCGAAGCGAGCGAGGCCGAACACCAGCAGGATCACGCCCGCCATCAGCGTCGCCACCTGCAGGCCGGCCACGCCGTGTTGCGCCGTGATCACGGCCAGCACGGCGACGAAAGCGCCGGTGGGCCCCGAGATCTGCACCCGCGTGCCGCCGAACAGCGCCGTGATCAGGCCGGCGACGATCGCGGTGTACAGGCCCTGTTCCGGCCGCGCGCCCGAGGCGATCGCGAAAGCCATCGCCAGCGGCAGCGCGACGATGCCCACCACGACGCCGGCCAGCAGGTTATTGCCCAGATGAGCGCGCGAGAGCAGGCCCGCGGCCTTCGCTTCCAGCAGGGCAATCAAACGATCTTCGCTCCCGCGACCTTGTCGAAGTCGAGCTTCAGGTCGTCGAACATGCGTATCGCCGTGGCACGGCCGGCGCCGAACACACCGCCGCCCGGATGCATGAACGGCCCGACGAGGTAAAAGCGCTCGAGCCCGGGCACGGTGTACTGCGCGAGATCGGGCGTGGGGCGGTGACCACCCATCTGGTAGAAATACGGTGCCACGCCGTGCGCATCGCCGCCCACCATGCTGTTGGGCATGTTGCGCGCATGATCGAGCGGCGTGACGATGCTGCGCGCCACGATGTTGTCGCTGGTGAGATTGCTGACGAATTTCTGGTAGTGCCGCATGCTCCGATCGCCCATCTGCTCGCGGATCTCGTCCCAGCGGGAAGGCCCGCCATCCTCGAGATTATAGGGGGCGAAGGTGATGCCGTGGAACATGCCCTTGCCCGCCGGCACGCGCGTCGGATCATTGATGCTCTCGTCGCCGCCGGCGCCCAGTACGCGCTCGGAAATGCGCCCGCGGCGTGAGCGCATCGAAGCTGTCGAGCATTTCGCTCAAGTTCCGGTCGGCCATGAACTCCAGCATGATCGCGTGGCTCACTGCCTCGCCGGCGCGGAATTTGATGTTCTCCTTGAGATCGTAGTGGCTCACCATGATGCTGAAGGGCGCGAGCGTGGCACGCTCGGCGCGCTGTAGCACCTTCTCTTCCACACCCTCGATGAACGCACGCAGCCGGTGCGGATGGATCGCGCCGATCACGCCATCCCTGGCCAGCAGCTGCTCGCCATCCTGCAGCTCGAGACCCGTGGCACGGCCATTCTTCACCAGCACCTTGCTGACCTCGGCATTGCAGCGCACTTCACCGCCGTAGTGCTCGATGCAGCGAACCAGCGCGGTCGCGAGCTCGCCCGCTGCCGCCCTCGGGCTGCGAGATGCCGTAGGCATGCATCAGGCCTGGCATCAGGTACATGCCGAAGCCCGTGCCCAGCTCGTCCGGCGCCTGCAGGTTCTCGGAGATCAGCCGCAGCAGCCACATCTTCACCTTGTCGCTCTCGAACAGCTGGTTGGCCATGTCGAGCGAGCTGCGCTGCATGGCATCGAGTATCTCGCGGCCCTCGTCCGACTGGTCGAGCATCGCGAAGAACGCGCCCAGCGGTGGCGGCGGCACGTACATGCCGGCAAACATCAGCGGCGCCATCGCCATGCTCTTCTGCGCAAAGGCGCGATAAGTCTCGGCATCGCGCGCCGAGATCTTCGCGATGCCCTCGCAGGTCTTGTCGAGGTCCTTGTACGCGATCAGCGTAGCTCTGATCCTCGAAGATCATCGCGTAGGGCGTGTTGTAGTTGTACTTGAGCCCGAAGCGGCTGAGCAGCCCCAGCTCATCGTTCGGATCATCGGATTGCGCCTGGATCATGATGTGCACGCTCGAGTGCTCATCGTGCCAGTAGCCGGGCGTGTTCAGCTCGCGCGTGACCACACCGCCGCCCGGAAAGGGCTTGCGCTCGAGCAGCAGCACCTGCTTGCCGGCCTTGGCCAGGTACGCCGCCGCCACCAGGCCATTGTGGCCCGCGCCCATGCACACCACGTCGTAGTTCTTCGCCATCGATGCCTACCCCTGACTGCCGCGCGATGTTGGCGCCTGTTTCTTGCAGTCACAATAGGCATCTGTACCATGGCCGTAAAGCAGGCACAGACATGTGCCCTGCGGCTGCCGAGCCTGAAATTACCCATGATTGCACCGCAAGACCGCGGCCGATGCGCCCCCGAAGCTGGACCTGGCCGCCACGCTGCGCGCCGTCGACGCCCTGCTGGGCCAGGCAGGAGCCCGCGCACGCACGCGCCCAGGCGCGGGAGCGGCTGCACGCGCTGGTCCACGACATGGCGCGCGACGGCCACCGGCGCAGCGATCCCATTCGCGAAGTGTTCGCGCGCCTGGGTGATCGCTGGAGCGTGCTGCTGATCCTGCTGCTGCGGGCCGGATTTCCGGCACGCGACTGCTGCGCCGCCTGGTCGGCACGCTCGCCGCCGAAGGCGACATCTCGCAGCGCATGCTGACGCTTGCGGCTGCGCGAGCTGGAGCGCGACGGCCTGATCTGCCGGCGCACGCTCCCCACCAATCCGCCGGGCGTGGTCTACGCGATGAGCGCGGCCGGCCACGGCCTCGTCACGCAGGTCGAGGCGCTGATGAACTGGACGCCGCGAACACTCGGCGGCCATCCTGGCCGCGCAACGCCGTTACGGCGCAGTGCGCCCGCCGACGAGGACGACGCGGGCGGCTGAACCTGCTGCGCGAGCTGCGCCAGCGCCTGGCTCAAGGCGCTCTCGAACGCCGCGCTGATGCTCTGCAGCCGGTTGGCGCCCGCGGGCACATCGCTCGCCACCACCACATTGCTGATCAGGCGGCGATCGGCGCCACGCCCCAGCGTTGCCACCAGCTGCACGCTGCACCACGGGCGCCTCGTCGCTCTGGTACTCGGCCTGGAAGCGCCGGATCTCGAGCTGCAGCAGGTAGTCGGCGTCCAGCGGCACCGTATCGCTCTGCACGGCACGAAAATGCCCGGCGGCGCGCAGCGCATCGACGGCCCAGGACTGCACCAGCTCGGGCACCGGCGCCGCCCAGCGGCTGTGGGCGTAGTAGTCGAAACGCTGGCCGCTGCGGGTCAGCGCAATGTTGTCGCTGTCGAGGCCAGGCGCGCACAGCGGGTGCATCACCTTGATCGTGACCGTTGCCGGTGGCTGGTTTGCGCTCGCCGCCGGCAATGCGGGCGCGAGCGTGTACACCTGCGCGAGCGGGTGCTTGGTCTCCAGGAACGAACAGCCTGCGGCACACAGCAACAGCGCGACCAGCGCCAGCGTTCGCAGGGAATCGCGACGACTCATCGCGGCACCTCCACGCCGGCGCCAGCGGGCTCATACAGCATCTGCGAGGGGTTCTGGCGCAGGCTGCGCGACCAGCTCCTGGAACTCGCGCGCCGCGTCGCGGCCGTCGCGCGCCAGCGCCTCGATCTGCGGCAGGCCCTGGTGCATGAAGCCGCGCACGCCTGGCGATTGTCCGCGATCAGGCCATCGAGCCGGTTGCTGGCCGCCGCCAGGTTGTCGGCGGTGGTGCGCAGCCGCTGCCAGCGCCGCCGCCAGATCCGGGGCCGCCGTCTTCTCGACGTGCGCGCACCTTGGCGATCACCGCGCGCGCCTCGCTCGCGGTCGCGCGCAGGTCGGCGATCGCGCGCCGCATCGCGCGCCGTGCTGCGGCAGCGTGGCGCCGGCGCGATCGAGGTTCTGCGCCAGGTGCGTGATGGCGGCGATGTTGTCGTCCGAGAGCAGCGCGGTTGGCGCGCGTCGACCAGCTCGCCGACGCGGGCGGCGACTTCCGGCAGGCTGCTCACGAACACGTCGAAGTTCGAGCGCACCGAGCGGATCACGGGATATTGCTGGCCCTCGGTACCGGATCCATCAGCTGCGCGCTGGCCAGCCCGGCGCGCTGCTGCTGCAGATCGATGTACAGCAGGCCGGTCACGCCCTGCAGCGAGAGCTCGCGCCAGCGTGCGTGCCGAGACCGGCGCCGAGGAATCGATGTCCACCAGCACCTGCACGCGATCGGCGGCGCGCGATCGACGCGGATGCGCGCCACGCGGCCGATGTCGACGCCGAGATAGCGCACCTGCCCGCCCTCGGAGAGCCCGCTGACGCTGCCGTCGAAATAGATTTCGTAGCGCGTGTAGTGGCGCGTGCTCGCGACTGTCGGTGTACCAGTAGACGAACAAGCCGCCATCGATCGCCACCAGCAGCACGAAGGCGCCGACCGCGACGTAATTGGCTTCACGTTCCATGTTGCCATCCCGCGCTGCCGCGCCCGCTCGCCCTGGAAGTATGCCTGAATCCACGGATGCGGTATTTTGCGCGATGCCCTCGAGCGTATCGCTGATCATGCGCCCCTCGACGATGCACCCCGACCCGGTTGCAGGTGCGGAAGATGGTATCCAGATCGTGCGTGATCATCACCACCGTCAGCTTCAGCTCGCCCTGCAGGTACAGCAGCAGCTCGTCGAAGGCCGCGGCACTGATCGGATCGAGGCCCGAGGTGGGCTCGTCGAGGAACAGCAGCCGCGGATCGAGCGCCAGCGCGCGCGCCAGCGCCACGCGCTTGATCATGCCGCCGGAGAGCTGCGCCGGGATACTTGTGCGCCGCCTCCGGCGGCAGCCCGACCAGGCGCAGCTTGAGCATCGCCAGCTCATCGAGCCAGGCGGCTGTCGAAGTCGCAGGTGCTCGATCATCGGCAACTGCACGTTCTGCAGCACGGTGAGCGAGCTGAACAGCGCGCCGTGCTGGAAGGTGACGCCGTAGCCGGCCTTCACGTGCCGCAGCTCAGCCGGCTTCGAGGCGTGCCCATGCTCGCGGCCGCTCGAGCAGCACGCTGCCGGCGCGCGGCTGCTGCAGCCCGAGGATCGTGCGCAGCAGCACCGACTTGCCGGAGCCCGAGCCGCCGACGATGCCGAAGACCTCGCCTTCCATCACCTGCATGTCGAGGTTCTGCGTGCACCACCTGGCGGCCGAAGCGGTTGACCAGCCCACGCACTTCCACCACTGCGGCCATCAGATGTCCATCTCCATGAACAGCACCGCGAACAGCGCATCGGCCAGGATCACGAAGAAGATCGCCTGCACCACCGCCAGCGTCGTCAGGCGCCCCAGATCGCGCGAGGAGCCGCGCACCTGCATGCCGCACCAGGTGCCGGCGAGCGCGATCAGCACCGCGAACACCGGCGCCTTGATCATGCCGACCCAGAAGGTGGTCGAGGCGATCGCCTCGTTGCGCACGATTCAGGTACTGCACCAGCGGCATGTCCAGCAGCACGTGGCACAGCAGGCCGCCGCCGATCAGGCCGACGAAGTCCGCGATCACCGTGAGCAGCGGCAGCGCGATCACCAGGCCCAGCACGCGCGGCAGCACCAGCACTTCCATGGGATCGACGCCGATCGCCTGCAGCGCATCGACTTCCTCGTTCAGGCGCATCGCGCCGATCTCGGCGGCGAAGGCGCTGCCGGAGCGGCCGGCGACGATGATCGCGGTCAGCAGCACGCCGAGTTCGCGCAGCACGCCGACCGTCACCAGGTCGACCACGAAGATGTCGGCGCCGAACTTGCGCAGCTGCTGCGCGCCCATGTAGGCGAGGATCACGCTGATCAGGAAGGCGATCAGCGCGACGATCGGCATGGCGGTGATGCCGGTGTCGTACACGTGGCGCGCGATCGAGGTCGGCCGCCAGCGGCGCAGCTGCAGGCCGCCGCGCAGGCCGCCACGGTGACGCGGCCGACGAAATCGAGCGCGGATTCGAGCAGTTCCCAGCTGCGCACGGTGCGCCGGCCCAGGCCCTCGACCGCCGCGGCGGCATCCAGCCATTCGCCGCTCGCGGCGATCTCGCGGCCTCTGGCCGCAGGCGCGGCCAGCGTGCGATCGAGCAGGCCGAGCGCTGGCGGCGGCGTGCCGGAGAAACTGGTGCGCACGCCGGCGGCTGCGGCGCGCGCCAGGTAGATCGCGCAGCAGCCAGGCCGCCGGAGATGTCGAAGTCGCGCGCCGTCCGCCTGCACCTTGAGCCGCTGCACGCCGGCCAGCGGCACCGCGGTCAGTTCGGCGCCGATGGCCGCGAGCGCGGCGACGCGCCACTCGCCGCTCAGCGCGAGTACGACGCCATCGCCCTCCCGCTGCGCCGCGCAATACATCTCAGCCTGCGCTCAAGCCAGGGTCTTGTGCGTGCCGTCGCACAGCGGCGCCTTGTGGCTGCGCTTGCAGGCGCACAGCCACACTTGCCCGGTGCGGGTCGGCGTATAGGCCACCGGGCTGAACGGCCCGCCCTTGTGCGAGCCATCGCAGAAGGGTTGGCTGGCGGATTTACCGCAGGCGCACCAGTAGTAGGTCTTGCCGGCCTCGACTTCGACGCCAATCGGCGCACGCGCGGCAATGACAGCTTCGGTCATGGATTTACCCCTGCACGACAGTTTCAATCGAGGCGATGGACACACTCTATAATGCCACTAAAATCAGGGTCCTCTAGTATCCCGAAGCCACCCGGAGCCTTAATGAAGCAGCCCATGAATGTCGCCATCACCGGCGCCGCCGGCCAGATCGGCTACGCCCTCGCCTTTCGCGTCGCTTCGGGCCAGATGCTGGGGCCGGATCAGCCGGTCAACCTGCACCTGCTGGAAATCACTGCGGCGCTGCCGGGCTTGCAGGGCGTGTTGATGGAGCTGAACGACTGCGCCTTCCCGACCCTCAATCGCGTGGTGGCCACCGACGATGCGCAGGTGGCTTTCAAGGATTGCCACGCGGCGCTGCTGGTCGGCGCGCGTCCGCGCGGCCCGGGCATGGAGCGCAAGGATCTGCTGCTCGCGAACGCGGCCATCTTCTCGGCGCAGGGCAAGGCGCTCAACGCGGTGGCCGATCGCGGCGTGCGCGTGCTGGTCGTCGGCAACCCCGCCAACACCAATGCGCTGATCGCGCGGGCCAACGCGCCGGCACTTCCGGCCGCACATTTCACCGCGATGACGCGGCTCGACCACAACCGCGCGCTCGCGCAGCTGGCCGAGAAGACCGGCACGCATGTCAGCGACATCCGCCGCATGACGATCTGGGGCAACCACTCCTCGACGCAGTATCCGGATCTCAGCCACTGCACGGTGAAGGGGCAACCCGCAGCCAAGCTGGTCGACCAGGCCTGGATCGAGCAGACCTTCATTCCCACGGTGCAGCAGCGCGGCGCGGCGGTGATCAAGGCGCGCGGTTCCTCCTCGGCCGCTTCGGCGGCCTCGGCCGCGATCGATCACATGCGCACCTGGTTCCTGGGCTCGGCCGAGGGCGACTGGGTCAGCATGGGCATCCCCAGCGACGGCAGCTACGGCATCGCACCAGGCATCATCTATTCCTACCCCGTGACCTGCCGCGGCGGGCAATACCAGATCGTGCAGAACCTGGCGGTCAGCGATTTCAGCCGCGCGCGGCTGGTGGCCACGGAACAGGAACTGCGCGAAGAGCGCGACGGAGTCAAAGACCTGCTGGGCTGAACATGTACGGCGCAATTATCACGGTAGTCTTTATCCTGGCGGTGCTCTATCTCGCCTACCGCCGGCTGCCGTTGTTTGCCTACACGATCACCTTCACGGTGCTGCTGGCGGCTTACATGCAGCTGGGCAATCCCGGCGGCATCTGGCAGGGCATCCTGTGGTTGCTGCTGGTGTTCCTGTGGCTGCTGAACGTGCGGCCGCTGCGCAAGGCCGTGATCAGCCGGCCCGCGCTGCGCGCCTACCTGAAGTTGCTGCCGCGCATGTCCGACACCGAGCGCGAAGCGCTCGAAGCCGGCACGGTGTGGTGGGATGGAGAGCTCTTCACCGGCAATCCGGACTGGAGCAAGCTGCGCAGCAACCCGCCCGCGCGACTCTCGGCTGAAGAGCAGGCCTTTCTCGATGGTCCCTGCGAAGAACTGTGCCGCATGCTCGATGACTTCGACATCACGCATCGACGCGGTGATCTGCCGCCCGAGGTGTGGGAGTTCCTGAAGAGCAAGGGCTTCTTCGCGATGATCATCGCCAGGCAGTACGGCGGCCTGCAGTTCTCGGCGTATGCGCATTCCTGCGTGCTGGTGAAGCTCGCAAGCCGCAGCATCACCTGCGCCTCCACGGTGGCGGTACCCAACTCGCTGGGCCCGGCGGAACTGTTGCAACACTACGGCACCGAGGAGCAGAAGCAGCATTTCCTGCCGCGCCTCGCGCGCGGCCTCGACATTCCCTGCTTCGCACTCACCGGGCCGCGTGTTGGATCGGATGCGGCTGCGCTCCCCGACACCGGCGTGGTGTGCCGCGGGCAATGGCAGGGTCGCGAAGTGCTGGGCCTGAAGCTCAACTTCTCCAAGCGCTACATCACGCTCGCGCCGGTGGCCACGGTGATCGGCCTCGCCTTCCGCATGTTCGATCCCGACAAACTGCTCGGTGGCGAAGCGGATCTCGGCATCACCTGCGCGCTGATCGGGCGTGATACGCCGGGCGTGGAAACAGGACCGCGGCATTTTCCGCTGAACATCCCGTTCCAGAATGGCCCGGTGCGCGGCCACGATGTATTCGTGCCGATCGATGCCATCATCGGCGGGCCGAAGATGGCGGGCCAGGGCTGGCGCATGCTGGTCGAGCAGCTCTCGGTGGGCCGCTGCATCTCGCTGCCTTCGAATGCCACCGGCGGTTCGAAGGCTGCGGTGTTCGCTACCGGCGCCTATGCGCGCATCCGCCGCCAGTTCAACATGCCGGTGGGCCGCTTCGAAGGCGTGGAGCAGGTGATCGCGCGCATGGTCGGCCTCACCTACATCATGGACGCGGCGCGCAGCGTGACCAGCGCGGCGATCGATGCGGGCGCGCGGCCGGCGGTGCCGGCCGGCATCCTCAAGCACCACGTCACCGAGATGGGCCGGCAGGTCGCCAACGATGCGATGGATGTGCAGGGCGGCAAGGGCATCATGCTCGGGCCCCGCAATTACCTGGCGCGCGGCTACCAGTCGATTCCGATCGCGATTACGGTCGAGGGTGCGAACATCCTCACGCGCAGCCTGATCATCTTCGGGCAGGGCGCGATCCGTTGTCATCCCTTCGTGCTCAAGGAAATGAACGCGGCGCGCAATCCCGATCGCGAACAGGGTGTCGATCAGTTCGATCGCGCGCTGTTCGGCCATGTGGGCTTCACGCTCTCGAATGCGGCGCGCTCTTTCGTGATGGCGCTGACCTTCGCGCGCTTCGAAAGCGTGCCGGATGCCGGCGCCACACGCCGCTACTTCCAGCACATCGAGCGCTTCAGCGCCTCCTTCGCCTTCGCCACCGATGTGGCGATGCTGACGCTTGGTGGTTACCTGAAGAAGAAGGAGAGCATTTCCGCGCGCCTCGGCGATGTGCTCTCGATGATGTACCTGGCCTCGATGGTGCTCAAGCAACACGAGGACCAGGGCAGCCCGCCCGAAGACCTGCCGGTGGTCGAGTGGGCCTGCCGCCAGCTGCTCTACCAGGCGCAGGAGCAGCTGCACGATGTGCTGCGCAATTTCCCCAACCGGCCGATGGCCGCGTTCATGCGCTTGTGCATCTTCCCGCGCGGCCGCACCTACTTCGCGCCCGGCGACCGGCTTGGCCGCAAGGTGGCCGACCTGGTGCTGAAACCCACGGCAAGCCGCGACCGGCTCTGCCAGGGCGTGTATCGCGAAGTTCACGCGACCAATCCGCTCGGCCAGCTGCAGATGGTGCTCGAGCTCACCGAGCAGGCCGAGCTGATCGAAAAGAAACTGCGCGTTGAAGGCGTGAAGACCGGGCGCATCAGCGCACTGGACCTGCCGGGCCAGATCGAGGCCGGCTTGGGTCTGGGCATCATCAGCGCCGCCGAAGCCGGGATGCTGCGTGACTACGATCTGCGGGTCATGGACATCGTCAACGTCGATGAGTTCGCGCCCGATGACCTGGGACAGCGTGGCGTCTGATACGCCTGCGGCGCGGTACTGAGCATGTACCCTGTGTTCTTCGGCATCGCCGAGAAACCCTTCGCGATCACGCCTGACCCGCGCTACCTGTACCTCGGTGCGCGCCACGCCGAAGCGCTGGCGCACCTGGTGTATGGCATCACCGAGGCCGGCGGCTTCATCCAGCTCACCGGCGAGGTGGGTACCGGCAAGACCACGACCATCCGCTCGCTGCTGGCGCGCACGCCGGGCAATGCCGAGATCGCGCTGATCATCAACCCGAGGCTCACGCCGATCGAGTTCCTGCAGACCATCTGCGAGGAGCTCGGCATCGGCCTGCCCGACTCCGCGATCGGCAACAGCAAGGAGCTGGTCGATCAGCTCAACCGCTACCTGCTGCGCGCGCATGCCGCCGGCCGGCGCGTGGTGCTGATCGTCGACGAGGCGCAGAACCTCAGCGCCGAAGTGCTCGAGCAGGTACGCCTGCTCACGAACCTGGAGACCGCATCGCAGAAACTGCTGCAGATCATCCTGATCGGCCAGCCCGAACTGCGCACGCTCCTCGATCGCAATGACCTGCGGCAGCTCGCACAGCGTGTCACTGCGCGCTATCACCTCGAGCCGCTGGGCCGCGAGGACACACTCGCCTACGTGCGCCATCGCCTGCGCATCGCCGGCGCCACCAGCGACATCTTCACGCCCGCCGCGCTGCGCGAGATCTACCGCCTGAGCGGCGGCGTGCCGCGCGTGATCAATGTGATCTGCGATCGTGCGCTGCTGGCGGCCTACGCCGCCGAACAGCACGAAGTCGGCGCCACGCTGGTGCGGCGCGCGGCGAGTGAAGTGTTCGACCGACGCCTGGCACCCGTGTGGCTCAAGCCACTGATCAGTGCGCTGGTGTTGCTGGTGATTGCCGCGAGTGCGGCAACACTCTGGAAGCTCGGACCATGGCAACAGCACGCGCCGGCGGCGCAGGCCGCTGTGCCGCAGATCAAACCTGTCATCGCGCCAGTGCCCCCTCGCCCCTCGCTCGCGGCGCAATTGACACAGGCGAGTGCCGATACCAGCAGCGACGCGGCGTTCTCGCAATTGCTGAAGCTCTGGGGCGCAAGCTACCACCCTGGTGCCACCGATGGCTGCACGCAGGCCAGTGCGCAGGGACTCGAGTGCGTCACGCTGCGCGGCTCGCTGGCGCAACTGCGCGATCTGAGTCGCCCCGTGATCCTGATGCTCAGTGACAGCAGCGGCAAACCGCTGCAGGCCGTGCTCACCGGCATCGGCGATGAAGAGGTGCAGCTGCAGGTGGGCGCGCGCAGCGTGCGCGCCACGATCGCCGAGCTGTCACGCTACTGGTTCGGCGACTACGTGCTGCTCTGGCATCCGGGCGTGCCCACGGTCACGGAGCTGCGCAGTGGCACGCGCGGCCCGGCGGTGCGGCAGCTGCACAAGCAGTTGCTGCAATGGCGCGGCGCCGATCCGGCGCAACGGCCCGGCACACTGTTCGACGATTCGCTCAAGCAGCTGGTGGAGGAATTCCAGCGCGAACATCACCTGGCTGTCGATGGCATCGCCGGCATGGAAACCCAACTCAGCCTCGATGCCGCGGTGGCTGCGCCCGGCACGCCAGTCTTGAGCACTCTGGCCACGGGAGCCTGACCCATGTCATTCATACTCGATGCACTGAAGAAATCCGAGGCCGATCGCCAGCGCCAGGCCGGGCCTGCGTTGCTGGAAATGCGCGTGCTGCCGGTGCAGCGCCGGCTGCCGCTGTGGGCGATACTCGTGGGCGCGCTGCTGCTGGTGAATGTCGTGGTGCTCGGGTGGCTCGCCCTGCATCGCGCCTCGGCGACGCGGGCAACTCCGCCGGACTCATCGCGGCAACGCCGGGCGGCGCGCCCGCCGCCGCACCGGCCGTTATACCTGGTGCTGCACCTGGTGCGACAACTTCCGTTGGCACTGGCAACGTGCCAGGCGCACTGCTCGGTACACCAGCAACGCCAGACCCCGCGTCTGGCAATGCTCCGCCGTGGATGGCGCAACAAACCAACAGCGCAGCGGCGCAGAACGATATCCCCGAGCGCGAGGTCGCGCCATTGGCAGCCGAAGCCGACAATCCCGCCGATCACGCGCCGGCCGTGAACGACACCGCGCGCGGCACAGGGCTGCAGAACTACGTCGAACTCAGTGGCAAGCTGCCCGAGCTGCGACTCGATCTGCATGTGTATGCCGCCCGGCCCGCCGACCGTTACGCCTTCATCAACATGCACAAGATGCGCGAGGGCGATGTCACGCCCGAGGGCGTGCGCGTGGTGGAGATCACCGCTGACGGCGCGGTGCTCGACTATCGCGGCACCGAGTTCCTGCTTGGCCACCAGTAGCGCGCACCGACCGGATGCAGTCGGACGTAGACTAAAAGCCAAATCAGCTTGGGGCGCGCAGCAAGCCGGCCAGATCGAAGGACTCGTCGGCCACCTGTGCGGCAGTGGGCGAAACGCCGCGATCCAGCAGTTTGCGGGCGGTCATGTGATCGCCGAAGCGACTGAGCGAATCAACGGCTACCAGCCGGCCACTCTTGAAATAGTAGGCCGAGAACGCGGGCTTCGCGAGATCGCCGCGCGTCACGACTTCATCGTAACCCGCACTCAGCCCGACCATCTGCAACTTCAGATCGTACTGATCGGACCAGAACCAGGGCGCGGCGCTGAACGGCTTGCTCATGCCCAGCATGGCTGCCGCGGCAGCCTTGCCCTGCTCGACCGCGTTCTGCACCGACTCCAGCCGCAAGAGACTGCCATCGGCGCAGCGCCGGGCGCAGCAGTCACCGGCCGCGACGATCAGTGGATCGCTGGTGCGCGAGCACGCATCGACGATGATGCCGCGTTCGCAATCGAGTCCGGCCGCCCGCGCCAGCGCATCATCGGGGTGTACGCCCACGCCCACGATCACGCAGCCGGCCGGAAACTCCTGGCCATCGGCGGTCCGCACCGCGCGCACCGCGCCGTCGTGACCGCTGATCGCGGTGATCTTCACATCGAAATGCAGGTGCACCCCGTGTGCGCGATGCAACTGCCCGGCAGCCTCGGAAACGATCGGCGCCACCACCCGTGACATCAGGCGGCTCAGGCCTTCGAGCACTGTGACAGCAATGCCCTTCTTGCTGGCGGTGGCTGCCAGCTCCAGTCCGATGAAGCCGCCGCCGATCACAACCAGCGGCAGGCCACTCGCCACGCAGTGATCGAGTGCCGCGCCGATCTGCAGCGCATCATCGAGCGAGCGCAGCCCGAGCACACCGCGCAGCTGTGCGCCCTCGAGTGGCAGCACGCGCAGTCGCGCGCCCGTGGTGAGTGCGAGCCCTGCGTATGGCACGCGCTGGTGGTCGGCAAGTACCACCTCGCGCCGTTCGCGATCGATCGCCACCACCTGGGTTTGCAGGCGCAGATCGATCTCTTTGCGCTGCAACCATTCGGCGCCGCGGATCGCGAGCGTGGCGGGATCAGGCCGATCGAGCAGGAATTTCTTCGACAGGGGTGGGCGGTTGTAGGGCGGCTGCGCCTCCGCCCCGAACATGATGATCGGCCCGGCGTATTTCTCGTGACGCAGCGTCTCGGCGACCTGCAGACCCGCCTGGCCTGCCCCCACAATCACGAAAGTTTCTGGCACCCGCGTTGCGCCTGTCTCTCAGTGGATCGCCAGCTCGAGCTTCATCGGGCTGCGAAAGGTGCTGGAGGGCATCCACGGCAACTGCTGGTGCACGCGCTCGAAGCGCGGATAGGCCTGCAGGAATTCCTCGAAGATGATGCGCACCGACATGCGCGCCACCATCGCCCCGAGGCAGGCATGCACGCCGCCGCCAAAACCCAGGTGCCCGCGTGGCTTGCGGCGGATGTCGTAGCGATCAGCATCGGGAAACTGGCGCTCATCGCGATTGCCGGAGCCGTAAGCCATGCAGACGAAGTCGCCCGCACGCATGGTCTGCCCGTGCAGCGTGATATCGCGCATCAGGCTGCGCCGGAAGCGCTGCGCCGAGGTGTTGTAGCGCAGCGATTCCTCGATTGCATCGGGGAGCAGTGCCGGGTTTGCGACCAGCTCCGCGCGCGCCGTCGGCGAAGTCCGCCATGTTGAGCGCGAACATCACGGTGAAGCCGCCGAGCGATTCGATGCCGGCCATGATCAGCGTGGTCGTCGTCAGCAGCACCTCGCGCTCGGCCAGTCTTTCACCATCGATTTCCGATACGCAGAACTGGCGAGATCAGGTCATCGGCGGGATTGCGGCGGCGCTCCGCGATCACGCCGGCCGCGTAGTCCTGCATCCAGTTGTAGGCGGCCAGGTGTTCCGGCCCTTTCTGGCGCGATACCGGATCGGACTGCACCATCATCACGGCGCGCTCGCGCACCTGCGATCATCGCCCGCGGGCAGACCCAGCATGCGAAACAGGATCTTCGCCGTGACGCGCGCGGAGAAATCGCCGACGAAATCGAAACTGCGTTGCCCGCGCAGCTCGGCCAGTGACTCGCTCACCATTGCACGCACCGGCTCGGCCAGGTTCTCCAGGTTGCGCTTGGTGAAGGCATGCTGGATCAGTGCGCGCAGGCGATCGTGGCGCGGCGGATCAGTGGTGCCGAGCGTCGAGCCGGCGCGGTTCGGCAATTCATCCATCAGGTTGCCGCGCGCCGAGGAATAACTCTGCCAGCCTGAGAGCGCTGCCAGTATGTCGGCGTGCCGCGAAAGCACCCACATCTTCGCCTCGGGGCTCCAATAGCAAGGGTGCTCGTCGCGCAGCGTGCGATAGAGTGGGAACGGATCGGCATCGACAGCGGGCGAGTACGGGTCGAAGCTGAACATGGCACTCTCTTTATAGGCCGATCCGGCAGCGCCGAGCCATTATACAAGCAGGTGAGCTGCGTCACAGTCCGTGGCGCCGGCAGGCCATCCAGGTCACAGATTGACGGCCCCGCGAACCCGTGGACCGACCAGAAATCGTAAAGTCCGGTCGATTGTCCGAATCCGCCGGCGGCAAACGCGAGTGACTTTCGATTCCCCGACACCGACCCGCTTGACAGCGTCCGGAAGCTGCCGGTGACGCCGCGCATTGTGATTGTCGGGCAGGACCCGCAGCAACGCCAATGGCTGCGCCATCACCTGCAGGCCCTGTGGTCCAGCGCTGATCCGCCCAGCATTACGCCTGATGAATATATGGAGCAGCAGCGCAGCGCCGAAGGGCCACGCTATGA
Source organism: uncultured Gammaproteobacteria bacterium (assembly GCA_963764065.1). Lineage (GTDB taxonomy): Bacteria > Pseudomonadota > Gammaproteobacteria > Steroidobacterales > Steroidobacteraceae > FEN-1191. The sequence continues at coordinate 448,128 of CAVXRM010000008.1, read as the reverse complement.
TGTCACCCTGTTGTGCGCCGACTTCGACGCTGACCTGGCTACGTCCTGCTCCGGACTGAGGCTGCTCAAGCAACTGCGCCGCATCGCCAGCCTGTCGAGCACGATCGTGATTGCCAACGGCGGCAATGAACTCACCGCAGCCCGCGCCACGCGCCTGGGTGCCGCTGCTTTCCTGCCGCGCAAGCTCATCGACGCCCAACGCCTGGGTGGCACCCTGCGCCGCGTACTGCATGCATGCCGGCGGCTACGTATGCGCGCGGCCCGCGCGCGGCCGGCCAGCGGTGCCAACAGCGCTGCGATCACGCCGGCGGCGGCTCCCGATATTCCCGGTTACGCGCTATTGCGCGAGTTGGGCACCTCGGCCCGTGCCAGTGTCTGGCTGGCGCGCAGCAGCGCACTCGAGCGTCCGATCGCACTCAAGGTCAGCGCGCCCGAACGGAGCGAGACCAGCGAGGCTTCGCAATTTGCGCGCGAGTACGCGGCGATTGCCGCCATGCGCAGCCCGGACATCATCGACATCTACGACTACGGTGTGCACAACGGCCGTGAATTCCTCGCCATGGAGTATTTTCCCTGTGGCGACCTGAAGCAGCGCCTGCTGCATCCGACCGACGCCGGGCAGGCGCTACGCTACGCGCGCCGCATCGCCGCCGCGCTGTGCGTGACGCACGCCGCTGGCATCGTGCACCGCGACCTGAAGCCACCGAACGTGATGCTGCGCAGCGACGGCTCGGTGGTGCTGATCGATTTTGGCCTCGCCAAGCAGCTCGATGCCAACACCAACAGCACTGCGATCGGCGTGCTGCGCGGCTCGCCCTACTACATGAGCCCCGAGCAGGTGCAGGGCCAGGTGCTGGACGGACGCAGCGACATCTACAGCCTCGGCGTCGTGCTCTATGAAATGCTCACCGGCCACAAGCCCTTCCATGGCCTCACGGCGATGGACCTGATGCAGCAGCACGTCTCTGGCGAGCGCCCGGCGCTGCCCGCGCAGATCGGTCGCTTCGAAGCCGTACTGGGAAAGCTGATGGCGCGCGAACGCGAGCAGCGTTACGCGAATGCACCCGAGGCACTGGCCGCGCTGGATGCCTTGTCCATGGAAGCCGCCCCGGCCGCTGCGCCAGAAGCAGCCACCGACATCGCGCGCTCCGCCACGCTGGAGAGCGTCAATGCAGCCTGAGGGCAGCATGCAGGTTGCAAGCGCTGACGAGCCGCAACCCCTCGGCATCGATCTCGATCGCCTGCGCGCCGAGCGCGACCTGCTACGTGATCTGTTGGCGGTGCCACCCGCCCAGTTGATGCACTTCATGGCCGAGGCGGCGCGCGGCGCGGCCCGCCTGCGCACCTTGCTGGGGCGGCGCGCGCGCGAGCCCATGGAATACCTGCGCAAAGTGGCGCAACTGCGCCGCCTGTGCACGCGCCTCGGCGCCCTGGCCGGCACGGCGCCGCTCCCTTCGGTCGCGCGTCTCTACGAACAGACGGCAGCGGCGCTGGCCACTGCCGGGACCGAGGCGATGGGTGATGGTCTGCTGCCGGCACTGGCGATGATCGAGGAAGGATTTCTGACGCTCTCGATGATCAGCGAGCGCAGCGGCATCAGCCTTACGCCACGCGCCAGGCCGAAGCGCGCAGCACAATTGCGCGCCAAACAGGCCGCCACGACTACCGGCATCACACCACTCACTGCGGCCGGCGCCGCACCCAAGGCTCCGCCCTCACGCCTGGAGCTGGCGCTGCAACAGCTCGGTGAACGGCTCGCTGCGGAACAAGGCAAGCGCATCGAGCTTGCCCTGATGGGTCTGGGCGAAGTGCCGGAGAGTCTCTACACCTCGGTCTATGACATCCTCGCGCAGCTGCTGCGCAACGCCATCGAGCACGGCATCGAGACGCCGGCGCAGCGCAGCGCTGCCGGCAAGAACGCCTGCGGCACACTGCTGGTGCAGTTCTCGATTCGCGCCGGCCAGGCTGAGGTGGTATTCCAGGACGACGGCCAGGGCCTGCAGGCTTCGCTGATCCTGCAGGCCGGCATCGACCGCGGCCTGATCGACAACGATTCGCTGCTGACGCACGATCCGCGCCAGGCTTCATCGCTGATTTTTTTCCCCGGCATCAGCACGGCTGCCGACAAGAACGGTCGCGGCTCGGGCATGGGCATCGTGCGCGATCACGTCAAGCGCATGGGTGGCCGTATCCAGGTGGCGACCAAGCGCGCTCAGTTCACCCGCATCCGCATTCGACTGCCCTATCAGCACACAGCTGAATAGCGCATGAATGATGCGGGATTGCGGCCCGCGCTTGACACCCCGCTACCCTGCAGGTGCAATGCCCCCCAGAGGGCACCATGCATCTGGTCGACACCACAGTTTTCTTTTCACCGACCAGCGGTGGCGTACGCCGCTACCTGACGGCGAAGCATGACTGGCTGCGGCGGCACACGCCCCACAGGCACACGCTGCTGGTGCCCGGCGCCATCGATGAGTTGCGGCCCGGCGAGCTCAGCACGATCGCCGGCTGGAAAGTGCCCGGCACCTTCAACTATCGCCTGCCACTGGCGCCAGTGCGCTGGGCACGCATGCTCGCGGCGCTCGATCCCGACCTGATCGAAGTCGGCGATGCCTTTCATCCGGTATGGAGCGCATCGAACGTGGCGCGACGCCGGCGCATTCCGCTGGTGGCGTTCTTTCATTCCAATCTGCCGCGCCTGGTTGCGCAGCGCTGCGGCCAGCTGCTGGGTACCGCGTTCGCGCGCTATGTACGACTGGCCTATGAACGCTGCGACCTGGTGCTGACGCCAAGCCGCGAGATGAGCGATTGCCTCGGGGACCTCGGCATCCGGCACACCGCGCTGCAACCGCTCGGTGTCGATGCCGAAGTGTTTTCGCCCGCCCGCCGCACGCTCGACCTGCGCCGCGAGTTGCGCCTGCCCGAGGATTGCCGCCTGCTGGTGTATGCGGGCAGATTCTCGGGCGAGAAGAACATCCACGTGCTGCACGCAGCGCTGCAGAAACTCGGCGATCGCTACCACCTGCTGCTGGTGGGCGGTGCCGAACAGAAGCAGGTGGCGCGCAACATCACCGTGTTGCCCTATCGTCGCGATGCGATCGAACTCGCCCGCTGGATCGCCTCCTGCGACGCGCTGGTGCACGCCGGTGATCGCGAGACCTTTGGTCTCATCGTGCTCGAAGCCATGGCCTGTGGCCGGCCGGTGGTCGCAACCCGCGCCGGGGCCATCCCCGAGCATGTGGATGAAAGCGTGGGCATGCTGGCGGCGCCCAATGATCCGGCGGATATGGCGGCAGCGATCAGTGCGCTGTACGAGCGCGACATCGAGGCCCTGGGTGCCGCGGCACGGGCGCGGGTATTGCAGCGCTACACCTGGTCACAGGCCCTGCGCCTGCAGCTCGGTCACTATGCGCGCGTCAGCGGCCGCAACTTCGCGGTCAATGCCGACCAGGACGAACTCGGGCTCAGCTCGCCGCGCTGAGCGCGTAGACGCAGAGGCCCCCGCTACGATCTGCGACCGCGAGTTTCTGGCCATCGTTCGACCAGCGCAGCAACGTCACCTCATCGCCCAGCAGATCGGCATCGCGCGGCTCAGCGCCCTGCGACGGTCGCCACAACATGAGGCGTCGATCGCGCGCGCCTGAAGCCAGCAGGTTGCCCTGCGGCTGGAACGCCAGCTGCGTGAGTCGCGCGGTGTGCCCGCTCAGCTGCAGCGGTTCCGTACCTTCGGGACCACGACCGGAGAAATCCCATATCACCACCTGCTGATCGGCAGCAGTTGCCAGATAGCGGCTGTTCGCACTCCAGCTGGTCAGCGCCACCTTGGTGCCATAACCCTTCATCTGCGATTGCGTGTCGGCCGTGATGTTCCAGAAATGCACGGCGCCATCCTGCATGCCGCTCGCCAGCACCCGGCCATCGGGGCTCCAGCTGGCGCTGAGACACGCGCCCGTCCACTGATATACGCGGCTCTGCACTTGTGGTTCGAGCTTGTGCAGGTGCGCGCCGCCATTGCCCAAGGCGGCGAGCTCGTGATTGCGCGGTCGCCAGGCAAGCGCCGCGATCACGCCCGTGTGCGGCGGCAGCTGCGCGCGCAGCGCACCGCTGCTGTCAAACACCCGCAGCGCCTTGCCGGTCGCTACCGCCAGCAGGCGGCCGTGCGCCGCAAAGGCGAGCTGCTCGCTCCACTGCTGGTCTTCGAGCAGGCACTGCGAACTGCGCGACTTCGAATCCCACAGCAGCACTTTGCCATCCTGGCCTGCGCTTGCGAACAACTTGCCGGCAACCTGCCCGGCGACCGCCAGCACTCCACCGACGTGACTGCCCAGCGGCTGCACCACCGGCGCATCTGCGCTCAGATCCACCAGCAGCAATTGCCCTTGCCCGCCAGCGATCAGCAACGCGCGCCCGTCGGCGGACCAGGCGGCATCGGCCGGGTAGTCATCCAGTTGCAGTCGCGCCTGGCGCGCGAGTCTGGCGCCCGCGGCGCCTTGTGCCGGCCTGTTCACGCCACGCAGGACTCGAAGCCTGCTTCGAACTCCGCGCGATCGAGCTTGCGGCCGATGAACACCAGGCGGTTGTTGCGCTCCGTCGCACCCCATGGCCGCTCGAGCTGCCCGTCGAAGATCATGTGCACGCCGTGAAACACGTAGCGGCGCGCTTCGCCCTTGAAGTTGAGCACGCCCTTCATGCGCAGGATGTCCGCGCCGCGGCTCTGCAACAGATAGGACAACCAGTCATTGACCTTGTTGGGATCGAGCGCGCGCGCATCGCTGATGCCGATCGAAGCGATATCGCTATCGTGATGATGCGAACCGAATTCACGCTGCACCTCGGGCACCGCGCCCTCCAGGTGCCAGCCGAACTCGACCGGCGCATGTTCGGTGTAGATGAGCCAACGGCCCGCGCTGGGCAGCGACAGGCTGAAATGGGCATGGGTATTCAACAGCAGGCGTTGATGACGGCCCGGCACCAAGGTGGCGCCGGGACTCACGGGCTCGGCAGCTTCGCCAAACAGCCTGGTGGCGGCCTCGAGCGTGGCCGCGATGGCATCGGCTGCGCTCGCAGCATCCGGCGGCGCAGCCAGCACCACGACGCCTACGGCCGGCAATGCATGGGCGACGCCGGCGTCGTGCTCATCGTCATGCCCATGTTCGTGGCCATGTTCGTGGTTCGTGCCGGCGCCGGTGTGCATGTCATGGTTGCCGGCCGCGAGCTGATACGCCCCGACCCATTCGAACGGCCGCTGCGGCTCGAGAAACGCCGCGTCATTCGCCAATGCGCGATTGAGATCGAAGGCGCCGAGGTCGAGTACCTGGTTCAACGGCAACTCGGCGCGCTGCGTGCGCACGATGCGCGCCGTGGCGTTGATGGCCCGCAGCGAACGCTCGACCCGCGCGAGCTCGGCCTCGTCCACGAGGTCGGTCTTGTTGAGCAGCAGCAGATCCGCGAAACCCACCTGTTCCGCGGCAATCGCTTCGCGGCCGAGTTGCCCGGTGATGTGCCTGGCATCCACCAGCGCCACGATGGCATCGAGCCGGAAATCCTCGCGCAGGTCTTCATCGGCAAAAAAGGTCTGCGCCACCGGACCCGGATCAGCGAGCCCGGTGGTCTCGACGAGTATGTAGTCGAAGCGCTCGCGACGCTTGCGCAGCTGGCCGAGCACGCGGATCAGGTCGCCGCGCACGGTGCAGCAGATGCAGCCGTTCGCGGTCTCGAAGATTTCTTCCTGCGCTCCGATCACCAGCTCATGGTCGACCGCCACTTCGCCGAACTCGTTCTCGATTACCGCAATGCGCTTGCCGTGCTGTTCGGAGAGTATGCGATTGAGCAGCGTGGTCTTGCCGGAGCCGAGGAAGCCCGTGAGCACGGTGACGGGTATGCGCTCGCTCATGCGCGACTCCGCAGCCGGCGCAGCAATTGCACCGCGCCCGGAATGCGCAGCAGGTTCAGCAGCAGCCACCAACCGCCGCGCGCGCGCCACGACGCCTGCGGCAAGGGCAGCGCGCCCAGGAATTCCCGGCTGACATCCCGATGTTGTGGTGCGCTCATGGCTCGCACCCGTCCAGATCCCAGAGCGTGACCGGCGCGCCGCGCCGCAGCCACATGCCGCAGCCCAGTGCCTGGAAATGACGATTGAGTTCGCGCCGGTACCAGCTCGCCGCCCTCAGCCCCGGAATGCGATCGGTGCGCGACTGATCGCAGTTGTTGCGCCAGTCGCCGCTCGTCAAAGCGCCAAAATAAAGTGCGCCGCGACACACACGCGCCAGGTTGTCGATGGCAACGCGCGCCTCGGCCACTGCCAGGTACTGCAACACGTCGTAGCAGATCACGAGGTCGAAATGCTCGCGGCTGCGCAGGGTCTGCAAGGTGCCCTGGCGCCAGCCATAGCGCTTGCACAGGTAGCTGCTGGTCTCGAGGCCGACGTACTCGGCGCGCGGCAGGCGTCGCAGCAACGGTGCGCGCAGCAGCCCGACGCCACAGCCGGCATCGAGGATGCGCCGCACCGGCAAGCCGGCGTATTTGACAGTGGCAGCGATCAGCGCCGCGCGATCGCGCATCTCGCTGCGGGTCGTGACCGCGGTGCGCGGGTCGAAATAGTAGCGCTGGTAGTAGGCCTGATCGAAAGTGTCGTTATCCAGGGGCATTGAGAGTCCGCTGCCAGCGGCAGCCGTGTAAACTTCAGGATTGTACAGTGTAGCAAGCGGGCCGCTTTTCGGCCCGGCCACTGTGGGATCACCCATGAGCGCAACCTCGAAAACACGCAGCCGTGCCGGCGCGCAGGCCAAGGCAAAACCGCGCCGCGCCAAGCCGGTCAAGCGCGCACCAGCGCGGAGCAGCCAGCGCGCCGCTGCGCCGGCCGTGGGCTTCGTGAGCCTGGGCTGCCCCAAGGCGCTGGTCGATTCCGAACGCATCATCACCGAGCTGAAGCTGCGCGGCTACGAAATCGCGTCGGGCTACCAGAAGGCCGACCTGGTGGTGGTCAACACCTGTGGCTTCATCGACTCGGCAATCGATGAGTCGCTCGCCGCGATCGGCGAGGCCATCGACCAGAATGGCCGCGTGGTGGTCACGGGGTGCCTCGGTGTGAATCCCGAGCGTATCCGCGAGCGTCACCCGAAGGTGCTGGCGATCACCGGCCCGCACGCCACCGAAGAAGTGCTGGCGGTGGTCAACCAGCATCTGCCGCAGCCGCATGATCCCTATCTCGACCTGCTGCCACCGCAGGGCATACGGCTTACACCGCGCCACTATGCGTATCTGAAAATCTCCGAGGGCTGCAACAACAAGTGCAGCTTCTGCATCATCCCCGCGCTGCGTGGCCTGCTCAGCAGCCGTCCGCTCGATGACGTGATGCGCGAAGCCGAAACCCTGGTGAAGAGCGGCGTGCGCGAACTGCTGGTGATCTCGCAGGACACCAGCGCCTACGGGAGCGACCTGCGTTACGCGCCAGTCAGCTGGCGCGGTGAACAGCGCGACACGCGCTTCATCGAGCTGGCGCGCTCACTCGGTGAGCTCGGCGTGTGGGTGCGCATGCACTATGTCTACCCTTATCCGCATGTCGATGCGGTGATTCCCTTGATGCAGGAAGGTCGGGTGCTGCCCTACCTGGATATTCCCTTCCAGCATGCCAGCCCGCAGGTGCTCAAGCGCATGCGCCGCCCCGCGCACGCCGAAGACACGCTGGCGCGCATCCACGGCTGGCGGCGCGAGTGCCCGGATCTCACGCTGCGCAGCACCTTCATCGTAGGTTTCCCTGGCGAGAGCGAAGCCGATTTCGAACTGCTGCTTTCCTGGCTGGATGAAGCGCAGCTCGATCGCGTAGGCTGCTTCAAGTATTCGCCCGTGACTGGCGCGCGAGCGAACGCGCTCGATGGAGCCGTGCCTGAAGAGATCAAGGAGCAGCGCTACGAGCGTTTCATGCAGCGTGCCGCGGCGATCAGCAGTGCGCGGCTGAAGCGTCGCGTCGGCCGGCAATGCCGCGTGCTCATCGATCGGGTCAGCGATGGCGAGGCGGTGGCGCGCAGCGCCGGCGATGCACCGGAGATCGACGGCGTGGTACGTCTGCCCGCCAGCGCGGCCACGCGGCCCGGTGAATTCATCGAAGTGGAGATCGTGGCGGCAGACACTTACGATCTGCGCGCGCGGCTGGTATCCACACCTGCCTGAGTCTGCCGGGGAGTCTGCCGGGTCGGCAGCGCCCAACCTTCAGGCCGGGTTGCCCGTGGCGACGTCGCTGAGCCTGGCTTCCAGCCACTTGCGGATGCGCTGTGCATCCGCGGTGCGGGTGTACTTGCCGAAGGAATCGAGCAATACCATCACCACTGAACGGCCCTTGATCACGGCCTTCAGCACCAGGCAACGCCCGGCTTCGGTGATGTAGCCTGTTTTCTGCACGATGATGTTCCAGGTGGGGCTGCGCACCAGGTGATCGGTGTTGCGATACTCGAGCATGCGCCGGCCGACGCGCACGCTGTGCCCTTCATCGGTGGAATATTCCCGGATCACCGGATGCTGCGCGGCCGCATTCACCAGGATCGCAAGATCAGCCGGGCTGGCGACGTTGCTGCTCGACAAGCCACTGGGGTCGACAAAGTGCGCGCTGCGCATGCCCAGATTCGCTGCCTTGCGATTCATCTCCTGCACGAACGCCGTGACGCCACCCGGATAGTTGCGGCCCAGCGCATGGGCGGCGCGATTCTCGGACGACATCAGTGCCAGGTGCAGCAGATCGGCACGCGTCAGGTGCGTACCCACCGCCAGCCGTGAAAAGGCACCGCGACCACGCTCGCGGTCTTCATCGGTCACCACCAGCATCTCGTCCAGCGGCTGATCGCTCTCGAGCACCACCATCGCCGTCATCAACTTGGTGATCGAGGCGATCGGCGTGGGCACGGTGGCCTGGCGCGACAACAACACCGAGGAATTGCTCTCATCGAGCACCAGCACCGCATTGGATTTCAGCTGCGGCAGGCCATCGGCCGAGGCCTTGTGACCGGCCAGCGCGGGCAGCGCAGCAACCACCATCAGGCAGGCACCCAGCACGGCAATGCGTTCAGCTTTCATGGGCGGGCAACCGTGCTCCGGCAGGCGGGTTCAGAAGGCATGGCGCGGGAGGTTAACAATACTCGGGGCATCTGTCGCGTGCAGATGATCACACTTACAGTGTCCTGGTCATGAAGACGCTGTGAGGATCGTGCACATAGTCGGCGAAGGGCCCACAGGGCACGAAACCGAAGCGCGCATACATGCTGCGCGCCGGCGCAAAAGCCGGTGCAGAGCCGGTCTCCAGGCTCAGCCGTCGGTAACGCCGTTTTCCGGCCTCGACCAGGATGTGCTGTAGCAGTGCCGCAGCCACGCCCTTGCGCAGGTGCGCCGCGGCCGTGCGCATCGACTTGATCTCGCCGTGGGTAGCATCGAGCTGCTTGATGGCGCCGCAGCCCAGCAGTTGTGCGCCTTCCCATGCGCTCCAGAAACTGACTTCAGGCTGGCGCAGGCCATCGAGGTCGAGCGCATGGACGCTCTCGGGCGGGGAGTGCTGCGCCATGCTGTGCAGGTGCTCGTTGAGCAGCCCGATGACCTCCGGGCTGCGCAGGTTATCGAGGCGAATTTCCATGGTCGCGTACTGTCATTGATCACTGCACCGGTATTTCGCTCATCAGCGCCAGCTGGTTGCCGAAGGGGTCGAGGAATTCCGCCAACCACAGCTCGCTGGTCGGCGTGCGATGGATCTGATGCGGTGCCGCCCGGAATTTCACGCCTTGCCCGCTCAGCGTCGAGTGGATCGCCTGGATATCGCTCACCTTGAAATAGATCGCCGACCCGCGCTGTGCGGCAACCCCTGGCGTCATCACCCCGACCAGCAGACGCACGCCGCTGCAATTGAAGAATGCCATCTGAGGCGGAGCCGTGAACTGCAAAGGCAGACCGAGCACGTCGCGGTAAAAGGCTAGTCCCTGCTCGAAATCATCGACCGGTATCAGCAACTGGCCGACGCTCGCGTTCGCCAGATTCATCAGGCCTCTCCCTTGGGATAGAGCAGCATCTGTGTGCAACGGAACAGCGCTATGGTCTTGCTGGTCTCACGATGACTGACCACAGCATCCCAGACCTGCGTGGTCCTGCCCAGGTGCACAGCCGTGGCTTTGCATTCGATCGTGCCCTCGCGAGCCGTGCCCAGGAAATTCGACTTGAGCTCAATCGTCGTGAACCCGGAAGCCTTTGCTGGCAAATTGGCGAGGCAGCCGTAACCGGCGGAGGTATCGGCGAGCGTGACCACGCTGCCGGCATGCAGGTAACCGTTGGGCGCCATCAGCACTTTTCTGATGAGCAGCTCGGAGCGGATTTCACCGGGGGCTATGGCGGTGAACACGATGCCGACGTAGCCCGGCAGCGTGCCCACGCCGCGTTGATTCAGTTGTTCAACGGTCAGCATCAGGCCTTGCGCCGCTTGCCATTGCGTATGGCCCGGTAGTCCCAGATGTTGGTGGCCGCTTCGCGCAGCCAGGTCCGCAGCGCCTTGGCACCTATCTCGCCCACGTCAGCATATTGAATCTGCGCCGCGTGGAATTTCCCGACCGCCTGCAGGCCGGGCTCGTCGAACTCCTGCCCGTTCCAGAACAGCAGCACCACGCCTTCGCTGCGCGCGTGATAGCCCACGACGGGGTTCTCACCGATGAACCATACGGGAATCGCATGCCAGATCTTCGAGTTCGCGCCCTTCAGCGCGGTATCGATGGCCTTGCGCAGTTTGCGGCAAATGGCGGCGTGCGCGGAACCCTGCTCCGCGGCATAGCGACTGATCGGATCCTTGATCGTCCTGGCTCGCGCTGCGCTCATGTCCGTGCTTCTCCCTCAGACTGCAATCTGCTCATTCCACGCAATTGATTGACCCGAACAAGACATCCGACTTCTTCACTCGCCTGAAGTGCAGCGGCTCTGGTTCAACCGCCACACCACCGACGACCAGCGCGCCCGCCTCGAAACGTACCTCGATGCGGTCTTCAAGACCTGCCGGCTCCGGGTAGTGCAGAGTCCAGCGGGTGGCCTTCGCCACCATCGAGTCGGTAGCCAGGTCGCGCCGCAGCACTTTACCCGAGCGGCCCGGCACAATCACGACCTTGTCGGTGTTGAGATCCCAGTTGGCGGTCGGGGCGTCGAAGCTCAGGGTCACATTCAGGTCCGGCTGCCGCTCGGTGGGCGCGCGTTCCGGCCCGACCAGCACCGACAGGTTGATACCGCCCACCTGGATCTGCACCGTATCGCGCGTGTGCAGGAATGCGCAGCCAGGCTGGTTCTGCAACTGGCCTTCATCGCTCATCGGCTCGAAGAAAGTGCGCGACATCGGGTAGGCGGTGCAAGCCGTGAGCAGGCACGCGGCGCTGACCAATGCAAAAAGTCGACTCATCACGGGCTTCTCCAACCTTGCCAGGCTCAGTAGATTTTGCTGAATTCACGGCGCGACAGCTTGATCAGCCGCATGCCGATGTCCCTGACCAGGCCCGATTCAGGCGACCACTCATCTGTATAGTGATAGCGCGAGCCATCCAGCACCTCGACAATCCATTGCGAACCATCCGCGCCCATTTCCCGTGGCAGCTCACCCGGCGCTACCGCCAGTCCCGCTGCGGTGGGCATTTTCCAGAAAGTATCACGGCTTCTTATCGCTGCGGCAATCAGCAGCGCATCGTCAGCGGAAACCGAGTACGTGGTGTTGATCGAGAGTCGCCCGGGCTTGTAGGCACCCATGCCCGAAGCGATCTTGGTGGTCAGCATCCAGGTGTTGCCCGAGGCATTGTCGAGTCGCAACACCACCGGGTGGTCGAAGGTCCGCAGCCAGGTAAAACGCAGCGTAAAACCCGGGCTCACCGCTCCGCAACACAGCGGCTGCTCCTTGAGGGCGCGCAGCTGCGTCGAGTACCAGGCCTCGACGTAGGCATCGGTGTTGGCGTCCTTGTCGTGCGAGCCCACCGGGAAATACCTGGCATCGTCCGCGAAGGCACTGGATGCCAGCAGCAGCGCGCCGAGGTATACGGCCGCGGGCCATTGAACGCTATTCCGGCACACGCCCTTTCACGGCGTTGGCGCGGGCACTGTAGGTGATGCGCCCGGTGGCGTCGGCCGGCAAGTGGGCGCGCATACGCGCCTGCAGCAACGCAATTTTTTCAGGTGTTATCGCCGCCAGGCCCTGCCCAACACTTGGGCCTCCGCGCACAGTGGCCCAGTAGTCTTCGAAGTCGACGAAGCTTCGGTGTACCGTGATCTCGCGCGTCTCGACCTGGGTCAGGCCCGCGCCGCTCCACAATGCCTTGAGGTTCTCGAGACGTGACGCATCCGGGCTGGGTGGAGTCAGTGCCGGTGTGCCCAGCTCGCGCATTTCGGCATGCAAGGACTCGTACGGAAACCCGCCACCCGCAAGATCCCAGGCGTAAGCCGACACCGTGCCGCCCGGACACACCACCCGCGCCATCTCGGCCACGCCTCTCGCGGGCTCTGGCACGAAGAAAATCACCAGCGGCATGACTGCCGCATCGAAAGTATTGGCTTCGAACGGCAACGCCATCGCGTCGGCTTTCGTGAACTGAGCGCCGCGCGCGGCCAAGCGCGTGCGCGCGTAGTTGAGCTGGCCTTCCGACGGATCCACGCCATGCACCAGGCGCGGCGCGCAGCGCTGCATGAGTGATTCCGTGAAGGCGCCATTGCCGCAGCCTACGTCGAGCCATCTGAGGTTTGATGCCGGGGCCAGCCAGTCGATGAACGCATCGCCCACGAGCTGGCTCCACTTGCCCATATAGCGCTCATAGGCGCCGCCATCGTCGAAGCGAATCTGGGTATTCATGGTCCCGCAATCATAACTTAGGACTTCAACCGGTGAATGTCATAGGCCAGCCCGACCATGCCGCTTTTGTAGGCCTTGACCTCGGTCAGGTGCAAAGCCACCTCGGCATCGAGTTTCTCGAAGAAGCGCAGCCCATCTCCAATCAGGACCGGCAGGATGGAGTAGCGCACTTCATCAGCCAGCCCGAGGCCAAGGCATTGGCCGGATACCTTCCCGCCACCTACGAACCAGATGCCGCGGAATCGCGGACGCAGCCGATCGTCGACCAGCTGCTTCAGATCGCCGGAATAGAACTCGATCGTGTCGCGTATCCGCGGGAGGCTGCGACTGGTGAGCACGAATGTGGGCTTGTCGCCGTACACCCAGCCCAGCCCCTTGGCGGCGAACGCCATGGCGGTCTCATAGGTCTTCGAACCCATCACGTAGCAGTCGATGGTCTTCAGGAACGCCTCGACAGTCGCCGCGTCGAGCTCTTCGCCACTTGCGAATTCATCCGCTGTTTCCAGCCAGTCGGTGCTGCCATCCTTGCGCGCGATGAACCCATCGAGGCTGGTGGCCATGTGGATTGTCACTCGCGAGGCGCTTGTCGCCGTTGTCACAGATTCGACCTTCGGGAGCGCGGTTGCCGGCCCAACCACGAGAATAGCGCGCAAACCACCGCCAACGCGATGAATGCCTCGCCGCCTGGCATATCAGTCGAGGTTCGCACAGCCTGTCTCTTTGAGTACCCGATTGGTCGAGGGCGGATTGGCCGCAAGCTTCGACGCGGGCCGGCGAGGCCTGGACACGAGTTCGCCCCCGCAGTTCGGGCAGCGCCCCGACAGCACAGCAGTCGCGCAATCGCGGCAGAACGTGCACTCGAAGGAACAGATCATTGCTTCCGTTGAATCGGGCGCCAGGTCGCGGTCGCAGCACTCGCAGTTAGGTCGAAGCTGAAGCATCGATGGTCTCCTCTCAAGTCGTCCGCTGAATGGCGCTGCGGGCACGCGCGATCGCCTCCACGCAGCGATCGACATCTGCCGCCGTTGTCGACCAGTTTGAAACCGACACGCGCAGCAGACGCTGGCCGCGCCAGGTCGTGGAGCCCAGCCACATCGTCCCGTCGTCCTGCACACTGCGCTCGACGCGACTGGTCATCTCCTCGTCGCCCACGCGCACCAGCACCTGGTTCAACACCACGTCATTGGCGATCGTCACGCCATCGAGCGCGCGCAGCCGATCTGCGAAGCGCCGGGCGAGCGCGCACGAGCTCTCCACGAGCTCGGCCACGCCAGAACGCCCGAGCGAGCGGATCGCTGCCCAGGTGGCAAAGCCGCGCGCACGGCGCGAAGACTCGGCCACAAAATCGCCGCCACCATATTCGCGCCCCGCGACCTGCCCCGTCAGGTAGGCGGCGGTGTATGCCAGCGCCGTCGCATGTACGTCGGGATGCGCGCAGATGCCATACCCCGAGTCGTAGGGCACGTTGAGCCATTTGTGCCCATCGCATGCCCAGGAGTCGGCGCGCTCGATGCCTTCGACAAGGTGGCGAGTGCGCGGGCTCGCCGCGGCCCATAATCCGAAGGCACCATCCACATGCAGCCAGGCCTTGGCCGCGCGCGCCGCATCGGCCGCGGCGACGAGATTGTCGCAGGCACCGGTGTTCACGTTGCCAGCCTGCGCACAGACAATCGTCGGGCGCCCGGATTCGCGCTTGAGCGCCGCGGCCAGTGCATCGGTATCCATCGCGCCATTCGGCAGCGCCGGCACCTGCTCGATTGCCTTTTCCCCCAGACCGAGCAGGCGGAGCGTGCGGTCAATGGTGCCATGGCGCTCCGCACCCACAAGCACCCGCACCCGCGGCGCGCCAAACAGGCCGTCGCGCCCGACATCCCAGCCGCTCTGTTGCAGCACCCACCAGCGCGCTGCCGCCAGGCCCACCGTGTTCGCCCCTTGCGCACCGGTGACGAAACCTACTGAGGCGGAAGCCGGCAGACCCAGCAGTTCCTTCAACCAGCGACCTGCAACGTCTTCGACGGCAATGGCCGCAGGCGAGAGGGAGCCGTTGTAGGCGTTCTGGTCCCAGCCCGTAGTGAGCACGTCTGCAATCAGTGCCGCGTCCAGCGAGCCGCCGACCACAAAGCCGAAATAGCGTGGGCCTGCCGAGGCCATCAGGCCAGGCGTCGCTGCGGCGACCAGTTCGTCGAGTACTTGCGCGAGCGGTGTCGAGGCGTTGGGCACCTCGCGATCGAGCGCTTCCCGCACCTCGGCGCGACTGGCAAGCGGCGTCACGCGCGCGGCAGGCAGCTGCTCGCGGTAGTCGGCGACCAGGTCTGCCGCACGGCGCAATTCTTGGCGCAGATCGTTCATCGTCTCATTGTCCAGGTGGTGGCTGCCACAGTTCAACCTTGTTGCCTTCCGGGTCGATCACCCATCCAAACTTGCCGTACTCAGAGTCGTCGGTCTTCTCGAGTACCTGGCAACCCTCCGCACGGAGTGCGCGCAGCAGCGCGGTCAAATCATCGACGCGATAGTTGATCATGAACGTGGCGTTGCCTGGCGCAAATTGATGGTCTTCAGTCGCGCTGATGGACCAGATCGTTGAACCGGTAGTCGGGGTTCCATCGGCGCTGGCCCAGGCGAAAGCAGCGCCTCCCCAATCCTGCACATCGATTCCGAGGTGTGTCTGGTACCAGGCACGCAGCCGGGATGGATCCTTGGCATGGAAGAAGATGCCGCCAACCCCTGTGACTCGTTTCATCACTTTTCTCCGCTGCCCAGTGAGCTACCCCGGGGCGCCGTGCCCGCAACTTTGCAGTCAATAGTCTTATACAATTTGGGCAGCACAGCTCCCATGTGCTTGTGAAGCAACTCCAGGGCTTTGGCAGGACCCACCTGCGCACCTGCCATGTTGAAGGTCTGCGCTCTGGGCGCGACCGCAAGCACCATGTTTTGGAGGTTTGCCCCAAGGTGCTGATCTCTCACGAGCGCCCGGGCAGCATCCATATCCGTCCCGGCGAAGACGGGCCGCGCCTGTGCTGCAAGCAGCGCGCAACCTCCAACCACCACAATCCTCAACCAGCGCGCCGCTCCTAAGTGACACCTGGCGCTCGCGGCGCGCCCGCGACCAGGCATGACGGCCCGCTCGAACGTATTGTTGGGTTGCGCCGACATCCCTCACCACTTACCGAACGACTTCGTGATGTCGAAGAAGTAGCTTACTGTAGTGCCATCGGGTCGGTCTCCCTCCATCAGGTCAAAGACTCTCCCGGCGTCAGTGACTAGTGACTGGCGACTCACCTTGCAATTACAGTTCTGCTTAAGCCAAGCGTAAATAGCGTCTGTACCGTCGGCATCACTCTTGGCGTTAACGATGATGGCGGTGTCTTTTGAGCCGCCGTCGCCGCCAGAGAACGTGACGCTGGCGCTACCCCTATTGGACCCCGGCGCGCTCGGCATCGTCTGGCATGCAGCAAGCGTGACTGCGACAACCATTGCGAGAGAAAACGATGAACGCATGACAATACTCCCGTGCAACCTAACGCTCGCGTTGAGCCGCCGCGGCCGCATGATGGCGTGCCGCGCTCGCGGCGTGCCTGCGACGAGGCATCACCGTCCGCTCGAACGCATTGCTAGAGGCGACACCGCACCCACTAGTCATTGCGCTTCATCTCCTTCGCCACCTGGTTAATTGACGTCCCCTCTTGGCGAGATCTTCTCCAAAGCTGCCACCAGCGTGCTACTAATCCGCCCAGCCCCGCGAGCAATACCGCCGCCGCCGTCGTTGCCGGCACCGTCCATGGAATATTCCACCCATATACGTTTTTATACGAGTCGGCGGCATGTCCATCTCGAATATGGACGTAAACGTCCAGACCAAACCCAAGAACCAGCAGGCCGGTCAAGATGCCCGCAAATACATTTAGTGCAAGAGAGCGCCGCGCCACATTAGCCTCTAACGCTCACATCGAGCGGCCCGCTCGCAGGCGCTGTTGGGCGGCATAGCCCGATGCGACATTGTAGCTATCCGATACATTATTTGGGTCTCATGAGATTTGCTATGAACGCCAGCGTGCAGATTAATGCCAAAGCGCCCAATAGGATAATGCTGAAGGATAGGGGTCTGCACCCAGAAGATCGGCAGACAATTTTGCCGGACTCAAGGGCACCTGCAGAAACCGCTGCTACAAACATCGACCCAAAGCCAAGAGCCATGATTCCAAGCGTGGCGCTTAGACAGCCTTTCGAGAGTTGCGGCATGGATTCCCCCTCGCGGTCCGTTGATGCCGCCTAACGCTCGCGTTGAGCGGCCGGCTGACACGCTATCAAGCGCGTGGCCGGCGCAATATGGCGGGCGCGCCGGACGCGCGCCCGCGATGAGAGTGAGCCGGTCCGCTCGAACGCGTAGTTAGACCGACACTGTTCGAGCATGACTGCGTCGCTGTATGTGGGCCACTACCCATGATGCCGCTGCCAACACGGCCCCGCTATAGCTAGCCAATAGCGGCCAAGCCATCGATCTGTAGTAAACAGCAGAACAGGCAAGGAATACCAGTGCCACCGTTGAGGGCCACCGCCCACGTAAGGGAACTGTTTCCAGTACCGTGCCGCAAATGTAGAGACTGACAATGCCCAACACGTACGGACCGAGGACAAGCGGTGACAGCTCACCTACTTCAACGGACCCAAGTAGCAGGTTTAGAACATACAACGAAAGCACAGCGTGACATGCAATGAGGGCTACTACGACGTGCCGGGATGCGGGGCTAACGCGTGGCGCCGCGTTTCCGTTGCCATCCGACCTGCCTGAATCGCCGAAGTTAGTCATTGCGTCTCGTGTCGGCCTAACGTTCACGTTGAGCGGCCGCGCGATGAGCGCGGCTGCGCGCCGGAGGTGCATGATGGCGCGCCGCGCTCGCGGCGCGCCTGCGATGACACCTCACGGACCGCTTGAACGCGTTGCTAGGCGACCAACCGCTATTTCTCGGATTGCCATGCTGCTCTTGGTGACCTTCGCGGTGTTATGTGCTGACTCGCCATCTTTGACTCGATGAGTTCCAACAGTTCGGGTTTCTGTATCCCAGACCAAAAGAACGGCCCAGGAATCACCATTCTGCCGCCACCATGCACTGTAAACGCCCAGTTTCCACCTTGATAGGTGAACTCGACGATTTCTTCCCAGTTAGTACGTTTACGCGACCAGAGTCGCTGGATTTCCAAACTCGTCTTGTCACCTGTGATGCGACCGCTCATTTGGATCAGCGCAGCTGCGCCTATGCCGCATATCACCAGGAATAGGACCTTCACCGGCACGAAGTCGGCGACCAACGCCATGATTAGACCAACGGCAAGGCTGCCGAGAGCCATGTACCCGAGCCGTGGGGTGGTTACTGAATACATTACAGAGCCCTGCTCCGCCAACGGGTCGCCGAACGCTCGAGTTGAGCGGCCGGCACGCGGCGCCGAAGGCGCGCGCGGACGGCTCCCCGGGGAAGTTCCTTCGCAAAAGTGGACACCCTGTGGTTAGTGAACACTGCTGCTCGAACTCGACCGGTGAACGATACCCGAGCGCCGAGTGCAGGCGCTCGCGGTTGTAGAAGCTGACGTAGTCTCTGATCGCCCTGCGAAGTTGCTGGTCGCTCTGAGGACTCCGGCGGTGATACATGTCCGTCTTCATCGACTGTGCCACGACTCCATATGGGCGTTGTCGGTCATCCGCCGCGGGCGGTTGACCGACTGCACCAGACCGCCCGCTGCAGCGTTCGCGCGGTGTCTCCTGCAAGGAACTCCACGCCTCGATCGCTGTGGAAGATCGTGCCGGGTTCGGGCTGTCGCAGCGGAGCGCCGCAGCCAAAGCCCGGCGCGTACGACCGCCTGGCCCTTGTCCGCTCAACGCCCAACCCAGCAGCCTTCGCGAGTAGCGATCCATCACCGTGGCCAGATATCGCCACTGGCCCGACACCTTCAGGTACGTCACATCCGACACCCATACCTGGTCAGGTGCCGTGACGGTCACCTCATGGGCCTTGCTGCAATCGTGCCAAAGAACCGGCCCGTACCGGGCATCCTTCGATACAGCTCAGCCGAGCAGCCGCGGATGCCGCGTTCTCGCATGATTCGTTCCACGCGGCGCTTGCCTATCGCCGCACCCCGACGACGCAGTGCTTCATGGACTCGCGGGCTGCCGTAGGTCTGACGACTGTCCTCATGCACCTGCCGGATCTTGCGCTCAAGGCGTCCATCCTCGACAGATCGCCGACTCGGGCTTCGCAGCTTCCAGGCGTAGTACCCGGAGGCACTCACACCGTACAGCCGGCACATCACTCGGATCGGGTACGCGCCTTCACAGTGCTCGAGGAAGGCGAAGACTTCGCCCTTCGAGCCGAAGTGAAGGCGATGGCTTTTTTTAGGAGGTCATGCTCCATCTTCAGACGCTCGTGCTCCTTCTTGAGCTTGCGCAGCGCCTTGAGCTCGGCGGCAACCTCCGCATCCAGCTTCACGTCCTTGGTCACGATCAGTCCCTCGCGCGCCTGTCTGCGCCAACGAGACAACATGAACGCATGAATGTAAAGAGACTCGGCAACATCCTGAACGGCAACCCCGGGCAGATGACTCAATCGAACGGCTGTCGCCTTGAAGTGCTCGGTATACCGAGCAATCGTCCTGGGTCCTGGTCTTGGCATCCAACACTCCTGATCAGTTAGATCAGGGTGTCCACCAAACCGAAGGAACTATCCGGACCGCTCGAACGCGTAGTTAGGCGTCACTTTGCTTGCCACTCACGAACGTCTGACAAGAATTGGTTTCTTTCAGTTTCAGAAGTGAACGCCCTCGCCGGGATGATCAGTGCGTTGCCGCCCTTGCTCGAAAGGATGACCACGCCCTCAACTTCCCGGACGGGCGCGATCTGCGGCCAAGTGCGCTGCCCACTCTTCGACCCTATTTGGCTTGACCAGCCGGTCGCGTCCACGCGAAGCGTGCGCTCCGCGCTCTTGAACAGCAATTGGGGTATCGCCGCGGAAACGGCCACGGCACTTGCGAATGTAATTGCAACGGTCACGACCAATGGGCTGTAGATTCCAGTTGCAGCGGCTCTGCCTGCCAATACGGCGCCCAAAGCCACTGCAACCGCCGCATGCACCCGCCACAACCTGGCTGTCCACGTGCGCCAATACCAGTGCCACACTTCCCGGCGCGATGACGAATAGCGAAGCGTATAGACTCATGCCGGCTAACGCTCGCGTTGAGCGGCCGCGCGATCACGCCGCTGCGTAGCCGGAAGCGCGTAGATGGCCGCCGCGCTCGCGACACGACGCCACGACGCCTCACTACCCTCGAACGCGTTCGCTTAGTAGCAAAGTGCACCCGAATAGTAAAGATCAAATAGACAAAGACGGGACAATCAAAGCGCTACCGCGGAACCGAGACTGAGAACCATAGTCTAAACCTGGTCACGGACAGTTATGTCGCACCGACACTTGCAATAGTGACGGATGGCCACACGTTACGCCAATAAGTGCGAGAGCCTGGAGTCCAATATGGGATGTTGGCGCGACGAAGTCGGTGCCATCTGAAATAACGGTCCGCCGACGACGCTGAGCCGAACACCGGCCAGAGCGGAGTGACACCGCCAACGGGATTTAACGCAAGATCGAGCGCCTTCATTGCGGCCACCTAACGCTCGCGTTGAGCGGCCGCGCGATGAGCGCGGCTGCGCGCCGGCGGCGCCTGATGGCGCGCCGCGCTCGCGGCGCGCTCGCGATAACGTTTCACGGACCGCTCGAACGCGGTTGTTAGGTGGCGTTCTTGCTCGCCTTTGATTGGTGCCAGTGCGCTTCACAATTTGTATCCCATCTCTAGCGCAATTGCGCTGACAGCAAAGGACAACGCCAATAGCGACCCAGGCACAACCACGCGCAGAAGGTATCTGGATCGCCAGCCCTTGCGTCTCGCACGTAGCCCGCTGTACCCCATGTACGCCAAGCACCTGCGCAAAAAATAGCCCATGTTGGCGCGTCAGGTCTGGCCAATAAGCCCAGTAGGCTTGGCGGAATCACCACTGCAATAAGCCAGGCGATGCAGACCACCATCGCCATGGCGAACTGTAGCCGCATGGTGACGCGGTCGGCCATAGCCGCCTAACGCTCGCGTTGAGCAGCCGCGCGACGAGCGCGGCTGCTCGCCGGGTGTGCGTGATGGCGCGCCGCGCTCGCGGCGCGCACGCGATAACGCATCACGGACCGCTCGAACGCGTTGTTAGGCCTCACTAACCACCTCTTGCCCCTTAGCTACAAAGTACGAGACCAACCCCGTGAATATACCTGCCGTCAAGCCACTAGCCATCATCGGTCCGATTGGCACCCAATCAATGTCTCCGGCGGGCGTGGCCAGTGAGTAAAACGAGCCCAGGAAATAGGCCATGAGCGCTCCCGCCAGAGCACAGGACCACCAACGTGCACGGCCCGCGCGCAGTAGCACGAATATGAGCGCAGTGGTCACAACCGTGCCCAGTACAACAACCATAATCGCGGAGTGATAGTCGAACCGCCACCACGTGGCGTTCTGGAGCGGATCGTCTTCTCGCCCCCTAACAAAGTGTGTGCCAGCCAGCTGCGACAGAATGCTCAAGATGACCACGAAGCGCAGCCGGACGGAACCCGCATGCGTAACCATAGTGAGGCCTAACGCTCGCGTTGAGCGGCGGCGCGATGCACCTCGCAGCGCGAGGCCGTTGCAAACTGCCCACCGAGTCGGCCGCGCGCCAGCGCCAGCGCTTTCACGGCCCGCTCGAACGCGTTGTTAGGCATTGCGGTCTTTCTTCATGCGCTCCGACGCACGCATATTTAGAACCATCATGCAGCTGACTCCGATGACGGCAAGTGCAAGCGAAGCCGCCACCAACCACCCATTGACCTTTGCCGCATAGGCCATGTACTCAGGCTCGCTGAGTTCCATGAAGCCATCGACTTTAACAGTGACTGCAACTTGCTCGTGAGACCAACTGCTTCCGCACGTTGCGGAGAGAGTCTTCCCCGCGATGATATATTCCCTGAGCTCAACGTACCTTGGGCCGAT
This sequence comes from uncultured Gammaproteobacteria bacterium, assembly GCA_963764065.1. Classification (GTDB taxonomy): domain Bacteria; phylum Pseudomonadota; class Gammaproteobacteria; order Steroidobacterales; family Steroidobacteraceae; genus FEN-1191. Next base: position 426,233 of record CAVXRM010000008.1, on the reverse strand, counting down.
GAAACTGCACCCGTGCGCCGACTTGTCGGTGAATTGAATGAACTCACCGCCATATTTAGTGTGGGACGCGTGTAAGACAGCGAACTGAGGTTGCTCGCCGCTAATCGTATACAGCGTGCCTGACTGGGGAACGGGTTGCCGAGTAACCTGCACAAGTACGGCTGCGATAAGCGCGCACCAAGCGTAGGACGAGAGAGCGAGTCACTGGGGCTCTTCACGCAATGCCTAACGCTCGCGTTGAGCGGCCGCGCGATGAGCGCGCCTGCGCGCCGGAGACTCATGATGGCGTGCCGCGCCCGCGGCGCGCCCGCGATGAGACTGCACGGACCGCTCGAACGCGTTGTTAGACCCCGCCCTATCGCGTGCCACACCATTGCCTCTCACATGGCACTCCGTCGTTGTTACCGTCCATTTTCACACCTGGGCAGTTCCGAAGGAAGTAGGTCGCCTCCTCGCAGGAGGTCATCTGCGAGCAATACACACGACCATCGCATTTGAAAGAGGCGAATCTGGATTCACCCTCGGGCCCAAGGAGTGACGCCGGTGTGGAGGCTTCGGCTGTCGCCGGAACTGGCGGCAAATGCGTGCGCTGCCAGGCCCATACGGCCAACACGACGACGATGACTGGCAGAATCTTACGCATGAATGTGTGCTGCCATGTCGGCGGGGTCTAATGGTTGAGCTGAGCGGCGCGCGCGCCACCGTATGAGCGTGGCACTTTATCCTTCACGCGTCGGCTCCAGCGATTTGTTAGACGAATGCCCCCGCTCCTTCCACTCACCGTATGCAAACCCGACTCCGAGGACTGTCGGGATCAATAGGAATAGCAAGAGCCAGCTTAGCGGCGGTGAAACGCTAAATAACTCTCGGCCCAAGACGAGGTCAGTGATCGGGAGCATCGCGCCTGCCCCGACCAGGAGCGACATTGGCCACGAGCACCACACCTTTAATAACTCAGAAGTGAAAGCGTACTGCCTTAGCAGTCCAAAACATGTGGCACCGATAAGAGCCGCGCCGCCGCCGGCTTTTAGTAGATGGTTTGTTCGATTGAGGTCGGACATTGAGAGAAGGGCAAGAATCCAGAACAACAGCCAAAACCCGAGCAACACGGAAACAATAAAAAGCACCGGACGAAGCCATTCGGGCAGGCGGGAGTCTTGGCTGAGTAGTGGCACAGGCATTCGTCTAACGCTCGCGTTGAGCGGCCGGCTGACGCGCTCTCAAGCGCGCGGACGGACTCAATGGCTGTGTTTGCCGGACGCGCGCCCGCGCGGACGGCTCCCCGGGCCGCTCGAACGCGTAGTTACACGCCGACCGCATGCTACCCACGCCGTACGGCCAAAAACACACCGACCGACATTAGAATGAACCCGACGGACCTCTGCAATGTGATTGCATGTGTAGGAGCGCCCAGCAGCCCGAATTGATCAATGGCTGCCATAGATATGAGTTGACCTAGGAGCACAAATGCCACTGCATTGCCCACACCAAATTGTGGGGCTACCCAGGTAACACTAAGGACGTAAAAGGCGACGAACACACCGCCTAGGTAGAAATAGGCCGGCAACCATGTCCTGGGGAACGGCCTCAGGCCGCCCTCTATAGTGAAAAGAAATGCGACGGAAATAGAGAGCGCCACCAGAAACAGCATTGAGGCGGCCAACGCTGGGCTTCCGTACGCAGTGCCCACTCTCGCGCTTAGTGCTGCCATAACTGGAATACCAAGGCCTGCAGCAAGCATGAGGAGTGAAAAGAACAGTTGGTTCGCCACTGGCTAGAGGTACTCGCTTGGGGAAGGCGTATAACGCTCGCGTTGAGCGGCCGCGCGCACCCGCCAATAGTTGCGTGGCGATTTCACCGTCCGCTCGAACGCGTAGTTAGGTTGCACTTGGCCCAGAGCCATCTTCGAGGACCCGTAAAGTCAACGGCCTGAATTTCGAATATAGCCAAAGGCCGAACCCCATGCCGACACCTGCGAATGCCGTAAAGAGCGCGGCAGCAAATATGCCCATTATGGGTGACACGAGCAGGCCCTTAACCCCCAGAACGGCCACCCCATTCCACTTCACCGTGTCGAGCCCGAAGAGTGCGCAAACTCCGAAGGCGACGAACAAAGGCACGAGCGAAAAGAAAAGACCGGCCGCGACGATGCTAAACACCGAACCCGTTCGTAGCCGCCTGATAGTAAGAGTTCGTTCGACTGCCACGGCGTATTCTCCTTGTTGTTTAAATGTGCAGTGGACCTAAACACAATATGTGCAACCTAACGCTCGCGTTGAGCGGCCGGCTGACGCGCCTTTAAGTGCGTGGCCAGCGCAATATGGCGGGCGCGCCGGACGCGTGCTCGCGAAGATGGCGAACCGGACCGCTCGAACGCGTAGTTAGACGCCACCGTTGTCATTGGTTAGCCATCACTTTGGCTGCTTCGCAATCTTGTAGGCACGGCATACTTCAAGCAATTGATCTACGCCTCTTCGTAGGCCGCCCCTCATGTCCCCCACCCGAAACGCCGGTAGCATCGTTTCGTCAATAATGCGCTTTGCTTCGGCGTCCGACACGTACTTATTCATACCCGCGCCCAGCTCAATGCGAACCGCGTGTTCCTCAGGAGCCAGCGTCACCAGTACCCCGTTGTCGAGGCCCTTCTGTCCCAGGCCCCACGCGTTTGCCACCTTTAAGGAGAAGTCTTCGATGGATTCACCATGCAATGATTGCACCGTCAGGACGGCAATCTGATGTGTCGTCTCTGCTTCGTAGGCGCGAAGGATCTTCTCCAGGTCAGCTCGCTCCTCGATAGATAGGACGTTGGCATAGTCATTAACCCGACCGGCCAGCTGCGGCACTTCTCCTGGGTTGGCGTTGGGGCTGCGCAGCAACAGCACCACGAATACGAGTGACAAGAGTCGATTCACTGGGGCCCCAATGTGGCGCCTAACGCTCGCGTTGAACGGCCGCGCGATGAGCGCGTCTGCGCGCCGCGGCCGCACAATAACCTGGGGCGCTCGCGCCGCGCACCCGACCACGCATCACGTACCGCTCGAACGCGTTGTTAGGTGGCTCCTTGACGATATGTCCATTCTGACATACTCTGTCGACTGTGAGCCCGAATGACAAGCCTCTGGCGTGGCTGCATGGCGAGGTGAAGACCCCGCCCTTCTCTGCGGCAGCGAGAATTGAAGCCGGGTTTCTATTGCGCAGGTTGCAGCGCGGCGAGCTACTGTCGATGCCGCACTCGCGCCCGATGCCGACCATTGGGCCGAGATGCCATGAACTGCGCGTTGTGGATGCAGGTGCCACTTGGCGGATCATATATCGCATCGATTCCGATGCAATCGTGATCGCGGAGGTCTTCGCGAAGAAAACCCCGAAAACGCCAAAGTCGGTGCTAGAAGCGTCGCGAAAGCGCCTGAAGGAGTATGACCATGCGGGAAAGTAAGCAGCGCAAACTGGCGTCGAAAGGCTGGAAGGTCGGAGACGCCAAGGACTTCTTGGGGCTGTCCGCTTCCGAGGAGGCCTATATCGACTTGCGTCTGAAACTTGCCGACGGCTTGAAGTCGCGCAGGAGTTCACGAGGCGTGACTCAGACTGAACTGGCTCAATCGCTTAGCTCCAGTCAGTCACGCGTGGCCAAGATGGAAGCCGGTGACCCAACCGTGTCGCTCGATCTGCTGGTGCGGTCCCTATTGGCACTCGGGACATCAAATCGTGAGTTGGCGGCAATCATCACGCAGAGGCGCAGGGCCACCTAGCGCTCGCGTTGAGCGGCCGCGCGACGACGTATGATGCGCGCCGCGGGCGCACAATAGCCCAGGGCGCTCGCGGCGCGCCCGCGATGACGCTTCACGGACCGCTCGAACGCGTTGTTAGGCGTCACGATGGTTAGAGAAGTCATTTGCAGCAACCTCAAAACCACCAGCTTCCTTTTCAATAGCGTCAAAGAATGCCTCATCCGGGGCACCGAACGGATCTTCACTATCTGGATTAGCTTGTGCGTGACGTTCTAACAGATCCTCTCTGACGCTACGCTCTCGCGGATACGGCGACCCAAACCATTTCATAGCCTCTCGCACGATTCCTGCAACCATAGGCATACCAATGGCCTCATATGCGACAACGGCCTCAGGAGCCAGAACACCTGTGCTGTTACCAAAGAACTGTCCAAACCCGCCGTTGTTCACCTCGGACTGGCACCAGTGAGCCGCGAACAGCGTTCTAGCCACGCGAGGTGAAGCAGCAAATTGCGAAAGAAATTGCTCGGGGCCATCGTATATCGAAATGTTGTCCCACACTGTCTCTACCAAGGACCAATACGAGGCCGCCATGTTAGTGACGCCTAACGCTCGCGTTGAGCGGCCGCGCGATGAGCGCGGCTGCGCGCCGCGGGCTCAGAATGGCGTGCCGCGCCCGCGGCGCGCCCGCGACGACGCTTCACGGACCGCTCGAACGGATTGTTAGGCGACACTTCGTCCTGTTGCTAGCGTTTGCTGAGTACATCTCGACCGTACTGTTCGTGCGTCATGAGTACGCTGGGTTCGGGCAGAAACTTCGGTGCGTCCCCTGCCAAGCCCGTAACCTCTAAACCACTAAGTATGCCGCCGCTGCTATAGATGAAGATCCCAGCGACGTCCGCCCCATCAAAGAATAAGAAGTCGCCTAGGATATTAACTCCCGGCGGAGCAGCAGGCATGTCGGTGACCTTAAAGTTGATGCTCGCGCACCCGCACTGACAACGCCACGGTGTGACCTCGGCCTTTTCAAGCTGCGGCAAGAAGTTCGGCGCTTCTGCGCCGCCGTTTGAAAGCATCCAGCTTGCGAGCCGACGTTCGAGGTCGCTGAGAGGTCGGTAGAAGTTTGCGACCACGCCCAGTGCCGCCTAACGCTCGCGTTGAGCGGCGGCGAGATCACGCCAATGGGTGCAGCGCCGGTTGACCGTCCGCTCGAACGCGTTGTTAGCAGACTTGATCACGCGGCGAGCTTGGAGACACGCAAGGATTTGCGGCGCTTCTCAGCCTGCCACAAATCGTATTGAACCTGCTGATTGAGCCAACTCTCCGCAGAGGTGCCAAAAGCGATGGACAGGCGGACCGCCATCTCCGGGCTCACCCCGGCCCGACCATTGAGAACGGACGACAGGGTCTTGCGGCTGACCCCAAGACCCTTCGCCGCGTCGGTCACCGATATGCCCAGCGGCTCCAAGCAAAGCGAGCGCAGAATTTCACCAGGGTGTGGCGGGTTGTGCATTTGCGTACCCATACTAGTGGTAGTCCTCGTAATCGACCTGAATTGCATCTTTACCTAAAAAGGCAAACGTGACTCGCCAGTTACCGCTGATGGTGACGGACCAGCGCCCTTTCATTCGGCCCTTTAAGGGATGAAGTCTCAACCCCGGCAGGTTCATATCTTGGGCGGATACCGCCGCCGCCAGGCGGCCTAGCACCAGTCGGAGCCGATCGGCCTGCTCAGGCCTGACACCGGCCTTGGAGCCTGACAGAAAGAACCGCTCCAGGCCGCGATGGCGAAAACTGGTAATCACGCGGGTAGTGTAACGCCACAGGTTACAATGTCAAGTCTGCTAACGCTCGCGTTGAGCGGCCGCGCGATGAGCGCGGCTGCGCGCCGGAGGCGCATGATGGCGTGCCGCGCTCGCGGCGCGCGCGCGATGACGCATCACGGACCGCTCGAACGCGTTGTTAGCCAGCATTCCTTCGACCCTTAGGTGTCGATTTCTCTAACACCTGCACCATGCGGGTCTGCCAACCTGGACCACTGGCCTTCCACCCCGCGATCACCTCGGGAGGTAGCCGTAGCGACAGGAGCCGTCTCGGATTGAGGAGCTTGGGTCTGCCTCTTCGAACGATCTTGTTGCCGCGCCGCAGATCAGCCTCCGCCACCCAGCGGTCGTTGATCTCCGGGGCCTCATCAAGGCTCGATGAGATGCGGACGGAGCCTTTGCGCTTCACGATCATGGCAATGCCTCATGCTGATAATGCGTCTGGCCGAACCCCTGGGTGTCCACACCAACACGACCAGTTTCCCATCGAGCCAGCCTGCTGTGATAAACCGAGGTTCGCCATAATCAAAACGGTCGTCTGGCCGAGTCAGGTGCAGGCCAGCAAAAACCTTCCCGGCCCTTCGCATGTCCAGGCCCCGCGACTCCAGCGTGTGCAAGCGCTTGGCCGGGTCGCAGGTGATGCGCATGGATTAAGTGTAGCTACATTTATTACGCACGTCAAGACGGAGCACCAGCCGTGAAATGCTGGATAATGCTCGCGTTGAGCGGTCGCGCGATGAGCGCGGCTGCGCGCCGTGGGCGCATGATGGCGTGCCGCGCTCGCGGCGCGCCTGCGACGAGGCATCACGGACCGCTCGAACGCGTAGTTAGGCTGCACGTCGAATCCTCATGTGCTCTTCCGGCCCGAAGCGGTCGAGCACGTAGTGAACGATGGAGATTCCGGGAAGGCGCCACTCGTGAAATGGGAGACCCTCGTCGCCAGGCTTTGACGATGACGGAGGACCAAAGGCTCGCTCGAAGTGGCGCTGGAACTGTTCGAAAGACACGCGCTGGTCAGGATATGCTGTCCGAAAGAACTCAAGTTCTGAGAGGGCGCCGTTGGAGCCGCGAAAATGGAAGCCGAGCATGCAGCTCAGGCCATCCAGGACGGTGACCGGCAGCGTGAAATACGCCCGGGTGACGTGGTGAACCTCCGGGATCAGAGCCAGTAGTCCCGCCTCGGTAATGTTCCAAGGCACCGATACCGCAGGGTCCTCGATTGTGAACGCTTCGCGAATCTCCATGTGCCACTCAGTGCAGCCTAACGCTCGCGTTGAGCGGCCGCGCGTTGAGCGCGGCTGCGCGCCGTGGGCGCACAATGTACCAGGGCGCTCGCGGCGCGCACTCGGTGACGCATGACGGACCACTCGAACGCGTTGTTAGGCGTGGCCACAGTTAGCCCTCTGGAATCCGAACCAGCAATACAGGCTTGCCTGTCGTAGCATCGACGAAGGCTCTAAGCCAACCATCAGGGATACGTGCGCTGGTAGTAATGAGCCAAATATGCATGCCAGGCTTTAGGTCTCCGACGTTGCCAAAAGCGACTAGCTTCTTGCGGTGCTTAGTTGGTAGGAACTCTACAGTAGCCTGTGCAAATCGTCGTGCCGCGCTGCCGCCCATCAATTTGGCCGTCGTACCTGCGGGAAGCAATATCAGGCGTTCGAGGCTCTCGGCGTTTGGATTTCCAGTGACACTTTCCTTAAGTTGACTAGTCCAAGCACCTTGTAGAGCCTGAATGGCAGCGGCCGAAGTTATGGACGAGGGCTGGGCCGCCCTCGCGGCGACGGCGACTATTGCGAACAAAGGTATTAGTACTCGAAGCACTGCAGTCTTCTGATTGCGTTTAGCCACGCCTAACGCTCGCGCTGAGCGGCCGCGCGATGAATGTCGCGGCGCGCCGCGGGCGCATGATGGCGTGCCGCGCTCGCGGCGCGCCAACGCTGACCTTTCACGGACCGCTCGAACGCGTTGTTAGGCATGGGGATCGCCATTGGGGTTGGGCCTCGTCTTGGTGCCAGGAAGAATCCCTGTGGCGGTGCCAGCAATTGTTACGACAAGGGCGCCAAGAAAGAACCACCAGTTGTACCTACGACCGAACTCTTCTCCTTCAGCCATGCCAGTCTCGGCGCCAAGCGACCAAGCTTCAGATACTGTTGCAGTAGGTGAAAGTGGTGCCTCGGGCATGCCCATAGACCCAGCAAAAATAGCCGAGGATATGCTCACAGAGCCGAACCAAATGCCTATGAACCAGAGCAGCCCAAAGACGACACGCCTCACCGTTGGTTCCCCATACCTAACGCTCGCGTTGAGCGGCCGCGCGATGAGCGTGGCTGCGCGCCGGAGGTACATGATGGCGCGCCGCGCTCGCGGCGCGCACGCGATGAGGCATCACGGACCGCTCGAACGCGTTGTTAGCGTCGTTCTTTGTATGATTTAAGCATCTCATAGAATGCCGTCTTTGCCGAATTGAGTCCCGCTTCGCTGGAGGCGCTGAGTGTAATGAGTAGATAGAACTCTCCCTCCTCTCCGTAGGCAGCCAGCTCCCATTGGTGTCGACTTGGTATGACGTATGACACCATTGCCAAGGTCTTCCCGTCTTTAGCTCTTACAGCGGGAAGATCTGCAATGACGGTTGTGGGGGACTCGCCAGCAAAGTCGCTCTTGTCGTGTGTCAAATACTCTGCCAGCGAGTGAATGTCCGGAACTCGCGGCTTGAAGTCCGCTCGTGCGTACATGACCGCCGGTGCATTTGCGAATGTCCTCCCGCGCGGCAGGAGCATATTCAAACCTGAGGAGCGACTGACATCTTCATTGTGAACCCAGCCTTTAGGTATAGGGAGCACTGGCCACCAGTAGAGTTGAATTCCCTGCTCCCCGGGACAGCGAGCTTAAATATCTCCGCAACGCCTACCATCGGGACGAGCGCGAGGAGAGCGGCCGCAATGGTACGAAGGCGCATGGGAACGACCCTAACGCTCGCGTTGAGCGGCCGCGCGATGAGCGCGGCTGCGCGCCGCGGGCGCACAATAACCCAGGGCGCTCGCGGCGCGCCCGCGACGAGGCATCACGGACCGCTCGAACGCGTTGTTAGGCGGCACTACTTCAGCCTCTTGGTGTCATAAGCAAGCATTTCGCCCTCCTTAGCACCCGGGGGCCAACGTACCGCCATTAGTGGCTTGGCCTCACCTGCGATTATTTGTTCCACAAGTGTCCTTACGGCCTTATAGGGTGGCTCCCGCTTGTACATTGCGTACCAGGAAATGACACCACCGCTCTCCTCTGAAAGGTGAAATACCGGTCCCGCTCCAGCCACTAAAGCGGCCATACCGCTATTGAGGACCAGTGCCTCAGTCGTTAAATCAGGCCGCTGAATCCTAAATCTATAGTTCAGAGTACTAACCCCTTTCTCCGGCGCGCTATATGTGACGGTGACCGCGGTGTCTCCTAGCACGAAGGTGTCCAAGGTGCACTCGGCCGCAGGCGCCGAGAACTCGAGGTGAAATTTGGTCTCACCCTGAGATTCTAGCTCTTTGGCCACGACCATCAGGGATAGGGAGTCCCATCGCTCATCAAGCTTGCCACCAGCAGCAGTACCTTGCACACACGGCTTCGGTGACGCGATTTGGGGCTCATCAGCAACAACGACATTGCCCACAATGAGCAGCGCAAAAGCCATTGGTGCAGTGCAGATCTTCATTGCGAACTCCAAAGGCCCTGATGATGCATCGAGAGTGCCGCCTAACGTTCGCGTTGAGCGGCCGCGCGACGAGCGCGGCTGCGCGCCGGAGGCGCATGATGGCGCGCCGCGCTCGCGGCGCGCCTACGATGACGCCTCACGGACCGCTCGAACGCGTTGTTAGAGGGCGGCTCGGCACCAAGACCACCACCAGGAGGACTGCCAAGCCTGTGGTCAAAAACTGAAGTGCCTCCACCAGCAACGTAACCGGCCGCATATGTGTCGCGTACTCTGACACACCGTACACGACCCAGCAGAAGCTTGAAACCAGGCCGACCGCCAAGGCTAGCGCTCGCCTGTTGGCGCGAGCGCCACGCCCAATGACAAGGCCTACCGGCATAGCGGCCAGTGCGGCGGCCAGGAAATTGATGAACACAAACCACATGACTGAGGGTACGGGCCGGAGCTGACGCAAATCAAGTAACCACTGAGGCGGAATGTAGAGGCTAACTAGGAGGCTATTTGCGACCCAAAGCAACACGAGATATATGGCGACACCCGCTAAGACCGCCATTGAGAACCGCCACTGTGCGGGACCAACCACAAGCCGCCCTCTAACGCTCGCGTTGAGCGGCCGCGCGATGAGCGCGGCTGCACGCCGGAAGTGCATGATGGCGCGCCGCGCTCGCGGCGCGCTCGCGATGACGCTTCACGGACCGCTCGAACGCGTTGTTAGACCGCCGACTACTTCTTTACACCAGGTCAGCGTTGCTTTGCCAGTTGCGTCGTCTATTACAACGGAAAAGCATTGGTCACGATTGTGTGTCTTTCTGGTATAGGAGATTGTCCACAGCCACGTAGTGCCGGAGGTGTCGGCTGACACAACAGGAGACTCATATCGGCTGAGGTCAATTTTCTCGCTGATGGCCTTCGCGTCTGCCGCGTTTCGCGCCCCCGCCGCCGTGAGATGAATCATAATAAACTTCAACCCGCCGCTAGGTTCAGTTACCTCCGAAGCTGCAGCGCCGCCCACAGCCACAGCCGCTACCAAACCCACTAGAAAATGTGCGAGGCGCTTCATAGCGGTCTAACGCTCGCGTTGAGCGGCCGCGCGACGAGCGCGGCTGCGCGCCGAAAGAGCATGATGGCGTGCCGCGCTCCCGGCGCGCCTGCGACGACGCCTCACGGACCGCTCGAACGCGTTGTTAGACGACCTTAGTCCCACCAACATGCAATTGCCTTATAGCCTGCCGGAATCTCATAGGGTTCGTACTTTTGATTGGGAATGAATCCTTCCCACGTTTCATCAGGATGTAGCGCCTCCGGAAACCAGCCTGCCACTTCTTCCGGGCTGGCGCTGGTCATGATGTACACAGTATCCGAGAACGGCCACTCCGGATCATCAAACATGGTGATCTGAACCCTAATGTCCCGGACCTCGGGGCGAGCAGCTATCGAAGTAAACAGCAAATAGAATTCGGCCGGCGCAGGCGAGTCGGATAAGTTGCAACCTATGCTGCCAACGTAGTTGTTGCCATCAAAGAACTCGGCCAGAGAAAGTAAGTATGTGGGCGTACCGGGCTGATCGGGGTGACCAGCCCGAGTCACGCGCTCCGTAATCCGTGCGAGAGCATCCATAGTCGTCTAACGCTCGCGTTGAGCGGCCGCGCGGTGCCGAATGAGGCGCGCCGCCGGCGCACAATAACCCATGGCGCTCGCGGCGCGCACCCGCCGGCGCATCACGGCCCGCTCGAACGCGTTGTTAGGCGACACGACCACGATTGTAGAGCTTGGCGCCTAGTGGCACCGTCAGAAATACAAATGCACCAACAAGTGCCACGTCAATTGCGGTGGCCACAAGCGCCGTGATGACAGGGTGGTCACGCTGTCTGCTCCCTGGGTCGAGCCACTGACTTGCAAGGGCAAAACCTTCATCCACTAGGACGAACGCGATAGAACACCCTACGAAGAGTCGACGAAGATCCTCCGCTGTAAACGGTCGACTAATGCGCAAGGCTGAACGCCAAGCGCACAAGTGAACGGAAATGAATAACACCAGAACTGGAACCCACATAGGCGCGCTCGGTCCGAACACCGGCCGCAATGCTGTGGCACAACCCAAGTACACCGCGAACATAAGGAGGCAAAGAATCGTAATTGATAGCACCGTCGGGGTCGGATGAGCGTCTCGAGGGAGGGGCGCAGTTGGAGGAGCGGAGCTATCGGTCAGCATACTTGTCGCCTAACGCTCGCGTTGAGCGGCCGCGCGATGAGCGCGGCTGCGCGCCGAAAGCGCATGATGGCGCGCCGCGCTCGCGGCGCGCACGCGATGACGCATGACGGACCGCTCGAACGCGTAGTTAGATGCATGGCCCATTTATTACCTCTGCTCCCTGAATACACGTGCGTTTAGAGCCGTCCCGCACCACGACCAGTATGTCAGCGTCCAGCACAGGCGCGTTGTTGTTGAAGGTAACCCACCATGATTTGAAACGTGGCTGATACTTCACTTCGACGAGCGTATACCCATTGGGATCGTGCCTTGCGCTAAAAGCTGCCGCGGCGATTGCCTTTGCCTGTTCAGAGGTGAGGTGAGGGCTTGGGACTCGCGTCGATTGACTGGTGCATGCGAAAAGCAAAGTAAGCGGTGCTACGCCGAAGAGGATGGGAAGGACCTTAGCCATGCATCTAACGCTCGCGTTGAGCGGCCGCGCGACGGACGTCGCAGCGCGCCTTGGGCGCATGATGGCGCGCCGCGCTCGCGGCGCGCACGCGATAACGTTTCACGGACCGCTCGAACGCGTTGTTAGGCCTCACTAACAACCTCTTGCCTCTTAGCTACAAAGTACGAGACCAACCCCGTGAATATACCGGCCGTCAAGCCACTAGCCATCATCGGTCCGATTGGCACCCAATCAATATCTCCGGCGGGTGTGGCCAGTGAGTAAAACAGCCCAGGAAATAGGCCAGTGAGCGCTCCCGCCAGAGCACAGGACCACCAACGTGCATGGCCCGCGCGCAGTAGCACGAATATGAGCGCAGTGGTCACAACCGTGCCCAGTACAACAACCATAATCGCGGAGTGATAGTCGAACCGCCACCACGTGGCGTTCTGGAGCGGATCGTCTTCTCGCCCCCTAACAAAGTGCGTGCCAGCCAGCTGCGATAGAATGCTCAAGATGACCACGAAGCGCAGCCGGACGGAACCCGCATGCGTAACCATAGTGAGGCCTAACGCTCGCGTTGAGCGGCCGCGCGATGAGCGCGGCTGCGCGCCGGAGACGCTTGATGGCGTGCCGCGCTCGCGGCGCGCCAGCGATGACGCATCACGGACCGCTCGAACGCGTTGTTAGGCGGCGGGACTATTTGGCTCACCCTTTGTTGACACTATTTCTAGCGCGTCGCTGATCTAAGTACCTCAGCACAAACACCGTAACAAGTGCAGTCGGCATGGAGACTAGAAAGGATATGAACAAGGCAATTTGCCAGAATGGATCGAGATACCCTAGCTGAACTCGAGCCAACAAGATGAACGCTACGGGAGCGGCGCAGCCGGCGAGAAAACCAGCGATGATCGGGTCTTTCCGCAGCATCCTGTGTGCCGCCGCGGCTAGCGCGACTGAAATTCCAACCAAGATTATCCATGACCACATAGGCAAACGCTAACCTAAGGCTCTACTGGCGGCTCAACCAACTGCCGCCGATGCAACAAAACCCGCACGACGCCATACGCCGCCTAACGCCCGCGTTGAGCGGCCGCGCGATGCCGCATGACGCGCGCCGCGAGTGCACAATGTACTAGGGCGCTCGCGGCGCGCCGCGTTGATGCCGATTCGGCCCGCTCGAACGCGTTGTTAGGCGTCACTGCGACTAAAGACCAGGCGAGGATGCGGGGATGGGCCGGGCCACATCTCGGCCAGCTTGGCCGAGTACTTTCGATTCTCATCTGAGACTATCTCCACAGCACAAGTGACACGATACTGCCATGCGGATGGTCTCCAGTGGGTTTGGAGCGCTTTATTGAAGCCACCCAGAGTCATGGTTGCGGACCTCACGAACTTCATGTCGGAGCCGCTTCTCTGTACTAGTCCTGGGAATCCCTTCGTATAGGTGTCAATGGTCGAAACCACGGAACGGGCGCGCATCGCTGGCTCATGTTTCCCAGAAAGGAGATCAATGACTAGGGCTGCCACATTCCTCCCAACCGCAACCTTCACAAGCTGCTCAACCGCATAGCCGTCAGGTCCGTAGCTCATTGGACTCAAGAAGGAATGCGCAACGCTGTGCGCGACGCTCCTGAGGGGCTTGCGGCGCGCCATAATGTGACGCCTAACGCTCGCGTTGAGCGGCCGCGCGATGAGCGCGGCTGCGCGCCGAGGGTGCATGATGGCGCGCTGCGCTCGCGGCGCGCACGCGATAACGTCTCACGGACCGCTCGAACGCGTTGTTAGGCGGCACCGTCGCCACCAAGTGCTAGATAGTAATTGAGCATTCCATCTGAACTCTCAATTCCCAATGCATCCATCACGCGCTCAAGGTATGGCCCAAAGCGTTCCCGAGCCTCTGTGTCCTCCTGGCATGCGGCATTGAGTGTGGGCACAAACTGCTCTAATACCCAAGACTTACGGGGATGCTGCTTAATACCGGAAATAAGCTTGTCAATCAATTCATTCACCTTGGCGGTGCACCGTAATTGCTCGTCGGCAGTATCGGTGCCTGGGAGGTCTGTAAATTTCCTTTCTGCGCGAAGGTGACGCAGCGCCTCGATAACGCGCGAATCGACATGCAGCGGAAAGCCTAGAAGTGTCGAAAGCGATGGGTCCATGATTTGCCGCCTAACGCTCGCGTTGAGCGGCCGCGCGATGAGCGCGGCTGCGCGCCGGATGCGCATGATGGCGTGCCGCGTTAACGGCGCGCACGCGATGACGGTTCACGGACCGCTCGAACGCGTTGTTAGGCGCCGCTCTTCACTTAGCATGTGCATCTCCTGTGCAGACCACGAAAAGTGGCTCCTGTGCAGTCCATTTGCCATTTACCACTGTGAAGTCGACGGAGCCAGGATTGGTGTAGCAAGGATCGCCGCCAGGGACATACCTACAGTACCTAAGATTGCCACTGGGAGATTGAAACCACGCCGCGGATGTTGGCGTGCCTTGCGAGTTCTCAAGAGGATCAACGGAGCCCCCGTGTCGAGAAAGGCTGAACAAACTAATAGCGTTGGCGGGCGCGGCCGTGAGGGGCTTCCACTGATCGGAAGGGTTGATGCCGCATTGGTCTGCAACCACCGATAGTGGACGGCTCAATGCACATGAGCCCAGTAGGACGCTGCACATGACGATACTAGGTAGGCGCATAACGCTCGCGTTGAGCGGCCGCGCAGTGAGGCCGGCAGCGCGCCGCGGGCGCACAATATACAAGGGCGCTCGCGGCGCGCACGTGACCACGCATCACGGACCGCTCGAACGCGTTGTTAGGTGCCCGCACCAGAAACAAGAGGAAACTGCTCGGGATGGCGAATGGACTCAACTGCCAGATCAACGTCTAATTCGGACCAGTAGAGATGGTTCGGTGACGGCAGATCAACCTTTGAGATTTGGGCGATTGTGGCATCCCGAAACCAAGGAAACTGATCGAAGGGGACGAACAGTTCCTCCGCCGCCACCAACAACCAGAAGCCGTGCGGAGAGACGTTGAGGACTTCAGCCCCCGAAGTGTTTTTTCCAAGCGCTGCGGATTTCACCAGCATGTGCCTCTATTAGCGATTTGGCCGTGCGTAGTTGCTGTTCACTTAAGCCGTGATTCTGCGCCTGAGCGATGGCTGGCTCAAGCCAGAACTTCGCCTCACCGTCGGGGCACTGCACATGGACGTGCATTCGCGGCTCTTCACGGGAGAAAAAGTAAAATCGGAAGCTCCCGTCTCGGAATATGGTGGGGCTCATAGGCGCAGTCTACGCCGGACGCACCGCAAGGGCACCTAACGCTCGCGTTGAGCGGCCGCGCGATACCGCATGAGGCGCGCCGCTGGCGCGCAATGTACCAGGGCGCTCGCGGCGCGCCTGCGACCACGCATGACGGTCCGCTCGAACGCGTTGTTAGATTTCGAATGCGCGCCGTACATTAGTGAACCGGCTCCACAAGGAATCCAATCTTCATTTTACTAAAGCCCGCGTGCGCGAGTGAGTCAATAGTTGATTTCAACAATGGGTAGTTGAGAGCGCCGTCTCCGGAGAACGTCAACCATGTGTCTAGTGGAGCCCGCGACTCGCGAAGCTTTGCTCCGATGTCGCGACACGAAACATGCAAGCCCGCGGCACGGCAAGTGCCGTCCGTGGCCACGTCGATGGTAATTCCTGCGTGTGTCTGAGCGTACAAAACATCAGGCCGCGACGCGAGGGCAAGAACCAGGAGAAGTAGAAACGCCCGATACATTCGGAATCTAACGCTCGCGTTGAGCGGCCGCGCGTTGAGCGCGGCTGCGCGCAGCGGGCGCACAATATACCAGGGCGCTCGCGGCGCGCACGCGCAGGCGCTTCACGGACCGCTCGAACGCGTTGTTAGACCGGCCAAGGTGTCGCCGTAGAAAGTAAGTGCAATAAACCCAAGCGTGCAAACAGACGCAAAGAACAGCAGAAATATGGCCGCAAACCAGCGACACATAGCACCGGCAGCCCGAGTGAGGTTACCCCCGGAATCCTTAGGCAGAAATGCACCGTTAACCGGGTGAAACCAGACACACGCTAGGTAGGCTGCCCACGAAACCCCGATGATCGGCACACAGCCAGCACCGACGAGTTGCACCACGCCAGGCGAATGCAACGAAATCAGGAGCGAAGCTACCAAGAACGACGCGAGAGCCACGACCGCGAACATCTTGCGGTGCGCGTAGTAGCGAAGAGCAAACCGTGACCAGACAGTGATCACCGGTCTAACGCTCGCGTTGAGCGGCCGCGCGATGCCGCATGACGCGCGCCGCGGGCGCACAATGACCCCGGGCGCTCGCGGCGCGCACGCGCAGGTGCATGACGGCCCGCTCGAACGCGTTGTTAGGCCACATGGCTACTTCACAACCAGGCGTATAGCCTGCCCATCCGGAACATTCTGGATCTGCTGCGCTATGTCGCCTGATGCCCTAACCAACTCGCCGAGAGTGATGGTTGCAAGGTTCTCAGTCTCGTACTTGCCACCGAGCGCCGTAGGTATCTTGAGACAGTACTTCCTTCCGGGGCCAAGTGGACCGCACTTTGCGCGCGCGGCAGTGACAATATTGAGCATTGACCAGTCTTCACGAAAGGCAGCCGTTGATGTCAGGGTCTGAAACTCAGTGGCGCTGTTTGCAACAACGGAGCACGACAGTTCCTCTGGGCAAATACGCCAAAAGCGCCCCGCGTCATCCCTGACGATTAGGTTGCCAAATGCGTTGTCATCAATTACCTCGATAGGACGAAGACCTGTCCACGACCAGCCCTGTTCAATCGAGGCGACGAGGTGCATGTGGCCTAACGCTCGCGTTGAGCGGCGGCGTGATGACGCCGGCTACACAGCGCATGATGTATGTCCGCCCGCTCGAACGCGTTGTTAGCCGCCGACAAGCTCGACGCTCCCAAAGGCTCCATTCTCATGAGCCGGTAGTCGCTATTTTCGTACCCATGATACGTCGCAGCGCCAAAGTCGCCAGGCCGCTTGCAAGAAGGTTGAATAGCAGTTGCCCAGTAAGATTGAACAAAACCAATGACGACGCGCCAAGTAGAAGGGAATTGGTTGCGTTAAGGTGAAGTGCAGAGTTGAGCCACCCCAGAACAAACCCAAACACCATGATAGACATCACTATTACGCCAGCGCCCAGAAACAAGGATACGACAGCGAATGCCACGACGTTTCGGAGGCTTCGCCTCCAAGCTATGGTCAGCAGCAATGGAAGCGCGAAGGGAATGTACCAAGGGATGAGGTAAACCCACTGAGCTAGTTGCATCGCTGACGTACTCCTAGGCGGCTAACGCTCGCGTTGAGCGGCCGCGCGATGAGCGCAGCCGCGCGCCGGTGACGCCTGATGGCGTGCCGCGCCCGCGGCGCGCCTGCGACAACGCATCACGGACCGCTCGAACGCGTTGTTAGACGACCTTGAAACGCTACTGGCACCCACACGATCACACATGGTTAGTTGTTTCTCGGCTGCCGCTCGGACTCGCACTGCCATTTGTATCCGACCCAGAATGCATATAGTACTACTGCGCCAGCAACGCATAACGCAGCCGGCCGACTTGGAACTTTCGACAACACCAATATCGCAATGCCCACGCCAGGTAAGGCGCACACCCAGAACCGCCAAGTACTGATGGCGTTAAAGATTCCAAAGATTAGATCTAGCAAATCGAACATAGCTGCGAGTGGTCGTCTAACGCTCGCGTTGAGCGGCCGCGCGACGGACGTCGCAGCGCGCCGCGGGCGCACAATATTCCCGGGCGCTCGCGGCGCGCGCGCGACGACGCCTCACGGACCGCTCGAACGCGTTGTTAGGCGGCTGGCTGAGCATACGTGTCCGCAGCCAACTCCCAACGCGACCCCTCTGCATTGCTACTGGCGTAGAACCTATCATCGAGCGCCGCGAATGGATCCCATTCCGCCCGCTTGCGACCGTCAGACCGAGGAAGGTGGCTGAGTCGCCTGATTCGTTCGCGGGGATACGGACTGCCAAAGTAGACCATTGCTTCAGAAAGCAACGTGGACCATTCGAGCATGCCAATAACGCGAAATCCGTCAACGGCCTCGGGTGCGAGAATGCCAGTGGTGTTGCTGAAGAACTGATGGAAACCACCGTTATTTACCTCGGATTGGCACCAGTGTGCCGCGTACACGTGGAGTACACGAGGCGAGACCTTGCGAGCCTCAGCAAGGAACTCGTCCACACCTCGACTCCACGAATCGTTGAGAGTAATCCAATGCGGGGCGATGAGCGACCAATAGCAATCCCCTGCTTTTTCTACGTGCGACACGGTGCGTTGCCTTCGAAGAGCCGTCTAACGCTCGCGTTGAGCGGCCGCGCGATGACGCATGCCGCGCGCCGGAGACGCATGATAGCGCGCCGCGCTCGCGGCGCGCCTGCGCAGGCGCTTCACGGTCCGCTCGAACGCGTTGTTAGCTCTTCGTGGCACGAGGGCTGCTTGGTGTCGCGAAGAATGCGACGATCAGCATTACCATTGGGACAATTGGGTAGAGGCCAAAAAGCATACCCCTATTTGGGTCCGACCCGAGTGTCATGAACGCCTGAAACGCAAGCAACACGAGCGTCGTAGGCACAAGAAAGACCTGGAGAAAACGACCTCTCAATCGCGGCATGAAGCAAGCGGCAAGAATGGCCAATGCTTGTGGCCACACCATAACGCCGTAGTTTTGCGCCACTAGTATTAGGGCCTCAGCGACCGTGTTAGTTGGAGTTCGTAACTCTTCAACTAGCAGCATTGGCAGTGGCAGCAGCAGTGCCAAAGTAGCCGTGACGACAAACTTGCGAAGTGCCGACATCGGAGAGCTAACGCTCGCGTTGAGCGGCCGCGCGATGAGCGCGGCTACGCGCCCGTGGTGCATGATGGCGTGCCGCATTAGCGGCGCGCACGCGATGACCTATCACGGACCGCTCGAACGCGTTGTTAGGCGGCCGACGAATAGGCATATGGGGCTCCTTCTGTTCGGATGAATTGCCCCTCTTTAGAGTAGACAAGCACATCTGCATCTTGATCTTTCCACACACAGCCATCGAAGAAATCGTTTTCCACAAAGTGCAAGCTCACGCGAAAGGTGCCGTCCGAATCGGCGTCGATCTCAAACTTGCAAAGCTGTCGGGAATTTGAGCAGACCAGAGCTTTGCGCGTACGTGCATCAGTGAGGCCTGTTCGCTGCGCTGTGTTCACTGGCGTTGAACTATCGCAGCTGTAGCTGTTTCTGAACCGAGGAAACAGAACATAAAAGGACAGCCCAATCACAAAGACTGCAAATGCGACTTTGGATAGCTGGCGAACGCGCATTGTGCCGCCTAACGCCTAAGCTCACCGGCGGCGCAGTGCAGCCGAAGTCGAAGTGACGCCGCTTGCACCGACCGGTGTAGCGCATAGTTAGGCCTCCGCTCGCCCAGCCCACGGCGGTGCGCAACGAAGGCAGGGGCGACAAACCGTACGATCGAGCGAGCCCAACGGCACTGCCGAGCCAGCGCGCCGATATCTAGCGAAGCAAAAACGCTGTCGATACAACGCCGCTGAACGCTGCGCTCCCGGGAGCTACCCACGAGGCGTTGCATCGACAGCGTTTTTGCTTCGCTAGATACCATGCGCCAGCTTTTGCGTCTGCCTTCGATTCGGGTGCACATCGCTTGATTCTGCACTTGTAAATTCACGGATGCGATGCCCTCAGGGATCCTGCTAGCGGAGGTCTAACGCCTAAGCTCACCGGCGGCGCAGTGCAGCCGCAGTCGAAGTGACGCCGCTTGCACCGACCGGTGTAGCGCATAGTTAGGCCTCCGCTCGCCCGGCCCACGGCGGCGCCCAACGAAGGCAGTAACGTCGAACCGCACGATCGAGCGAGCCCAAGGGCACCGCCGAGCCAGTGCGGCGCTATCTAGCGAAGCAAAAACGCTGTCGATACAACGCCGCTGAACGCTGCGCTCCTGGGCGCTACCCACGAGGCGTTGCATCGACAGCGTTTTTGCTTCGCTAGATACCATGCGCCAGCTTTTGCGTCTGCCTTTGATTCGGGTGCACATCGCTTGATTCTGCACTTGTAAATTCACGGATGCGATGCCCTCAGGGATCCTGCTAGCGGAGGTCTAACGCTCGCGTTGAGCGGCCGCGCGATGAGCGCGGCTGCGCGCCGGAGGCGCATGATGGCGTGCCGCGCTCGCGGCGCGCCTGCGATGAGGCATCACGGACCGCTCGAACGCGTTGTTAGGCAGGCGCTTCATTTGCGTTTGGCCTGAAAATGAATGGACTTCTTACATGTGGCTAAAGGCGGCTCGAACCGTGCGCGCAAGAAGGCACTCTGCAAGAATTTGACAACGCAGCTCCTGTTGCGCTCTGAGACTCCAGGGAGACTTTCAACCTTGACGTCGGTCACGGCACCCATGACATTGACGCTTACCGTTACGGTTGTGTCAATGTCTGACCTGAACGCACCGCACTCGTGAAATTGATAAGCAAAGTAAGCTGCAGCAGGCTGACGGACAGTTTTTAGTGTCTCGGGACAAAGCGGGGGTTCGTTCTCGATGTCCGCGCCAATAGCTGACAGATGGAATCCTATTCCGCAAACAAGTACTACCGCACGCCAGTGAATCATGGAGTTCTCCGCCTGCCTAACTATAAGTAGACGACCGAAATGGAGCTTTCAAAAGCGACATTTACGGGGGATAAATTGGTTTTTGGATTTGTAACCACTTGATCTCACTACATCACCGTGCAAATCGTACGTCAAGTTGCCGCCTTGTGTTGAGCGACACCCCCTCGGCCGCCTCCTTATGCCCGACCCCATCCGCCTGCTCGACCAGCTTCGTCACCAGATCCGGCTGCGACACTACAGCTATCGCACCGAGCAGTGCTATGTGGGCTGGGTCCAGCGGTACATTCGTTACCACGAGCTGAAGCATCCGTCAGTCCTCGGTGCTGCTGACGTTGAACGATTTCTCACCCATCTCGCAGTCGACCGCAAGGTCGCTGCGAGTACGCAGGCGCAGGCCTTGTCCTCAGTGCTGTTTCTCTACAAACAGGTGCTGAACATCGACTTGCCCTGGCTGGACAATGTGGTCCGGGCATCGCGGCCGCGCCGGCTTCCTGTGGTGCTGACGCGGGCGGAAGCGCGGGCGGTCATCGCTCAGCTGCAGGGCACTGCATGGCTGATCGTCTCGCTGCTCTATGGCAGTGGTCTGCGGGTGCTCGAGGCTCTGCGCCTTAGGATCAAAGACCTGGAGTTCGGCGTGCAACAGATCATCGTGAGAAGTGGCAAGGGCTCCAAAGATCGGGTGTCTGTCCTGCCTTCCACGCTGGTCGATCCATTGCACGTACACCTGCGGCGCGTGCGCGAGCAGCACGAGTTGGCGATCAAGGGCGGGTATGGAACCGTGGAGATGCCGTATGCACTCGCGCGCAAATATCCAGCGGCCGAGACATCATGGGCCTGGCAATACGTGTTCCCTGCGGAGCATCCGAGCTTTGATCGGCGCAGCGGCATCAAGGAGCGGCGCCACATCCACGAGTCTCGCGTACAGCGGGCAGTGCGTGTGGCGGCGCATCGGGCCGGTATCATGAAGCCGGTCTCGCCACACACTTTCCGACACAGCTTCGCCACACATCTGCTCGAGGCGGGCTACGACATCCGCACGGTGCAGGAGCTGCTCGGCCACAAGGATGTCACGACGACCCAGATCTACACTCACGTGATGCAAAAGGGTGCGAACGCGGTGCGCAGTCCCCTGGATCGATAGCCCTCTCGCTGCCCGCTCATGCCGCCGCAAGCGCCGTTCGTGCCGCCCACCTGCCCTGTGGGTGGCGCTTTGCCTACAATGGCAGACGCACTTCGTGGGCGCGCTTGCGGCGCGGGGAGTTTCAGATGCGTCCCTATACTCCGGTACTTCTGCTGTTCGGCTGCGGCGCGGCGCTCATAAGCAACGCGGGCACTTCGGCGGTGCCTCCGCCCTGCAGTGCGGCGGTCCACCATCAATTCGATTTCTGGATCGGCGACTGGACAGTCACGGAGCATGGCAAGCCGGCGGGCACCAACCGCATCGAACAGCTGCTCGATGGCTGCGCGCTGTTCGAGAACTGGGTCGGGGCGGGCGGCGGTCGCGGGCACAGCCTCAACTTCTACGACCGCGGTCGAGGCCAATGGCAGCAGACCTGGGTCGATGGGTCCGGGGGTTCGCTGAATCTCGCGGGGCAATTCACGGCGGGCCACATGGTGTTGTCGGGTAAGAGCATCGATCGCAAGACGAACAAGCCGAAGCTCGATCGCATCACCTGGACGCCGAACACCAACGGTACCGTGCGTCAGCTCTGGGATGTGTCGCTCGATGACGGCAAGACCTGGACAGTGAGTTTCGATGGGCTGTATTCGCGCAAGCTCGTCAGTGGGCCAGGGGCTGCGGGGCGACTGCCGATCACGCTGCAGTAGGGCTCACCGCTCTCTCGTTGCTGCTTCGCTGCTTGCTACTTCAGGTTCTCATCGAACCAGCGTTTGCCTGCGTACCAACCGGCCGCACTGGCAATGGCGCTCAGTATCACTGCGACGATCAAACCGGCGTAATTCCCGAGCCACCAGGCGATGCCGCCGGCGAGCCATGCGCATATCAGGGCGATGAGGGTTCTCATGCCGGTGCCTGCGCGCGCACGCCTATTCCACCGTGACGCTCTTGGCGAGGTTGCGCGGCTGGTCGACGTCGGTGCCGCGCAGGATGGCGACGTGATAGGCCAGCAGCTGCAGCGGAATCGTGTAGATGATCGGCGCCTGGAAATAGCTGATGTGCTTGGGCATCTGGATCACGTGTACGCCATCGCTCGACTGGAAACCCGAATCGGGATCGGCGAACACGTACAGCTCGCCGCCGCGGGCGCGCACTTCCATCAGGTTCGACTTGAGCTTCTCGAGCAGGTCGTTGTTCGGCGCCACGGTGATCACGGGCATGTCATCATCGACCAGCGCCAGCGGGCCGTGCTTGAGTTCGCCGGCGGCGTAGGCTTCGGCGTGGATGTACGAGATCTCCTTGAGCTTGAGTGCGCCTTCGAGGGCGACGGCATGCAGCGCGCCGCGGCCGAGGAACAGGGCATGGTGTTTGTCGGCGAAGCGCAGTGCGAGCTTGTGGATCACTTCATCGAGCTTGAGGGTCTTCTCGATCAGGCCGGGCAGTTCGACCAGGCGGCTGACGAGTCCGCGTTCGCGTTCGGCATCGGCGCCGTTGTGGCGGGCGAGCGCGATCACCAGCATGCCGAGCGCGGTGAGCTGGGTGGAGAAAGCCTTGGTCGAGGCGACGCCGATCTCGGGGCCGGCGCGGGTGAGCATCACGAGGTCTGATTCGCGCACCAGCGAACTCTCGGGTGAGTTGCAGATGGCGAGCGTCGAGAGATACCCGAGCTGCTTGCCCAGGCGCATGGCGGCCAGGGTGTCGGCGGTTTCGCCTGACTGCGAGATCGTCACCAGCAGCGTGTTGGCAGTCACCACGGGGCTGCGGTAGCGGTATTCGCTGGCGATCTCGACGCGGCAGGGAATGCGGCAGATCTGTTCGATGAAATACCGGGCGACGATGCCGGCATTGAAACTGGTGCCGCAGGCGACGATGTGCACGGCTGCGGTGCGGGCGAACACGGCGGTGGCATCGGGGCCGAAGGCGGCCTCGAGCAGGCGGCCGTTGGCGACGCGCTCCTGCAAGGTGTTGGCAACCGCGAGCGGCTGCTCGTGGATTTCCTTGAGCATGTAGTGGCGGTACTGGCCCTTCTCGGCGGCGTCGGCCGAGAGTTCGCTGTCGCGCGCGGGGCGCTCGGCACTGTTGCCTTCGCGATCGATGATGCGCACGCCCTCGAGCGTGACCTCGGCGACATCGCCATCGTCGAGGAACATGAAACGGCGGGTCACGGGCAGCAGCGCGGCCACGTCCGAGGCCACAAAATTCTCGTCCTTGCCGATGCCGATCACCACGGGGCAACCCATGCGCGCGGCGATGATGCGCGCGGGGCCCTGCTGGCTGATCACCGCGAGCGCGTAGGCGCCCTCGAGTTCGGCCACGGTGGCGCGCACCGCCTTGTACAGATCGCCGAGCAACTCCATATGAAAGTGGATGCGGTGCGCGACGACTTCGGTATCGGTCTCGCTGGTGAAGGTGTAGCCGGCCTTGGTGAGCTCGGCGCGCAACTCTTCATGGTTCTCGATGATGCCGTTGTGCACGATCGCGAGGCCATCGCGCGAGATATGCGGATGCGCGTTGCGCTCGCTGGGCGCGCCGTGCGTGGCCCAGCGGGTGTGGGCGATGCCGAGCGTGCCGGCGGTGGGGTTGGCAGCGAGCGCCTCTTCAAGCGCGCGCACCTTGCCGACGGTGCGCACGCGCGCCATCTTGCCATCGGCTTGCAGCACGGCGACGCCGGCCGAGTCATAGCCGCGGTACTCGAGGCGTCGCAGCCCTTCGATCAATATGGGCACTACATTGCGCTTGGCAATTGCGCCTACGATTCCGCACATGCTCGAAGCTTCCCTGTGGCTATTTCTGTTTGACTGGCCGTTGCCAGCCAGGAATGGTCTGCTGCCGCGAGCGCTCGAGGGTCAGTTGCCCGGGCGGCGCGGTGCGGGTGATGGTCGAGCCGGCGCCGATGGTGGCGCCATCGCCGATCTTCAGCGGCGCGACCAGCATGCTGCCCGAGCCGATGAATACGCCATCGCCGATCTCGGTGCGCCACTTATTGACGCCGTCGTAATTGCAGGTGACGGTGCCGGCGCCCACGTTCACGCCACTGCCGATGCTGGCATCGCCGATGTAGCTCAGGTGATTGGCCTTGGAGCCGGCGCCCAGGTCGGATTTCTTGATCTCGACGAAATTGCCCACGTGCACGCCTTCGGCCAGCGCGGTCTCGGGGCGAATGCGGCTGAAAGGGCCGATCTCGCAGCGCGCGCCGATCTCGGCGCGCTCGATCACGCAGTTGGGTTTGATGTTGGTGCCGGCGCCCACGTTCACCTGGCTCAGCACGCAGTTGGCGCCGATACGCACGCCATCGCCCAGCTGCACCGGGCCTTCGAGCACCACGTTGACATCGAGCTGCACGTCGCGCCCGCAGGTGACGGCGCCGCGCACGTCGAGACGCGCGGGGTCGATCACAGTGACGCCGCTTTCCATCAGCGCGCGTGCGCGGATGCGCCGGTACTCGGCTTCGAGTTCGGCGAGCTGCAGTTTGTCGTTGACGCCCAGCACTTCAACGCTCGACGCCGCGATGAGCGGGGCCACGCGGATCTTGTCGCGCGCTGCCATGGCGATGATGTCGGTGAGATAGTACTCACGCTGCGAGTTGCTGTTCCTCAGGCGCGCCAGCCATTTCTTCAGCAGCTTCGCCGGCACGGCGAGGATGCCGGAGTTGCCTTCGCGTACTTTCAGCTGCCTGGCATTGGCATCCTTATGCTCGACGATGCTCTGCACCTGGCCGCGCGCGTTGCGCAGCACGCGGCCGTAGCCACTTGGGTCATCGAGCATCACGGTGAGCAGCGCCATGCACTTTGGGCCGGCGAGCGCCAGCAGTTCGCGCAGGGTCTCGGGCCGGGTCAGCGGTACATCGCCGTAGAGCACCAGCACCATATGCTCGTCGGGCACACCGGGCATCGCCTGCTGCACGGCATGGCCGGTGCCGAGCTGATCGGCCTGCAGCACCCAGCGCAGGTTCGGTGCGCGCACCGCACTGCGCACGGCCTCGCCACCGTGGCCGTAGACCACGTGCACCAGCTCGGGCGCCAGTGCGGTGGCGGTGTCGAGCACGTGTGAGAGCAGCGGATGACCGGCGAGCGGCTGCAGCACTTTGGGCAGCGCGGACTTCATCCGCTTGCCCTGGCCCGCGGCAAGGATCACCACCGAAAGGGGCGGCGATTTTCCGGGTCTGGCCATCAGTTGCGCACCATCATGAGAGGGCCGCAATCTACCACAGCCGCGCAATGGCGGAGCGTGAACTCACCCTATAATCCTCGTATGCAAGGAGCCTGGTCCCGCCTGCCGCCGATCGTTCCGGCGCTGCTGCTGCAAGCCCTCGCGGCCGCTTGCACGCTGCTCGCGCTGCTCGCACTGCGCGCTGCGGGCATCGGCGTGCCGCTGTGGCTGGCGGCACTGCTGTGCGGCGCACTGGCCGCCGGCTTGACTCGCCTCGCGGGGCTCGAGCGCTGGTGGCAGATCATGCAGCTGCTGCTCACGCCCGCTGCGGTATTGATGTTGCGCTCGCAGCTGCCCGCGTGGATCTATCTCGCGCTGTTCGTCGTGTTGCTGCTGGTGTACTGGAGCACCTTTCGCACCCGCGTGCCGCTGTATCTCTCGGGCCCGCGTGTGTGGCAGGCAGTGAGGGATTTGTTGCCGGCGGCGCAGGCCGGCCGCACGCTGCGCGTGATTGACCTCGGCAGCGGGCTCGGTGGCCTGTTGCTCGCGCTCGCCGCGCAACGTGCGGATGCGGAATTTGTCGGCGTCGAACTCGCGCCGCTCCCGGCGCTGGTGAGCAGGCTGCGCATCGCGTTGCGCCGCCAGCGCAACTGCCAGGTGCAGTGGGGCAGCTACTGGCCCGTGGATCTCGCACACTACGATGTGGTGTTCGCGTTTCTCTCGCCGGTGCCGATGAGTGCGCTGTGGGAGAAGGCGCGCCGCGAGATGCGCGGCGGTACGCAATTCATCAGCAGCAGCTTTGAAGTGCCGGGCCAGACGGCAACGCGCGTGATCGAAGTCGATGATGCGCGCGGCACGAAGCTGCACGTGTGGACGATGTGAGCGCTTCGCGCCCGGCGTAGCTCCCGGCGTTGCGCCGCTCGCTCAACCCTTGATCTTGCGCAACCGCTGGATGAGTTTCAGCTGCGCCGCCGCGCGCGCCAGTTCCGCGAGCGCCTCGGCCTGCTCGATCTTGTCGATCTTGCCAGCGAGTGCTTCTTCGGCGCGCTGCCTGGCGGACTCGGCCGCGGCCTCGTCGAGATCGGCCGCGCGCGCCGCGGTATCGGCAAGCACCGTAACGCGGCGCGGCTGCACTTCGAGCGCACCACCGCCAACGTAGAACGACAGCTCAGCGCCCTCTGGCGGTTGCACGCGCACTTCACCGGCTTTCAGCAGCGTGAGCAGCGGCGCGTGGCGCGGGGCCACGCCGATCTCGCCTTCCGCGGCCGGCAGGAACACCATCTTCGCTTCGCCTGCGAAGATCTCGCCCTCGGCGCTGACGATGTCGACGTGTAGCGTCTCGCTCATTGCAGTGTCTTCGCCTTCTCGACTGCTTCTTCGATGCCGCCGACCATGTAGAACGCCTGCTCGGGCAGTGCATCGTATTCGCCGGCGAGGATGCCCTTGAAGCCGCGGATGGTGTCTTTCAGCGGCACGATCTTGCCGTCCTGGCCGGTGAACACCTTGGCCACGTTGAAGGGCTGCGACAGGAAGCGCTGGATCTTGCGGGCGCGGAACACGGTGAGCTTGTCTTCTTCCGAGAGCTCGTCCATGCCGAGGATCGCGATGATGTCCTGCAGTTCCTTGTAGCGCTGCAGCACCGACTGCACGCCGCGCGCCACGTTGTAGTGCTCTTCACCGACCACCAGCGGATCGAGCTGGCGGCTGGTCGAGTCGAGCGGATCGACCGCGGGATAGATGCCCAAGGATGCGATCTGGCGCGAGAGCGTCACCGTGGAATCCAGGTGCGCGAAGGTGGTCGCGGGCGACGGGTCGGTCAGGTCGTCCGCCGGTACGTACACGGCCTGGATCGAAGTGATCGAGCCGGTCTTGGTGGAAGTAATGCGCTCCTGCAGCACGCCCATTTCTTCGGCCAGCGTCGGCTGGTAACCCACCGCTGAAGGCATGCGGCCCAGCAGCGCCGACACTTCCGTGCCCGCGAGCGTGTAGCGATAGATGTTGTCGACGAAGAACAGCACGTCGCGGCCGCGGCCGCTGGCCTGCTTCTCGTCGCGGAAGAATTCGGCCATCGTGAGGCCCGTGAGCGCCACGCGCAGGCGGTTGCCTGGCGGCTCGTTCATCTGGCCGTACACCATTGCCACTTTGGAATTGCCGAGATTGTCCTTGTCGATGACGCCCGACTCGATCATCTCGTGATAGAAGTCGTTGCCTTCGCGGGTACGCTCGCCGACGCCCGCGAACACCGACAGACCCGAGTACTGCTTGGCGATATTGTTGATCAGCTCGAGCATGTTCACGGTCTTGCCCACGCCCGCACCGCCGAACAGACCGACCTTGCCGCCCTTCGCGAATGGCACCAGCAGGTCGATGACCTTGATGCCCGTGACCAGCAGATCCTGGCCGCCCGCCTGCTCGTCGTAAGCCGGCGCCGGGCGATGGATCGGCAGATGGTCCTTGGTGTCGATGGGACCGCGGTTGTCCTGCGGCGTGCCGAGCACGTCCATGATGCGCCCGAGCGTACCCTTGCCCACCGGCACCTGGATCGGCGCGCCGGTCGAGTTCACGCTGAGGCCGCGCTTCAGGCCTTCGGAAGCGCCCATCGCGATGGTGCGCACCACGCCGTCGCCGAGCTGCTGCTGCACTTCAAGCGTGAGCTCGACATCCGCCAGCCGCAGCGCCTCGTACACTTTCGGTACCGACTCGCGTGGGAACTCCACGTCGATGACCGCGCCGATGATTTGTGTGATCTTGCCAGTTGCCATGTCAGTTTCCTTTAAACCGCTGCCGCGCCGCCGACGATCTCAGCCAGCTCTTTGGTGATCGCCGCCTGCCGCGCCTTGTTGTAAACGAGCTGCAGATCGCCGATCAGCGTGCCGGCGTTGTCCGACGCGCTCTTCATCGCCACCATGCGTGCCGCCATTTCGCAGGCCACGTTTTCCACCGCGCCCTGGTACACCTGCGATTCCACGTAGCGCATCAGCAGACCATCGAGGATCTGCGCCGCATCGGGCTCGTAGAGGTAATCCCAGTGCTGCGGCAGGCTCGCATCCCGCGTGGGCTGTGCCGGCAGCAGCTGCTGCACCGTGGGCTTCTGCGTCATCGTGTTCACGAACTGCGCATTCACCAGGAACAGTCGGTCGATCTTGCCTTCGCGATAGGCATCGAGCATCACCTTCACCGCACCGATCAGATCCTTCACGTGCGGGTGATCGCCCATGCCGGTCGTGCTCGCCAGGATCGGCAGGCCCAGGCGCCGGAAGAACGCCAGTCCCTTGGTGCCCAGCACGCACAGGTTCACGGTGGCACCCTTGCCCTGCCACTCGCGCAGCAGCAGCAGCGTGTTCTTGAACACGTTGGTGTTCAGGCCGCCGCACAGACCGCGATCGGTGGAGATCAGGATGATGCCGACCGACTTGGCCTCACGCTCAAGCAGGAACGGATGCCGATAGTCGGGGTTCGCCTCGGTCAGATTCCCGATCACCGAACGCATCTTTGCCGCATAAGGCCGCGCCACCCGCATGCGATCCTGGGCACGGCGCATCTTGCTCGCCGCAACCATTTCCATGGCCTTGGTGATCTTCTGCGTGCTCTTGACGCTCGCGATCTTGGTGCGGATTTCTTTTGTGCCGGGCATCTGGTTGGTCCGCTAGCTCAGTAGGTACCCGACTTGGCAAACTCTTCGCAGATCTTCTTGAGCGTCGCCTCGTGCGCCTTCAGTTCCGGCTTCGCGTTGATCGCTGCGATCTCCGCCTTGAACGACGAAGTCGCGAAACCCTGCAGAGCGGCCTCGAAATCCACCACTTTGTTGCGCGGCACTTTGTCCATGTAGCCGTTGTTGACCGAGTAGATCGTCAGCGCCATCTCGGCCACCGACATCGGCGCGTACTGCTTCTGCTTCATCACCTCGGTGGTGCGCTGGCCGCGCTCGAGCTGCTTGCGGGTCGCTTCGTCGAGGTCGGAGGCGAACTGCGAGAAGGCCGCGAGTTCGCGGTACTGCGCGAGCGCCAGGCGGATGCCGCCGCCGAGCTTCTTGATGATGTCGGTCTGCGCGGCGCCGCCGACGCGCGACACCGAGATGCCGGCGTTCATGGCCGGGCGGATGCCGGAATTGAACAAGATCCGTTTCGAGGAAGATCTGGCCGTCGGTGATCGAGATCACGTTGGTCGGCACGAACGCCGTCACGTCGCCGGCCTGCGTCTCGATGATCGGCAGGCCCGTGAGTGAACCGGTCTTGCCCTTCACGCGGCCCTTGGTGGCCATCTCGACGTATTGCTCATTGACGCGCGCGCTGCGCTCGAGCAGGCGGCTGTGCAAATAGAACACGTCGCCGGGGAAAGCTTCGCGGCCCGGCGGGCGGCGCAGCAGCAGCGAAATCTGGCGGTAGGCCACGGCCTGCTTCGAGAGATCGTCATAGATGATCAGCGCGTCTTCGCCGTTATCCATGAAATACTCGCCCATCGTCACGCCGGCGTAGGCGGAGAGGTACTGCATCGCCGCGGGCATCGAGGCCGAGGCAGCCACGATTATCGTGTGCGCCATCGCGCCGTGCTCTTCGAGCTTGCGCACCACGTTGGCGATCGAGCTCTGCTTCTGGCCGATCGCGACATACACGCATTTGATGCCGGATGATTTCTGGTTGATGATCGTGTCGATCGCCAGTGCGGTCTTGCCGGTCTGGCGATCACCGATGATCAGTTCGCGCTGGCCGCGGCCGATCGGCACCATCGAGTCGACCGCCTTGTAACCGGTCTGCACCGGCTGGCTGACGCTCTTGCGATAGATCACGCCCGGCGCCACGCGCTCGATGGGCGCGCTCGGCCTTGGCATTGAGCGGCCCCTTGCCGTCGATCGGCTTGCCCAGCGCATCGACCACGCGGCCGAGCAGCTCGGGGCCCACCGGCACTTCGAGGATGCGACCCGTGGTCTTGACCGTGTCGCCTTCGCTGATCGACTTGTAATCGCCCAGCACCACCGCGCCGACCGAGTCCTGCTCGAGGTTGAGCGCGAGGCCGAAGAGATTCCCCGGGAACTCGATCATTTCACCGTAGCAGACATCGGCCAGGCCGTGGACGCGGCAGATGCCGTCCGTCACCGAGACCACGGTGCCGACGTTGCGGGCCTCACTCGCCGCGCTGAATTTCTCGATGCGCTGGCGGATCAGGTCGCTGATTTCAGAGGCTTTGATCGACATGAAGACTATCCTCGTAATTTACGTTAGCTGGCAGCCACGGCCGCCAGCTGATTCAGGCTGGAGCGCACGCTGCCATCGATGACCAGGTCATCGGCGCGCACCACGGCGCCGCCGATCAGGCTCGGATCGAGCTCACAATGCAATCGCACCTCGCGATCAAGGCGCTTGCGCAGCGCGCGCGTGAACTGCTCGCGCTGCGCTTCATTCAGTGCCACCGCCGAAGTCACCGTGACATCGAGCGTGCGTTCGGCATCGGCGCGCAGCTGTTCGAAGCGCGCGGCGATCTCGGGCAGGAACGCGAGCCGCCGGTAAGTGGCCAGCGTCGCGAACAGGTTGCGCGCCAGCTCGGCCTGCGAAGCGCCGCCCTTGCTTGCGCCCTTGCCAGCCGCATCGGCACCATCGCCGGCGATGCCGGCCACCAGCTCGGCGAGCTGCGCCGGCGTTGCGTGCGGGCTGCCCAGCAGCTGCGCCACGCGCGCATCCTGCACGGCGCTCGCCGCGCGCTCCAGGACGCGCGACCACGCCGGCAACTGCTGCTGCTCGCGCGCGAGCTGAAACACTGCCTTGGCGTAGGGTCTTGCGATGGTGATGCGTTCTGCCATGGTGCTGCTGCCTGCGCCCTACATACCCGCAGCGAGCTTGTCGAGCAGCTGTGCGTGCACACCGGCATCGATCTCGCGACCGACGATCTGCTCGGCGCCCTTCACCGCGAGTGAGCCCACCTGGCGACGCAGCTCATCGCGCGCTTTCTGCGCTTCGAGCGCGACTTGCGCGCGGGCGCTCTCCAGCAACCGCTGGCCTTCGCTCACGGCCGTCTGCTTCGCGGCTTCGACAATCTCATTGGCACGTACATGCGCCTGCTGCTCGATCGACAGTGCCCGCTCGCGCGCTGACTTCACGATCTCGGCCACGCGCGTTTCCGCGGCAGCGAGTTCCTTCTGGCCGCGATCGCCTGCCGCCAGACCCTCGGCGATACGCTTGGCGCGCGCCTGGATCCCGCTCGTGATCTCCGGCCACAGGAATTTCATCGCGACCCAGATCACTATGGCGAAGATCAGCATCTGCGCCAATATCGTTGCATTCAGATTCACGATGCGTACCTCAACTGCCCATTGCCGCTGTCAGCCCGGAAGCCGGGCCTGCCCGATGCATTACTAGTTGATGCCCTTGAGAAAGGGGCTGGCGTAGGTGAACAGCAGGCCGATGGCCACGCCGATCATCGTCACCGCGTCCAACAGACCCGCGACGATGAACATCTTGATCTGCAGCATCGGCACCAGCTCCGGCTGGCGCGCGGCGCCTTCCAGGAACTTGCCACCCAGCAGACCGAAGCCGATCGCCGTACCCAATGCGCCCATGCCGATCAGGATCGCGACGGCAACGGCCGTCATGCCCTGGACTTGCGCCAAACTCGCTACGTTACCCATGTCAACTCCTTAAACGAAACGCAGATATTCGAACAACCAGATCCGACTCAATGATCGCCATGCTGATGCGCCATCGACAGATACACGATGGTGAGCATCATGAAGATGAAGGCTTGCAGCAGCACGATGATGACGTGAAACGCGCCCCACAGTGTGCCGGCGAAAAATTGCGCGAACCAGCCGAGCGCGGCGCCGCCACTAGTGGGCCAGCCGCCGGTCAGTGCGAACAGGCCGATCAGGATCATCACCAGTTCGCCGGCAAACATGTTGCCGAACAACCGTAATGCGAGTGATACGGGCCGCGCGATCTGCTCGACGGCATTGAGCAGCACATTGACCGGAATGAATGCCCAGTGATCGAACGGATGGAAGAAGAATTCCTTCGCGTAACCGCCGACACCCTTCATCTTGAAGCTGAAGTACTGCACCAGCAGGAATACCGTGAGCGCCATGCCGAAGGTGATGTTCGGATCGGTGGTCGCCACGGATTTGAAGAACTCGAGGCCGAAGCCGCGCTCGGCAACCACAGTCGACCACCAGTCGACCGGGAACAGGTCGATGGCGTTCATCAGCAGGATCAGGCAGAAAATCGTGATCGCCAGCGGTGCGATCAGCGGGCCGGCCGAGTGCAGGTTGTCCTTGACGTTGTTGTCGACCATCTCGACCACGCCCTCGGCGTATTTCTGGAAGCCGGTGGGCGGCTTGTCGACCGAGCGCTTCGACGTGCGCAGCGCCACCGCGAACAGCGTCAGGAACAGCACGCCCATCATGGCCGACCACAGCACGCTGTCGACATTCAATGTCCAGAACGCGTTGTCGCCAAACTGCCAGGTCCAGTTGGTCAGGTGATGCTGGATGTATTCCGTAATGGTGGCGGGGGCGTGTGCAGCTTCAG
This sequence comes from uncultured Gammaproteobacteria bacterium, assembly GCA_963764065.1. GTDB lineage: Bacteria > Pseudomonadota > Gammaproteobacteria > Steroidobacterales > Steroidobacteraceae > FEN-1191. Next base: position 392,910 of record CAVXRM010000008.1, on the reverse strand, counting down.
CAGCCATCGAATTTTTTGCCTCCCATCACTTCTGAATCCCCGAACCTTGTCCGCGTGCCAGCGCCACCCAGAAGGCAACGAAGGTCGCGACGTACCCTGCGAACAGCGCGCCGGGCATCAAACGCTGCGTACGCAGCACGATGATGAACAGCAGTACCGTCACCGCGATCTTCACGGCTTCGCCGCGATAGAACGCGCGGGCCACCGCACGCGCATCGCCGGCCGCAGCCGCGCGAAAACTCATCACCACCTGCGCCAGGCTTGCTGTGGCGCCGATACCGCCGCCGACCAGCGCTGCCACCGCCGCGCTCATGCCCTTTAACGCGGCGCACACCACCGCGACCACGACTGCGATCGCCACCTGGACGACCACCAGCATCAGCGCCTGGCGCCGGGCGTGCGCAAAATCGTAGTTGCTCAGCAGAGTTCCCAAGCTGGCGACGAACCGCGTGGCCCGTCGCAAAGGCGGCGCATTATAGGGAGGAGATCACGGCTCATCAACGCTATGAGCGCAGCGAAACTACCTATTGAATGTGTTCGAGGATTCCGTCCAGTTCCTCGAGGCTCCCGTAGCCCACCACCAGCTTGCCGCGACCGTTCGCGCCATGCTGGATCTGCACCTTGGCACCCAGTTTTTCGGCCAGCTCGGTCTCGAGCCGCGCGACGTTCGGGTCGCGGCTGGTCGAGGCATGGGCCGGGGAACCTGCCGGCGCCGCCATCCGGCGCACCAAAGCCTCCGTTTCACGTACAGATAGGCTCTTTTTGACGATTAAGGCGGCAAGTTCGACCTGTTTTCGACGATTTTCAAGTCCGAGCAGCGCGCGGGCGTGGCCCATGTCGAGCTCGCGCTTCTCCACCATGGCGGCCACTTCCGGGGCCAGCTCGAGCAGGCGCAGCAGGTTGGTCACGGCGGCGCGCGAGCGGCCCACGGCTTCGGCAACCTGTTGATGGGTAAGCTTGAACTCGGAAATCAGGCGCTCGAAGGCGCGTGCTTCTTCCAGCGGGTTGAGATCTTCGCGCTGGATATTCTCGATCAGCGCCATCGCGATGGCGGCTTCGTCCGGCACGTCGCGGATCACCGCGGGTACGGCCAGCAAGCCGGCCTGCTGGGCAGCGCGCCAGCGACGTTCGCCGGCGATGATCTCGTAGCGTTGCTCGCCGCTGGCACCCATGCCGGCAGCGGCGCCGGCGATCGGCCGCACGAGTATCGGCTGGATCACGCCCTGTTTGCGGATGGACTCGGCCAGTTCGGCCAGGGTATCGGCGCGCATGTCATCGCGCGGCTGGTAACGGCCACGCTGCAGCAGCTCTACCGGCAACTGGACCAGCCGTTCACCCGCGGCGCTGGCGCCGGGGCCCCCGGTCGCAGTCGCGGCGGGTGCGATCGGCGCCGGCGGCTGGCGGGCTTGTCCCAGCAGGTCCGCGAGTCCGCGCCCCAGGCTTGGTCGTTTCTGATTCATGTTTTTGATGATACCGGGGCTTCGATGATAGCGGGCGCCGCGCTGCCGCGCCTACGGCGTCGCGGCGTCGTCCGAGGTTGCGCTGGGCGGCGCCTCGGCTGGCGGAATGCCACCCGGCGGCGCATCGCGCGGCTGCGAGCGATCGGCCTTGCGCAGCATCTCACCGGCGAGCGCGAGATAGGCCAGCGCGCCGCGTGAGTCTTTATCGTGCACCAGCGCGGGCCGGCCGAACGATGGCGCCTCGGCCAAACGCACATTGCGCGGCACGACGGTGCGAAACACGCGCTCGCCAAAGTGCGCGAGCAACTGGTTGCTGACTTCCGTGGCGAGGTTATTGCGCGGGTCGTACATCGTGCGCAGCACGCCTTCGATCTCGAGCGCAGGGTTGGCGGCACCGCGGATCTGCTCGATAGTCGCCACCAGCGCCGAGAGCCCCTCGAGTGCATAGAACTCGCATTGCATCGGGATCAGCACGCTGTCGGCCGCGATCAGCGCATTCACGGTAAGGATATTCAGAGAGGGCGGGCAATCGATGAACACCACATCGTAGCGCTCGCGCACCGGCTCCAGCGCCTCGCGCAGGCGCCGCTCGCGCCCGGCCGGCATGGCCAGCAGGCGCACTTCAGCCGCGGTCAGGTCCTGGTTGGCGGGTAGCAGGTCCATGCCGGCGCTCTCGATCGGCACGATCGCATCGGTGGCGGCGCATTCACCCAGCATGACCTCGAGGGTGCCGCGTGCCAGCGTGGATTTGTCGATACCGCAGCCGGTGGTGGCATTGCCCTGCGGATCCAGGTCGATCAGCAGCACGCGCCGGCGCGTGGCGGCGAGCGAGGCCGACAGGTTCACGGCGGTGGTGGTCTTGCCCACGCCACCCTTCTGATTGGCCACCGCGATCACGCGCTTCATCGCGCCAGTTTAGGCCAAGCCCAGCCGGCCTGTCGCCGCCATCGCGCGTGGCCGCGGCCGCGGTTCCGCGTAAACTTGCGGGATGAAATGGGTCTCGGCGATCTTCGTGGCTGCGTTGTGCGCAGGCGCAACCTGGACACTGTGGGCCTGGGCCAACCGCCCAAGCACCGAACCGGCGTGGCCCAAGGAAGTGCAGGGCATGGCCTTTTCGCCCTTCCAGGCCGACCAGAGCGGCACCCTGAACCAGTACCCGAGCGATGAACAGCTCGAATCCGACCTGAAGCTGCTGGAAGGTCGCGTACACGCGCTGCGCACCTATGGCACCGGCGGCACGCTCGGGGACGTGCCGAAACTCGCGGCGAAATACGGCATCAGCGTCGCGGTCGGCGCCTGGCTCGACAAAGACCGGCCCACGAACCTCGCGCAGGTCAACAAGGCCCTCGAGCTGGCGCGCAACAATCGCAACGTGGTGCGCGTGTTCATCGGCAACGAAGTGATGCTGCGCAACGACCTGCCGCTCGAGGAACTCACTGCACACCTCGATCGCGCACGCGCGGCGCTGAACATTCCAGTCGGCACCGCCGAGACCTGGGCCACCTGGCTGAAATACCCGGAGCTCGCGCGCCATTGCGATTTTCTCGGCGTGCATCTGCTGCCTTACTGGGAAGGCATGAATGTCGAGAAGGCGATCGATGCCAGCTTCGCGAATCTCAAGCGCGTGGAAGATGCCTACCCCGATCGCCAGGTGATCATCGGCGAAGTGGGCTGGCCTTCGGACGGTCGCACGCGCGGCAACGCCGAAGCCTCGGCCGCCAACGAAGCGCTGTTCCTGCGCCGTTTCCTGGCGCGCGCCGATGCCGAGAAGAAGCGCTACTACATCATGGAAGCCTTCGATCAGCCCTGGAAGGCCGAGGACGAAGGCGGCGTCGGCGCCTACTGGGGCGTGTTCGATGTCAACCGCCAGGCGAAGTTCGAGTTCACCGCGCCGATCGTGCGCATACCGGAGTGGCACCTGCTCGCGGGCACTTCGGTGATGATCGCGCTGCTGCTGCTCGCCTTGTTCTATGTGCACAGCGGCTCGCTGCGCACCCGCGGCCGCACGATGATGGCGGTAGTCGTGTATGCCGCAGCCACGGCCGCGGTATGGGTGATCTACGACTACACCCAGCAATACCTCACCGTGACCACGGTGATCGTCGGCGCGCTGCTGATCCTCGGCATGCTGGGCGTGATCGCGGTGCTGTTCGCCGAAGCGCACGAGTGGGCCGAAGCGCACTGGATCCGCGGCCACGAGCGGCTGCTCGACCCGAGTCGCCAGGATGGCAGCTACCTGCCGAAAGTCTCGGTGCATGTGCCGGCCTACAACGAGCCGCCCGACATGCTGATCGAGACGCTGAACGCGTTGAACCGCCTCGACTATCCCGACTACGAAGTGCTGGTGATCGACAACAACACGCGCGATGAAGCCGTGTGGCGCCCGGTCGAAGCGCATTGCCAGCAGCTCGGCGCGCGCTTCCGCTTCTTCCATGTGAGCCCCTTGTCCGGCTTCAAGGCGGGCGCGCTCAACTTCGCGCTGCGCCAGACCGCGCGCGATGTCGAGGTGGTGGCGGTGATCGACAGCGACTACTGCGTGGAGCCGCGCTGGCTGCGCGACCTGGTGCCGAGCTTCGCCGCACCAAACATGGCGATCGTGCAGGCGCCGCAGGATTATCGCGATGAACACGAGAACGCCTTCAAGTCGATGTGCTACGCGGAGTACCGCGGCTTCTTCCACATCGGCATGATCACGCGCAACGAGCGCAACGCGATCATCCAGCACGGCACGATGACGCTGGTGCGCCGGCGCGTGCTGGCGGCGCTCGATGGCTGGTCGGAGTGGTGCATCTGCGAAGATGCGGAACTGGGCCTGCGTGTGTTCGAGGCCGGCTACCAGGCCACCTACCTGCCGCGCAGCTATGGCCGCGGGCTGATGCCCGACACCTTCGTCGATTTCAAGAAGCAGCGCTTCCGCTGGGCCTACGGCGCGATGCAGATCCTGCGGCATCACGCCGGCGCGCTGCTGCGGCCTGGCCTGAGCACGCTGAGCTCCGGGCAACGCTATCACTTCGTCGCCGGCTGGCTGCCGTGGCTCGCCGATGGCTTCAACCTGATCTTCAACCTGGCCGCGATCGGCTGGTCGGTGGCGATGTTCCTGAGCCCGGCCAGCGTCGATCCGCCGCTGCTGATCTTCTCGCTGCTGCCGTTGTCGCTGTTCACCTTCAAGCTGGTGAAGCTGGTGCACCTCTATACGCATCGCGTCGGCGTGGGCCTGCGCCAGACTTTTGCCGCCGCACTCGCGGGGCTGGCGCTCGCGCACACCATTGGCCGGGCGGTGCTCAAGGGAATGGTGACACGCAGCGAGCCCTTCTTCCGCACGCCCAAGCGCGCCGGCCAGCATGCGCTGTGGCTGGCGCTCGCGGGCGCCTGGGAAGAGGCAGTACTGATGCTGGCATTGCTGGGTGCCGCACTGACGCTGCGCGAAATGCCAACGGAGTTCTCGAGCCCCGACCGGCGCGTGTGGGTAATCGCGCTGGTGATCCAGTCGATTCCCTATATGGCCGCGGTGCTGGTGTCGCTGACCAGCGCGCTCAAGCTGCCGGCGAGCCTGCTGGAGCGGCGCGCGCCTCCAGCAGCACCAGGTGGCGCGACGCAGCCAGCCCGGGAACCGTGAGCGCACGCACTTCCAGCAGCCGCCAGCTTTCCGGCAGGTCGGCCAGCTCGTCGTCGGGTCGTTGGCCTTTATAGGCAATCAGGCGCGTGCCGGGTTTCGCCAGCGGCCAGGCGAGCCGCGCAAGTGCCGGCACCGTCGCCACCGCCCGCGCCAGCACGGTATCGAAGGGCTCATCGACCACCAGGTTCTCGGCCCGCTGATGCACGGCCTCGACATTGGCCAGGCCCAGCGTGCGCGCCGCATGCGCCACGAAGCGGATCTTCTTGGCCGTGCCATCGATCAGCGTGAAGTGCCGCTCTGGATGCAGGATCGCGAGCGGCAGCCCCGGGAAACCTGCGCCAGTGCCAAGATCCGCGATGCGCGTGCCCACCAGGTCCGCGCTGGCCGCAAGGCTGTCGAGCAGGTGATGCGTGATCATCGCGCCACGCTCTTCCACCGCCGTGAGGTTGTAGCTGCGGTTCCACACCGTCAGCTCGTCGAGCAATTGCAGCAGTTGCGCGGCCTGCTGTGTGCTTATAGCGACAGCCATCTGCGCACCGTGCGCGCGCAGCGCGGCGCTTTCGGACTCGCCGCGCGCCTCGCCTGGGGCCTGGGATTTCGGCATGGGTTGCCTTGTGTGCTGCTGCAGGCAGAATGGTTGCCGGCCGCGTACCACCGGCCGTGATCAACGATAGCAAACCGATGCACCATTTCACCAACCGTTCCGCTTCGGCCCTGGCCACGGCCTTCGCCGCGCTGCTAGTGGCGCAGCCCTTGTGGGCCGAGCGGCGCAGCGAAGGCACGCTGCTCTATGACGGCGTGCCCGCAGGCAGCGAGGAGTTGCGCGCCGCGCTCTCGCAGTACCGCGTGAGCAGCGAGTCACGCCTGCTCGGCTGGCTCGCGAACGGCGAGCTGTTGGTGGCCACGCGCTTCGACCAGGGCGAGCAGGTGGAACGACTGCGTGCGCCCGGCGAAGTGCAGCTGGCGCTCAGTCACGCCGGTGGTGCGCTGCGCGGCGCCGCCACGCAACCCTATCATTCGCAGCTGCTCGCCTATCTTGCCGACGACAGCGAACGCGGCGCCCCCGCACTCTACGTGCAGGACGTCGGCGGCAGCAGCGAGCACCAGTTGCTGCCCGCCAGCAACCAGCCCGGTGCCGCGCTGTTCGCGCACGACGGCCAGCGACTCGCCTTCAGCGCACAGCTCGCGGGCAACGCGAACGCCGGCATCTATGTCGCCGACGCGGCCGGCGGCGCGCCACCGCACCAGCTGCAAAGCGGCACAGGCGAGCGCTGGCAGGTGCTCGGCTGGACGCGCAGCGATCGCGCCTTGCTGGTGCTGCGCTCGAGCGCTGGTGCGGCAAGCAGCGACGCGGCGAGCAGCGCGTCAACGGGCGCCGACAGCGCAATCGGTGGCAGCGCAAACGGTAGCAGCGCTGGCGGCGACGCCGCCCTGCCCGCAGTCACGGGCGATGAACTGTGGCTGATCGAAGTCGCCAGCGGCGCAGCACGTCGCATCGATGATCCCACTGCGCCCGGTGGCGCAGCTGCGCGCAACAGCGCGCGCACGCGCCCGTCGTCGGGCTCGAAACCGGTCTCGCACATCATCCAGGCGCGGCTCGCCAACGATGATCGCGGCGTCTATTTCCTCAGCGATCGCGACAGCGACTACATGCGCCTGCGCTACGCCGACCTGTTCGGCGACGCGCCGCGCGATGTGGGTCCTGCCATCAGCCATGACATCGAGCAGTTCGACCTGAGCGCCGATGGCCGCTACCTGGCCTACGGCTGGAACGACAACGGCTACAGCCGCGTGTCGATCATCGAGCGTCCGCAAAGCGAGAGCGCGCTGTTGCAGGAGACGCGCGTGCCCGGCTTGCCGGTAGGCGTGGTGCATGACCTGCAGTTCGCGCGCCAGGGCCCGCGTCTGGCGATTGATCTGGGCGGCAGCGCCGCGCTACGCGATGTGTATGTCTATGAGCCCGGCACCGCGAGCGCCGTACGCTGGACGCGCAGCTCACTCGGTGCGGCCCATGTCAGCGCACTGGTCATGCCGCAGACGCTGCGTTTTCCCACCTGGGATCGCCCCGAAGGGCAGCCGCGGCAATTGACCGCGCAACTCTATCGCCCGGCCGATGGCGCGCGCCATCCTGTGCTGATCATGCTCGCCGGACGCAACGCCCAGGCGCGCGCGCAGCTCGACATGTTCGTCCAGTACCTGGTCACGCAGCTGCACCTGGTGGTGATCGTGCCTGACCTGCGTGGCGCCAGCGGACACGGCCGCAGTTTCGCGGCGCTGGGCCGCAGCCCCACGCGCAGCGGCGAATCACTGGACCTGGGCGCACTGCTGGCCTGGATCGGCGCGCAGAATGACCTGCTGCGCGAGCGCGTCGCACTCATGGGCACGGGCGACGGCGGCGAGCTGGCGCTCGCGGCGCTCGGCATCTACAGCGATCGGCTGTGCGCTGCGATCAGTGTCGATGGCGTGGCCGGCGCGCAGCAGCTGCTGGCCGTGCGCCAGCCGGTGCTGCTGCTGCGCGGACTCGGCGATCCGCCACTCGCTGCGGCCGCTGCCGAACAGCTGCTGTGGCGGCTGCGCAGCAATGCGATTGAAGCCTGGTTCGTGGCGCCGCGCGAAACCCTCGGCCGCATCGACAGCGGCGAGGCGCGGCTCGCAGCTCAACAGGTGATGGTGCAGTTCCTGGATAAAAACCTGAATGGGCCCGCAGCGCCGGCGAAGACCACGCCCGCAGCGGCTGCGGCGCCAGCGCCTGCGCCGCCGGCGACACCCAGCGCGCAGTGATTCAGCAGTAGCGGCTTACAGCCAGTTCGGCCGCAACAGGGTCTTGAGCGCGGGGCGCTGCGTGGCGTAGTAGTCGGCCACGAGCTTGATGTCGGCATCGCTCAGTTGACCGATGAAGGTAGCCATCACCGGATTCTTGCGATCGCCCTTCTTGTATTCCTGCAGCGCGCGCTCGAGATAATCGGCGTGCTGGCCGGCGAGCGTCGGATAATCGCCCGTGATGCCCACGCCATTGATGCCATGGCAGGCCACGCACAGTTCGGTGACCTTCGTCGGCGGCGTGCCGGCGGCAGGGGCGGCTGGCGGCAGCACCGCACCCGAGAGATAGGCGGCGATGTCTTCGATGTCCTGGTCGCTGAGTGAGCTGGCCTGCGCGTACATCGTGCCGTGCGAACGGTCCTTGCCGCGATAGCCCTTGAGCGCCGCGACCAGGTATTCCGGATGCTGGCCGACGAGCTTCGGCACGTTGTAGGTCGGGTACACATTCTTGTAGTTCTCGATGCCGTGGCAACCGAGGCAGGTGTAACCGAGCTGCTTGCCGCGCTGCGCGTCACCGCCGGCCAGGCTCGCCCTCGGTGTCAGCGCACCAGCGAGTGTGAGTGCCACTACGGCAACAATGACCCAGCTACGCGACATCGGGGGCATAATCGGACTCCGCGAAAATACAGCCATTGAGGCTCTCGAACGGTCGCAAAGTGTACGGATTCAGCCACGGTTTTGCCACTCCATGATCGCCCTGATCCAGCGCGTAAGTTCGGCGTCGGTGCGTATCGATACACGCGTTGTCGCCGAAATCGGCTCAGGCCTGCTGGCGCTGATCGGTATCGCGCGTGATGACGGCGCAGCGCAGGGCACGCGCTTGCTGCAGCGGCTGCTCGACTACCGCGTGTTCCCCGATGATGCGGGGCGCATGAACCGCTCGTTGCGCGACTTAAGCGCTGGGCTGTTGCTGGTGCCGCAATTCACCCTGGCAGCGGATACCGACAGCGGCAACCGGCCCGGCTTCCAGACTGCTGCACCGCCAGAGCTGGCGCGCGCACTGTACGGGCAGCTGCTCGAGGCGGCCCGCAGCACGCACCTGGGGCCGGTCGGGAGCGGGGAATTTGGCGCCCATATGGCGGTCGAACTGGTCAATGACGGCCCGGTGACTTTCTGGCTGGAAGTGCCTGCGGCCGCAGGCGTCCCGGAAGCGTGACACAGACGGCAGATCGCGCAGGCGGAACGGCCCCTGCGCCTCGGGCCGGGCCGATTTGGCGTATCATTCAAGGCCTGCCCCTCCGGGGCACGTATCAGGAGAGCGGCAATGGGCTCATTGAGTATCTGGCACTGGTTGATCGTACTGGTGATCGTGGCTCTGGTGTTCGGCACCAAGAAGCTCGGCAACATCGGCCATGACCTTGGCAATGCAGTGCGTGGCTTCAAGAAAGCCATGAACGACGGCGACCAGGAAGAGCAGGCGATGCGCAAGCAGCTCCCGCCCGCCGGCACTACCGCTGCACCTCCGCCCGGCACCGCCCGCGACGCCGAATTTCACGACACCACCTCGACGGGTGCCCGCCAGGACGATCGGCGCTCCTGAAGCGCACGGCGCGGACAGCTATCTCGCGCATAGCGGCGCCTCATCATGTTTGACATCGGTTTCTCGGAAGTCCTGGTGATCGTGGGCCTGGCGCTGGTGGTGCTTGGTCCCGCGAAACTGCCGCAAGTGGCGCGCACCCTCGGTCGCTGGGCTGGCCGTGCCCGCTCGATGGCGCGGCAGTTTCGCGAGCAACTTGAAAATGAGGCCGACGAACTCAGGGTGAATCTGGACACTACCGGTGCTGCTGCTGGCAACAAGGCGGCCCCGGCACCAGCTTCCGCGACCAGTGCAGCTCCGGAATCGCCGCCGCCAGTGACTACGCCCGCTGCGCATACAGTACCGCCGCCCTCACTGGATGAATTTGCGATACGTGATCTGGCGACTACGCCTGAAGCCATGCACGCCGCCGATCCGGCGCCGGATCCGGCTGTTGCTGCTGCGGTTCCTGCCAGCGATCGGCCGACATGAGCGACGAGCGTGAACCCCTGCTAGAAGGCACGCTGATCTCGCACCTGCTGGAACTGCGCACCCGGGTGATGCGCGCGTTCCTCGCGGTAGTCATCGTGTTCATTCCGCTGGCCTTCTATTCCAACCAGATGTTCGAATGGCTGGCCCAGCCGCTGCGGCGCGTGCTGCCAGCCAACAGCACGCTGATTTCCACCAGTATCACGGCGCCCTTCACTACGCCGCTGAAGCTCTCGTTCGTTGCCGCACTGGTAGTGGCGATGCCTTTCGTGCTCTATCAGCTGTGGGCTTTCGTGGCCCCCGGCCTGTACCGGCATGAGAAGCGCTATGCGGTCCCGCTGTTGATCTCCTCGATCATCCTGTTCTACACCGGTACCGCCTTCGCCTACTTCGCGGTCTTTCCGCTGATGTTCAATTTCTTCGTGAACACCACCCCGCACGGCGTACAGATGATGGCCGACATCACCATGTACATGGATTTCGTGCTGAAGCTCCTGTTCTCGTTTGGCCTCGCCTTCGAAGTGCCGGTGGCGGTCGTGCTGCTGGTGATCATGGGCATCGTGCCGCTGGCCAAGCTGACCCAGATCCGCGGTTACGTGCTGATCGCGGTGTTCGTGATCGCAGCCATCGTCACGCCGCCCGATGCGGTCTCGCAGACCATCATGGCTGTGCCCATGTACCTGCTGTACGAGGGCGGCATCCTGTTCGCGCGCTTAATGGCGCGCGGTCGCGGGGCCGCTGAGGCGGTTGAGCCAGCGGTAGAGGATCACGACCGCGGCGGTAAAGCATAGTCCGCCGAGCCACTTGCCCGCGGTGGCGAAATCATCGCCCACGATGGCCAGCGGCGCGCCTTTTCCAGAGAACACCACCAGCGCCGCGAGCAGCACGCCGATCAGGCTCTCGCCCACCATCAGGCCCGAGGCCAGCAGTACACCGAGCTGGCGCGAGCCTTCGGGGTTTGCGGTGCGCGCCGCGCGCCGATCGTAGAACCAGCCGATCACCGAGCCGACCGACACCATCAGCGTGACCGCGGAAGGCAGGTAGATGCCGAGGCCCACCGCCAACGGCGGCAGTGAGGCGCGCGAGCTGCGACGCAGGATGATGTCGAAGATGATCAGCGCGACGCCAATCGCGATGCCGATGCCGATCATGCTCCAGTCGAGATTGCCCTGGATCACGCCCTGGGCCAGCGCCGAGATCAGCGCCGCCTGCGGCGCCGACAGCGCGCGACTGGGGTCTGCGCCCGGTGCGCCCGCGAATCCGTAGGCGTGGTTGAGCAGGTCGAGCACCGGCGGAATGACCAACGCGCCGGCGACTACGCCGATGATCAGCGCCGCCTGTTGGCGCCAGGGCGTGGCATCGACCAGTTGTCCGGTTTTCAGATCCTGCAGGTTGTTGTTGGCGATGCAGGCGGCGCAGAACACCACCGAGGTGACGAACAGTGCATAGGCGACCAGCGCGGGGCCGGCGCTGGCGGGCAGCAACGGCTTGGCCACGAATACCAGCAGCAGCGCGGCGCCGATCACCACCAGGATGCCCACACCCGACAGCGGACTGTTGGACGAGCCGATGAGGCCGGCCATGTAGCCGCACACCGCGGCGACGAAGAAACTCATCAGTGCGATGTAGACGATACCGCCGCTCACCAGCAGCGCGGTCACGCTGCCGAGGCCGCTGGCGTTGCTGAACTTGGCCAGCAACACCGCGATCGGCACCAGGCACACCAGCGTGATGAGGCCGACGAGGCCGATCGGCATGTCGCGCTCGACGCGCGGCAGCAGCTCGCCCTGTCCGCTCTTGCGGGCGCGCGAGGCGGCGAGCGCCGATTTCAGGCCGGAAATCACCGGACCGATGAGTTTCAGCAGCGTCCAGATCGAGGCGATGCCGATGGTGCCGGCGCCGAGGAAACGCACCTTGGTTTTCCATGCGCCGATCGCCACCTTGGCGGCGTCGCCGGCTTCGGGATGGTGCAGTGTCAGCCAGGGCACGGCGCCCACCCAGGCGATCGCCGCGCCGACGAAAAACGCCACGCCACAGGCGAGCCCGATCAGGTGACCGACCGCGAGCAGCGCAAAGGAAAGATTGAAGTCGTAGCCGGTGGCGCCGCCGGTCGCGCTGCCATCGGCCGCGCTACGGCCGCTGAAACGGAAGTACTGCACCACGTCACTGGCAAACAATTGCGTGGCCGTCACGATCACGAACAGCGCCGAGACCACGCTGCCGGCGATGATCGCCATCAGGCCATTGCGATTCGCGGTGCGATCGCCGACCTTCAGCACTTCAGCGCAGGCCACGCCTTCGGGGTAGGGCAGATCTGAATGCGTCACCAGCGCACGGCGCAGCGGGATCGAATACATCACCCCCAGGATGCCGCCGAGCGCGCAGATCGTGAACGACATCCAGTAGGGAAAGCCGGTCCACCAGCCCACCATCACCAGGCCCGGCAGCACGAAGATCACCGAGGTAAGCGTGCCGGCGGCCGAAGCCACCGTCTGCACGATGTTGTTCTCCTGCACGCTCACGCCACTGAAACCGCGCAGCAGCGCCATGGAGATCACAGCCGCGGGAATCGAGGTGGAAAAGGTCAGGCCGGCCTTCAGGCCGAAATAGGCATTGGCGGCGGTGAAAACCAGCGTGATCAGCACACCCAGCACCAGGCCGCGCAGGGTCAGTTCCTTGCGCGCATCGTCTATGGTCGGCAGCTTGGTTTCCACGTGTCCCCCGGGATTGTTGTCGTGTGCCGAAAACTCTGCGTCAGCCTGCTGGCGCAGTTGCGTCGATCACCAGGGCACTTCCTGGCCGGTGTACGCACTCCAGAAGCGGCCGGCCTTGTCGGTGGCCAGCCCCTCGATGTAGCTCACCAGTGCGCGCGCACTGTCGGCCGGCGCAATCGCAGGCGTGGTCATGGGCTTGCCGGCCTGCGCAGCGTTGGCGCGATAGGCCTTCTGCATGTCGGTATCCACCGGCCCCGGCGAGACGATGCCCACCAGCACGCCGCGGCTGCGCACGTCGTTCTGCAGCAGGCGCATGCCCATGTTCAGCGCGGCCTTGCTCATATCGTAGTAGTAGCTGTCGGGCGCCGCTGGCGCCGTGAACAGCGACCCCGCGCCGCTCGAGATCGCAACGATCTTCTTCTGGTGGCTGGCGCTCACCGAATCGAGGAACGCGCGCGCCATACGCAGCGGCGCGTAGGCATTCACGCGCAGCACCTGCTGGAAGGCATCGCTGTCCAGTGTACTCAGGCGCTGCGCGGCGAAATCACCGGCGATGCCGGCGTTGTTGACCAGCGCATCGATGGGTTGGCCCTGGTACCTGGCCGCCAGCGCATCGATCGCGTTGTTGTCGCCGACATCAAGCTTTTCGATCGCGACCGCAGGATGAGTGGCGGCGAAATCCTTCAGGGCCTGCGCATGCTCGGGGTCGCGACAGGTAGCGATCACCTTCCAGCCGCGCGCCGCAAATTCCTGCGTGAGCGCCAAGCCGATGCCGCGATCGGAGCCCGTGACCAGCGCAACCGGCACGACGGCGGGGGCCATCGGGGCTGTCGGGGCTGCCAGCGTCGCGGCAGCAGCGCATGCCAGCACGGCGCACGACAGCAGGCGATTCAATGCGCGCATGGTGTTCCCCTCGGATACTGCGCCAGATGATAGCTGTTATTGGCGCAACGTGAAGCCGCGTTGCCGCGCGAGGCTCAATCAGCAGCTGGCGCAGCGGCCGAGCGCTCGATGCATACCTTCAACCGCGCCAGGGCCGCGCTCCAGCCGCTGCGCAGGCGCTGATAGAAAGTATCCCAGCTCTCATCCTGCGGAAAGCCCGAACCCAGCAGCCGCAGCACTGCGGTCTCGCCCTCGGTATTGAGGATGAAGTCATCGACCACCACCGCATCGCAGGACGGCAGGTCGCGCGGCGGCATATAGATGAGACGCAGGCGGCGCGCCGGCTCGAAGACATCGATATGCGCCTCCCGTTCCAGGTCGCGATCGGCCCGCACCAGGTAGCGCCCGCCGGCGCGCGGCGCGATGCGCGCGCCCGGTCCGTACCATTTGGCCAGCAGCTCGGGCTCGATCAGCCCGCGCCACAACAGTTCGACCGGTGCACGCACGTCGATGCGATGCGCATAGCCGCGGGTGCGCTCAGCCACGAGCCGACTCCTGCTGCTTGTTTCGCTCACGCCAGTCCTGCCACGCCACGATCAGGAGCGGCAGCAGCGAGACCGCAACTATCCCGAGCGTCACCAGTCCGAAGTTGGCCTTGACCAGCGGCAGGTTGCCGAACAGGTACCCGCCGCCCAGGAACAGCGTGACCCAGGCGATGCCGCCGGCAAAATTGCAGAGCTGGAAGCGACCGATGTGCATGCGGCCAAGGCCGGCGGCGAAAGGCATGAAGGTGCGCAGGATCGGCATGAAGCGCGACAGCACGACTGCCAGCGCGCCGTGGCGCGCGAAGAACTGTTGCGCACGTTCGAGGTGCGCAGCCTTGAAGAAGCGGTGGAATCTCGATTCGGCGCGTCGGCCGAGGTAGCGCCCGATGTGATAGTTGGTGGTGTTGCCGAGGATCGCGGCCACGGCCAGCAAGGGCAGCAGCGCTGCCAGGCGCAGCGTGTGCGTGGAGTCGATGGCGCTGAGCGCACCGACGGCGAACAGCAGCGAATCACCAGGCAGGAAGGGCGTCACCACCAGGCCGGTCTCGGCGAAGATCACCAGGAACAGCAGCAGGTAGATCCACCCATCGAAGCGCACCAGCATCTCGACCAGGTGATGGTCGAGGTGCAGCACGACATCGATCAGGAAACGCAGCGCCTCCATCAGGTGCGCGGCGGCGCGTGGCGCGGCGCCTGGCTGGCGTAGTGCAGGCGCAGCAGCTTGGCCAGCGCCGCGGCCACCTGCGAGTCGCGGCGTGCGAGTGTCGGCGTGCCGTTGCCGGTATCGAGATCGGCGGGCGCCAGGTCAGTACCGGTGAGGATCACATCGGGCGTGATGCCCACGCCGTTGATCGAGGCACCGCTGGGCGTGTAGTAGCGCGAGGTCGTGAGCTTCAGCGCTTCACCATCGGAGAGCGGCAGGATCGTCTGCACTGTGCCCTTGCCGTAGGTGCGGCGCCCGACGAGCGTGGCGCGATCGTTCTGGCGCAACGCGGCCGCCAGGATTTCCGAGGCCGAGGCCGAACCGCCGTTGACCAGCACCACGATCGGCGCGCCCGCGGCGATGTCGCCCGGCGTGGCATCCATGCGGAAACGCGCATCGCTGCTGCGGCCATCGGCGCTGACGATGATGCCCCGTTCGAGGAATTCATCGGCGCTGGCGCTCGCGGCTTCGAGCACGCCGCCGGGATTGTTGCGCAGGTCGATGATCAGCCCGCGCAGTTTCTCCTGGTGCGCGCCGCGCACCCTGGCGACCGCGGCGGCCAGCTCGGTGGCCGTGGAATTGGTGAAGTCGCTGATGCGCAGATACCCGATGCCCGGCGCCAGCGTTTCGGCAGCGACGCTCGGCAGCTGCACTTCGGAACGGCGCAGCAGGAATTCCTGCGGCGCGTGGCCCTCGCGCGCGACCGCGAGCCGCACGCTGCTGCCGACTTCGCCGCGCAACAAGTCGGTGGCGACATCGAGATTGGCGGCGCTCACGACCTGATCATCGATGCGCACCACCAGGTCACCGGCACGCAGGCCCGCGTGCTCGGCCGGTGAATCGGCCAGGCAGCGCACGATGCGCACGCCGCTGGCGACACCTTCCACCTCGACACCGACGCCGGCATAGGCGCCATTGGTGCTGGCCTGCAGCGCCGCATACTCACGCGCATCGAGCAGCGTGGAATGTTCATCGAGGCCTTCGAGCATGCCGCGCGTGGCCTGGTGCATCAGCTGGTGCACATCGACGCGATCGACGTAGTTCTCGCGCACCCGCTGCAGCACTTCGGCGAGCAGGTGGGCATCCTGCCAGGGCAGCACTTCGCTGCCGATGCCCGTAGGGCTGGCGGCCGCGCCGCGCAGCGCACCGTCATTGGCGCTACCTGTTGAATCGTAGGGGGCGGGATCGTGCTGGGCGAAAACGCGTGTGGTCAGCGACAGGGCGCAGCCGAGTACCACCCCGGTGCACAGCGTCAACCCCACTCGCAGACGCGCATTCATGAGGGCCAAGCTTACACCGCTGCTGCCAGCGCTGGCAGGCCTTTGCCGTGCTCGCTGGAAGGGCTTAAGACTTCGCTGGTCTGCGTGGCCGCCGCGGCATACAAGGGCAATTGTTCCAGCACATCGGCGATCGGCACCGGCTGGCCGATGGCGAAGCCCTGGCCATAGTCCACGCCCAGCTGGGCAATGCGATTGCGAATCTCTTCGGTCTCGACGTACTCGGCCACGGTGATCAGCGACATGGCACGCGCCAGCTGCGCGATGGCCTGGATGGTCGATTCCGCCTTCGAATCGCGCAGCACATCGCGCACGAAGCTGCCGTCGATCTTGAGCATGGTGATCGGGAGCGAGCGCAGGTAGGCCAGCGAACTGAGGCCGGTGCCGAAATCATCGAGCGCAATGCCGCAGCCCAGCTTGCGCAACTGGCGCATCAGTACTTCGGTGTGCGCGAGATTCCCGACCGCGGCACTCTCGGTCAGCTCGAAACACAGCGCGGCCGGATTCAGCCCGCTGGCGACGATCTGCTTGATCAGGAACTCGGTCCAGGCTTCCTGCTGCAAGGACTGGCCGGAGCAGTTGATGGTGAACACCACCGGGTCGCGCGCCAGCAGCGCGGCGTGCGGCGTCAGCAGGCGCAGCGCCTCCTCGACCACCCAGCGATCGATCTCCGGCATCAGCTGGTAGCGCTGCGCCGAGCTCATGAAATGATCGGGCCCCATGGTCTGCCCGTCGGTGCCGATCATGCGCAGCAGCAGTTCGAAGTGCGGACGCAGCTGCGTACCGCCCAGCGGCAGCAGCATCTGCGCGTACAGGCGCATGCGCCCGGCGGCAATCGCCGCGCGCAGGTCGGCCACCATGTTGATATCCGTGAAGCGCCGGATGATGCTCTCATCGGCTTCCTGGAAGATCTCGACGCGATTGCGACCGCGATCGTTGGCCGCCTTGCAGGCGGTCTCGGCCGCAGCGAAGGCGTGCGTGAACTCCGCAGCGCGCGGCTCGACCGCGGCGACGCCGACGCTGATCGAGACCGCGATCGAACCATCGCCAATGCCGGCGCCCAGTTGCTCGGCGCCCTGGCGCAAGGCCTCGGCAAAGCGCGAGGCATCATCGAGACTGGCGCGCAGCAGCACCGCGAAGCGATCGCCCGACATGCGCGCCGCGAGTGAACCGGGCGGCAGGCGCTTGCGCACCAGCTCGCCGATCTGCGCGATCACCTTGTCGCCGACATGCATGCCGTAGGTGTCGTTGATCACGTGGGTGCGGTTGGTGTCGATCGAGAGCGCACTCCACCAGCGCTGCGCGCTCTGCTCCTGGGTCAGCAGGTTGTGTACGCGGGCCTCGAAGGCCGGACGGTTCAGCAGACCGGTGAGCGCATCGTAGCTGCTGGCGATGACCGCCGAGGCGCGCCGCGCCAGCAGTTCACTGAGCCGCGCCTGGCGCGGCGTGAATTCGGGCATGTCCATGCTGCGAAACAGCGCCAGCACGCCGAGCGTGCGGCCATCGGGGCGCGCCACCGGGCAGGCCAGCAGTCGATAGGCATTGTTGCCGTCACTACCCTGCAGCTGCATGCGATTGACGATCACGGCCTCGCGGCGCATCTGCGCCGTGGAGAGCAGGTGACGATGCGCGCGCGCCACCAGGCTCGCATCCATGTTATGGCCAGCCTGCTGGCGTACCAGCACCAGGCCCTTCTCGGGCACGATCAGCGCCGCGAGTCCGCCATTCACGTGTTCGATGGCGGCGCCCAGGATCGCCTTGAGTTCGTCGCCACCGTCATCATTGCCGCCGCCATCGTTGCCGCTGACTTTCAACAGCATGTCGAGGTCCTGGTCGTGCTCGGCGAGCGCGCCGCTCAGGTTCAGGATCTGCTCGCGATTCAGCAGTTCGCGCAGCAGGATCTCGAGCGCGGGACGCAGCAGCGAATGCACGAAGGAGAGCGTGCGGTTCTCGCTCTCGGGGCCGGCCTTGCAACGCACCAGCAGTGCGGCGAACGGCGTGCTGCGATCGCCCACCGGGCGCCACAGCCAGAAGATGTAGTGCGGCTCGCCATCGGTGATCCACACGCCGGGCGCACCGGGCTCCTCGCGCGCGGCGCGCATCGACTCGGCCACCAGGTGGCGCAGCGCTTCATCGACCGCCATCTCGCTGGTCCAGTACAGTTCGCCGGCCTGGTTGAAGATCGACACACCAGTCATGCGCGGCAACAGCGCGCGCATCAGCTGCGTGTAGGACTCCAGTTCGGCGTGCGCCGAAACGGCTATCTTTTCACTGGAATTCTGCGATAGGGAGCTCACCGGTAGCGCAGCATCGACGATGGTGTCGCGGCCGGCATTGATGGGGTTCGCGCTTTTTGTCAAACCGCGCGCGGATGTGACGCAGTTCTCAGTCGGGTGTGCGGCGGCGAAACCACGGCCGCGGGTCCTGCGGCTTGCCGCCGCGGCGTATCTCGAAATAGAGCTGCGGTTCGGGCCGGCCGCCGCTGTCACCCGCGGTCGCAATTATTTCGCCGCTCGCCACGCTCTCGCCCGCGGCCTTGCGCAGGCTGTCGTTGTAGCCATAGAGACTGAGATATCCGGCGCCGTGATCGACGATGGTCAGCAGGCCCAGGCCAGGCAACCAGTCGGCGTAGATCACGCGCCCGGCCGAGACCGCGTGCACCGGCGCGCCGCGCGTGGTCGAGACCACCGTGCCCTGCCAGTTCACGCCGCTGGCGCGCACCTCGCCGAAGCTGGCCGCGAGCTTGCCCGACACCGGCCAGTCGAGCTGGCCGCGCTGGCGCCCGAAGACACTGTTGCCATCGAGCGGCGTGCTCGGCCGCACCACGCGCGAGAGTTCGCGCAGCAGGTGTTCGAGATCGGCCTGCTGGCTGCGCAGGCGCGCGAGGCTGGCGCTGCGCGAGCGCGCCTCGACCTGGAGGTTCGCGAGCGCCTGCTGGCGCTGGTCGCGTCCGCCCTCGAGCCGCTGCAACTGCGAGCGACTGTCGCTCTGCAACTGCGCGAGGGCCCTTTCCTGCTCGGCCAGCTGGCCATCGAGCGTGTCGATGTGGTGCATGCGCTCGCTGATGCTGGCGATCTGTCCGGCGCGCGCACGGCCGAAATAGCCGTAGTACGCGAACATGCGGCTGGCCTGCGCCGGATCCTGCTGGTTGAGCAGCAGCTCCAGCGGCTCGTTGCGGCCCAGCAGGTAGGCGACTCGCAATTGCTGCGCCAGCGAGGAACGGCTGGCCTGCAGCGCGGCATGTTCACGCTCGCGCTCGGCTGCCAGTGTGGCGCGCTGCGCCATGTGCGCAACCACCTCGGCGTGCACCCCGTCCAGATCGCGGCGCGCGCCGGCCACGGCCAGCTCGGCCTCACGCAGCTTGGCCGCCAGGCGGTCTTTTTCCAGCGCGTCATGCCCGACCTCCCGGCTGACGCGCTCGATACGCTCGCGCAGGCGTGCCAGGTCGGAGGCGGTCTGGCTGCTGCTGGCCGCCATGGCCAGCGGCAGCACCACGACCGCCAGCAGCGCCGCGGCCAGCTGCAGCCATACCTGCAAAAGCGCGGTTCCGGGCCTGGGCATGCGGAAAAGTCTAACAGCAAGGCTATAATGCGCGCCCCGCATTACGGGCTGGCTCCGCTGGGGTCACCCCGCGGCACCAAGGAACACATGGCACGCCTGCTCGAATACGCCTCCCATCACCCGGGCCTCAGCCTGCTGTTCGGCGCTGCGCTGGTGGCGGTGCTGGTCTATGAGCTGCGTGCGCGCTCGCTCGGGCAGGGCGCCATCAGCCCGCAGGATGCCGTGCGGCTGATGAACCAGGGTGCGACGCTGCTCGACGTGCGCGATGCCGAGGCGTATGCCGCCGGTCACATCCGTGGCGCGCGCCACGTGCCGGCCGACCGCCTCGAGGGCAGTCTCGACAGCCTCAAGCGCCTCAAGGATCGACCCGTGATCGTGTATTGCGAGCGCGGGGTTTCGGCGGCCGGTACGCTGCGCACGCTTGCGGCCCAGGGCTTCACCAAGGTAGTGAACCTGCGCGGCGGACTCGGCGCCTGGCGCGCGGAAAACCTGCCGGTCACGCGCGAGTAAGCCGATGAGCGCCGCACGAGTCGAGATGTACACCACCTCGTGGTGCCCGTACTGCGAACGCGCCCGCACGCTGCTGCGCGGCAAGGGCGTGGCCTTCGAGGAAATCAGCATCGAGGCCGACCCCTCGCAGCGCGAGGTGATGATCAAGCGTAGCGGCGCGCGCAGCGTGCCGCAGATCTTCATCAATGGCACGCACATCGGCGGCAGCGACGACCTGCACGCGCTCGACGCGGCCGGCGGACTCGACGCGCTGCTGCGCGGCGCCAGCACCGCAACCACGAGCAACAGTTAACACAGCACCAGGAAGACAGCACATGACCACAGACATGGAATCGGCCCCGACTTCCGCCCAGCTCGCGCTGCAGGCGGTCTATCTCAAGGATTGCTCCTTCGAGGCGCCGCAGGGCCCGCGCAGCAACGGCGAGTGGAATCCGCAGATCGGGCTCGACCTGAACACCACCGTCAATCACATCGAAGGCGATGTGCGCGAAGTGCTGCTGACCGTGACGGTCTCGGCCAAGCAGGGCGATCGCACCGTGTTCCTGGTCGAAGTGAAACAGGGCGGCGCCTTCCTGATGCAGAACCTCAGCGATGAAGACCTGCGGCGTGCCGCCGGCATCATCTGCCCGGGCGTGCTGTTTCCCTACGCGCGCGCGGTCGTGTCACAGCTGGTCAGCCAGGGCGGCTTTCCGCAGCTGCTGCTGCCGCCGGTGAATTTCGAAGCCTTGTTTACCGCCAGCAGCGCCGACGCGGCCAACCCCACGAAGAACTGAGCGTGGGCGCGCAGGGCGCGGAGCGCGCGCACATCGCCGTGCTGGGCGCCGGCTCCTGGGGCACGGCGCTGGCCGTGCAGTGCGCGCGTGCCGGCAATCGCGTCAAGCTCTGGGGTCGCGCTGCCGCGCAGCTCGCGCTGATGGACAGCGAGCGCGTGAACCGGCGCTACCTGCCCAACGCGCCGTTCCCGGAAAACCTGCAGGTCGCGGCCACGCTGGCCGCGGCACTCGCCGATGTCGATGACGTACTGATCGCGGTGCCGAGCAACGGCTTTCGCGAACTGCTGACGCAGATCGAATCGCTGCTGCAGCCGGGGCAGCGGCTGTGCTGGGCCACCAAGGGTTTCGAGATCGCCAGCGGCCGGCTGCCGCACGAAGTGGCGCAGCAGGTGCTCGGCAGCGGGCGGCTCAGCGCCGTGCTCTCCGGGCCCACCTTCGCGCGCGAAGTGGGCGCGGGCCTGCCGACCGCGATGACCATCGCCTCGCGCGATGCCGAATACGCCGGAATCCTCGCGCACCATATCTCCAACGCCAATTTCCGCGCCTACACCTCCACCGATATCATCGGCGTCGAGGTCGGCGGCGCGGTGAAGAATGTGCTGGCGATCGGCGCTGGCCTTTCCGATGGCCTGGGGTTCGGCGCCAATGCGCGCATCGCGCTGATCACGCGCGGCTTGATGGAAATGACCCGCCTCGGCGTGGCGCTCGGCGCGCGCCGCGAGACTTTCATGGGCCTCGCGGGCCTGGGCGATCTCGCGCTCACCTGCACCGACGATCAGTCGCGCAACCGTCGCTACGGGTTGCTACTGGCGAAGGGCATGGGGAGCGAAGCCGCGCTGGCCGAAATCGGCCAGGTGGTCGAAGGTCACCTGGCGGCGAGCGCGCTGCGGCAGGTGGCCACGCGCGAAGGCGTGGAGCTGCCGATCTGCGAGGGCATCCATGGCGTGCTGCACCAGGAACTCGAGGTCGAGGAAGTCGTGCGCGGCCTGATGCAGCGGCCGATCAAGGCGGAATTTGGCTGAGGCCTGCGAGCCGCGGGCCGCTCACCCACTGCTGAAGTCCTGCTGCCGCCAGGCTTCGTAGACCACCAGCGCCACGGCGTTGGAGAGATTCAGGCTGCGGTTGCCGGCGCGCATCGGGATGTAGAGCACATCCTCGGGCGGCACCTGCCCCAGCGCGGCGGCATCGAGGCCGCGGGTTTCGCAGCCGAACAGCAGCGCATCACCCTGCTGGAATCTGGCCTCGCTGTAGCGGCGCGCGCCGCCGGTCTCGATCGCGTAGACCCGCCGCGTGCCCGCCGGATGCGCACTCGCACGCCTCCGCGGCCAGCGCCGCCAGGCAATCCGCCAGATTGCGGTGCACCCGCACCTGCGTGAGCTGCGCGTAGTCGAGCCCGGCGCGCCGCAGCGCGCGCTGCCCGAGGCTGAAACCCAGCGGCTCGATCAGGTGCAGCCGGCTGCCGGTGTTGGCGCACAGGCGGATCACATTGCCGCTGTTGGGCGGAATTTCCGGCTGGTGGAGGATCACGTCGAACATGTGCTGATGGTGTTTTCCGGTCTACTTTCCGTGCTGCGCGCGCCCGTTTCGCGCGATAATTGCACCCATGACGGCATCGTCCACAGCGACTGCGCCACGACCCGCAGCGTCAGCGCCGGGGCCGGCCCCCAGCCTGAAGCTGGATTTCTGCGGCCTGGAATTCGCCTCGCCCATCGTACTGCTTTCCGGCTGCGTGGGTTTCGGCGAGGAATACACGCGCGTCGAGGGCTTTTCCAACCGCGATGCCGGCGCCATCGTACTCAAGGGCACCACTGGCCAGGCGCGCCTGGGCAATCCGCCGCATCGCGTCGCGGAAACCGCCGGCGGCATGCTCAACGCGATCGGCCTGCAGAACCCCGGCGTTGCGTATGTGGTGCAGCATATCCTGCCGACGCTCGATTTCAGCGAAACGCGTTTCATCGCCAATGCCTGTGGCTCCACCATCGAAGAGTATGTCGAGGTCACGCGGCGTTTCGATGATTCACCGATCGATGCCATCGAGATCAATATCTCCTGCCCCAATGTGAAGGAAGGCGGCGTGCAGTTCGGCAACGTGCCCGAGATGTCGGCGCGCGTGGTCGCGGCCTGCCGCAAGGCCACCAGCAAACCGCTGATCACCAAGCTCTCGCCGAACCAGACCGATATCCGCGACAACGCGCGCCGCTGCATCGAAGCGGGCAGCGATGCGCTCGCGGTGATCAACACCGTGATGGGCATGGCGATCGATGCGCACACTCGCAAGCCCATCATCGGCAACATCCAGGGCGGGCTCTCGGGTCCGGCCATCAAGCCGATTGCGTTGCTGAAAGTGCGCGAGGTGTACGAGGTCGCGGGGCCGCAGCGCATTCCGATCATCGGCCAGGGTGGCATCACCAGCGCCAGTGATGCGGTGGAATTCCTGCTCGCCGGCGCCAGCGCCATCGGCGTCGGTACCGCGCTGTTCTACGATCCGCTGGTCTGCCAGAAGATCAACGCAGGCCTGGCAACTTATATGACGGCGCAGAGTTTAACTTCGGTACGGCAACTGGTTGGAGGACTGCGGGCGCAGCTCCCTTCGGCCCGTTGCCAGATCCCGTCAAATTAAGGGGAACAACATGTCGGTAGCCGAAGAAATCGAAAGACTGCAGGCGCTGCGCGATCGCGGCGTACTGAGCGAGGCCGAGTTTGCACAGGCCAAGGCGCGTGCCCTGGGTGCAGGCGTGGGTGGTAACGCGGGTGATGGCGGCGCGGCGGGCGCATCCTTCCTGCACCGGCTGCGCCGCTCGACGCGCGATCATGTGATCGGTGGTGTCTGCGGCGGCCTGGGCGAGCATACCGACCTGCCCTCCTGGGCCTGGCGCGTGATCTTCTGCGTCGCCGTGCTGTACTTCGGCGTCGGCCTGTTGCTGTACTTGCTGCTATGGGTGTTCATCCCGGCGGGCAGCACGCAGAACTGAAATCACCGTGGCATTGAGCGATCTGCTGCGATTGCTGCTGCTGGCAGCAATCTGGGGAGGTTCATACCTCATCATGCGCGTGGCCGCGCCGGCCTTCGGGCCGGTGCCGCTGGTGATGCTGCGGCTCACGGGTGCTGCGCTGTTCTTCATGCCCTGGCTGCTGCAGGCACGCAATCGCCCGCTGCTGCGCGCGCATGCGGGCCGGCTCGTGGTGCTTGGCTTGCTCAATTCCGCGCTGCCTTTCAGCCTGCTGGCTTTCGCCTCACTGCGACTCGAGGCGGGATTCACCTCGGTGCTCGGCGCCACGGTGCCGCTGTTCGCCACCGCGGTTGATGCGTTGTGGTGGCGTCATGCGCTCACACTCCCGCGCATCCTCGGCATCGTGCTGGGTTTTTGCGGCGTGATGGTACTGGCCTTTGGCCATGTGGGTTTTCACAGCATGGGGAGCGCCGTGGCTTTCGGCGCCGCGCTGCTGGCTTCACTTTGTTATGGCGTCGCGGCCCACTACGGCAAGCATCATTTTGGCGGACAACCGGTGATGCTGCCGGCCGCGGGCAGCATGCTGGCCTCGGCGCTGCTGATCTGGCCGCTGGGCTTGTGGCTGTGGCCCGCGCAACAGCCGCCGCTGCACATCTGGCTGGCGGCCGGCGTGCTCGCCGTGGTCTGCACGGCCAGCGCGTACATGCTCTACTACCGCCTGATCGCGCGCATCGGCGCCACCTCTGCCACCACCGTGACCTTCATCGTGCCGGTGTTCGGTGTGCTCTGGGGCATCCTGTTCCTGCACGAGCGACTCACGGCCGTGATCGTCGGCGGCATGCTGGTCATCCTGCTCGGCGTGGCCTTCACTTCGGGATACCTGGGCAAGAGCGCGCGACAGCGTTAGTCGCCGCGCGCGGCAGCGTGTGCAGTCGTGGGACTCAGTCGCTCCCGTCGGCCTCTTCCATGCCGAGTTCCTTGAGCTTGCGCGTGAGCGTGTTGCGGCCCCAGCCCAGCAACTTCGCCGCCTCCTGGCGATGACCCTGTGTGGCACGCAGCGCCACGCGGATCAGCGCGCGCTCGAAGGCGGGCAGCGCCTCATCGAGCAGCGGCTGCGCCGGCGTTGCGCCCTGCTGCTGGGCCCAGTCCGTGAGCGCTGCGGTCCAGTCGCGCGCGGCGCCGGCACCTGCTCCACTTGCGCCCGCATTGGCCAGCTCGGCGGGCAGGTCTTCGAGCCGGATTTCCTTGCCCGGTGCCAGCACCGTGAGGCGCCGGCACAGGTTCACCAGTTCGCGCACGTTCCCCGGCCAGCTGTAGTTCACCAGGCGTTCGAGCGCCGGCGGCGCCAGTGTCTTGGTTTCGGTCGCCAGTTCCTGCGCGGCGTTGCGCAGATACCGCGTCAGCAGATCGGCAATGTCTTCGCGCCGCGCACGCAGTGGCGGCAATTCGATGCGGATCACATTCAGGCGATGGTAGAGGTCTTCGCGGAATTGCCCGCTGCGCGCGCGCTCCTCCAGGTTCTGGTGCGTGGCGGCGATCACGCGTACATCGACGCGGATCGGCGTCTGCCCACCGACACGATAGAACTCGCCCTCGGCCAGTACCCGCAACAGCCGCGTCTGCAGTGAAACCGACATGTCGCCGATCTCATCGAGGAACAGGGTGCCACCATCGGCCTGCTCGAAGCGTCCGCGGCGCAGGCTGTCGGCGCCGGTGAAGGAACCCTTCTCGTGTCCAAACAATTCCGATTCGAGCAGCTCGGCCGGAATCGCCGAGGTGTTGAGCGCGATGAAGGGTTTGCCGGCGCGCGGGCTGTGCTCGTGCAGCGCGCGTGACACCAGCTCCTTGCCCGTGCCCGACTCGCCGGTGATCAGCACGTTCACGCTGCTGCGCGAGAGGCGGCCGATGGCGCGGAACACGGTCTGCATCGCCGGCGCCTTGCCCAGCAGATCCGTGATCGGCGCGGCCTCGCCGCTCTGCACCTCACTGGTCCGCGGTCCGGCCTGCGCGGCGCGCCGCACCAGGTCGACCGCGGTATCGATGTCGAAGGGCTTGGGCAGGTATTCGAAAGCGCCGCTGCCGTAAGCGGTTACCGCAGCGCCGAGGTCCGCGTGCGCTGTCATCACGATGACCGGCAGATCGGCGTGGCTGGCGCGCACGCGCTTGAGCAGGTCTATACCTGAGAGGCCGTTCATGCGCACATCGGTGATCAGCACGTCGGGCGCATCGCGGAGTAGTGCCGCGAGCGCCGGCTCGGCGGCCTCGAAGGCACGCGTCTGCATGCCACCGTTGTGGAGTGCGCGTTCCAGCACCCAGCGGATCGAAGCATCATCATCGATCAGCCAGACACGCAGTGGCGGGGTACTCATGCGGGTTCCTCCAGCGGCAACAGCATCGAGAAAATGGTCAGGCCCTTGCGGCTCTCGAATTCGATGATGCCGCCGTGACGCGCCACCATGTCCTGGGCCACCGAGAGTCCGAGTCCGCTGCCTTCGCTCTTGGCGGTCACCAGCGGAAAGAACAGAGTCTTGTGCAGGTCGTCGGGCACACCCGGGCCGTTGTCCTCGACCTGGATGCAGGCCACCAGCCGATGGCGCACCGGCCCGATGTTGTGGTTGAACACCGTGCGCGTGCGCAGGATCAGCCGACCCGAACCCGCGAGCGCCTGCAGCGCGTTGCGCGCGATGTTCAGCAGCGCCTGGATGACCTCGTTGCGATCGAAGCGTCCGTCAGGAACGCTGGGGTCGTAGTCGCGCTCGAGTTGCACGCCGGAGCCCGCCTCGGAGCGCAGCAGCTGGTACACGTGCTCGCACACTTCGTGGATGTTCAGCGTCTGCTTGCGTGGCGGGCCCGTGGGTCCGAGCATCGTGTCGACCAGATCGCGCAGGCGATCGGCCTCGGTGACGATCACGTTGGTGAATTCCTTGAGCGCACCGTCGTGCAGCTCGCGCTCGAGCAGTTGCGCCGCGCCGCGCAGGCCACCGAGCGGATTCTTAATCTCATGCGCCAGCTGCCGCACCATCAGGCGGTTGCCATCGACGCGCGTGAGCAGTTCGGTATCGCGCGAGATGCGCTGGCGCGCTCGTGCATCGACCAGCTCCACCAGCAGGTGCGTGCCGGTGATCTGACCCTCGAGCGGTGTCACCGTGATATCGACCACCACCGGATTGCGCGCCGACTGCAGCAGCGGGAGCGGCGAGAGCATGAGCTCGTGGTCGGCGCAGATTTCGTTGTTGTTCAGCGAGCGTCGCAGCAGCGTGACCAGGGGCGCCGCACCCGCGAACAGTTCACTGACCGGATGGCCGCGCGACTGCTTGAGGCTCAGGCCCAGCAGGTCCTGCGCGCCGACATTGGCGTACACCACGCACAGCTGCGCATCGAGCACCAGCAGGCCCGTAGCCAGTGCATCGAGCAGCTCGGTGGAGTCGAAGTGTGCCAGCGGCGAGCTGGTGTCGGATTCACGGCCCATGATCTGGACCGCCGTGTTGCCAGCGCGCGCCGCGTTGGCGCGTCAGTGATGACGCGTGGGATTCGCCGGTGCCAGCACCGAAGGCTGGCGCACATGGAATTTCACCGGCGGCGAGCGGCACACCGGGCGATTGTTCGAATCGCGCAGTTCCGCCGACACCGTGTGCGTACCGCGCTCGATCGGCGTGATCTTGAAATCCAGCTGATCGGCCGTGGCAGCCTCGATCTCCGTCTCGTCGAAATGCAGCACCACGTGATCGTTGGAGCGCTTGCCCGGATGCGGCTCGACTGCCACGGAGACCGTGTCCACGTCCTGCAGCACCTGATCGTCGGCAGGCTGCATCACCGCGCAACTCTCGTACTGGAAATTCTGCTCGCTGCGGCGGCGCGCCGTGACGGCGGGGGCCGGCGCACTGGAGCCGCGGGCCGAATCGAGCGTGATGCCCGCGCCTGCCTGCGTCTGGCCCAGGTAGATCTTCTCGGCGCCCACATGCGGCTGGTCGGAATAATGCACGCCGTCGGCATCCGTCCAGCGATAGGTCGCCGGCCCGGCCACGGCCGTGGTCGCGATCAGCAGCAGCAGCAATGTCGAGGAACGCATGGGGCTTGAGCATAAACCCCCTCAGGGCCAGGGTACACATGCGGGTGACAGCCCTGTGAAGCCTGTCACCCGCATTGTGTGGTACGGCAGCCCGGCGACGCGGTGTCTCAGACGCTGTAATACATATCGAGCTCGCAGGGATGCGTCGACATGCGGTAGCGCGAGACTTCCTGGTCTTTCAGGCCGATGTAGGCGTCGATCACGTCGTCGGTGAACACACCGCCGCGCTTGAGGAACTCGCGGTCCTTGTCGAGGTGTTCGAGCGCCATGTCGAGTGAGTGGCAGACCTGCGGGATTTGCTTGGCCTCTTCCGGCTCCAGGTCGTACAGATCCTTGTCGGCCGGATCGCCGGGATGGATCTTGTTCTGGATGCCATCGAGCCCGGCCATCATCATCGCCGCGAAGGCGAAGTACGGATTGGCCGCGGAATCCGGGAAGCGCACTTCGATGCGGCGCGCCTTCGGGTTCGACACCCACGGAATGCGGATCGAGGCGCTGCGATTGCGGGCCGAGTAGGCCAGCATCACCGGCGCTTCGAAGCCCGGCACCAGGCGCTTGTAGCTGTTGGTGCCCGGATTGGTGAAGGCGTTGATCGCCTTGGCGTGCTTGATGATGCCGCCGATGTAATAGAGCGCGGTCTCCGAGAGGCCGCCGTACTTGTCGCCAGCAAACAGCGCGACGCCGGCTTTCTGCAATGACTGGTGCACGTGCATGCCGGAACCGTTGTCGCCAACCAGGGGTTTGGGCATGAAAGTGGCGGTCTTGCCGTGCAGGTGCGCCACGTTGTGCACGCAGTATTTCAGGATCTGCACTTCATCGGCTTTCTTCACCAGGCCGCCGGCGCCCACGCCGATCTCGCACTGGCCGCCGGTGGCCACTTCATGGTGATGCACTTCGACCACGAGGCCCATGTCCTCGAGCGCCTTGCACATCGCCGAGCGGATGTCCTGGTAGGCATCGACCGGCGGCACCGGGAAATAGCCGCCCTTGATGCCGGGACGATGGCCCATGTTGCCTTCGGGATAGACCGTGTTCGAATTCCACGCGCCCTGCACCGAATCGATCGCGTAACCGCAACCGTTCATGTCGTTGTTCCAGCGCGCGCTGTCGAAGATGAAGAATTCGTTTTCCGGGCCGAACAGCGCGCCATCGGCAATGCCAGTCGACTTGAGATAGGCCTCGGCACGCTTGCCGAGCGAGCGCGGGTCGCGCTCATAGCCCTGCATGGTGGCCGGCTCGATCACGTCGCAACGGATGTTGACCGTGACGTCGGCGAAGAAGGGGTCGAGGATGGCGGTCGAGGCGTCGGGCAGCAGGATCATGTCCGATTCATTGATACCCTTCCAGCCGCCGATCGAGGAGCCGTCGAACATCTTGCCTTCAACGAAGAAGTCCGGGGTGATGTAGCGGGCCGGCACGGTGACGTGCTGTTCCTTGCCGCGCGTATCGGTGAATCGCAGATCGCAATTCTTCACTTCTTTTTCTTTGACTAGCTTGATCACATCGCTCGGATTCATATCGCCTCCGGTTAGAAAATCCGACTGGGCATCAGTCCCGCTTGATTGCAGGCCGCGTGCCAGCTTCCAGCCGGAATTAAATCGTTTTGAAATCCGGGAGTTACAGATCGGCTCAGGAATCTGGAGCTCCGGGATGCACTAGTATAGAGCGCGTCCCGGTTCGCTGCCCTGTTTCTGTGCGTCGAACGCGCCCCCGGGTTGCCTCTGTATACTCGCTGGCCTCTGGACCCAAGGGCAGCGATGAAGACGGCCAAGCTCGGCGCAAAACCGCGCACATTTCAGGAACTTATATTCGCCCTGCAGCGCTACTGGTCGGATGCGGGCTGCGTGATCCTGCAGCCCTACGACATGGAAGTGGGCGCCGGCACCTTTCATACCGCCACCTTCCTGCGCTCGATCGGCCCCGAGCACTGGAGCGCCGCCTACGTGCAGCCCTCGCGCCGCCCCACCGACGGCCGCTATGGCGACAACCCCTTCAGGCTGCAGCACTACTACCAGTTCCAGGTGCTGATCAAACCCTCGCCCGCCAACTTCCAGGAGCTGTACCTGGGTAGCCTGACCGCGCTTGGCCTCGACACCCTCACCAACGACGTGCGCTTCGTCGAGGACAACTGGGAATCGCCCACGCTCGGCGCCTGGGGCCTGGGCTGGGAGGTGTGGCTCAACGGCATGGAGGTCTCGCAGTTCACCTACTTCCAGCAGGTGGGCGGACTCGACTGCCGGCCCGTGAGTGGCGAGATCACCTACGGACTCGAGCGCCTCGCGATGTACCTGCAGGGCGTCGAGAGCATCTTCGACATCCTCTGGACCGACGGCCCGCGCGGCCGCGTGACCTACGGTGATGTGTTCCACCAGAACGAACAGGAACAATCGACCTACAACTTCGAACATGCCAACACCGACGTGCTGCTGCGCCATTTCAATGAGCATGAGCAGGCCTGTACCGCTTTGCTCGAGGCGAAGCTCGCGCTGCCCGCTTACGAACAGGTGCTCAAGGCCTCGCACACTTTCAATCTGCTGGATGCGCGCCGCGCGATCTCGGTCACCGAGCGGCAGCGCTATATCCTGCGGGTGCGCACGCTCGCGCGCGGCGTCGCGCAGTGCTACTACGCGAGTCGCGAAGCGCTGGGCTTTCCGCTGCGGCCGCAGCCGGTGCGCGCATGAGCGAGGTGGCACTCGAGAGCAGCGCAGCCAGCAGCGGCGCGGCTGCCAGCGGCGCCGCCACCACGCGGCGCGACTTCCTGTTCGAGCTCGGCACTGAAGAGCTGCCGCCCAAGACGCTGAGCGTGCTCGAGCAGGCGCTGCGCGACGGCCTGGTCGCAGGCCTCGCTGCCGCATCTCTGGCGCACGGCAAGGTGGAGAGTTTTGCGACGCCGCGCCGCCTCGCGGTACGCGTGCGGCGACTGGCCGTGCGGCAACCCGAGCAGATCATCCGCCGTCGCGGTCCGCCGCTGCGCGCCGCGCTCGATGCCGCTGGCGCGCCGACCCGCGCCGGCACGGCCTTTGCCGCCAGTTGCGGTGTCAGCTTCGAAGAGCTCGGCCGCGAGCGCGATGAGAAGGGCAATGAATGCCTGTGGTACGGCGGCAGCAAGCCGGGCGCCAGCGCGCTGCAGTTGCTGCCCGCGATCGTCAGCGAAGCGCTGGCGGCGCTGCCGATCGCCAGGCGCATGCGCTGGGGCGAGGGCGAAGCGCAGTTCGTGCGCCCGGTGCACTGGCTGGTGATGCTGCTCGGGAATGAAGTCGTGCCCGCGACCATTCTCGACACAGTCGCCGGCCGCAACACGCGCGGCCATCGCTTCCACGCGCCGCGCGAACTGCCACTGCGCGCACCCGCGAGCTATGAGGCCACGCTGCACAAGCGCGGCATGGTGTGGGCCGATTTCGCGCAGCGGCGCGCGCTCGTGCATGCACAGGTGGCCACGGCGGCGCAGGCCCTGAATGGCCGCGCATTGTTCGATGACGCGCTGCTTGATGAAGTCACGGCGCTGGTCGAGTGGCCGGTGCCGATCACCGGCGGCTTCGAGCCGCGCTTTCTCGAACTGCCGCGCGAAGTGCTGATCGCGACCTTGCAGGAACACCAGCGCTATTTCGCCATCGAAAGCGCCGATGGCAAACTGCTGCCGAATTTCATCACGCTGAGCAACATCGAGAGCCGCGATCCGGCCGTGGTGCGTGCCGGCAACGAGCGCGTGGTGCGTCCGCGGCTTGCCGATGCTGCCTTCTTCTGGGAGCAGGATCGCCGCACGCCGCTGGCGCAGCGGCTCGCGGCGCTGGAGCGCGTGACCTTCCAGGCCCAGCTCGGCTCGCAGGCTGCGCGCACGCAACGCATCGCAGCGCTCGCGGCCAGGCTCGCGCCACTGGTGGGCGCGGATGCGCAGCAGGTGGCCAGCGCCGCGCAGCTGTGCAAATGCGACCTGCTGACGACGCATGGTCGGTGAATTCCCCGAGCTGCAGGGCGTAATGGGCGAGTACTACGCCCGCGCCGACGGCCTCGCCGACGCCGTCGCGATCGCGATACGCGAACACTATCTGCCGCGCGGCGCGGGCGATGCACTGCCAGCCACGCCGGCGGGCACGGCGCTCGCCATCGCCGATCGGCTCGACACGCTGGCCAGCATCTTCGCGATCGGCCAGAAGCCCACGGGCACCCGCGATCCCTTTGCGCTGCGGCGCGCGGCGATCGGCTTGCTGCGCATGACGCTGGAAAAGCGCCTTGAGTTCGATCTCGCGCAGCACATTGCCAGTGCGGTGGGGCTGGCGCGTGCGGCGATCGCCACCACCGCGGCAAGCGGCGCAAGCAGCGCGGCGGGTGCAGGCGGCGGCGCGAGCGCGAGCGGCGCGGCGGCGCCAGCACCGGACGAGGCGAGCATCACCGCCGATGTGCTGGGCTACATCATCGAGCGATTGCGCGCGATGTACCTGGAAGGCGAGCGCGTTGCGGGTGTCAGCACCGAGATGTTCGATGCGGTGCAGGCCAGTGCGCCGGCGTCGATCCCCGACTTCGAAGCGCGCTTGCGGGCCTTGGTGGCATTCCTGCCCGATCCGGCCGCCGCGAGTCTCACCGCGGCCAACAAACGCATTGCCAACATCCTGAAGAAATCCGCTGGCGGCACCGCGCTGCGTGTCGATGCGGCCCTGCTGCGAATGGAGGCCGAGCGCGCCCTGCATCGCGATCTTGCCGCTGCCCGCCCCGGCGTGGAAGCCGCGCTCGCGCGCCGCGACTATGCCGCAGCGTTCACGGCACTGGCGGCGCTGCGCCCGGTCATCGATGCGTTCTTCGACACGGTGCTGGTGAACGACAGCGATACCGCGCTGCGCGACAATCGCCTGGCGCTGCTGGCGGAGCTGCGCGCGCTGTTCACGCGCATCGCCGATCTGTCGCGCCTGCCTGGCTGAAACCCATGCAGTGGCTGCGCTCGCTGGTCTACACGGTTTGGTTCATCCTCTGGACCTTCTGTTACGCCATCTTCTTCGCGATCAGCGCCTCGTTCCTGCCGTTCCGCGCCCGCTTCGTGCTGGCGCAGGTGTGGTCCGGTGTGCTGCTGACGACGCTGCGCTGGATCTGCCGGCTCGACTACCAGGTGGTCGGCCGGGAGAACCTGCCCGCGGGCAACCATGTCGCGCTGATGAAGCATTCATCGAGCTGGGAGGCCTTCGCGCAGGTCGCGCTGCTGCCGGCGCAGGTGTGGGTGCTCAAGCGCGAACTGATGTGGGTGCCGGCGCTGGGCTGGAGCCTGAGGCTCATGCGCGCGATTGCGGTCGATCGCGGCGCGGGCGGCGCCGCGGTGCGCGGCGTGGTCGAGCAGGGCAAGCGACGACTCGCCGAGGGCGAGTGGGTGGTGATTTTTCCCGAGGGCACGCGCATGCCGCCGGGGCAGACGCGCCGCTATGGCGTCAGCGGCGCGCTGCTCGCAGTGGAAGCCGGCAAGCTGATCGTGCCGGTGGCGCACGATGCGGGCTACTACTGGCCACGTCGCGGCCTGTACAAGAAAGCGGGCACGATCCGCGTGACCATCGGCCCGCCGATCGAGACGGCGGGGCGCGATCCGCGCGACATCAATATCGAAGCCCAGAACTGGATCGAAGCGCACTCGAACCCGGTGGCTTGAAGGCGCAGGGCTGTGCCGCTCAGCGCCCCAGCGCGGCGCGCAGCGAGGTCATCTCCACGGCCGACTCGACCAGCAATTCCGCGCAGTCCGCACCGCTGAGTCCGAGCCGCGTCAGCGAGCGGAAATTGCGCAGCGCTTCGGCCATCAGATCCGGTGCGTCGCGATGCGCGTTGAGCAGCGCGGCCAGCGCCAGCACATCAGGGAGCATGCTGCCCGTGCGCGTGGCCTGGTTGGCAGTCTCGTAGGTGTACACCGCCTCGACCACTTCATCGACCACATGCCAGCTCTCGAGCAGCGAGCGTGCCACGCCGGCGTGCCACTGGTTCGAGATCGCCTGGTAACCGGCCGGATCGGCAAACAGCTGCGGATGCGCGGCGGCGCGCGTGAGGATGTAGATGCGCCCGACGCTCGCGACCAGGCCCGCGAACAGCGCGGTGTCGGGGCTCATGCGCCGGCTGCGCCGCGCGACCACGCAGGCCGTGGCCGCCATGCACACCGATTCGACCCACAGCTGCGAGAGCTGCGGCTCGATCGAGCGGTATTCATCGCGACGGCGCAATTGCGCCACCGCGAAACTGACTGCGGCGGCGCGCAGGCTGTCGAAGCCCAGACGCGCGACCGCGGTGCGCAGGTCGTTGACCGGATTGCTGCTGGGGTTCATCGCCGCGGAGTTCGCCAGGCTCACGACGCGCGCGGCCAGCATCGGCTCGGCGCCGACGATGCGCACCACCATGTCGGTACTGACACCATCGTCGGCCAGCAGATCCTGCACCCGCAGCGCGACGTCAGGAAAACTCGGCAGCTCCACTGGACCCGAGGAGAGCGCCGCGGCCAGCTCCTGCACGAATTCGAAGCCCGCGCCCTGCTGCATTTCAGCGCCCGGAACCAATGACGCGGCGGTATTCATTCAATTGCCCATCCTGCTGCGCAGATTCCTGGCGCTGCGTTCGCGCGCCGCGGCATCGTCGGCCGCGGCAGAGGTGTCGGAGGTGAGGGCTGAGGCAGTCGGCGCCGTCCGTGCCGCAGTGCGGCCCGCAGCTGCGCCTGCGCCTGCGCCTGAGCTGCCAGTGAGCTGCTGCAGCGATTGCAGCGTGGTCTCGAGCACGGTGATCAACCGGATCATGCTGCGCAGCACTTTGCCGCCGTGTTCCTGGTAGCCGTGCGTGAGCAGTACTTCCGAGAGGCTGGAGCCCACGACGCGCATGTTGTGCACGGTCTGGTCGAGAAAGCTCTCGACCGCATGGGCGCTGACCGATTGCGCGGTGCGCTCGCCACGCCATTGCGAGAGCATCGCCGCGGCACTGGCGCCGGTCTGTTCGGCCAGCGGGAAACTCAGCTCCATCAGGTCGGCGGTGCGATGCGCGGCATCGTCGCTGACGGTGAGCACGCGCTCGAGCCGCTGGCGCGGATTGGCGGGCTCGTGCGTGGCCATGTCGCCCAGCCCCGAATCTGTGCAGAAGCGCTCGAGCGCAGCGCGCAGCTCGGCAGCGATGTACTGCAGTTCGGTCTGCAGCGCTTCATGTCGCACTGCATCGGGCGCTGCTGGCGGAGTACTCATGAAACCGCTTATCGGCCCGGGCGCGCGTCTACTTGAACCTGAGCTGCGCGCCCGGGCGGGCGGTCTACTGGAACTGGGTCACACTACTCCGCGTTCGCAACGGCCGTGGCGCCCGTGGCAGCCGGATCGGCGGCGTGGCCTGCACCGCGGCGGAACTTGCGCCCCAGCCAGCGCTCGATGTCGTCGATCAGCGTGAAGCCCGCGGGCACCATCACCAGCGTGAGCGCGGTGGAGGTGATCAGGCCGCCGATCACCGCGATCGCCATCTGGCCCTGGAAGCCGGCGTCGCCCGAGAGGCCGATGGCCACCGGCAACATGCCGGCGATCATCGCCACTGAAGTCATCACGATCGGGCGCGCACGCTTGTGGCCGGCTTCCATCAGCGCGGTGAGCCGATCCTTGCCGGCGCGCATCTCCTCGATCGCGAACTCGACCAGCAGGATCGAATTCTTGGCGACGATGCCCATCAGCATCAGGATGCCGAGCACGGTCGAGATCGAGAACGGCGAGCGTGTGATGGCGAGTGCCACCACCGTGCCGCCGATCGACAGCGGCAGCGCCGAGAGAATCGTGATCGGCTGGAACAGGCGCGCAAACAGCAGCACCAGCACCGCGAACACCATCAGGATGCCGGCCACCATCGCGATCACGAAGCTGGTGAACAGCTCCTGCATGTACTGCGCCTGGCCGATCTCGATGATCTGCACGCCGGTGGGCAGGTTCTTGAAGATCGGCAGCGCATGGATCTTGTCGAGCGCGGTGCCGAGCTGCGCATTGTTCAGGTCGGCCTCGAGCGAGATGCGCCGGTTCTGGTTGTAGCGGCGCACCTTGGAGGGCCCCTGGCCGAAGGAGATATCGGCGACGGCCTTCAGCGGCACGGTGGCGCCCGCCGCGGTTCGCACCGGCAGGTTCTCGATGGTCGAGAGGTTGCTGCGCGCCGATTCCACCAGGCTCACGCGGATCGGGATCTGCCGGTCGGAGAGCGAGAACTTGGCATTGTTCTGCGGATTGTCGCCGAGCGTGGCCACGCGCACGGTCTCGCTGATGCTGGCCACGGTGACGCCGAGCTGCGCCGCCAGGTCGAGGCGCGGACGCACCAGCAATTCAGGGCGCGCCATGTCGCCGTTGATGCGCGGATCGCGCAGTTCCTTGAGCGTGCGCATCTGCTCGATCGCGGTGCGCGCGGTGCGCTGCACGAGTTCGGGATTGCTGCCGACCACGTAGAGTGTGAGGTCGCGCCCGCCGCCATCCATCTGGCTCTGGAAGGTGACGCGCGCATCGGGAATGGTCTGCAGTTCCTTGGCAACCTCGCTCTTCCCACTGCTTCTGGCTGAGCTTGCGCTGCGAGGGCGGCACCAGCTGCACGTAGATGTTGCCGCCGCGCACCTCGCCGTCTTCGTCTTCGCCCAGCGACTCGACCACGTTCATCACTTCGGGATGACGGCGCAGGATCTGGTAGGCCTGCGCCGCGGCCGCCGAAGTCTGGCTCAGCCGCACGCCGGGCGGCAGCTCCACCTTGACCGTCGAGGAGGAACTGTCGTTGTCGGGCGTGAAGGCCTTGGGGACCAGCATCAGGCCTACGACCGAGAGCGACGAAGAACACCCAGCCGGCGATCATGGTCTTCCAGCGATGCTTGACCGTCCAGTCTGCAGCGTGCGCAGATACCACGTCCATGATGCGGGCCATCGGCACTGCGCAGGTTTTCGTGCGGCTTGAGCGTGTAGGCCGCCATCACCGGCGTGATCAGGCGCGCGACCAGCAGCGACATGAACACCGCGACCGCCACCGTGAGGCCGAACTGGTTGAAGCACTGGCCGATGAGCCCGCCCATGAAGCTGACCGGCAGGAACACCGCGATGATCGTCGCCGAGCTGGCGACCACCGCCAGGCCGATCTCGTCGGCCGCGTCGATCGCGGCCTGGTAACCGCTCTTGCCCATCCGGATGTGGCGCACGATGTTCTCGATCTCGACGATCGCATCGTCGACCAGCACGCCGGCGACCAGCGACAGCGCCAGCAGGCGTCATCTGGTTGAGCGTGAAGCCGAACCACTGCATGAAGGCGAAGGTCGGAATCGCCGACAGCGGAATCGCCAGCGCCGCGATCCCCGTGGCGCGCCAGTCGCGCAGGAACAGGAACACGATCGCCACCGCCAGGATCGCGCCTTCGATCAGCGCCTCGATCGAGGAGCGGTACGACTGCTTGCGTGAAATCGACCGTCGTGAACACCTGCTTGAGCGTGATGCCGGTGGTTTCCTTGGTGACCTTGGCGAGCTCCTCCTGCACCGCATGGAGCGTGGTCGACATCCGAGGAGCCCTTGGCCTTGAAGACCGCGAAGGTGGTCGACGGGCCGGCCGTTGAGTCGCGAGATGGTGCGCACTTCGGCGACGCCGTCGCGCACCTCGGCAATGTCGCGCAGCCGCGCCACGCGCCCGTCGACCATCGTCAGGCGCGTGTCGCCCAGTTGTTCAGCGGTGCGCGCGCTGCCCAGCACGCGGATCGACTGCTCGCTGCCGCCGACCTGTGCGCGCCCGCCGGCGGCATCGAGGTTCACCTGGCGCAGCTGCTGGTTGACCTCGCCGGCGGTGATGCCGAAGGATTCCATGCGCGCCGGGTCGAGGTCGACGCGGATCTCGCGGTTCACGCCGCCCGAGCGGTTCACCTGCGCGACGCCCTGCACCGCCAGCAGGCGCTTGCTGATGGTGTCGTCGACGAACCAGGACAGCTGCTCCTCGGTCATGCTGTTGGCGCTGATCGCGTAGTAGACGATCGGCCCGCCGTCGATATCGATGCGCCGCACCTGCGGCTCGAGGATGCCCTGCGGCAGATCGCTGCGCACCTTGGCGACCGCATCGCGCACGTCGGTGATGGCGCGATCGATCGGCGTGCCGATCTGGAACTCGACGAAGATGTGCGCCAGGTTCTCGATCGCCACCGAAGTGATGTTCTTCACGTTGCCGACGTTGGCGACCGCGCCCTCGACCTTCTGCAGCATCTGCGTCTCGATCTCGGTCGGCGCCGCGCCCGGCTCGACGATCGCCACCTCGACGAAGGGCGCCGAGACATCGGGATTGAGCGTGATCGGCAGGCGGATGAAAGCCACGATGCCGAACACCGTGAGCACCGCGAACAGCACCAGCGGGAACACCGGGTGCGTGATCGCCCAGGCCGATATCTTTTTCATGGCGCGCTGGCCCGGCCCGAGGAGCTGCCGCCCGTTGCGGCGCGCGCTCCTGGCGGCGCCACGCCTGGCGTCACCGCAACCTTTACCTCTTCACCTGGCCGCAGGAATCCGCCCGCGATGGCCACCACCCGCTCGGATCCGTTGAGCCCACCGGTGATCAGCAGCCCTTCGCTGCGCGCACCGCCGACGCGGACCGCGCGGCGCTCCACCTTGCTGTTGGCATCGACGATCAGCGCATAGGTGCCCTGCTCGTCGCTGAGCACCGCGGTCTGCGGCAGGATGGTGCCGGCCGTCGCGCCCACCTTGATGTCGGCGCGCGCGAAGGCGCCGGGTCGCAGATCCTGGCTGGACGCCGGCAGCGCGATGCGCACCGTGCCCTGGCGCGTCACCGGATCGATGATCGCGCCGATCTGCCACACCTTGCCGCTGAAAGCCTGGGCGACGCCCTCGAGGCGCACTTCGGCCACCTGCCCGACCTTCAGCCGCGGCACATCCTGCTCGGCCACCTGGCCGCGCATCTCGATCTCGCCATTGCGCGCCAGCCGGAACAACA
Source organism: uncultured Gammaproteobacteria bacterium (assembly GCA_963764065.1). Taxonomy (GTDB): domain Bacteria; phylum Pseudomonadota; class Gammaproteobacteria; order Steroidobacterales; family Steroidobacteraceae; genus FEN-1191. Next base: position 354,101 of record CAVXRM010000008.1, on the reverse strand, counting down.
CCGATGCGCCCGGCACGGCGATCTGGCCGACCTCGGCGTTGCGCGTCAACACGATGCCATCGCTGGGCGCGACCACCGTGGTCTTCGACCAGCGGTTCTGCGCTTCCGCGAACTGCGCCTCGGCAACCTTGACCTTGGCCTGCGCCGTCACCGCGCTGGTGCGCCGGCGCTCGGATTCTTCCACTGAAAAGGAATCGCGCGCCCGCTCGGCACGCGCCCACTCCGCCTGCGCCGACGCGGCAGCCGCCCGCAGCTCATCGAGCGAGGCCGAGGCGCTGTCGACCTGGGTCTGCGCGGTGATCGGGTTCAGCCGCGCCAGCACCTGGCCGCGATGCACGCGATCGCCCGGCTCCACCAGCACTGCGGCAATGCGGCCCGAATCGCCCTCGACGCCGATCGGCATGTCGTTCTGCGCGCTGATCTGGCCGGTCAGCGAGATGGCAGTGGCCACCGAACCCACCTGCGGCACCACCACGGTGACCAGCGGTATGGCCGTGGCGTCCTTGGCATCCTTGGCCGGGGCCGAATCGGCGGCGGCACTGGCGCCGCGATGGCCGCCCGCCAGGGCCCACCAGCCCAATGCAAGCGCCACAAGGGCCGCAACAATGCCGATTCGCGGGCCCTTGCGGGCATGCCACGGGCGATCGAGACCCAATTCGCTTTCGCGTGAGATCAGTTGATCCATGGTGTTTTTCAGGACGGGGCAGCCGATTTCTGCCTTGGGTCCACTCCTCTGTAGACTGTAAGACTCGGCAGGGCCCCTAGAGGTTTCAGTGCCACGTCAATTTGTACCGGGGCGCGCATTCTACCGGTTGCGCGGGGGGCTGGGATGGCTGGGACGGGGCCTCCTGCCGGCCGGTCACCGGACCGCTGACACCGATTGCATAACTTGTCCCTCCTGCGGCACACCGGACATGGGGCCCTACTGCGAGCACTGCGGCGAAAAGCGCCGCAGCGGGCATGACCTCTCCTGGCGCCACATCGGCAGCGAGCTGCTCGAGACGCTGGTGCATTTCGATTCGAAGATATTGCGCAGCAGCTGGGCACTGGTGAGTCGCCCCGGACAGCTGAGCGTCGACTATTTTGCCGGGCGACGCATCCGCTACATGGCGCCCTTGCGCCTGTTCCTGCTGCTGAGCGTGATCTATTACCTCTCGAACTCGATCTTCCCGTACAACGCTTTCACCACGCCGCTGGCCGTGCAGCTGCAGATGAACAATTACTACCCGGGCTACGCGTGGAGCCAGCTGATGCAGGCCATGGCGCATCACGGCATCGGTTACGCGAATCTTGCGCAGCACTACGACGCGAAGACCGCGATCCTCTCCAAGACCCTGGTGTTTGCGCTGATACCGGTCTATGCGCTGCTGTTCTACGCCTTCCTGTTCCGCAAGCGACAGCTGTTCGCCGAGCACCTGGTGATCGCGACCCATTTCTGGTGCTACGCGCTGCTGGCCATCGGCATTTTCATTCCGCTGCTGCTGTGGGTACTCAAAGGGCTGGCGGGCCTGATGGGCGCCGCACCCGAGGCGATGAGCGCCGATGCCATCCCGACGCTGATACTGCAGCTGCTGTTCGCCGGCTACCTGTTGCTGATGTTCCGCCGCGCCTATGGCACCAGCTGGTGGTACGGCGGCTTGCTGGCGCTGGCCATCGCCTGGGCCTTCTTCGACATCCTGTGGCTGTACCGGCTGCTGCTGTTCGTGCTGACGCTCAGGATGCTGTGAGTGCCACGCGCTCGATGCAGCGTTCGCCCTGGTTGCGCGGCGCGTTCACATAGCGGCTGACCGGGTAGTACTCGAACACCCTGAGCGATCGCTGCACGAACGAGGCCAGGCGCGCGCTGTGTTCGCTCTTCCAGGGCGCGAGCCATTCCTCGAACAGCTCCGGGGCCAGCACCACCGGCATGCGGTTGTGCACCGGCATCAATGCCTCTGATGCCGCGCGCGTCAGGATCGCAAAGCTCAGCTGTTCCTGGCCCTCGCTGTTGCGATGCGTGGACCACAGGCCCGCGAAACAGACGCCCTGCATGCCCTCGGCATGGATGAAGTAGGGCTGCTTGACGCCATCCTTCACCTGCCACTCGTACCAGCCCAGCGCCGGCACCAGCGCGCGCATGCTGCGCACCGCCTGGCGCCACATCGGCTTGCTGGCCGCCTCTTCACTGCGCGCGTTGATGGTCGAGGTAGGTGGCGTCGGCTGCGACCACCAGGAGGGCACCAGCCCCCAGCGCATCGCGATCACTTCGAGCGCCGTGGCGGGGCGGCTGCCGCCCACATCATCGACGCTGGCGTCGCTCAAACTTCGCATCACCGGCAGCTCCATGGTCGGCGCGGCGTTGTAGATGCGCTCGAACGGCTGGCGCACGCGAATGTTGTATTCGCGCTCGATCGCAGCCTGCTCGCGCGATACGAAGCGTCCGCACATGGCTAGTGCAACTCGGGCATGTCAGGACTCCAGGCGTCAGCGTTGCGCTCGCGCGGCAGCGCGCGCTGGCTACAGCGTGCTGCCGTAGTGATGACGCGCGCGGCTGCGCCGGGTTATTGTCGCGCAATCTGCTTCGATCGTGCGAGGACTCCATGAATACCCGCCGCAATGTACTGCTGACCCTGACGCTGGCACTGGTAACGCTGGTGACGAGCTCCGCTGCCACGGCCCATGAAGACCTGGCCACGCTCACCGCGCAGGTGCGCAGCACCGAGATCGCCTTCGCGAAGACCATGGCCGATCGCGACCTCGCGGCCTTCGGCCGCTTCCTGGCGCCCGACGCCGTGTTCGTCGACCACCCGGTGGCCCGCGGACCTGCGGCGATCATCGCGGCATGGAAGGAGCTCTATGCAGCACCGCAGGCGCCGTTTTCCTGGGCGCCCGAGGAAGTGGAGGTGCTGGACAGCGGCAAACTCGCACTCACCAGCGGCCCGGTGTTCGATCCCAAAGGCGAACGCGTAGGCACCTTTACTTCGGTGTGGCGCCGTGAACGCGACGGCCACTGGCGCATCGTGCTCGATCACGGCTGCCCGGCGTGTCGTTGTCCGAAGTGAGTAGCTGACTTTTTGAGTGCGTGACTTTGGCGTGCTGGCGCGTGCGCGGCCGAGTGCTCAGGTCGAGATCGCCAGCTTCTCCGACGCGTAGACACGCCGCGCGAGGTTGAACACCACCACGGCCGCGAGCAGCGTCACCAGCGCGGCCAGCGTCAGGGCCAGCATCGGCACCGGTTCGGCGCGCAGCAGGCGCATCAATGTGAGTTGCTGGCCGAGCAGCGGCACGGCATACATCCACAGTTGCGCCTTCACCGGCAGCACGCTGAGGATCACCGAGGGAATCAGCGGCACCAGCTGCGCGATGCCGAGGTACGTCTGCGCCTCGCGCACACTGCGCGCAAAGGCGGCGATCAGGATCTGCGTCACGCAGATCAGCAACACGAGCGGCGCCAGCACCGGCAAGGCCACCAGCACGAACCGCGGGCCCAGCGCCAGGCTCATGCCCAGCTGCTCGGTAGGCATGAAGTGCCCGGCGATCACGAAGGCCAGCAGGCCCAGGAACAGGCTGGCCATGCTGAAGGCGGCCGTGGCCATGAGCTTGCCGAGCAGGATGCGATCGCGCGGCACCGGGTTGATCAGCAGTGGCTCGAGCGACTGGCGCTCGCGTTCGCCGGCGGTGGAATCGGTCGCCAGCCAGATGCCGCCGATGAAGATCGTCAGCACCAGCATGTAGGGCAGCATCGCGAACAGCAGTGCACCGCGCGCCTGCGGCGTGGCCTGGTCGCGCGCGGCAACCATCACCGGATTGACGATGCCGGGCGACAGTCCGCGCGCCAGCAGGCGCAGCATGCCGTTGCGATGACTGTAGTTCTCGAGCATCGAGCGCAGGCGCTCGACATCACTCCCGCCTTCGCGGCGCGAGGAATCGTAGACCAGTTCGACTTCGGCCGGCCGGCCGGCGCGCCAGTCGGCGGCGTAGCCGGCGCCGATGCGCAGCGCCAGATCGATGCGCTGCTCGCGCACCGCGAGTTCCACATCGGGCACCGGCGGACGCTGCTCCACGCCCATCTGCCGCAGCGCGGCCAACAGCTCGGGTGCGCGCTCGGCATTGATCACCACCACCGGCAACGGGCGTTCGGCTTTCTCGAGCTCGCGCCCCACCACCAGGCGCATCAGCACCAGGAACAGCAGCGGCCCGATCAGCGGCCCCAGCAGCAGCGTGTTCACCAGCACGCGCCGGTCGCGCAGGCTCTCGCGGCACTCCTTGAGGAACACCACCAGCGCGGGGCGCATCACGGGACACCGTCTGCGGATAAGCCAGTGCCTGCGGGCGCAGCGCCGGCGATGATCTTCATGAAGGCTTCTTCGAGGTTGTTTTCCTGCGCCGTGGCGCGCAGCTCATCGGCGCTGCCGTTGGCCACCACGCGCCCGTGCGCGATGATGATGATGCGATCGCAGAGCGCCGCGACCTCCTGCATCAGGTGTGTGGAGAGCAGCACGCAACGGCCTTCGGCCCGCAGCGCGCGCAGGAAATCGCGCAGGCTACGGGTCGCCATCACATCGAGCCCGTTGGTCGGCTCGTCCAGCAGCACATTGCGCGGCGCATGCACCAGGGCGCGCGCGATCGCGGTCTTGACGCGCTCGCCCTGCGAAAAACCTTCGCAGCGCCGGTCGGCAATCGCGTCCATGCCTAGTGCGTGCAGCAGCGCGGCGCCGCGCTCGCGGGCTTCGGCGGGGCTTAGGCCCTGCAGGGCGGCGAAGTACTCGACGTTCTCGCGCGCGGTCAGCCGCTTGTAGATGCCGCGCGCATCGGGCAGGGCGCCGAGCACGCGGCGCACATCGAGCGGCTCGAGCACGGCATCGTGGCCGTCGATGTTGATGCTGCCGGCATCGGGGCGCATCAGCGTGTAGAGCATGCGCAGCGTCGTGGTCTTGCCGGCGCCGTTGGGGCCCAGCAGGCCCGTGATCTCGCCATCACGCGCGGTGAAGGAGACATCATCGACCGCGCGCGTGGCGCCGAAGGATTTGCGCAGCCCCTGCACCACGATCATGGCGCGGCCCCGTTGGCATCGACGAAGGGCGGAGTCTCATCCAGCGCCTTGAGGCAAGCGGCGTCAATCTTCTGCGGATCAGCCGACTGCACGAACTGCTCGAGCAGTCGCGGCACGCAGCCCGTGCCGACCAGGCCGTGACCCTGGCCCGCGAGCACCAGCAGTTTCACGCGGCTGAGGTGCGCGGCAATCGCCTCGGCGTAACGCACCGGCGTCACCGGATCATGGCGACCCGAGAGGATCAGCACCGGCAGCGTGCCGCGCAGCGGCTCGCGGAAACCCACTGGCCGCGTGCCGTGCGGCCACACCGTGCAGGCCGCGAGCAGCGATTCGGTGATCGCATTGCCGAGCACGGTGCCGGCATCCTCGGGCCGCACGCGCAGCAGGTCGGCGTCCTCGCTGCAGATCACCGAGAGCGCCATGCCGCTGTCCATGCTGTCGCTGATCTCGCCGACCACCAGTTGCGTCTGGCCGAGCAGCGGCGCGTAGCGCCCGGCGTCGGCTTCCTTCAGCACGTAGGGAATCAGTGCCGCGGTCAACGGGCTGTAGGCGTAGAAGCGGATCAGCTGCGCCACGCCCTCGGCGCCGATCTGCCGCTGGCGCGATTCGAAGGTGTAGGGGTCGCGCAGTTCCAGCGTGACCGGATGATCGCGCAGCCGCGCCTGCACCCGTTGCAGCAGCGCATAGGGATCATCGAACTGCCGCTGGCAGCGTTGCTCGCTGCGGCAGCGCAGTGACAGCTCGTGCAGCACCGCATCGAGGTTGCGCGCGTGCTCGCTGCCGAGGGCGAGATCGTTGGGCACCGGGCTGTCGAGCACCACGGTGCGCACGTGCTCTGGGTAGTGGCGCGCGTACTGTTGCGCCATGCGTGTGCCGTAGGAGATGCCCAGCAGGTTCAGCTGCGGCGCGCCCAGCGCCTCGCGCACCGCCTCGAGGTCGCGCACCGCGGCACTGGTGGTGTAGAACTGCGGTGCCGCGTGCGGCGTGACCCGCGCGAGGCAGGCGCGCAGGTCGGCGAGTGCGCGCTCGCGTGCGTCGGCCGTGCGCTGATCCGCGGCGTGGTCTGCGGCGTGGTCCGCAGCCTCCGCTTCGCTATCGCAACTCAGCGGGTTCGATCCGCCGGTGCCGCGCTGGTCGATCAGCAGCACATTGCGCCGCAGGCGCAGTCCCTCGAAGGCCGGCGCAATGCCGGGAAAATCATCGGTGGCCGCGCCGCCTGGCCCGCCATCGAGAAACACGATCGGGTCGAGAGCGGCACTCGCGCTGTTGGCGCGCACCACGGCTAGCCGCAGATGGATCTGCCGACCACCCGGCTCATCCCAGTTTTCAGGTACCGGGAAGGCTGCGCAGTAGGCGCGCAGCGTCGGCACGCCGGTGGAGTGCTTGCCGATGTTGCAAGGCTCGAGGCGCAGACGCCCGAGTTGCAACAGGTCGGGGGCCACACTGCTCACCGCCAGCGGATCGCGCGCGCTCGCGCCCGCGCGGTGGCGCTGGCTCGCCTGCCAGGCGAGCGCGGCCACCAGCATCACCAGGATCAGGATGCGCAGTAGTCGCCTCACTGGTGCCTGCGCCGCAGCTGCCGGAAGAGGTAGATCACGATGATCACGTTGAGCGTGAACGCCAGCGCCACGGCCAGGCGCTTGCCATGATGCGCGTGCATGAACTCGAGCACTTCGAAGGGAATCAGCGCCGCCGATGCGCACACCGTCAGCCACTCGGCCCACACCTTGCGGAACCACAGGCCGATGCCTTCGGCGAGCAGCACACCGGTGTAGCAGGCGGTGACGATCACGATGCCGCTGATGCGCGCCTGACCCAGCCCGTTGAACCAGTCGAGCGCGCGCTCGACCAGGCGGCGCGCGAAACTGTCCGTCAGCGAATAGACCCAGTCGTACAACCGGTTGACGAGATCGATGTCGAGCAAACGGTACAGGCCATAGGTGGTCATCAGCAGCAGCAGGGCCTTGCCGATCTTGAACAAACCGATGAGACGCAACCCGTCGATGCGGGCGCGTGGCGGTGCCGCGCGAGTCATGGCGCTAGTTTAAGTGCCCTGCGGTTTTGCTGCCGCCGGATTTCAGCAACCGCGAACGAAAGGGCCAGGGTGGCCAGCATGATCAGGTAAGCCACGGCGCCATAGAGCGTCAGGCCGGGGATGGCCCAGAGCAGCAGCATGTCGCTGCCGCCCGGAATCAGTTTGGCGCCCATCCCCATCAACAGGCCGCCGGCCAGGCAGCGCAGGGCGCGCGCGGGCCGCGGGTTCTGCCGATGCCAGCGCCCACTCCAGCAGCTGCTGATGATGGCACCTGCGAACAGCGACAGCGCAGCCAGGTTCGCCAGCCACGAAGCGCCCCGCCAGTCGGCGCCGGCCACCGAGTCGACAACCTGGCTATAAGTCCAGCCTGGATGACGCGCATACACCAGCCCCGCAACGGCGCCTGCCAGTAGCGGCCACCAGGCCGAGCGACGCGCCGCGCGCATCGCGAGCAACAACGCCGGCAGCACCGCGAACAGGCCGAAGCCCGCCCAACGAAAGGAATCGCTGATGGCCATGCTCGCGTGCATCGCCGGCAGCTGCGCACTCAGCCACTCGGCTGCGATGCGTGCACCTGCGCCCAGCCCCACCAGCGTGAACAGGAAATTCAGGTTGCCGTTGCCGAGGTACAGCACGCTGCCGAGGTAACAGGCGCCGTTCAGCAATGCGCCTGCACCCAGCAGCAGTGCGCCGCCTATCAGCGGCAGCGTAATCGGCAGCGCGCCGGGCAACGCCATGCGCATCGGGGTCCAGCCGCTGCTTGCCAGCAGCACCATGCCGGCGGCGCTCGTGGCCAGCAGCAGCCGCATCAGCCCGCTCGGTTCGCGCTGACTCACGCACTGCTGTACCGCCGCGACCGCGCACAGGCTGACGCGCGCCAGCGCCGCGCCGAGCAGCAGTGTCAGCAGCAACAGCAGCGCATCGAACATCATGCAGCTTAGCGCGAGGCTGGAATCCGCAGTGCCCCGCGCGGACAACTGTCGCGCACGCCGCGCCCGCAGGAGCGCCAACGGAGCTTCTGGTCCAGGCACACACGCACTTCTGAAAGTTCATTGCGCGTGCAGGCGATCGCAATGCCGTCGGCTTCCAGCATGGGGTTGGCGCCGCGGAATGCTTGCCTGATCTCTGCCGCCGACAGCAGCAGCGACTGGCGCGGAGTCTGCAGCGCGGGTGGCACCTGCACCACGGCCAGCGCGCGATCAGCGGTGCGAAAATAGCCGAGCGCATCCAGGCCACTGCAACGACCGTGTCGATCCCACTCATGGCCGACGAGCCGCGGGCTGGGAAACAGGCTCTCGCCCACGCGACGCGCTGCCGCCGACAGCGGCGCATCAGCGCCACAGTATTCGGGGTAACCACCGTCCTGGTATTGCGGCCACAGGCCGTGCAGCACGAAACCGTAGCCCTTGCTGCCACATTGGGCCTGATCGTCGCTGTGCGTCAGGCAGTAGGTCGGCGACCACGACAGCGTCAGCAGGTAGTAATCGAATTGTCCGGCAACGCCTTCAGCGTGCGCGGCTTCGCTATGACGATGGTTGTGACGTGCCGCGGCTGGTGCGCTGGCGAGTACGGCGGCGAATGCCGCGAACAGCGCCAGCATCAGGCCTGATAGAGGAGCGGTGGTGGCTGATGGACGGTGCGCGGGACTTTTCATGGCGAGCATCTTGCAGGCTCGCCTCGGCTGGTGCAATCGCCGCGCCGCTCAACGCGTCAGTGTGCGCAGTCGCGCCGTGCGTCCCGTGTCGCGGCTGTCGACGAAACGCTGCAGCAGCGCGCCGGCTTCAGTGGCCGGCAGCGGGCGGCCGAGCAGGTAGCCCTGCGCGAGATCGCAGTTCTCCTCCTGCAGGTGCAGCAGCTGGCCAAAATCTTCCACGCCTTCGGCGACCACCGCGAGGCCCAGCGTCTGCGCGATGCGTATCATGCCGGTTACCAGCGCACGATCCTCGGCGTTGCCCTGAACGCGGCTCACGAAGGAACGGTCGATCTTCAGTCGATCGACAGCCAGCTGGCGCAGACGGCGGAAGTTCGAATAGCCGGTGCCGAAATCATCGACCGCGAGCGAGACGCCCAGCCGCTTGAGCGCGGCGAATACGCGATCAGCGCGCGACTCGTCCTGCATCACCATGGATTCGGTGACTTCGAGCTCGAGGAATTTCGGGTCCAGCCCGATTTCCTGCAGGATCTGCTCGACCAGTACCGGGAACCCGGGCTGTATGAACTGCATGCTGGAAACGTTCACGGCCACGCGCCCGGCCGGAAAGCCCTGATCGTGCCAGGCCTTGGCCTGGCGGCAGGCGGTGCGCAGCGCCCACTCACCCATGCTCACGATCAAGCCGGTTTCCTCGGCGACCGGAATGAAATCATCCGGCGGCACCGCGCCCAGTTCGGCGTTGGTCCAGCGCATCAGCGCTTCGAAGCCTGCGATCAGGCCGGTGCGCAGTTCGATCTGCGGCTGGTACTGGAGCGACAATTCATTCCTGGCGATCGCATCGCGCAGCTGCGCCTCGAGCGTGAGGCGCTTGAGGCCGCCGGCATTCATGGTCTCCTTGTAAAGAGCCATGCGGCCCGGTCCCTGGCGCTTCGCGAAGTACATCGCGAGGTCAGCGTTGCGGCACAGGGTGTCGACATCCGGTCCGTCGCCGGGAAAGAGCGCGATGCCGATGCTGGGCGTCACGCTCACGGCGTGCTCCGCCAGCCGCATCGGCTCGCCGAGCGCTGTCAGGATGCGCTCGGCCACCTGGCAGGCATCCTCGGGCGAGGCCAGTTCACGCAGCAGCACCACGAACTCGTCACCGCCCAGGCGCGCCAGTCCCACCGGTGAGGCCTCGGCCAAGGCAGGTCGCGCCGCGACCCGCGTACTCCCTGTAAGCGGTGCGGGGCCGATGCAATCATCGCTACGGCACACCGAGCGCAGACGCTCGGCGGTGACGCGCAGCAACTGATCACCGACACCGTGCCCGAGCGTGTCGTTGATGCGCTTGAAATTGTCGAGGTCGAGATACAGCACCGCGAGTTGCTGCTGCTTTTCGCCAGCGATATGCAGCGCCGAGTTGAGCTGCTCGTGGAAGCGGGTGCGGTTGGGCAGCCCCGTCAGCGAATCGAAATACGCCAGCCGCGCGATGCGTCGTTCGGCATGCCACTTCTGCGTGAGGGCCGTGGCAATCAGCCGGATGTCGTGCGCGCGCAGCGGCTTTTCCAGATAGAACAGTTTGTCTTCGGGCGGCACGCGCTGCTTGATGGTGGCGGCATCGAGATCGGAGAAGGCCGTGCAGATCACGATCTCGATCTCGGCATCCAGATCGCGGATGCGTCCGGCGGCCCAGACGCCATCGGGCCCCGGCGGCATGCGCATGTCGATGAAGGCCACCGCGAACGGGCGCTCTTCCTTGAGCGCAGCGGCAACCGTGCTCACCGCGGACTCGGCGCTGCCGCAGAAAGTCAGCTCGAAGCGGGAGATGTCCACGCTGCCGGTGAGCGCGCCACTGGTACGCGCGCCGCCGCCCGCTGCGGAGTTATTCGCGCCATTGCCGGGGGCATCGGTCTTGCGGAACAGCTGCGTGCGCATCTGATCGAGCGCGCCGCGGGTGGCGCTCGGCGCTGCACTCTCGAGAATCAGCCGATACGATTCGCGCACCGCCAGTTCGTCATCGACGATCAGGATGCGGGTCGGCGGGCGCTGCGTGGTGGTAGTGGTTTGCACTCAGGCCACCTGGGTCAATTCGTTGGCTGCGGCGCGCTGCAGCGGTAGCGTCAATATGAAGGTGGCGCCGCGCTGTGGGCCGGCGCTCTCCACCGCGAGGCGACCACCAAGCGCCAGCACCGTATTGGCACACCAGTGCAGCCCGATGCCCGAATTGGTGGCGCGCGGCTTGGTGGAAAAGCCGCGGCCGAATACCAGGTCCAGATGGTCTGCGGCAATGCCCACGCCGTCGTCGCTGAACCTCAGCTCCAGCATTTCACATGCCGGGCCGGCGAAGACGCCTGCGCTGACACGCAGAGTGCCGCTGCTGCCATTCCCGCGCACCGCCTCGGCGGCATTGACGATCAGATTTTGCACCACCTGCTGGAGCGCGGTGCGCGCCAGCCACACTTCGCCGACCGCCGCGACGCTGGTATCCATCACCAGCACGAGCCGCTCGCGCAGCTCGCTCGATACCAGCGTAGCGCTGTCGGCGATGAATTCAGGCAACTGCACGGGCTCAAGGAGCGTTGTCGCGCGCGATTCGGAGCGCTGCGCCGCCACCACCGACTGGATCAGCGCGCTGCCATGCGCGACCCTGTCGAGGCGTTGCTGCGCGGCATGCACGCAGTTCAGCAGCTCGCGGCTGGCCAGCCGCAGGAATTCCAGCAGCGCCGCGCGCCGCTCATCATCAATGCCGCCCTGCTCGAGTTCACGCAGCGCGGTGTCGATGTCGGCGGTCGGCACATTGCGCAGCAGGTCTTGCAGCGCCGAAATGTTCACGCACAGCGGCGTCATTGCGTTGCCGAGGTTGTGCAGCACGCCGCTGGCGTTCTGCGCCACCCCCGCTTCATAGGAACGATCGAGCAGCCGGCGCTGCGCATCGGCGAGGCGCGCGACCATGTGGTCGAACTCGCGCGCCAGATCGCCGAGTTCATCCTGGCGCTGCAGGCTGAGCCGCGCGCTCAGGTCGTCCGTGCCGCCCATCGCCGTCATGTGGCGGGTGATGCGGCCCAGCGGATCGAGCACCGCGCGATTGAGCAACCACAGGCCGAGCACCAGCACCAGCGCGCCGATGCCAACGATCCAGGCCGAGGCGTAGTGCACCACCTTGCTGCCGCTGGCACTGATCGTGCGCGGCACATCGATGCGCAGTCGCAGCGCGCGCGCGCCATCGATGTCCGGGATATCGCGGTAGATCTCGGTAACCGAATCCCGTTCCACCAATTGCTCGTGTTCCTCGCCGCCAAAGGGCGTCGTACCGGGCGCGTGCACGCTCATGAGCCGCACCTTGGCCCGTTCGCCGAGCGAGGCGATCGCCGCGTCGTTGACCAGTTTTCCCATCAGCACCATGCCGCGCGCGGGCCCGCGTGCCTGGCCGTCGAGTATGGGCGCCATCACGAACAGCATCGGTCCGTGGTCGGTCGAGAGGAAACCGGAGGTTTCCCGGCCGCGGCGGATCGCTGCGCCCAGCGCCCGGGTCTGCGGCACGCCATGATCGATCAGGATGTCGATATCCATCGGCAGGCCCGTGGCACTTTCGCGCCCCAGGGTCAGTACGATGCGGCCCTCGGTATCGTAGACGCCCAGCGCGTTGATCTGGAGCGAGGCGATCTCGGCGAGACTCAGGTTGTTCTGCGCGAATTTCATGTCGCGGGTGCGCATGAAATCCCAGGTCTCGACCCAGTTGCCCCAGTCGCGCGTGATCACCGAGAGCGTCTGGAACTCGCGCTCGATCGCCAGCGCGACGCGATCCATGTCCTGGTGCGCGGCCTGGCGCTCCAGCGTACTGAAGCTCGGCAGCAGCATGCGTTGTTCAACCGCAAACTGCGCCACGGCCAGCACTGCAAACAGCGCCACCAGCAGCGCCAGCACTTTGGCGTGCAATTTCATGGATGCAGGTCGGTCCGGGCTGTTTCAGAAAACATGCTTGCAAGGTCGTAGCGGGACCGGGTGCCCCACAGGCAACTATCGGCAAGACACCCGGCAACTTGGGGGTTGTACCCCCTGCTGCTGCCGGCGGAACAGGATCGCCGTCACACTTCTCCGGGCGTGGGTCCGAGGGCTGAGGCACAGGTCGCGCCGTGTGGCCTCCGGCCAGGTTTGACACTTCCGCGGCGGCGATGCTACAAACGGGCGGCTTATCCATAAAACAATGAATACGCGGGGCACGCATGGCCGGACAGACCATTGCACGTCGTGAGATCGTCCGCCTGCTCGGCATCGCCTCCGTGGCGGCCACCTTCCCCGGATTTCGGCAATGGGCTTTTGCGGACGAGGCTGCGGGCGGCACGACCCCGGTCGGCGTGGCCCCGGTCGGCGCCTACCAGCCGCTGTTCTTCAGCGCCGAACACTACCGCCTGGTCGACGAGCTCGCGGAAATGATCCTGCCCGAAGACGACACGCCCGGCGCCCGCAAGGCGGGTGTCGCCGAATTCATCGACTTCATGGTCGCGAATCGCGTGCCGATCAGTGGCTCGGGTCACAGCGAACCGCCGCGTGATTCCGCCATGAAGATGGGTTCGGAGTTGCAGGCGCAGTGGATCGAAGGGCTGCAGTGGCTCAACGCGCGCTGCCAGAGCGATTACGGCCACGAGTTCATGGGCTGCAGCGCTCAGCAGCAGAACGAACTGCTCAGCGCGCTCGCGTACCGGGACAAATTCACCAAGGCGACCGAAGCCGGCCGCGAATTCTTTCATCTGCTGCGCGACTACACCGTCACCGGTTACTACACTTCGCGCGTCGGACTCGAAGCGCTCGGCTGGCCGGGCCTGCGCTCGCACTGGGACAAGCCGCCGGGCTGCCCGCATACCGACGACCCCGAACACCTGCACCTGCAGCGCGTGTCATGAGCAGCGCTCCTGCGATCGGCAAAGCGCGCGTCTTTGACGCGATCGTCGTCGGCACCGGCGCGGGCGGCGGCACGGCAATGAAAATGCTGTGCGAAGCCGGGCTCAAGGTGCTGGCGCTCAACTCCGGTCCGCGCACGCAGCCGGCCACCGACTATCGCATGCACCGCCAGGTTTACGACCTGAAGTATCGCGGCTATGGCGACCCCACGATCCTCGCCGGCCGCGCGCACCAGGAGCACTACACGGTCGAAGAGTCCGAGTACAACGAGGGCCCGCGCCTCTGGGAACACGACGTCGCCTACACGAACAGCCCCGGCACCGACTGGTACTGGAAGCGCTGCAAGGGCACCGGCGGCAAGGCCAATTTCTGGGGGCGATCCTCGTGCCGCTACGGCGACATCGACTTCAAGGCCGCGAGCATCGATGGCGCAGGCGTCGACTGGCCGGTGGACTACGCCGAGATCGCGCCCTGGTTCAGCAAGGCCGAGCGCTACATGGGTGTAGCCAGCACCGTGCAGAACCGGCCCAGCAATCCGGATGGCGAGTACCTGCCGCCGATGACCTGGCGCTGCTACGACTACATCATCCAGAAGGCGGCGGAGAAGATCGGCATTCCCTATCTGCCCGATCGCTGCGCGCAGCTCACGGTGGCGCACAACGGTCACCCGGCCTGTCACTACTGCGGCAACTGCAGCCAGGGGTGCGACGCCGGTTCATTCTTCTCGCCCACCTGGTACACGATTCCGGATGCGGAGAAGTCCGAGAACCTTGCGCTCGTGACCGACGCGCTGGTGCGCAGCGTGCTGGTGGATGAGCATGGCCATGCCAAGGGCGTGGCCTACGTCGATCGCAACAGCCATCGCGAAGTCGAGGTCTATGCGAAAGTGGTGGTGCTCGCGGCCTCCTGCGTCGAGACCGCGCACATCATGCTCAATTCGCGCTCGACGCACTGGCCCACCGGCATTGCCAACTCCAGCGGCCAGCTCGGCAAGAACCTGTGCGATCACCTGTACGGCAGCCCGGGCTACGGCTTCCTGCCGCAATTGCTGGGCCAGCCGCCCGGCGCCCGACAACATCGCCAACTCCACCGTCGCCTGGATTCCGCGCTGGACCAACCTCGCGAATCCGCATGCTGAGAAATTCCTGCGCGGCTACGGGCTCTACATCGGCGGCGGCTGCGACGAATTTCCCTGGCATCATTTCCAGCTGCAGGGCTTCGGTTCATCGTTCAAGCGCGAGATCAAGCGCTACTATCCGGCCACCGTGGGCGCGCTGATCCAGGCGCCCACGCTGCCGAGCCCGCACAACTACATCGACATCGATCCGGAGAAGCAGGACATCTTCGGCATCCCGCAGCTGCGCTTCCATTTCCAGTGGGGCCCGAACGAACTGATGATGTGGGAGCACTCCAAGCAGGTGATGGTCGAGCTGTTCAAATCCGCCGGCGGCGAGATGTGGACCTGCGACACCGACCCGAACCGCCCCGGCACCAGCCTGCACGAGACCGGTGTGTGCCGCATGGGGAGCGATCCGAAGACTTCGGTCACCAACAAATGGGCGCAGACCCACGACGTGCCGAATCTCTACATCTGCGATGCCAGCGTGTTCCCCGGCAACAACGACAAGACCACCACGATGCCGATCATCGCCTTCGCGATGCGCACCTGCGATTACATCATCGGCAATTTCAGGAACGGCGTGCACAAGCGCGCCTGAACCAGGACCCTGAATGGCTGCATTGCCCGGTCCTGCGAGCGCTCTGCGGGGCGGGCAATCGCTAGCGCGACCAGGCCAGCCGCGCGCTCATCGCCAGAAATAGCGTGCCAACGACGCGATCGATCAGCGTACGCATGGTCGGATTTCTCTGGAAGAAGCTCTGCAGCGACGCCGCGGCGAAGGCGAGCACCAGGCACCAGATCAGGCCCGTGGTGATGAACGTGCCGCCCAAGGTCAGGAACGCCAGCGTCTTCGACGTGCTGCCCGGATCGATGAACTGCGGGAGCAAGGCCAGGAAGAACAACGCCACTTTCGGGTTGAGGATGTTGGTGACGATGCCCTGTACGAAAGCGGAGCGCGAATGCGCACGCGCTTCGGCCGCATTCGCTGTGGCGCCCGCTCCTGGCAGCGGCTCCGCCTGCTTGCTCAGGATCAGCTTCACACCCAGGTACAACAGGTAGGCCGCACCGACGAGCTTGACGATCGTAAAGGCCAGCGCCGAGGCCTTCAGTATCGCCGACAGCCCCAGCGCCGCCGCCAGCGTGTGGAATACGCTGCCCACCGAGATGCCCAATGCCGCAGCGGCACCCGCGCGCCGCCCGCCGGTAAGGCTCTTGCCGATGATGAACATCGTGTCCTGGCCGGGCGTCAGGTTCAGCAGGATGCCCGTGACCAGGAACAACCAGTAGCTATGGATCCCGAACATCCGGCAGACTAAACGTCCAGGTTCGCTACCGAGAGTGCGTTCTTCTCGATGAACTCGCGCCGCGGCTCGACCTGATCGCCCATCAGCGTCGTGAAGATTTCATCGGCGGCGACCGCATCATCGATGCGCACCTGCATCAGGCGGCGGGTCTCGGGATTGATGGTGGTGTCCCAGAGCTGATCGGGATTCATCTCGCCCAGCCCCTTGTAGCGCTGGATCGACTGGCCCTTGCGCGCCTGGTCGAAGAGCCACTTCATCGCTTCCTTGAAGGAAGCCACGTCCTGGTGCTCCTCGCCGCGGGACACGCGAGCGCCCATGCCCACGAGTCCATTGAGCGTGCGCGCGAGCTCGGCGATGCGCCGGTATTCGGCCGAGTCGAAGAATTCACGCATCAGGTGCTTGTCGGTCACGCTGCCGTGCTCGGTGCGATGGATCACGATGCGTGCGGCGTGGCCATCGCTCCCGGCGCGGGCTTCGACCAGGTAGTTGCGGCTCGCCTCGGTGGCGGCGTTCAGGTATTGCGCCAGCGCGCGGCACCAGTTGTCCATGAAACCGGGCTGGTCGAAATTCTCCAGTGTGATCACTGGCAGATAGACCAGCGCCTCGAGCACCCGCTCGTCGTAGCGGCGCGCCAGGCGGCGAATGATGGCCTGCACTTCCATGTATTTGCGGGCCAGCAGTTCCAGCGCCGATCCCGAGAGCGGCGGCGCGCCGGCCATCACCTGCAACGTTGCCGCATCGAGCGCACTGGACATCAGCAGTGCGTTGAGCTCGTTGTCATCCTTCACGTAGGTTTCAGTCTTGCCGCGCTTCACTTTGTAGAGCGGCGGCTGCGCGATGTAGATGTGGCCGCGTTCAATCAACAGCGGTATCTGCCGGTAGAAGAACGTCAGCAGCAGGGTTCTGATGTGCGATCCGTCAACATCCGCATCCGTCATGATCACGATGCGGTGATAGCGCAGTTTCGCGATGTCGAAGTCATCGCGACCGATGCCGCAGCCGAGCGCGGTGATCAGCGTGCCGACCTCGGCCGAGGCCAGCATCTTGTCGAAGCGCGCGCGCTCCACGTTCAGGATCTTGCCCTTGAGCGGCAGGATCGCCTGCGTGCGCCGGTCACGCCCCTGTTTGGCGGAACCGCCGGCCGAATCACCCTCGACGATGAAGATTTCGGACAGCGCCGGATCCTTCTCCTGGCAGTCAGCGAGTTTCCCGGGGAGCCCGGCGATATCGAGCGCGCCCTTGCGGCGGGTCATCTCGCGCGCCTTGCGCGCCGCTTCGCGCGCACGCGCCGCATCGACGATCTTGGCGACGATCGCGCGCGCCTGCTGCGGTTGTTCGAGCAGGAATTCGTGCAGTTTCGCCGCCATCGCAGTCTCGACCACGCCCTTGATCTCGGATGAGACCAGCTTGTCCTTGGTCTGCGAAGAGAATTTCGGATCGGGCAGTTTCACCGAGAGAATGGCCGTGAGGCCCTCGCGCGCGTCATCGCCGGTGGTCGGCACCTTTTCCTTCTTGGCGGCCGATTCCTTTTCGATGTAATCGTTCAGCGTGCGCGTCAGCGCTGCGCGGAAACCCGACAGGTGCGTGCCGCCGTCCTTCTGCGGAATGTTGTTGGTGTAGCAGTACATGCTCTCCTGGTAGGAGTCGTTCCACTGCAGCGCCACTTCGACGTTGACCACGCCTTCCTGGGTACGGAACCAGAACACCGACTCGTGCACCGGCGTGCGGCCGCGGTTCAGGTGCTTCACGAATTCCTGCAGGCCGCCCTGGTGCTGGAAGGTCTCGGTCTTGTCATCGCGCTCATCGACCAGCTCGATGCGCACACCGGCATTGAGGAACGAGAGCTCGCGCAGGCGCTTGGCCAGCGTGTCGTAAATGAACTGGATGTTCGTGAAGGTCGCCACGCTCGGCCTGAAACGGATCGTCGTGCCGCGCTCGGTGGTCGCACCCACGTCCGCGAGCGGCGCCACGGGTTCACCCAGTCGATACTCCTGCGTATGGCGTCGACCTTCGCGGCACACGGTCAGCAGCAGCTGATCGGAGAGCGCGTTGACCACGGAGACGCCCACGCCGTGCAGGCCGCCAGAGACCTTGTAGGAGGTGTCGTCGAATTTGCCGCCGGAATGCAGCACCGTCATGATCACTTCGGCGGCCGAGCGCCCTTCTTCCGGGTGAATGTCGACCGGAATGCCGCGGCCGTTGTCAGAAACTGTAATGGATTCATCGGCATGGATCGTTACCACGACCCGATCGCAGTACCCGGCCAGCGACTCGTCGATGGAATTGTCGACGACCTCGAACACCATGTGGTGCAGGCCCGTGCCGTCATCGGTATCACCGATGTACATACCGGGTCTTTTCCGCACTGCATCAAGACCCTTTAAGACCTTGATTTTACTGGAATCATAGACATCGTTCTGGGTCATGAAAGGCTCTGGGTTACCATACTGTTATTATAGCGTGGTAATGAGGCCATGTTCCACGTGGAACGCTTGGTCAGGATTGCCGAAACGGGCGTCGTCCGGATGCAATGCAGTCAGCACCAGTTGACCCTGCATCGAGCGGATTTCATTCACCAGCGCGTCAGTGTGGATGCGGTCCAGCTCTGCCGCCGGATCGTCCAGCAACAGCGCGGGCGCGCGCCGACCCCCGCTCCCTGCAAGCCTGGCCATGCTGATGGTCATCGCGGCGCCGAGCAGCTTCTGCTGACCGCGCGAAAGCACTTCGCGCGCTGGCCTGCCTGCAAGGCGTAGCTGCACGTCGAAGCGATGGGCGCCCGATCCGGTGCTGCCGCGTTCCTGATCGCGAGCCCTGTGGGCCTGCAGGGATTCGAGCAGCGACTGGTCCTGCGCCCAGCCGCGAAAATAGCCCAGGGTGACGGGCTCGCCGAGCAGCCCTGTGAGCGTCGCACTCCACCAGGGCTGCAAAGCCTCGATGGTGTGGGAGCGCGCCAACGCCAGCGCCTCCCCCAGTCGCGCCAGATCGGGTTCCCAGGGGCTCGGGTCCAGCCCCTGCTTGAGCGCAGCGTTGCGCTGCCTGAGCACCCTGGAGTAATCACTCCAGTGGCCCACGAAGCCATGTTCCACGTGGAACACTCCCCAGTCCAGCCAGCGCCGGCGGTATGCCGGGCCCTCCTCCACCAGGCGGTGGATGCCTGGATCCAGCACCTGCACCGGGAATCCCTCGGAGAGCTCGGCCACGGACTTTGCGTCCCGGCCGTTGATGCGCACTTGCAGCCCACCGGCACGTTCGTAGCCCACACCGATCGCCTCGAAGTTCTGGGTATCACTGCGGCCAAAGACCATCAGCCGATCTTTGCCGTGGGTAATCAGACGTTCAGTGTGGCGGGTGCGGAAAGACCGGCCGCGCCCCAGCAGATGCAGGGCCTCGAGGAAGGTGGTTTTGCCCGAGCCGTTCGGGCCAGTGAGCAGATTGACGCCGGGGTGGAGTGCAACCTTGAACGGCTGTAGACAGCGCAGCCCTTCGCCTTCCAGGGACAATAAGCTCAAGGGCCCTCAGAGGCGCATGGGCATGACGACAAATTTCACCGAGTTGTCACCAGGCGCGCGGATCAGGCAGCTCGAGTCGGAGTTCGTCACAGACACATCGACCGTCTCGACATCGATCGCGGCCAAGGCCTCGAGCAGATAGGTCACGTTGAAGCCGATCTCGAGCGCGGCACCACTGTAACTGACCTCGATCTGGTCTTCGGCTTCTTCTTGTTCAGGGTTGTGTGCCTGGATCGTGAGGCTATTTTCGGCGAACGTGAGCCGAACTCCGCGATACTTCTCGTTTGATAGAATTGACGTGCGTTGCAGGGCCTGGCGCATCAAATCGCGGCCGGCGCTCATCGTATGCGGCGGTTTGGCAGGAATTACGCGTCCATATTCCGGGAATTTGCCGTCAATAAGCTTCGAAGTGAAGCGAATGTCGCCAATCTGGGCGCGAACGTGGTTCGATCCGATGCTGAGTTCCAGCTCGCCCTCGCCAGCCAGGATCCGCTGCAGCTCCAGGATGCCCTTGCGCGGCACGATCACCTGCTGCGCCGTCGTGGCCGCTTCACTCAATTCCGTTTCCGCCATCGAGAGGCGATGACCATCGGTGGCCACTGCGCGCAGCGTGGTGCCGCTGGTCTCGATCAGGGTGCCGTTGAGGTAGTAGCGCACGTCCTGCTGCGCCATCGCAAAATGCGTCTTCTCGATCAGGCGACGGAATGCCGCGCGCGCGACGCGAATCACCTGCTTGCTGTTGATCTCCTCGATCACCGGGAATTCACTGGCCGGCAAGCTCGAGAGCGTGAAGCGACTGCGACCGGCCTTCACCACCACGCGCTCGGCTTCGCGTACCAGCGAGACTGTCGCCTTCTCCGGCAGCGTGCGCATGATCTCCAGCAATTTACGGCCTGGCACGGTCACGTCACCGGCCTGCTGCACCGTCACGTTGCTCGCCGCCACGAGTTCCACTTCGAGATCCGTGCCGGTCACGGTCAGCTTGTCGCCACGCGCGACCAGCAACACGTTGGCGAGCACCGGCATGGTCTGCCGACGCTCAACTACGCCGATCACGCTTTGCAGGGGCGCGAGCAGGCTTTCACGTGCAGCGGAGACTTTCATAGATTTAATTCTTCTTGAGAGTTAAGACAGTAATGATTATTAGGCCTGTGAGAAACGGGGACAACCGCTTTCCCGTCAGCGGCAGAGCAAATTATCAGGCCTAAGCAGGTGCAGGCGCCAGCGCCAAAAGCTGCCGCATTGCTGTGCGTGAACTGTGCGTAAAACTATCCCCACAGTTGCACACAGGTTGCGGGCCCTCATCCAGCCAGGGTTCTCAACAGGTTTGAAAAATCTTCCTGAATGCGCGGTTCGAGCTCGCGCAATTCCTTGATGCGCTTGCAGGCGTGCATCACCGTGGTGTGATCGCGGCCGCCGAAAGCGTCACCGATCTCGGGCAGGCTGTGGGTGGTCAATTCCTTGGCAAGTGCCATGGCGACCTGCCGCGGGCGCGCCACCGAACGGCTGCGGCGTTTGGAGAGCAGGTCGGCGATGCGCAGCTTGTAGTAATCGGCGACCGTCTTCTGGATGTTCTCCACGGTGACCAGCCGCGCCTGCAGCGTGAGCAGATCCTTGAGCGCCTCGCGGGCAAATTCCAGCGTGATCGCGCGGCCAGTGAAGCGGGCGTTGGCGATCACGCGGCGCAGCGCGCCTTCGAGCTCACGCACGTTCGAGCGAATGCATTTCGCTATGAAAAAAGCCACTTCCTCGGGTAGCGCCACGCCCACGGCCTGCGCCTTGCCGATCAGGATCGCCACGCAGGTTTCGAGTTCGGGCGGCTCGATGGCCACGGTGAGTCCCCAGCCGAAACGCGATTTCAGCCGCTCTTCCAGGCCTTCGACTTCCTTGGGGTAGCGATCGCAGGTGAGGATCACCTGGTGCTGGCCTTCGATCAGCGCGTTGAAGGTGTGGAAGAACTCTTCCTGCGAGCGATCCTTGCCGGCGAAGAACTGGATGTCATCGATCAGCAGTGCATGGAGCGAACGGTAGGTGTTCTTGAACTCGTTGATGGTGTTGTGCTGCAGGGCTCGCACCATGTCGCTCACGAAGCGTTCGGAGTGCACATAGCTGACCCGCGCGGCAGGATTGCGCTCGCGGATCAAGTGGCCAATCGCGTGCATCAGGTGCGTTTTGCCCAGGCCCACGCCGCCGTAGATGAACAGCGGGTTGTAGGCGGAGCCCGGGTTTTCCGCCACCTGGTAGGCCGCCGCCTTGGCGAAGTGATTGCTCTTGCCTTCGATGAAACTGTCGAAGGTGAAATTCGGATTCAGCTTCACGCCCAGCACGGAGCTGGCGGGCGCCGCTGCGAGGGCAGGGCCGGCACCCGGGCTGGCGCCCGATGTGGCGTTGGCTGTGGGCGGACGCGAGCCGATTTCCAGCGTGACGCTGCCGCCGCCATCCGCGCGCAGCTGCGTTTCTATGCGCCCGAGCAGATTCGTGCGCACCCAGTCGACCACGAAGCGGTTGGGCGCCAGCAGGCGCAGGCCGGCTTCGCTCTCCACGGCCTGCAAGGGGCGCACCCAGGTATTGAATTGCTGCTCCGGCAGCTCGGCTTCGAGCGCGCCAAGGCAGCGGGTCCACAACGAAGCGCTCACCGGCCGCCCCCCTTACAAGGTTGCCTCGCAGTCAATCGGGCGAAGATTCCCTTTTCCGCCAGGATCGGCCAACGGAAAAGGGCAGGAAGTCTATACTGTCCGAGCTCAGCCCCGGTAGCCGAAAACATCGAGCCGAGGTTGACACTGCGGGCCCCCCTAAGTACCCTGCCCGGCCGTTTTTCGGTCATTTTTCAGGCTGTTGAACCATGAAACGTACATATCAACCCAGCAAGGTGCGCCGCGCTCGCACCCATGGCTTCCGCGCCCGTATGGCCACCCAGAACGGTCGCAAGGTATTGAGCCGGCGGCGGGCGAAAGGCCGCAAGCGGCTGATCCCTTAAGAGTTTTTGCTGACTCCCCTCCCTGGCGCCTGTGACCGCGTGCGATGAACGCCGTGGCAGCCGCCGCGCCAGCCCTGAGGTTCCAGCGTAAGCAGGTCTTGCGCACCGGGGCGCAGTTCCAGGGTGTCTATCGTCAGGGGCGGCGCTTTGGCAATGAGCTGCTCACTGCGGCGGTATGCGCGAACCCGCTCGGGATCCCGCGCCTTGGCCTCTCGATTGCGGCGCGTACAGTGGGCAATGCCGTGGCACGCAACCGACTGCGGCGCGCGATCCGCGAGAGCTTTCGGCTGCGCCAGCTCGAGCTGCCAGCAGTGGATATCGTGATTGGTGCGCGCAACGCGGCGCGCGCGGCCGGGTCTGATGCGGTACGCGCCTCGCTCGGCAAGTTGTGGAAACAGATCATCGACACATGCGCAAAGTAGTCCAGTGGTTGATACGCGGCTACCAGCGGGCGATCAGTCCGCTGCTCGGGCCGCGCTGCCGTTTCTATCCTTCCTGCTCGCAGTACGCTTTCGAAGCGCTCGAAACGCACGGCCTGTTCAAGGGCCTGTGGCTGGCGTTGCGGCGCATCGCGCGCTGTCATCCCTTGAATCCCGGCGGCTTCGATCCGGTGCCGAGCCGACCCGCCCACCAGCATTGCAACAAGGCGAATCATGTTCACCACGCTTAATGTCCGGGTGATTCTCTGGGCGACGCTGGTGATGGCGTTGTTCATGAACTACGTGCAGTGGGTGAACGACTACGCGCCGCCAACGCCAGCCGCGAGCGCGAGCAACTCTCCGGCCGGCGCCGCGGCGCCCAACAACGGACTCGTGCCGCTCGGCAGCACGGTGCCGACCGCGGCACCTGCGAGCGCGGTGACACCCGTCGCTGTGGCGCCGGCAGGCGGCGGTCCCGTGATCGAGCCCACGGGCGCACCTGCGGCAACGCCGGCCGCAACCACCGGTGCCGCGCGTCTTGCTGGCGCGAATGCCGGCAGCGATGCGCCGCGCGTGCATGTCGTCACCGATGTGCTCGACATGGATGTCAGCCTCGATGGCGGCGAGCTGGTGCGCGCCGATCTGCCCGCGTACCCGCAGGTCAAGGGCGAACCGACGCCGGTGCGGTTGCTCAATCGCGGCACGGGCAGCGAGCTCTTCACGTTGCAGTCGGGCCTGAGTGGCGTCGGTGGCAGTACCGCTCCCACGCATCTCACGCGTCTGTCGACCACGGTATCGGAGCTGCGGCTTGGGCCGAACCAGGATGAACTGCGCCTGCCGCTGACCTGGAGCAACGGCGCCGGTGTCACGGTCACCAAGACCTACATCTTCCATCGCGGCCAATACGCGATCGGGCTGGAATACCTGCTGCAGAACGCTTCCGGCGCGCCGTGGAGCTTCACGCCCTACCTGCAACTGCTGCGCGACAACACGCCGGTGGCCACCTCGTACTTTCATCCCGAGAGCTATGCTTACAAGGGGCCGGCATTCGACGATGGGCACAAGTACCAGAAGCTGAAGCCGGCGAGTACGCCGCCGACGCTCAATGCCGAGGTGAACGGTGGCTGGCTGGCCGCCATGCAGCACCACTTCGTCGCCGCAGTGGTGCCGCCACCCGGCGCGCCCTGGCACTTCCAGCTCGATTGGCAGGGCCAGTCGTTCCTGCTGAGCGCCACTGGCGGCGCGCAGCAGCTGGCGGCCGGCGCGAGCGCGACGCTGCACCAGAGCCTGTTCGTCGGGCCGAAGCTGCAGGCGCAGCTCGACAAGGTGAGCCCGCGCCTGAACCTGGTCACCGACTACGGCTGGCTGAGCGTGGTGGCGCGGCCGCTGTTCTGGCTGCTCGACAACGTGCACAAGGTGTTTGGCAACTGGGGCTGGACGATCATGATCGTCACGCTGCTGCTCAAGCTCCTGTTCTATCCGCTCTCCGAAGCGAGCATGAAGTCGATGGCGCGCATGAAGGCGCTGCAGCCGCGCATCAAGCTGCTGCAGGAAACCTACAAGGACCAGCGCGACAAGCTCAGCAAGGCGATGATGGAGCTCTACCAGAAAGAGAAAGTGAATCCGGTCGCGGGTTGCCTGCCGATGCTGATCCAGATCCCGGTGTTCATCGCCTTCTACTGGGTGCTGCTCGAGAGCGTGGAGATGCGCCAGGCGCCGTTTGCCGCGTGGATCGGTGACCTCTCGGCGCGCGATCCGTATTTCATATTGCCGGTGCTGATGGCAGGCGCCAACTACATCAACTTCCATCTGAACCCGCAGATGGGCGATCCGACGCAGCAGAAGATGTTCATGATCATGCAGGTGGCGATGCCGGTGATGTTCGCGTTCATGCCCTCGGGCCTGGTGCTCTACTGGGTGACCAACACCGTGCTCTCGATCCTGCAGCAGTGGAACATCAACCGGCGCATCGCGGCGCAGGGCAGCGCGCGCAGCTAGGCTGCGCAGACCACGGTGCGTAGCGAGCCTACCGCCGCGCCAGCGGCCGTCGACACCATCGTCGCGGCGGCCACGCCGCCGGGGCGCGGCGGTGTGGCGATCGTGCGTATTTCCGGCCCCGCGACCTGCGCTGTCGCGCGCGGCATGTTGAGCTCGCTCCCCGAACCGCGCTATGCCACGAATGCCGTGTTCCGCGCTGCCGATGGCGCGGCGCTCGATGAAGGCCTGGCGCTGTACTTCGCGGCGCCCGCGTCCTACACCGGTGAAGACATACTTGAACTGCAGTGCCACGGCGGCCCGGTGCTGGTCGAGGCGCTGATCGCACGCGCGCTCGAGCTCGGTGCACGCCGCGCGCAACCTGGCGAGTTCACGCAACGCGCGTATCTGAATGGCCGCATCGATCTCGCGCAGGCCGAGGCGGTCGCGGATCTGATCGATGCCGGCAGCATGGCCGCCGCGCGCGCTGCGCTGCGCTCACTCCAGGGCGAGTTCTCGGTGCGCGTGCAGGCGCTCGATGAGGCGCTGGCAGCGCTGCGTGCGCATATCGAGGCGACCATCGATTTCCCCACTGACGAAATTGATTTCCTGGGCGATGCCGCGCTCGGCCAGCGCCTTGGTGAAGTGGCCGCACAATGCGCGGCGCTGCAGGCCGCGGCACAGCAGGGCCGCGTGCTGACCGAGGGGCTCACCGTCGTGATCGCCGGCGCGCCCAATGCCGGCAAGTCCACATTGCTGAACCAGCTTGCCGGCCACGAGGCCGCGATCGTCAGCGAGCAGCCCGGCACCACGCGCGACCTGCTGCGCGAGCGCATCCAGATCGAAGGCGTGCCGCTGCTGCTGCTCGACACCGCGGGCCTGCGTGCCAGCGGCGATGCGATCGAGGGCGAAGGCATGCGCCGCGCGCGCGTCGCCATGGCGCACGCCGACCGCGTACTGTTCCTCATCGATGCGCAGACTGACCCCGGGGCGCAGGCTTACGAGGCTGAGCGCGCACAATTGCCGGCGGATGTGCCGGTCACGCTGGTCTACAACAAGCTGGATCTGCTCACGCAATCGCCGGCCACAGGCACTGCTGCGCAGCCGCCCGGGGTTACCGCAGCGCTCGCGATTAGCGCGCGCAGCGGCGCGGGCCTCGACGCGCTACGTCGTCACCTGCTGGATGCCGCCGGCTACACGCCGGGCGAGGGTGGCACGCTCTCGGCACGCAGCCGACACCTCAGTGCGCTGCGCGAGGTCGCGCAGCACCTGGCCACTGCACAGCAGCAGCGCGCTGCGGCGCGGGCCGGCGAGTTGGTGGCCGAAGAACTGCGAGCGGCGCAGCACGCGCTCGGCGAAATCACCGGCGAGCACAGCGCCGATGAGCTTCTGGGGCTGGTTTTCTCGACCTTTTGCATCGGCAAGTAACGTGGCTGATGTGATCGATCGGCGTTATAGTTCCGCGCACATGCTGTTCGTCCGCAACGCCGAGGTTCACGCGCCGCGCCCGCTGGGTCTGCAGAACCTGTTGGTCGGCGGCGGCAAGATCCTGTGGATGGGCACGAATACCCAATTGCCCGATCTGCCCTCCGCACTGCGCGACGCAGCCACCACCCTCGATGTCGGTGGCGCATGGCTGGTCCCCGGCTTCATCGATGCTCATGTGCACGTCACGGGCGGCGGCGGCGAGGCCGGATTCCACACCCGCGTGCCGCCGGTACCGCTGACACGCTTCACGCTGGCGGGCGTCACCAGCGTCGTGGGACTGCTCGGCACCGACGACGTGGCGCGCGGCTCGGGCGAGCTGCTGGCCAATGTCTACGCGCTGCGCGAGCAGGGGCTGAACGCCTGGTGCTACACCGGCGGCTATCACGTGCCGCCGACGACGCTCACCGGCAGCGTGCGCGGCGATCTGGTGTTCATCGAGGCGATGCTCGGCATCGGCGAGGTGGCGATCAGCGATCATCGCTCCAGCCAGCCGACCTACGATGAACTGCTGCGGCTCGCCGCCGAAGCGCATGTCGCAGGGCTGATGACCGGCAAGGCCGGCATCCTACACCTGCATCTGGGCGACGGGCCGCGCGGCCTGGAGCTCGTGCGCCGCGCGCTCGAGGAATCCGAGTTGCCGGCGCGCGTATTCAATCCCACCCACGTGAATCGCCGCCGCGCCCTGTTCGAAGAGGCCGTCGCGCTGGCCCGTGCCGGCTCGACGGTCGACGTGACTGCCTTTCCGGTCGCCGAAGGCGAGGACGCCTGGAGCGCCGCCGATGCCGTGCTGCGCTATGCCGCGAGCGGCGCGCCGCCGGAGCGCATCACCGTGAGCTCCGATGCCGGTGGCTGCCTGCCGTGCTTCGACGGCGACGGCCGGGTGTGCAACATGGATGTAGGCTCGGCCGGGGCACTGCTGAGTACCCTGCACGAGCTGCTTGCGCGCGGCATGCCGCTCGAGCAGGCGCTGCCGCCCTTCACCAGCAATCCGGCGCGGCTGCTGCGCCTGGCGGGCAAGGGCGAGATCGCGGTCGGCGACGATGCCGACCTGGTGGCCCTGGACGCGGGCGCTGCAGTGCGCAGCGTCGTGATCCGCGGGCGAGGTGCACGTGCAGGATGGCGTGGCCGTGCGGCGCGGCACCTTCGAAGTATGAAGCCAACAGCGATTTCGGCGAGCGGCTGAACGAGACCAGGAGCAGTGCGGCATGCCCAGTAAAATTCCCGAAGGCGCCACCCGCGGCTGGATCATTCCGATCGGCGGCGCCGAGAACAAGGAGAACGACCGCCACATCCTCGAGCGCTTCGTGCGCGTGTCGGGCGGTGAGCAGGCCGACATCGTGGTGATTCCGACCGCGAGCCGCATGCACGAGACCGGCCCGCGCTACGAGCAGCTGTTCCGCGACATCGGCGCCGAGCGTGTCACGGTGATGGATTTCGACACGCGCCGCGACTGCCAGGAAACCGGGCGCCTGCGCCGGCTCGAAGAGGCGAGCGGCATCTTCTTCACCGGCGGCAACCAGCTGCGACTGACCACGCTGCTCGGCGGCACGCCGGTCGCGAAGCTGATCCGCCAGCGCAATGCGCACGGCGTCACCGTGGGCGGCACCAGTGCCGGCGCCAGCATCCTCAGCGAACACATGATCGCCTTCGGCGACGAGGGCTCGGCCGTGATCTCGGGCAGCGTGCGCCTCGCGCCCGGCCTCGGGCTCACCAACCGCTTCATCATCGACCAGCATTTCCGCCAGCGCGACCGGCTCGGGCGTCTGCTCACCGCGCTGGCCTACAATCCGTTCGCGGTCGGCATCGGCCTCGACGAAGACACCGCGGCCTTCATCGGCCCGGACGAAACCGTCGAAGTCGAGGGCAGCGGCGGCGTCACGATCGTCGATGGCGCCGATGTCAGCTACTCGTCGATGGGCGAGGTCGGCCGAGGGTCAGCCGGTGTGCATGCTGGGCCTGCGCCTGCATGTGCTGGTCGCCGGCGCCACCTTCAACCTGCATACGCGCGTCGCAGAACCGGGCGCACTGGTGCGGGCAAAAGAATAACAGCGGACGCTTTGCGAGCCGCTCATTGAGGAAGTTGCCATGCGTATCCTCGATCGTTCGGTCTATGTCGGCCCGTCGCTCTACGCGCACTTCCCGGTCATCCGGCTGGAGCTCGACCTGGGCGCGCTCGAGGCCTGGCCCACGGGCAGGCTGGGGCCGGCCTTCGTCGATGCGCTGGCCGCGGCGCTTCCGGGCCTCGCGCGAGCACGGCTGTTCCTACCAGAGCCGGGCGGATTCTTCCGGCGCATGCGCGAAGACGAAGGCACCTGGCTCGGCCACGTGCTCGAGCACGTGGCGATCGAGCTGCAGAACATCGCCGGCGAGGAAGTCACCTTCGGCAAGACCCGCAGCGCCGGTGCGCCGGGCGTGTACACCGTCGTCTATGAGTACGTGCAGCGCGATGAAGGCATCGCCGCGGGCGAGCTCGGCCTGCGCCTGCTGTGTTCATTGCTGCCACCCGCGATACGCCCCGAAGACAGCGTGCCCGAAGGCTGGGAATGGCCCGCGGCGCGCGATGAGTTCATCCGCTTCGCGCAACGCCGCGCGCTCGGGCCCTCGACTGCATCGCTGGTGAAGGCCGCGGAGAAGCGCGACATCCCCTGGCTGCGGCTCAACGATCAATCGCTGGTGCAGCTCGGCCACGGCAAGTACCAGCAGCGCATCCAGGCCACGGTGACCGGCCGCACCTCGCACATCGCGGTCGAACTGGCGAGCGACAAGGAGGAGACCAACAAGATCCTCGCGACGCTCGGCCTGCCGGTGCCGAAGCAGGAGCTGGTGCAGAGCGAAGAGCAGGCGGTGCGCGCCGCGCGCCGCGTCGGTTATCCGGTGGTCACCAAGCCCTACAACGGCAATCATGGGCGCGGCATTTCGATCCGGCTGACCAGCGACGCCGAAGTGGCGCAGGGTTTCAACGTGGCGCGCGAGCATTCGCGCTCGGTGATCGTCGAGACCTTCCTCGAGGGCGACGATCATCGGCTGCTGGTGGTCAACGGCGAGCTGGTCGCGGCGACGCGGCGCACGCCGGGCCACGTGGTCGGCGATGGCGTGCACACCGTCGCTGCAGCTGATCGACATCGTGAACCAGGATCCGCGCCGCGGCGTCGGCCACGAGAAAGTGCTCACGCGCCTCGAGCTCGATGCGCAGGCGCAGAAGATGCTCGAGCGCGTGGGTCTGCAGCGCGAGTTCGGTGCCGGCGGTCGATCAGATCGTGTACCTGCGCTCGACCGCCAATCTTTCCACCGGCGGCACCGCCACCGACGTCACCGACGTGATCCACCCCGACAACCGCGAAATGGCCGAGCGCGCGGTGCGCGCGATCGGCCTCGACGTCGGCGGTGTCGATTTCCTCTCGAAGAACATCACCGAGAGCTACCGCAAGATCGGCGGCGGCATCTGCGAAGTGAACGCGGCACCCGGTTTCCGCATGCACGTGGCGCCGAGCGAAGGCACGCCGCGCGACGTGGCGACGCCGGTGATCGAGATGCTGTTCCCGCAGGGCGCGCCCTCGCGCGTGCCGATCGCGGCGATCACCGGCACCAACGGCAAGACCACGACCGCGCGCATGCTGGCGCACATCACCAAGATGGCCGGCTACACGCCCGGCCTCACGACCACCGATGGCGTCTACATCGACGGCCAGCGCACCGTGCAGGGCGACATGACGGGGCCGGTGTCGGCGCGCATGGTGCTGGCCGATCCGCAGATCGACATGGCGGTGCTCGAGACCGCGCGCGGCGGGCTGCTGCGCGCCGGCATGGGCGTGCGCGAGGTCAATGTCGGCGCGTGTGCTGAACGTGCAGGCCGATCACCTGGGGCTCAAGGGCATCGACACGCTCGAGCAGCTCGCCGAAGTGAAGCGCGTCGTGGTCGAGGTGGCGACCGACTGCGCGGTGCTCAATGCCGATGATCCGCTGGTGCTGAAGATGGCCGGCTACACCGAAGCGAAGAACATCTGCTACGTGACCGTGAACCCGGAGCACACGCTGGTGCGCGAGCACATCCGCGCCGGCGGCCGCGCCTGCGCGCTCGAGGCCGGCGTGAATGGCCAGATGATCGCGCTCTACGATCGCGGCAGCCACATCCCGCTGGTGTGGACGCATCTGATCCCCGCGACCCTCGAGGGCCGCGCGCTGCACAACGTGCAGAACGCGATGTTCGCGGCCAGCATGGCCTTCTCGCTCGGCATCAAGCTCGATGCGATCCGCCAGGGCCTGCGCACTTTCGATTCCACCTTCTTCCAGGCGCCGGGCCGCATGAACGTGTTCAACGAGCACCCGTTCAAGGTGCTGTTCGACTACGGCCACAATGCGCATGCCGTGGCGGCGATGGCCGATCTCGCACAGCGCCTCGATGTCACGGGCCGGCGCATCGTGGTCATGGCCGGTCCGGGAGATCGGCGCGATGAAGATCTCGTGGCCATTGCGCATGCGGTTGCCGGCCACTTCGATCACTACATCTGTCGGCGCGACGACTCGCTGCGCGATCGCGCGCCCGATGAAGTGCCGCGCCTGCAGGCCAAGGCCTTGCGCGCCGAGGGCGTGCCCGAGAGCGCGATCTCGATCATCCCCGACGAGCAGGAGGCGATCGCCGCGGCGCTCAACATGGGTCAGCCCGGCGACCTGCTGCTGGTCTTTGCCGATTCGCTGGTGCGCTCCTGGAAGCAGATCACCAAGTTCAAACCTCTAGGCGCGCCAGCTGCACGCGGGTTGGTTGCAGGCAGCAGCGACAGCGCCGAGAGCGAGGGCATCATGGGCTCCGCGCAGGATTTCCCGGCCCGCATGCATGGCGGCAATGGCGCAGCGGCCAGCCGCAATGGCGCTGCCGGCGCCGCAGGTGCAAGCCCGGGCGTGCCGCGCGCGCCGGCATTCAGTCTCGAAGGACTGGTGCGTGACGAACGTGGCGTTCGACTCGCGCCCGAGGCGGAAGACTGAACACGCCGCCCGCGCTGCCCTTCACCGACTCGCGTCGGTTGATGGGCGCGAACCTGTTCTTTGCGGGCACGGGCGCCACGCTGGAACTGATCGCAGTGCCGGGCGACGCGGCGCAGCTGCAGTCACTGCTGCAGGCCTGGCGCGGGCGTGTTTCGCAGACCCGCACGATGCTCGGCTGGACCGAGACCGGCATCGCCGTGCGCCCGCATGCGAATGGTGTGTCGCTCTCGATCGCTGCGCCGGTCGATCAGCTGTTCCTCGCCACCGAAGTGAATGAGTGGGCGCTGTGCGCCGCGCTCCTCGAGCGCGATCCGGCGCGCGGCGCCGACCTCGAAGTGGCCTTGCTGGCCGCGGCGCTGGAGAACGCGCCGGCCGACACGCCAGTCAGTGCGCTTGATGCACCAGTGCTCGAGCAGTCCGCGGCTCGCGCGCGCTTCCTGCGCCTGCAGGCGGGCGAGGCGCGTCCGGACTTGCGCGCCGTGCTGGCCGCGGCGGATTCGCGCGGTTTGCCGGTGATACTCGATGAGAAAACGCTGACGCTGGGTGCCGGTGTCGGCGGACAGAGTTACCCGCTCGAGGCGCTGCCCGCGCCCGAAGCGATACCCTGGGCATCGCTGCGCGACATCCCGACCGCACTGGTTACCGGTTCCAACGGCAAGACCACCACGGTGCGCCTGCTCGCGGCCTGCGCCCGCGAGCAGGGCTGGCGCGCGGCTTACAACTGTACCGACGGCGTGTTCAGCGGCGGCGAAGCGCTGGCGCACGGTGACTATTCAGGCCCGGCCGGTGCGCGGCGCGTGCTGCGCGATGCGCGCACCGAGGCTGCGATCCTCGAAGTGGCGCGCGGCGGCATCCTGCGCCGTGGTGTCGCCATCACGCGCGCCCACGTCGTGGTGGTCACCAACATCAGTGCCGATCACTTCGGCGAATACGGTATCGACGATCTGGACGGCCTTGCCGACACCAAACTCGCCATTGCCGGCGTGCTGCCGCAGGGTGGCCTGCTGGTGATGAACGCCGACGATCCGCTGCTGCGCGCCAAGGCTGAGGGGTTGGAACAGCGCTTCGGCCGCGCCCCGATTCTGGCCTGGTTCGCGCTCGATTTTGATCACCCGCTGCTGCGCGAACATCGCGCGCGCTCCGGCGCGACCTGTGGCGTGCGCGATGGGCAGTTGCTGCTCAGTCTCGCTGGCGGCGCTGGCGGCGCCGGCCGCGGCGGCACCGATGCGGCCACAGTGAACCTGGGCGCCGTGACTGCCTTGCCGCTGACCGTCGACGGCTACGCCACCTACAACATCGCCAACCTCGCTGGCGCCGCGCTCGCAGCCACGGCGCTCGGCATTGCAGCGTCCAATATCGCCAGCGTCTACGCCCGCTTCGGCGCCGCGCTCGAGGACAACCCCGGCCGCATGATGCGCTTCGAGGCCAAGGGCGTGCGTGTGCTGGTCGACTACGCCCACAACCCCGACGGGCTGCGCGGCTTCCTGCAGGTCGCCTCGCAGATGCGCACGCAGCCCGGCCGCCTGGGCCTGGTGCTCGGCCACGCCGGCAACCGCAAGGACGAAGACGTCCAGGAACTCGCGCGCGTTGCCGCCGAATTCCGCCCCGACCTGATCGTCATCAAGGAAGACGAAGCCCACCTGCGCGGCCGCTCTGCCGGCGATGTCCCCCGCATCATCCGCGCCGAGCTATTGCGCCTGGGCCTATCCGACGCCGCGCTGCCGATGCGCGCCAATGAGCTCGACGCCGCGAGATGCGCACTCGAATGGGCACGACCCGGCGATGTCCTGGCGCTACCCATTCATGCCGCGGATGCCCGCGCCGCCGTGCTGCAGATCCTGCAGGCAAAGTAGCTGTTTCAGGAGGGGGCGGGGCGCCAAGGGTATCCGTCGTCGCTCCCCGACGATCCGCGAGTTGCGAGTGGCCGCGCCCGCATTACAATTCCTGCTCATGAAATTTCGTCTCAAGGCCTTTGCACTGCATGTACTGGCCAGCATGGGCGTGCTGTCGCTGGTGCTCGGCGGCCTCTACCTGGGCTGGTATCGCTGGCCCGGGTGGTACCTGAGCGGCGCGTTGAGCGTGGTGCCGATACTGATCGGGGTGGATGTGGCGCTTGGTCCGCTGGCCACGCTGCTGATCGCGAACCCGGCCAAGCCCAGACGCGAGCTGGCGCGGGATATCGCCTGCATCGCGCTGGTCCAGCTCGCAGCGCTGGTCTATGGCGCCACGACGTTGTGGGGCGGGCGACCGCTGTACTACGCCTTTTCCGAAGACCGCTTGCAGATGGTGCAGGCCATCGACCTGCACCCCGC
Organism: uncultured Gammaproteobacteria bacterium; assembly: GCA_963764065.1. Classification (GTDB taxonomy): domain Bacteria; phylum Pseudomonadota; class Gammaproteobacteria; order Steroidobacterales; family Steroidobacteraceae; genus FEN-1191. Next base: position 320,422 of record CAVXRM010000008.1, on the reverse strand, counting down.
CGAAATCGAGCGCGCCCAGAAGGAGAATCCGGCGCTGGCGCCCCACTGGTACAGCCGGCCGCGCTGGGTATGGGCACCGCTGCCCAGCGACGTCGCGGAACGCCAGCGCATCATCGACTCCGCGCGCCAGGGTGGTGACGACGTGGTAGACATGCCGCGCTATTTCAAACCCTGGACCGAGGGCCTGCCCGCGTTGCGCGGCCAGCTCAAGAATGCCGAAGGCGTCGCGCGCAACGACGTCCGCCTGCGCAAGCGCGCGGCCTACATCGGGCGGGGAATCGCCGCGGCCGGCCTGGGCGCCGATCAGGCGGTGACCCTGCTGCTGACCGGGAAAAGCACGCCGATGGTGGCGATCTTCAACCCGCAGGACCTGCGACTTATGACAGTGATGCGCGCCGATCGCTGATCGCCGGCCCGCTGATTTTCAGGCTGGCCGCCGGCCGCTTCCGTAGAATGTGCCCCATGCATTTTGCGGCCCATTTCGATGTGATCGTGGTCGGCGGCGGCCATGCGGGTTGCGAGGCGGCGCTGGCCTCCGCACGCGCCGGCGCGCGCACGTTGTTGCTTACGCAAAACATCGAGCAGCTGGGTGCGATGAGCTGCAATCCGGCAATCGGCGGCATCGGCAAGGGCCACCTGGTGCGCGAGATCGACGCGCTCGGCGGCGCGATGGCGCGGGTCGCCGATCGTGCCGGCATCCAGCTGCGCACGCTCAATGCCAGCAAGGGTCCGGCGGTGCGCGCGACGCGCGCGCAGGCCGACCGGCAGCTCTACAAACAGGCCATGCGCGAGCTGCTGGAAAATCAGCCTGGCCTAACGCTGTTCCAGCAGGAAGTGGGCGACCTGCTGATCGAGGGCGATCGTGTCGTCGGCGCCAGCACCGTCACCGGCATCAGCTTTGGCGCGCGCGCGCTGGTGCTCACCGTGGGCACCTTCCTCGGCGGCCGCATCCACGTCGGGCTCGACAACTATCAGGGTGGTCGGGCAGGCGATCCGCCCTCGAATCTGCTGGCGGCAAAACTGCGTGAGCGCATGCCGCGCACGGCTCGCCTGAAGACCGGTACGCCACCCCGCATCGACGGTCGCAGCATCGACTATCGCGCGCTCGCCGCGCAGTCCAGCGACAGCCCACTTCCGGTGTTTTCGTTCCTCGGGCGTGCCAGTGACCACCCTAAGCAGGTCGATTGTCACATAACCTATACCAATGAGCGCACCCACGAGATCATCCGTGCGGCCTTCGATCGCTCGCCGATGTACACCGGCCGCATCGAGGGCGTGGGCCCGCGCTACTGCCCATCGGTCGAAGACAAGGTGCACCGTTTTGCCGATCGCAACGCCCACCAGATCTTCATCGAGCCCGAGGGCCTGGCCACGCACGAGGTCTATCCGAACGGCATCTCGACCAGCCTGCCCTTCGACGTGCAGCAGGCTTTCGTGCGCACCATCGCCGGCTTCGAGCAGGCGCATATCACGCGCCCGGGCTACGCGATCGAGTACGATTTTTTCGATCCGCGCGACCTGAAATCCACGCTCGAAACCAAGAGCGTTGCGGGCCTGTTTTTTGCCGGCCAGATCAATGGCACCACGGGCTACGAAGAGGCCGCGGCGCAGGGCCTGCTGGCCGGCGTCAACGCCGCCCGCGCCAACCGGGATCTGCCAGGCTGGGTGCCCGCGCGCAGCGAAGCCTACCTGGGCGTGCTGGTCGATGATCTCGTGACGCGCGGTACCGCCGAGCCCTATCGCATGTTCACCAGTCGCGCCGAGCATCGACTGCTGTTGCGCGAAGACAACGCCGATGAACGCCTCACGCCGAGGGGCCGCGAGCTGCACCTGGTCGACGACGAGCGCTGGGATTTCTTCGAGACCAAGCAGCGTGCCATTGCTGCTGAAGTGAAGCGTCTCGAGTCGCGCCGCGTATTGACGCGCGAGCCCTCGGCCGAGTGGTGCGAGCGCGTGCTGGCCGGCGCTGCGCTGAGTCGCGACGTCACCGCGATGGAGCTGCTGCGTCGACCCGGCATCGGGTATGAGGCGGTGCTGGAATTGATCGGCGCCGCGCCGGACGACTCGCCGCTGGGCGACCCAGCCCGGATCGACCCGCGCCTCGCCGACCAGCTGCGCCGAGCACTCGAAGTGCGCGCCGCCTACAGCGGCTACATCGAGCGCGCCGAGGCCGAGATCATCCGCACGGCGCGCCACGAACACACCACCTTGCCCCCCGACCTGAACTACGGCGCCCTCGCGGGGCTCTCAAACGAAGTGCGCCAGAAACTGAATGAGATCCGGCCAGCCACCTTGGGGCAGGCCGCGCGCGTGCCGGGCGTCACGCCGGCCGCGGTCTCCATCCTGCTCGTCCACCTGAAACGGAGTAACGCATCATGAGCAAGTCCACCCTGTTCCGTAGTGCTGCCGCTGCGTGCCTCCTGACTGGCGCTGCCGGCCTGGCGTGCGCTGCCGAGCCGCTGAACATCAAGCCCGGCCAGTGGGAGATGAGCACCACCACCCAGATGAGCGGGGCGATGATGCCGCCCGACATCCTGGCGCGTATGCCGCCCGAGCAGCGCGCGCGCATCGAGGCCACGCTGAAGCAGCACGGGGTCGGCGCCGGCGCCCACCCGAGCACCACCAAGACCTGCGTAACCAAGGAAGACCTGCTGCGCGGCAGCGTCCATGCCGAGAAGGAGCAGGACAAGAGCTGCCAGTACCGCGTCGTCACGCAGACTGCCACCCACATGGAGACGCATTTCCATTGCGCCGGCAATCCTGCCCGCGACGGCGAGATGAAGATGGAGGCCGTCAGCCCCGAAGAATTCAAGGGTGCTATCCAGGTGACCACGCCCAACGGCAAAGTGAACGTAACGCTCAACGGCCACTGGCTCGGCGCCGCCTGCGGCAAGGACCAAGACTGAAGCGGGCTTAAGGACGGCGGCATTACGCCGCCCTGCTACCGACGTGCTATGTTGCCCGCCGGCATAGCGGCTTTTGAAGGCGAGGCAACCATGTTTGGTTTCGACGTCAATTGGGTCTGGATCGTCATCGTCGTGGCGGCGGTGGTTTTCATCTCCAAGGCCTGGCTGACCGTGCCACAGGGCTTCCAGTACACGCTCGAGCGCTTCGGCAAGTTCAAGAAGACCATGGAGCCGGGCTTCCACATGATCACGCCCTTCTTCGAGGGTATCGGCCGGCGCATGAACATGATGGAGCAGGTGCTCGACGTGCCGCGCCAGGAAGTCATCACCAAGGACAACGCCATGGTCGGCATCGATGCCGTGGTGTTCTACCAGGTGCAGGACGCGGCGCGCGCGGCCTACGAAGTGGACAACCTGCGCCTCGCGACCGTGAACCTCACGATGACCAATATCCGTACCGTGATCGGCGCGATGGATCTCGACGAAACCCTCTCCAAGCGCGATGAAATCAATCATCGCCTGCTGCGCGTGGTCGACGATGCCACGATGCCCTGGGGCATCAAGGTGACGCGCATCGAGATCAAGGACATCCAGCCGCCGGCGGATCTGATCGAATCGATGGGCCGGCAGATGAAGGCCGAGCGTGACAAGCGCGCCAACATCCTCGAAGCCGAGGGCTTTCGCCAGGCCGCCATTCTCAAGGCCGAGGGCGAGAAACAGGCCATGGTGCTGCAGGCCGAAGGCGGTAAGGAAGCCGCGTTCCGCAATGCCGAGGCGCGCGAGCGCCTCGGTGAAGCCGAGGCCAAGGCCACGGCTGTGGTCTCGCAGGCCATTGCCCAGGGCAACGTGCAGGCCATCAACTACTTCATCGCGCAGAAGTACGTGGAGGCGATGAAGGAATTCGCGACCTCGCCGAACCAGAAGGTGTTCTTCATGCCGATGGAGGCCACCGGGCTGCTGGCCTCGATCGGCGGCATCGCCGAGCTCGCCAAGGACGCGATGAAACAGCAGCAGGGCAGCCTGCCGCCGCCGCGTGGCACTGTGCCGACCGTGGGCACGCCGACACGCTGAGGAGCCATGATCGACTTCGCCTCAAGTCTGCATTGGTGGCACTGGTGGATCATCGCCGCGCTGCTGGGCATCGTCGAAGCCTTCGCGCCCGGCGCGGTGGCGATCTGGTTTGCGGCCGCGGCGCTGGTGGTCGGTGCGCTGCTGTTGGTGATTCCGATCCCCTGGCAATTGCAGCTGGTGCTGTTCGGCGGCCTGTCGGTCGCGGCGCTGCTCGTGTGGCGCAACTACAAGGGTGCGCATCCTGAAACTTCCGAGCAGCCGAACCTGAACCAGCGCTCCGCGCAGTACATCGGCCAGGTGTACAAGCTCAGCGAGCCGATCGTGCAGGGCTACGGCAAGGCCTTTGTCGGTGATGGCGCCTGGAAAGTGCGCGGTCCCGAACTGCCGGCCGGCGCCGCGGTGCGCGTACGCGCCGTCGAGGGCGCGTTGTTGATCGTCGAGGCCGCCTGATTCCCGTAGGCAGCCGCCCCGCGGCTGCAACATGTGAGCAGTGGAGGTAGCCATGGCAAGCGCAGCACAGTTACTGGGCCGCAAGCCCAGGGATATTTTCTCCGTAGGCCCCGACGCTCCCGTTCTCGAAGCCATACGCCTGATGGCGGAACACAGCGTCGGTGCACTGCTGGTGATGCAGGGCGACAAGCTCGCCGGAATCGTCTCCGAGCGCGACTACGCACGCAAGGTGATCCTCAAGGGCCGCTCATCCGCCGACACTCCGGTGCGCGCGATCATGACCGCGCAGGTGCACACGGTGGAGCCGGGCGAAAGCGCGCAGCAATGCATGCAGATCATGACGGATCGGCGCATCCGGCATTTACCCGTAGTCGATGGCGAGCGGGTGGTGGGGATGCTGTCGATTGGCGATCTGGTGCGGGCGGTGCTGGCGGAGCAGGCGCAGACTATTGAGCAGCTCGAGAACTATATTCACCATTAGAGTTTGGGGGCGCGCGTGGACGAGGAGCCGGCAGGCACTGAAGCATGCCCGTCGTCGCTCCCCGATACACGCTTTGGACGGGCACACTTCAGTGCCTGCCGGCTCCTCGTCCACGCGCGCTCGCAGGGTTCCTGGGGGTAAGGTGTCGACCACGCGAATGATGAGCGCGCTGCTATGCGCGGCCTCACTCCTGTCGGCTGCCGGGGCCGCGAATCTCGGCGCACCCATCGTCGCCACGCAGCAAGGGCGCGTCGCCGGCGCCGTCGATGCGGACGGCGTCAGTCGCTTCCTCGGTATTCCGTTCGCGGCGCCGCCAGTCGGTGCGCTGCGCTGGCGTGCGCCCCAGCCGCCTGCGTCCTGGCAGGGTGTGCGTGCTGGCGATCGCTTCGGCGCGAGCTGCATGCAGGACGAGGCGGGCTCCAGGTTGCCGTGGACGGCGGAGTTCATGACACAGGGGGCGATCAGCGAAGACTGTCTCTATGTGAATGTGTGGACCTCGGATCCCAAGCCACGCGCGCGCCGTGCCGTCATGGTGTGGATCTACGGTGGTGGATTCGGCGAAGGTTCCGGCGCGATTTCGCTGTACGACGGCGCGCAACTGGCGCGCCAGGGTGTCGTGCTGGTGAGTTTCAACTATCGCGTCGGCCCGTTCGGATTTCTGGCGCACCCGGCGCTCAGCGCCGAATCCGCCGAGTTTCATTCGGGCAACTACGGCTTGCTCGATCAGATCGCAGCGTTGCAATGGGTCAAGCGCAATATTGCCGGGTTCGGCGGCGATCCTGCGCGTGTGACGATCTTCGGCCAGTCGGCCGGCGCGATGTCGGTGAAGTTGCTGATGGAGTCGCCCGTCGCAAGCGGATTGTTCGTGCGCGCCATAGCGCAGAGCGGGCCGGGCTGGCTGGGGCGGGAGTTCTACGCTCAGCAGTTGCTGGGTGTGGTGGAGCGGGGTGGAGCGCGACTGGGGGAGGTGCTGGGTGCAACCAGCGCCGCCGCACTGCGTGCCTTGCCAGCTGCCGAACTGCTGGGCCCGCGAGCAGTTGTTGATGGACAAGCGCTGCGTTACGCGCCAACTCTCGACGGCAATGTAGTTCGCGTCGCAGCCCTGGGGAAGCAGGTGCCACTGCTGTTCGGCATTGTCAGCGGCGACGCCCTGCCAATCGCTGGGTTCGGTCCGCCCCGTATCGACACGCTCGCCGATTGGCAGGCAGAAGCCAGCAAGCGCTATGGCGAGCGCGCCGGCGAATATTTCAGGCTGTATCCCGCCGCGAACGATGCCGAAGTGTTCGCAGCGCGCAACGCGGCGCTCATCGACTGCGCACGTGTAGCGCTGGCGCGCTACGCGAAGGCGCAGCGTGCAGCCAGCAGTGTCGTGTACGCCTACTACTTCGATCACGCCATCCCCTGGCCGCAGCACCCGGAGTTCGGTGCCTTCCACTCCAGCGAAATCCCCTATGTGTTTCGAAACCTGCCCAGGCTCGATCGGCCATGGGTGGCCGCTGATCGCCATCTGGCTGACGTGGCATCGAGCTATTGGGTGCAGTTTGCCAAGACCGGAAATCCCAATCGATGCCGGCCTCCCGCCGTGGCCAGAGTTCTCCGCCGGCGAGAAGCTCATGCGCCTCGGTGAATCCATCGAACCCATCGATCCGGCAGACCCGACCCGCCGCGCATTCTGCGAGCAGACTACACACCAGAACTAGCAGCACGGTCGCCCCAACCACTAGGACGCGCCTTTGTGCGTTGTCGAGCGCGTAAATCCGTGACCTCCGACAACACCGCAACCCCCGCGAAAATCCTAACCTCACACCTGTGCATGGATTGGGAGGAGGCGAGCACGCATAGGGTGCCCGTCCAAAGCGTGTATCGGGGAGCGACGACGGGTACCCTATGCGTGCTCGCCTCCTCCCAATCCACGCCCAGTAGCAAGTCTTAGGATTCTCGCACCGAGGCTCATCCGCGATGACCAAGTTTCGCCTGCTCTCGCTGTTGGTCGCCATCGGCATTGCCTGGCTGTTCATGCGTCCCGGCGACCCGCACCGCACGGCATTGCCGTTCGGCACAACTGATCTCAGCAGCGTGCACAAGCAGCTGGCGCGTCTGCCAGATGAAGAACGCAAGCTGGTGGAGGACTACGTCAAGCGCAGCAATGGCGATGTGCTGACGGCGAAGTTTGCCGATCCGGAGGATCCGCTGACCGCGCGTACTTTTGCCGAAGCCATTGAACTGCAGAAGCGCTGGGTGGCGAAGCAGTCAGTGGTCGATGCGCAGGCCGCTGATCGCAAGGCCGACCGCGAAGCGCGCATGGCCCCGCTCCGTGAGATCGTCGAGGCGCGCGTGGTCAGCGCGAAGGTCATGACGCTCAACGCATCCCAGGAGCTCACGGACCCCGGCTACGCCAAGAAGGCTCACCAGATCAGCGATGCCCTGACTTTCGTGCTGCGGGTGCGGGTGGAGAACCACGGTAGCCAGCCCATCGTCGCGCTGAAAGGATCGTTGCAGGCGCGCGATCGCGATGCCTATCTGCCGATGGACCTGTGCTGGATCGATCTGCAGCAGGAAATCGCGTCGGGCGACAGCGTTGAGTTCTACTGCGGCAACAGCGCGCGCCAGGCGAGCGATCAGCAGAAGGCCTTTGCCGATCACGACGAGAGTCGTTTTACCGAAGCATGGGAGCCGCAGTACCTGAAGCTGGCCAGCGGCCGCGAGCTCGACGCCGGCCGCTAGCTGTCAGCGGCTGCCGGCGACTGGCGGTTGCTGGCGGCCAGCGCCTTCAATGGCGACGCGCTTCAGGCGCGCCGAGCCGCCGCTCTTGATGGACACCGCAGACTTGGGCGTGCCGAAATGCGCGGCGACCAGCGCGATCAGTTCCTTGTTGGCCTTGCCATCGACCGGCGGTGATTTCAGTTGCGCCTGCCAGACGCCGGGGCTGATCTGCTCGAGCAGGCTGTTGCGCGCGTTGGGTTTCGCCTTGACCTGAATCACCGTGACCGCTGGTGTGTGGCTGCGGCTCATCGATCCTTCGGTGCGCTGCGCGAGCGCGCCAGGCGACTGATGGTGGCTCCGAGTACGATGAACGCCACCACCAATGCAACGCGATTGACCTGCGCACCGCGCAGCGCGCTCGCAACCAGCATCAGCACCGCAGTGAGCGCGACGATCGCCACCAGTATGGTGATCGTCCGCGCCATCGCTAACTCAGCCAGCCGCGGCTCTGCGCGCCACGCGAATACCACAGCAGGAATATCGCCGCGACAATGACACACAGGGGCAGTGCGGCACCCGCTGCGCCGCGCACCGCCAGCATCGGCGTCATGAAGAACGCATGACCCATCTGCACCAGGATCGCGAGCAGCGACACCAGGAATAGCGTGCTGGCCACGCGCTTGCGCATCAACAGCAGGATGCAGGCCAGCGTGCCGCCAAACACGGCGATCGCGAAGCTCGAGGTGACCCACGCGGGAATGTTCTGGTAGAGCGCACGCTCGGCCTCGGGCATCGCGGCCAGCGCGGCTGGGCTCATCTTCACGGTCATCAGGTAGCTGGCGACGCCGAGCAGGTTCCACAGCAGCGCGAGGATGCTGATGATCCAGAAGCTGCGGGGCGGCGTACCGGTAGCGATGGGTTCGGACATGTGGATTCTCCTGCCTGGCGGCTTGTGTTTTTCTAGTTCATCGTGCTCTTGAGATCAACCAGCGTCTGGTCGGCCGCGTCGATGCGGATCAGTCCGAGGCGCGGGAACTCCAGGTCCATGATCACATAGAAGGTGAGCGAGATCGTACCCGAGATGATCAGCATGTAAAACCAGCTGCGCGCCTTGGTATCGCTCATCACGTAGCCGGCCAGCAGGGCGCTCAGCAGGCTGAGGCCGGCGAGCAGCACGTAGACGACCGTGGGCGGATGATTCTGCCGCGCCACCGCGCGCGTGGTCGTGATGTCGATCATCTGGTTCAGCGCCGGAATCACCAGCGTCGCCACGGAATTCGGCAGCTCCGGTTGCCGGCTGGCCGCCACCGATTTGTCCCAGATCTGGCGCTGCAACTGCGCGCTTGCTGCAAGCTCGGCGCGCGTAGTACTGGCATCGTCGGCTTTGCGGTTGGACTGCAGGCGCGTGTCCACGTAGCGGCGGAACAGTTGACGCAACTCCGGCTGCACATCGGCAGGCAACAGGTCGATGCGCAGGTAGGCCGTGCCTATCGCGTTGGCCTCCTCGGTGATCAGGTGGCGCCGCTCCTCGAAGCGCGTAGCCGCGCCCGAAAAGGTGAAGGCCAGCAGCAGGCCCAGCAGGCCAAAGACCGCAGCCTCGATGGGGCCGGCGCCATTGGCGACCCCGCCCGGGTCACGCGCCAGCCGCGTGATGCCGATGCTGCGACCGATATCGAACAGCAGCAGCATGCCGAGGAACAGGCCAGCCGCCGACAATGCTGCAGCTACTGCAAGGTTCACGCTCACGGCTGCATGCTAGGTCAGTCAGCCGGACCCAGCAATACCCGCAATCGATCCAGCGACAACGAGTGGCTCAGGCGCGGGCGGGCATAGCCTCGTCAGCCGCTTCTGCCGCGGCGCCAATCGGCAGTCGAATGAAGAAGGTTGTGCCCTTGCCGCACTCGGTTTTGAAGCGCAGGCTGCCGGCGTGTTTGTTGACGATCACATTGCGGGCGATCGCCAGCCCCTGTCCGGTGCCCTTGCCGACTTCCTTGGTGGTGTAGAACGGCTCGAAGATCTTGTCGCGCGCTTCCGGGGGAATGCCAGTGCCGGTGTCGCCGATCGCGATCTCGACTTCATCGCCATCGAGGCGCGTACGCACCGTGAGCTTGCCGAGATCCGTGCCGCCCTTGACCACATCCGCCATGGCATGCGCCGCATTGACGATCAGGTTGAGTACCACCTGGTTGATCTCGCCCAGATGGCAGTTGACCAGCGGCAGCTCGCCATATTGCGCGTCGACCTCGGCCACGTACTTGTATTCGCTGCGCGAGATCACCAGCGTGGTCTGGATGGCGCGATTGAGGTCGGCGGCGACCATCTGGGCGCTGTCGGGGTGCGCAAACTCCTTCATCGAGCGCACGATCACCGCGATGCGTCCCAATCCTTCAATCGCTGTGGCCAGCGCATTGGGCGCATATTCGAGCACGTAGTCCAGGTCGGCCGCCGTTTCCGCGGCCAAGGCCCGCTGCGCATCGGCGACGGCATCGCCGCCCGATTCCACGGCTTGCCGCAGCTCGCGATAAGCCTTGATCACCAGGCCAATGTCGGCAATGGCGCCATCGAGGAACTGGATATTGTCGGATACGAACTGCACCGGCGTGTTGATCTCGTGCGCCACGCCGGCGGCCAGTCGACCCACCGAGTCAAGCTTTTGTGCGGCTGCCAGGTCACGTGCCAGCCGGCGCAGCTCGGTAATATCCAGTGCCAGGCCACGCAGGTACTTGACGCCGTCGCTGACATCGCAGCTCCCGGTAATGCGCATCTCCGCGCGCCGTTCGTCGAGCCGCACTATAATGGCTTCGAAATCAAAATGTCCCGGCGGGCATTCATCAAACTGCCGCCGCAGCTGCGGATTGGCCGCGCGTGGCAACAGCGTATCCAGGGCGCCTGGCTGGTCCCACTGTATTTCGCGCGCCCTGGCGGAGACGGTCTCCAGGTTGCCGATATAGGGGAATGAACCGTCGTTGTGGTTCAACGTGAAGGGTATGGCCCTGGTGCTCTCGGCAATCATCCTGAACATCTCACGGCTGAGTTCCAGTGCCTGGGTGCGCTCGGCGACCAGGGTTTCCAGCCGTTCGCGCTCGGTCGCGACCAGGCGTTCATTCTCCATGGAGACGCGCTGGATCTCGCTCACCATCGTATTGAAGGAATGCGCCAGCACGCCGATTTCGTCGCGCGACTGATCGTCGAGGCTGGCGAGCGCGCGATCGCCCAAGGCCATGCGATTGGCAGCGGCGGCAATGCTCGCCAGGCGCGCCGTAGTGCGCCGCGAGGAGGCCACGGCCAGCCACAATGCGCACAGCGCAACACCGGCGCCAATCGCACAGGCAATCCAGAAATCACGCCATTGGGCCGCCTCGATCAGACGGGTCGAGAGGCTGACATACAGCAACCCGCCCGGACCGTCGCGCGGCCTGATAGGCGCGATGGTGATGGCGAGGCCGCGGGTGTCGCTGGTCGCGTCGCTCACGCTGTCGCCAGCCTTGCTACGGGAGACGCGCAGCATCGGCGGGAATCGGCCGCTGCCTTCAAAAAGTTCACCGCGCTGGGTGTAGATCGCGAGGCCGTCGATCTCCTTGTCGACCAGCAGCGCGGCGAACAACTCGCGGGTCGAGAGGTGATCGTTGAAGGCAACCACCGAAGCCAGCTGCTGCTGCATCTGGCGCGCGTACTGCACCGAGCGATCGCGCAGCGCCACGTGCAGGCGATGGCTGCTCAGCGTGGTGAGCGCCACGGTGGATATCGTCGTGGTCGTGACCGACAGCAGCGCGAACAGCAGCATCAGCTGCCGGCGCAGCGACAGATCGCGGATGGCCTGGACCAGATTCACGGTCGCGGCGCTTCCGGCAGCTGTGGCATCGCGATGTAGCCGGCAGGCAGCTCGCCGGTCAGCGAGCCGAGCCAGGTGGCGATCGAATGCGCTTCTTCGTCAGTGAGTTCCAGGCCCAGCTGATAGTGCGCCATGATGTGAACCGCACTATCGAGTGAAGCGATCGAGCCGTCGTGAAAATACGGGGCCGTGCGCGCGACATTGCGCAGGCTCGGTACTTTGAACACCATGTCGTCGCCCGGATTGTGGGTGACGTCGCGGCGGCCGTGATCGCGCTGGTTCGGCCATGGGGTGAACACGCCCACTTTTTCGAACATCGTGCCGCCCACGTAGGCGCCGGTATGGCAGACCATGCAGCCCAGATTCGCAAACAGTTTGGCGCCCGCTTTTTCCTCCGGCGTCAGCGCATCGTTGCGGCCGTTCAGGTACTGGTCCCAGCGTGCCGGGATGATCAGGCCGCGCTCGAAAGCCGCCAGCGCGGTGGCCATGTTGGCATTCGTGATGGGCTGGGCGCCGCCCGGGAACGCAGCAGCAAATCTGGTTCGATAGCCGGCAATGCCTCTCAATATCCGCTCGGCCTGGCCTGGCGCCATGCCCATCTCGTCCGGATCGTTGATCGGCCCCAATGCCTGCTCTTCCAGAGTGGCCGCGCGTCCATCCCAGAACTGGCGCGCATGGCCGCTGACGTTGTAAACCGTCGGTGCATTGCGGCGACCCAGCTTGCCGTCGACGCCAGTCGATACCCTGGTGTGGGTGGCGCCGTACCTGGTCAGTGGGTGGCAGGTATTGCACGATACCTTGCCGGTGCGCGAGAGCAGGGGCTCAAAGAATAGTATGCGCCCCAACGCAACAACTCCCGTCTCGGTGCCGCTGGCCGGTTTGCTGATGGAGGCGAAGCGGCGCAACAGCCTGGGGCTGAGATCGGCAGCGTCATCGTTGGCGTTGGCGCTGGCAACCAGCTGGGTGGCGGGTATGGGCGGCGCCTCCGTTAGCTGGGTGATACGGGATTCGCGTTCGCAGCCGGCGATCGCAAGCAACACCAGGAGCCACGGCACGCGCAGTTGGTGCAAGCGGCAAGCGCGGATGTTGCGTTGCGCTCTGTGTGAGGATTGCTGGTTCATGGCCGACTAACGGCCTGCGTCGTCGTTACTTGAATGATTACCGCGCGGGCGCGGCGGGGGAAGCGCGCGCGAACCGTCAATGCGCGCCCACCTCCCAGCGCGCAGTTCAGGCCGGCTCAGCCTCCAGCACTACGCGCACAGCTTTCTGGAGCGTGGCCGGTGCATAGTTGCCAATGCGCTCCAGGAACATGGGCGTCACCGCAAATCCTTTTGCCACCAACAGCACGCCTGCCAAGGTCATCAGGTCTTCAGCCAGTACCATGCCCGGCTTGAGCCCCGACAGCGGCACTGCAACAATCTGCCGCTGATCCTCAGGGTTCGCATACAGCTCTACCATCGCGCCCAGCACTGCTTCGTCGAAACGCTGTGGCTGCGAGCGCATCGCGGTCACTGCATCTGCTTCACTGAATCCGCCGCGGCACAAGGCGTCGTAAGCCATGGCCGCCTTGATCAACGGCACGCCCATGTCGATCAGCGCTGTGTCGGCCGCCGGAGGCTGGCAATCGCTCGCCCGGTAAGGCTCCAGCGACTTGGCGATCATCACGCGCACCGTCTCCAGCCGCGGGATGTGCGCCAGCAACTGGTCGGCAGTTGCCGGGAGGCGGGCGACCATGTCTTTTTCGGCGACCGTGAGCTGCTGGGCGCGGCTCAGTTTTTCCGCGGTCTCTGCGGGCAGCGAGATCTCGGCCAGTTGTGCCAGCATCACGGCGACGTCGATCTGCCAGTGGTTGGGTTGTCCGAGCTTGCCTGCGAGTGCGGCAATGGTGTGCTGCAGTCGGGTTGCGCGTCCGAACAGCGTTGGATTCGCGTGCGCCAGGATCTCGGTCATCATCCTGAGGCTCCCGCGCAGTGTCTGTTCGAGCAGCACTTTTTCCGCGGTAATCAGGCGATTTTGGGTAGCCGCCGCCTCGACGGTTTCCTGGAATACCTTGGGTGAGCAGGGCTTGGTCAGGAAGCGGAAGATCTGGCCCTCGTTGACGGCGGCGATCGCCGAGGTCATGTCAGCCTGGCCGGTGAGCAATATGCGCACCGCCGTCGGCGCCGCGGCTCTTGCCGCAGCCAGGAAGGCTGCGCCGTCCATGCCGGGCATGCGCATGTCGGAGACGATCACCGCAGTGGCGGGATTGGCCGCCAGCGTGGCCAGGCCCAGTGCGCCGCTCGTGGCTGTGAGGACGGTGCAACGACGCCGCAGGTGTATCGACAGGCCGTCGAGCACCTGGCGTTCGTCGTCCACCAGCAGGACCGTCGGCAGATTCGTGGATTCCATTTCAGGCCGCCTGGTGTGCGAGCGCTACCCATGCGCTAAGTTGTGCCGCGACGTCCGGGCGGTCGCGAATGGTCGACGCGATGGCAGCGAGCGGATCAGTTTCTCCGGCTTGCATCGCATCGACCAGCACGTCGGCCACGTGGACCGCCGCGACCACCGGATCAATGGCCAGGTCGAGCAGCGTCGGCAAGTGGTGGCAGCCCACCAGTTCGACCAGGCGCGCCGGCAGGTTCCAGGCGCCCAGCAGATATGCGCCGACCTCGGCGTGCGTGAAGCCGAAGCGCTCGCGTTCGCACTCGGCGATCGGGCGTTCACCGGATTCCGCTTCCAGCAGGAACGGCAGGTAGGTTTCGCCCTGGCACTGCGCCAGTACGATGTGGCCAACATCGAGCAACAGGGCAGCGGTAAAGGCATCTTCGGCCTGCTGGCGATCGCTGACGAATTTGCGCGCCAGCTGCGCCTTGAGCAGTGAGCGCTCCGGCATGTCGCGCAGCGTACGGCAGCCGGCAAATGCCGGATCGATGCGCGAGAACAGCTCAGTGGACAGTGCCACTGAGCGCAACAGCTGAAAGCCGATCTGGCCCACGGCCACTGGAATTGAACTGGTCGCGTGCGTGAGACCAAAGTACGGAGAGTTGGCCATCGAAAGGGCCTTGAGCGAGAGCACCGGATCGCGCTTGATGATCTCGGCAATCTCCTTCGCCCCAACGTCGTTGCAGTCCATGGTAGCCGTCAATTCCGCGTAGCACTTTGGGAACTGGGGCAATCGATCCACGCCACCGACCATGGCCTGGATCTTTTCGTTGTTGAGCAGCTCCTGAACCCTGAACAGACGCTCCAGGACCGTGCACAGCAGGGTCGGCTCGCAGGGCTTGGAGAGGATCTGCTGTGCCACCGGCAAGGCCTGCAGCACATCGGCGCTGCTGGCCTGGCCGGTCAGCAGGATGCGCGCAGTACGTGGATAGCGCTCGCGAACCTGGTTCAGCAGCTCCGCGCCGTTCATGCCCGGCATGCGCATGTCCGAGATCACGGCATCGCGCGGCTCCTGTGCGAGCAGTTCCAGCGCTGCTGCGCCTGATGTCGCGAACGCCATGTTCCAGCGCGTGCGGTGCTTGCGCAGCAGGTTGCGGATGCCGTCCAGCACCATCGGTTCGTCATCGACGAACAACAGGCGCTTCACGGGATTGTCGCGGCCATGTTGCGACGCGGTGTCTTCAATGGTGCAGGCAAGGCAATACTCCGCAGTCGGTGTTTTGATGGTTTACGGCCCGCGCGCCAAATTCTTGAACTGGCGCAGGCCCGCAACTACACCGGGAGTACTCCGACGACGGTCAGCGCCGGCGATCCAGCGCCAGGATGGAAAACCCGGCCGCGATGAAGGTGAGGCCGGCGCCGATGTTCGCCGCAGCGATGGTCTTCGGGCGCCGCGCCAGCCAGGCCGAGAACTGCGCGGCGAAGGCGCCCAGCACCGTGAAGATCAGCGCCGTGAACACCGCGAAGATCGCGCCGTACACCAGCATCTGCATCGGAACCGAGCCGCGCAGCGGGCTGGTGAACTGCGGAATGAAGGCCACCACGAACAGGCCCACCTTCGGGTTCAGCACGTTGGTCAACAGGCCGGTGGTGAATACCCGCGGCAGTGACTGGCGCGCTGCTGGTGCGAAGGAGATCAGGCTGCGCGAGGAAATCGCCTTGTAGCCCAGCCACAGCAGGTAGGTCGCGCCCGCTGCCTTCACCAGCCAGAACGCGAACGGTGAGGTCTGTAGCACCAGCGCGAGGCCCAGCGCCGCGGCCACCGTGTGCACCATGATGCCCAGGCACGAGCCGAGCGAGGAGAGCACGGCCGCGAGTCGCCCCTGGCTCAGGCCACGGCTGATCACCAGGATATTGTCAGGACCCGGTGCGACCACGATCAGCAGCACTGCGGCAATGTAGGTGACCAAAATCCGTTCGGGGAACATGAAAGCCTGCCGTGTGTGGACCAGTGGCCGATCGTACCCTAGAACGAGCGATGTTCAAGCTGCGCGGCGCCAAAGTACGCGTCGGTGTACTGCAGCGCGCGGTCGACGTCGAAGTGCTTGCAGGTGAACAGCACCGCGGCGAAGAAACGCTTCCTGCTCCACACGTATAACGAGATGCCGGAGTCGATCAGGGGAATGAAGGCGTCGAAACCTTCGTTCTCCTCCTTGCCGGCACCGCCCGGTGCGTGCACGATCGGTCGGCCATAGGTGCGCAGGTCGAGATGCGCGGCGATGCCCAGCAGGTATTGCTCGACGGCTGCGCTGTCGATTTCGGCCGTGTAGACGCCTTCGATCAGCAGGCGTTGTCGCACAATGTCGGGGGCCAGATCGCGCATCGTGTCCTCAGTGGGCCTGTTTCAGCACCGACCAGCGCGCAAGCTTCGCTGCCGCGGTCAGGCGCGCGTTGGCGGGGCTGGTCGAGGGCAGGCGAATGTAGCCAAGATCGCCCAGGGCGTCACCCAGGTCCGGCCGCACATACTTCATATAGAGTGCTTCGGCGGCGGCACCATTGAAGTAGACCGTGCGCACGGCCGGGTGTTCGTGCAGAAACTGTGCGAGGCGATTGGGCACGATGCTCTCCGCGACGATGTCGGCATCCAGGCTGGAGCTGCGGCTGCAGCTTTGCAGTACATCCCAGAGCGCGATGCCCTGGGCACGCAGGCCCGCGCCGCGTTGCAGGTAAGGTGCGCTGGCGGGAATGCCGAACAACGCATCGATGATGCCCCAGAAGGCATTGCGCTGGTGCGCGTAGTACTCACCGGCCTGCAGCGAAGCCTTGCCAGGCATCGTGCCCAGTACCAACCTGCTGGCAGCGCTATCGGCGATCGCGGGAAAGCTGTGGACGCGCATGGTTCACGCGGCCTTGCGCAGCGCGATCCTGCCTGGCGTCAGCTGCGCGAAATAGCGCATCACCGGCTGCCGGCCTCGTGTGACCTGAACTCTACCTGCGCGATCCAGTTGCGTTGCCGTCGCGCCAGGCGATCGCCCGTCGCCTCGGCGCTGAATGATATCGGCGCCTGGCGAACCAGCGATCTTGCGGCATCATCGAAGGCGTTGACACTGACGACGGCGTAGAGCTGCCCATCGATGTTGCAGCTCACCACTGGCACGACGCCGCAGTTGCAGCACACGTGGAAATCGGCGGTCTTCGTTTCGAAGGCATACACCGCAACCCGATCGGGCTGGCGCAACGTTACCTGCAATTTGCCGGCAGGACACGAGGTCCACACGCCGCCATGCTTGAGGCAGAACGAGCAGTCGCAGGCGCGGGCCGGAATGAACTCGGGCTCGGGCTTCCAGTCGAGCTTGAAACTCATGTTCCTGCAATGGCAGCTGCCCTCGATCAGCATTGCGGTGACTCCTCGCGCTTCGGTTCAGTGCGCCTGAGGCCGCAGTTCGACCACTACCGCCTCATGGCTGGCGCGCTCCAGATCCTCGGGCACCAGCGTGCGATCGCGATTCAGGCGGATCTCGTGATAGGCCGCATCCGCCGGAAACAAGGCGAGATAGTGCTGCAGGGCGGCGCGAATGCGCGGCGGGTCGTCGTTGATCGCCTGCGCCTCATAAGGCGCCTCCTGGCCCGCAATCAACAGTGACACGCTCGCGCCGCCGCGCAGATTGCGCCACCAGAGGTTCTTCGCGGAAGTGAAACAACGCACGGCGCCATCGACGCGCACATAGCGCACCGGCGTGGTGTAGCGGCGCCCGCTCTTGCGACCGGTGAAGCTGATCAGCATGAGGCTGCTGCTCAGGATCACATGCAGCGGACTGCGCAACAGCGCCCGCATGATCGGATTGATCACTACGAAAAGGGGTTCGGGCAATCGCATGGCCATGCAAAATAAATAGTACCATTCCGACGCCAGCCTCAGGCCAGAACGGGACACCTCATCATGCGCTTTGCAATGCTGTTGGGACTGCTGTTGTTGAATGTGGCCGCCTGGGCTGCCCCGCCGCCGGCACTGCGGGTCGATCTGCGGCGCCAGAGCTTCAACGACGACTGGCACTTCCGGCGCGGCGATGCCAGCGGCGCCGAGCGCGCGCAGTTCGACGATTCGAAGTGGGCGAGCGTGCGTCTGCCGCACGACTGGGCCATCGGCCTGCCCTTCGACGCCAAAATCAATCCGCATACCGGGGCGCTGCCGATCTCGGGCATCGGCTGGTACCGCAAGCAGTTCGTGTTGCCGGCGGCGGCCAACGGCCGCTACCTGCGCGTGGATTTCGATGGCGCGATGGCCAATGCCACCGTCTGGCTCAACGGTCACAAGCTGGGCGAACGTCCCTACGGCTACAGCAGCTTCGGTTTCGATCTCACGCCCTGGCTGCATTTTGATGGCAGCGTCAACGTGCTGGCGGTGCGCCTGCATCCCGAGGCCGAGAGCTCGCGCTGGTATCCAGGGGCCGGCATCTACCGCAACGTGTGGCTCGAGATCACGGGCCCCGTGCAGGTTGCGCACTGGGGCACGGCGATCACCTATAAGGATGTCTCGGCCGCACAGGCCACGGTGTTCGTACGCACCGAACTCGCCAATCGCGGCAGCGCGGCCCAGCGAGTCGATCTGCGCAGCACCATCGTCGATGCGAGCGGCATGAGCGTGTGGTCGGCGCAGACCAGCGCGGAGCTGCCGGCGCAAGGATCAGTCAAAGTGCCCGTGACGCTCAGGGTCGAACAACCAGCGTTGTGGGACACCGATCACCCCAACCTCTACACGCTGCAATCCGAGCTGCTCATTGCCGGGCACGTGGTCGACAGCTACAGCACGCCATTCGGCATCCGCAAGCTCGACTTCGATGCGAAGCGCGGCCTGTCGGTGAACGGCCAGGTGGTGCGCCTGCACGGCGTGTGCCTGCATCACGACCTCGGTGCACTGGGTGCCGCCGTCAGCCGCCGCGCCACGGAGCGGCAACTGCAGATCCTCAAGGCCGCGGGCGTCAACGCGATCCGCACCAGCCACAATCCGCCTTCGCCCGAATTGCTCGAGTTCGCCGATCGCCTGGGGTTCCTGGTGATGGACGAAGCCTTCGACGAATGGCGCATGGCCAAGGTCGTCAACGGCTATCAGCAAGTACTACGACGACTGGTCGGAGCGCGACCTGCGCGACATGGTGCGGCGTGACCGCAATCATCCCAGCATCATCATGTGGAGCATCGGCAATGAAATCCCGGAGCAGGGCTCAGCGGCCGGCAAGCAGGAGGCGCACCGGCTGACGGCGCTGTTCCACGATGAAGACCCGACCCGCCCGACCACCTCGGCCTTCAACAACTGGAAGGACGCGATCCGCAACGGCCTCGCGGACGAGGTCGACATTCCCGGTTTCAACTACGCGCCCACGCACTATGCCGACATCCAGCGCGAACACCCCGGCTGGATCATCTACGGTTCGGAGACGGCTTCCTGCGTGAGCTCGCGCGGCGTGTATCACCTGCCGCTGGAAAAATACGAGAAGCACATTTCGCGGCAACTCACGAGCTACGATCTGATCGCGCCCTACTGGGCCTATTGCCCCGATGTGGAATTCGCCGCGCAGGAACAATCGCCCGCAGTGCTGGGTGAATTCGTCTGGACTGGCTTCGACTACATCGGCGAGCCCACGCCCTTCTTCGGCTGGAAAGCCGACAACTCGCACGACTGGCCGGCGCGCAGCTCCTACTTCGGCATGGTGGATCTCGCCGGCTTCCCGAAGGACCGCTACTACCTCTATCAGAGCCAGTGGACCAGTGCGCCGATGGTGCACCTGCTGCCGCACTGGAACTGGCCTGACCGGCTCGGGCAACCGATTCCGGTGATGGTGTATTCCAATGCCGACGAGGTCGAGCTGTTCCTCAACGGCAAATCACTCGGCAGCAAGCGCGTCGGCTCGGAGCCGGTGACGCTGCCCGTGGGCCCCGACGTCAATGACAAAGGCAGCATCGCTTCGCGCTACCGACTGCTGTGGCAGGTGCCCTACGCGCCCGGCACCTTGCAGGCGATTGCGCGTCGCGCCGGAACAGAGGTAGCGCGCGATCAGGTGCGCACCGCGGGCGCCGCGGCGCGCATTCATCTGCAGGCCGATCGCGTCGACCTCACGGCGGATGGCGATGATCTCGCCTTCATCACCGCGCGCGTCGAAGACGCCAACGGCAACCTGGTGCCGGATGCGGGCAATCTGATCCATTTCAAGGTATCCGGTGCCGCGACGATCGCCGCGGTCGACAACGGCAATGCCGCGACCGTCGAAGCCTTTCAGGCCGATCAGCGTCACGCCTTCAGCGGCCAGGCGCTATTGATCGTGCGCGCGCGTGACGGCGCGGGCGGTTCCGTCTCGGTAGTGGCCAGCAGCGACAAGCTAGCGTCAGGAACGACCGAAATCCATACGCATGCCAGCAACCCGTGATGGCAGATTAACGCTATCGGTCGCTCGGGCCGGCGGCGCGTGTCGCCTCGTCAGTTCATGGTGCGGGGTCGGCGGCTGCGGGCACTGTTTCCCGCAGTAGCGGCACCAGCAGCGCGTTGAGCGACTCGAGCGTGAATGCGCCGGCCTCCGCATAGCGCACGATGCCGTTGCGGTCGATCACGTAGTTGGTGGGCACGCCCTTCATGACCTCGTAGTCGCCGCGCATCCGGCGCACGAAGGGAAAGCTGCACATCGAGGCCAGTGGCTTGAGCTTTTCCGTCGGCACCGAGTCCTCAGTGGCCAGTGCGATCACATCCAGACCGAAGTCCTTCTGCAGACGATGGTAGGCACTGAGCAGCGGCAGCTCTGCACGGCAGGGACCGCACCACGTGGCCCACAGATTGATGATCAGCACGTGGCCTTTGAAATCCGCGAGGCGGATATCGCGACCGTCGAAAGTCCTGGCCTTGAAATCAGGCGCGGGCTTGCCGACCTCGACGCCGTGTGCAGCCGCCGCCAACGGCGCAGCGCCCAGGCCAAAGAGGGCGATGGCAGGCAGAGCGAAGGCGAGCAGGCGGCAGGCGCTGCGCAGGTGTGTGCTGATCAAGTTCAGTTCATCCCCGCCATCGTCGGCGCTCCGGTTCAGGCAAGTCGTAGCCAGTGAGAAACTCGGCGAGTCTGCTGCCGCTCCGCGTCGGGTTCGGCCTCGAGCCGCAGGTCGTGGCGCGGAATAGGTGTCGCGCCACGCTGTTGCATCAGGCGTGTGAAACCACGCCAGTGCAGTCCGTGCCCGGGCAGCGCGGCGGCGCCGATCGCCACGACGGCATAGCCGTGATGGGCGAACTCGGCGACCTGATCGGCAATCACTTCAAGCAGCAGTCGCTGCGGACCAGGCGGCGGCATCACGATGACACCGTAGCCGCAGTTGTCGAGCAGCGACAGCAAGTCGAAGCGCGCTGACTCGCGTTGCTGCGCATTCACGAGGCCGTCGGGCGCAAGTGCAACTCTCCAGCCGCGCGCGTCGGCGCTCATGGTGCGGGTTCATCCCGCGTGCCTGCCGGTGTGTGCGCGCCATCGCGGGATGATTTGTCGTCAAGGAACTGCTCGAGATCGGCTCGCGCGCCGGCTTCATCGAACCGACCCATGTCGAGCGCCCAGCCCGTCGAGGGTATGGGCGGCAATCCGCGCCGCGCCAGTTCCGCCTCGAGTTCTTCGATCCAGATGCCCCGTCGCGGCACGATGTCCCAATCATCCTGCGGCCGGTTCGGTCGTCCGCCCCAGTCGGCTTTGCTGGAGGTGAAGCGCACGCCCGTCGAAGGGCTGCCGTCCAGCCCGATCAGGATCACTTCATCGCCGCGCCGCAGATAGCCTTCAATCAGCGGCGCTATCGCCAGCGCGAGCCGCTTGCAGTGGGTTCGATAGGCGGGCGTATCGTACTGCTCGTACACCGCCCACCAGCGTCGCGCACCGGCGAAGGCGAGCTCGGGGCAGGGCAACTGTTGCAGCAGGTAGCCGCGCGCGCGCAGTGCCTCCACCACCGGACTGACCACGCCGCGGAAGCGCGCGCCTTCGCAGACCTTGGCATTCTGGTTCAGCAGGCAACTGGCGAGCAGCGCGACCTTGCGCGGCGCCGTGCTCGTAACGATAGTCTCGCTCAAGGCGCCCACCGGTACACGGCGCCCGCGAACGGCGCCTTCCACTGTTCGAACGCGCCCGTGATGAACACTGCGCCGGGCGTTCGCGGGTCGAAGGCCACATTGGTGACGTAAGGCGTCGGCACCGTGATCGTGCGGATCAGCTTGCGATCCGCGCCCACGACCAGTACTCGTCCCGAGCCGTTCTGCGCAATGTAATAGTGTCCATCGGGCCCGCGCTTGAGACCGTCGGGCCCGTTGTAGGCATCGGCGCCGGGCGTGGCTGGCGCCAGGTCCCTGAGCCTTGCCCACACTGAGCGCTTGCCGAGCACGCCCGCGCGGCCGACCGGAAAGCTGAGCACCTGGCCGGCGAGCATCTCGGCCACCAGCAGGTGGGTCTGATCTTTCGTGAGCGCCAGTCCGTTCGGGTAGTGGATCTGCTCGGCGACGCGCGTGATCGTCGTGCCATCCGCGTGCAGGTAGAGAATGGCGCCGCTGATTGGCGCTTTGGCATCGTAGACACCGGAAGCCGAGAAATAGATGCCACCATCCGCATCGGCCGCGAAGTCATTGGGGCCCGCGAAGGCTCTGCCTGTGCTGTCGGTGCGCAGCCTGCGGATCTCGTGCCCGGCAGTGTCGAGCTCCAGCAGGTAGTTGCCGTCGTAACAGGCGACCAGCAGGTTCTTGCTGCGCGCAATCAGTCCACTCGGGCCGCAGCCCTCGCCATGCCAGAACACTGTGCTGTGCCCGGCTTGCCAACGCCTGATGTCACCGGTCGAGTACTCGACGTACAGCAGCGCGCCATCGTGCCAGAGCGGCCCTTCCGGATAGTGCGCCGCACTGTCGATCACCAAAATCGCTGGGTCAATCGAAAAACCTGAGGGCGCGGCAAGCGTGAGCGCACACGTTGCGATGGCAAGTGCGAAGCCGAAGACCAACGTGATTCTGTGGTGCACGAGTTGCGCCGCCTGCGCTGGATCAGTGCACGTGCCGGAGCGCTGTGGAAAATCGTTGCATCGATTTGCCGAGAGAGTCCTGTGCGTGTTGACCGGTCACAGCCTGTTGTGATTAAGTCGATCAATAATAGCAAACCGCGTTGCCATGCAACCGGGTGAGGGAGAACCGATGAATATCAATCACAAGGTTCTACGGGCAATCGCGGCGATACTCGGTGCCAACGGCAGCGCACTGACGTACGCAGCAACTGCCGCAGACACATCCGGCAATGCGGGCACCTCGCTCGAAGAGATCGTCGTCACCGCGCAGCGTCGCAGTGAAAACATCCAGGACGTGCCGATCGCCATCCAGGCCTTCACCGGCGAAACGCTGCAGCAGCTGCAACGTCGCCAACTTCGACGACTTCATCAAGTACC
Source organism: uncultured Gammaproteobacteria bacterium (assembly GCA_963764065.1). Lineage (GTDB taxonomy): Bacteria > Pseudomonadota > Gammaproteobacteria > Steroidobacterales > Steroidobacteraceae > FEN-1191. The sequence goes on along the minus strand of CAVXRM010000008.1, from coordinate 297,189 downwards.
TGCCCAACGTGACCGCGGCTTCTGCCGCACCGGGCCAGGCGCAGCATCTTCATGCGCGGCCTGGGCGCCGGCGACCAGGGCACGCAGTCCGGCGGCTCGATCAACGGCTTCCCGAACGTCGCGATCTACCTCGACGATCAATCCGGCCAGCTCCCGGGCCGCAACCTCGATGTCTACGCGGCCGACCTCGAGCGCGTCGAAGTGCTCGAAGGTCCGCAGGGCACGTTGTTCGGCGCCGGCGCCCAGGCGGGCGTGATCCGCTACATCACCAACAAGCCGAAGCTCAACGTCACCGAGGTACATTGCAACACGCGAGCTACGGCGTCACCGCGGGTGGCGACCCCAACGCCAGACGTGACCGCGGTGCTCAACCTGCCGCTGGTCATCGCGACACGCTGGCCGTGCGCGGCGTGTTCTACAACGACCGGCGCGGCGGCTACATCAACAACGTGCCGGGCACGTTCACGCGCAAGCCCTCCGACCTCGGCATCCACTACGCCGACTATCCCTCGACCGACGGCACGTGTCCGGATGGCAGTTCGGACGGCGGCTCGGGCAGTTGCGTGCCGCCCGGCGGCCCAGGCCATCAACAACTGCAACATCGCCGCGCAAGGCGATCAATCCGGTGACCTACCAGGGTCTGCGCGTCTCGGCGCTCTGGAACATCAATGACGACTGGAATGCGCTGGTCACGCAGAGCTACCAGAACATCGACGCCGAGGGCGTGTTCTACCAGATGCCCACGAGCTCCGATGGCGAGCCGCTGCCGCCGCAGTCGGTCACGCTGTTCAACAATTCCTTCAACAAGGACCAGTTTCGAGAACACCGCGCTGGACCATCAACGGGACGCTTCGGCGCGCTGAAGGCCGTCTACACCGGCGCCTACCTGGTGCGCAACGATCGAGCAGATCCAGGACTACACCAACTACGCGCGCGGCGTGTACGCGGACTACTACCAGTGCCATGGCGCGCGAGCCCGCCGAACGGCTCTGGTCGCGACCTGCTACTCGCCGAGCAGCACCTGGAACGAAACTCGAGCGCAACACCCACCAGAGCCACGAGTTCCGCCTGAGCACGCCCGATGACTGGCGCCTGCGCGGCATCGTCGGCGCGTTCTGGGAAAAGCTGCAGATCGCAGGACCGGCTCAACTGGCACTACAAGATCGCTGCCGGCGTGCACGGCGACCGTCACCGCAGGCTGCATGACCGAACATCGCGCCCGCGGCCGGGTTCGAGCGTCGACCAATCCCGACCACGCGCAGGACAATGTCGTCGTTCTTCAACGACGTGAAGCGCGGCTACAAGCAGCTCGCGTTCTTCGCCTCGATCGACTTCGACCTCATCCCGAAGGTGCTGACGCTGACCGTGCGGCACGCGCTACTACCATTTCGACAATTTCGAGAAGAGGCGCCGTCACCGGCAGCTTCTACTGCTACGAGGCCGGGCCCGCCCCGTGCCTCGCGCTCTGCGCACCAACATCGACGACGAGAACCTGCAGACCACCTACAAGGGCTTCAAGAGCCGCGCGCAACCTGACCTGGCACGTGACGCCCGATGTGCTGGTCTACTACACCTGGTCGCAGGGCTTCCGCCCCGGTGCCTTCAACCGCAGCGCGGGCTGCTACATTCCCGGACGCGCAGGGCGTGCCGCAGTACTGCTCGCCGCTGTCGTTCACCTCGGACAACCTCACCAACAACGAGCTCGGCTGGAAGACCGAGTTCTTCGACCACCGCCTGCAGTGGAACGGCGCCGTCTACCAGGAGAACTGGAAGAACGTGCAGGTCGATTTCTTCGACCCGGGCGTGCTCGGCAATGTCGGCTTCGGCACCAATGGGCCCGACTACCGGATCCGCGGCGTCGAGACGTCGCTGATCGCGGCGCTGACGCCGCGGACTGACCGCGCAGGGCGCCGCGTCCTGGAACAGCAGCGAGCAGACCAACTCGCCGTACCTGATCGCCAACAATCCCGACCTGCTGAACGACCCGGCCACTGCCGGCGAGTACGGCCAGCCGATCCTCAGCGTGCACGAATCCCTACGGCACCCCGGGCAGCCCGAGTGCCAACTCGCCGCCGCTGCAGTTCAACCTGCGCCTGCGCTACGAGTGGGCGCATGGAATCGTACAACGTCGTTCGTGCAGGCGGGCGTGCACGCACACGGCGCATTCGTTCACGCAGTCGAGCGCCAACCCGTCGCTGTCGTCAGGGTCGAAACGTCAGCACGACGCTGCTGCGCTTCGAGAACCCGGCGTATCACGCAGTTCGATGCCTGCCATCGGCGTCGCACGGATGCCTGGACGGCCGAGCTGTACGGCGCAGAACCTGACCAACGTGATCAAGAGCACCTTCACGTCGACCAACCAGTTCGTGGTCGCCGAGACCATCACGCGACCGCGGGTCATCGGCATCGAAGTTGGCTACAAGTTCTGAGCGCTACACGCCGCCGTCGGGTGCGCCCGGCGGTGTGATCGACACGGGAGGGGTGGCCGCTCTCGTGCGCTGGTATGTGGCCATACTTACCTGCCTGATCTACACCATCAACATCGCGGACCGCTACGTCGTGTCCACGGTGCTCGAGCCCATCCGCCTGGAGCTGCAGCTCAGCGACAAGGGCGTGGCCTTCCTGACCGGCGTGCCGCTGGGGTTGTTCTACGTCACGCTCGGCATCCCGCTCTCCTGGCTCGCCGATCGATCGAACCGGCGCAACATCCTCGCGGCCTGCATCGTGGTCTGGTCGGTGTTCACGACTGCGTGCGGGCTGTCGCGCAATTACCTGCAGTTCATGCTGGCGCGCATCGGTGTCGGCAGTGGCGAGGCGGGCGGCACGCCAACTTCCAATTCGCTGCTGGCGGATTATTTCCCCGCCGCGCGCCGGCCGATGGCCTACACCATCCTGGCGCTCGGCGCACCGCTCGGCGCCTGGCTCGGCGCCGACCTCGCCGGCGCGATCGCCAATGATCACGGCTGGCGCTCGGCGTTCCTCGCGCTTGGCATTCCCGGTGTACTGCTGGGCCTGCTGGTGTTGCTCACCGTGCGTGAGCCCGTGCGTGGGCGGCTGGACAAGGTCGACTGGTCCGCAACGCGCCTCGCTCATGGAATCGCTCGGCTTCCTGTGGCGGCAGACGGCCGCGTTCCACGTGATCATGGGTGCCGGCGTGTGCTCATTGTGGGGCTGGGGCCTGATCTGGTGGACGCCGACTTTCCTGATGCGCACCTACTCGATGAATGTCGGCGAAGCCGGCGCGGTCACCGGGCACATCCATCTCATCGCCGGTGTGATCGCCAGTCTCGGCACCGCCTGGCTGTTCGCGCGCCCCTCGATGGTCGATCCGCGGCGCGTATGCTGGGTGCTCGCCGGCGGCATCGCGTTGGCGACCATTCCTTCAATGATCGCTTTCCAGACGCATTCACTGCCGCTGGCGCGCGCGATGTTCTGGTTGTTCATACCGGCGATCTATTTCTTCATCGGCCCCTGCATGGCGCTGGTGCTGAATCTCGCGCCCCGCACATGCGCTCGGTGTTCACCGCCTGGTCGGGCCTGTGCGGCAATGTGTTCAATCTGATCGTCGCGCCGCAGCTCGTGGGCTTCCTGAGCGACTGGTACGCCGGCGGCCATGCCACCGACGCGGCCTCGCTACGCTTTGGCCTGCTGGTGCTGGCGCCGACCGGATTCTGGGCGGCCTGGCATCTCTATGTGGCCAGTCGCACGATCGTCGTCGAGCAGCGCATCGCCAGCGAATACGGTGCGGGTGGCACCGGCGGAACTGGCGGCACGCCAGCTGCCGCGGCCGCGCGATGAGTAGCAAGTCGAGCGTTGGGCACTGCGCTGTCGTGGTATCGATGTTGGCACTGGCACTGGCCTGCCATGCATGGCCGCACCGCCGCGCGTACTGAACGACGACGTGCATTTTGCCGAAGGCCCTGTCTGGCACGACGGCCAGCTCTATTACGTCGAATACGATCGCAACACGGTCAGCGCGTGGGACGGCCACGGCAATCGCATCTTCGCCACACTCCCGGGCTGTGGACCGTCGGCGGTGATCGTGCGACCGAGCGGCGAGTTTTACGTGACCTGCTACGACAGCAATTCGATAGGCCGACTTTCGGCGACCGGCGTCGCGCTGCCGGCCATTGACCATGACCGCGACGGGCACAAGTTCAGCGGGCCCAACGATTTCGCCGCGGACGCGGCGGGCGGCCTGTATTTCACGGGCTCCGGCCATCCGGGCACGGCCATCGATGGTCAGCTGTTCTACCTGGCCGCCGATGGCACCATCACGCAAGTGGCCAGCGAACTCAATGCCGCGAATGGCGTGGCGCTGTCACGCGATGGCAAGACGCTCTACGTGATCGAGACCGAGGCGCACCACCTGCTGCGCTACAGCGTCGGCGCGCCCGGGCATATCAGCGGACGCGGCGTGTTCCTGGATCTCGACGAACTCATGCATCACATCGGCCACTTCTGGCCCGATGGCGTGAAGATCGATTCCCGTGGGCAGATCTACATCGGCCAGAACCCGCGTGATCCAAAGGCGCCACTGGCAGGCATGATCTTCGTGGTGAACGAGTCGGGCCGTTTGCTGCGTACGCTCAGCCTGCCATCACCGGGTGTGCCGAACCTCGCCTTCAGCCCCGATGAACGCACGGTCTATGTCACCGCACTCGACCAGCTCGACCAGTCGCCGTATCGCGGCAAGCTCTACGCGATCGACAACCACTGAAATGCGCTCAGGCCGCGAGCCATCCGCCATCGACCACAAGATTCGCGCCGGTAATGTAGGTGGCGCGATCGCTGCCGAGGAACACCGCGGCATTGGCGATATCCTGCGGGCGCCCGAGTCGCGGCCAGGGTGTGCGCCGCCGGGCGTACTCGACCAGTGCCGGCTCCTGCGGCCGGCCGGTGACGATCTTCCCCGGCGAAATACAGTTGCAGACGATGCCCTGCGCGGCATAGTCGACCGCGATCTGTCGCGTGAGGTAGATCGCGCCGGCCTTGCTGACTCCGTAAGGTGTTTCGCCGGGAGAGTTCACGATGCCCTGTTGCGAGCCGAGATTGATGATGCGCCCGCGCACGTCATCACGCGGCTCCTGCCCGATCATCTGCTGCACGGCGCGCTTGCAACCGTGGAACATGCCGGTGAGGTTGGCGCGCAGCACCTGGTCCCACTGCGCTTCGGTGGTCTCGAGCAGATTGGTCGCCGAGGAGATCGCGGCGTTGTTGACCATGATGTCGAGACGGCCAAACGCTGCGATCGCCGCGCCGACCAGGCGATCGATCTGCTCCCACTGGCCGACGTCGACGCGTTCGAATGCCGCCTGGCCGCCGCTTTCCCGTATCAGCGCGAGCGTGGTCTCGCCGCCCTCGAGCGGCGCATCGATCATGTCGGCGAGGATGACGCTGGCGCCTTCCTGCGCGTAGGCTATGGCGATGGCACGGCCGATGCCGGAACTGGCACCCGTGACGATGGCGACGTTTCCCGCAAGCAACTGCGACATGGAACACTCCGATGAAAGGCGGTGCTACCGAAGCGCCCGATATCGACCTTAGGCTGGCTGAAGCGCTCTTCAGCGAGCTCGATCGCGCGACCCGGCGCGGTGCTGGCATTGTGCGCGATTCCTACGGCGAGGGCGAACAGGCCGCACACGATATCGTTGCCGCCGCGGGTCGGCGCATCGGGCTCGAGTCCGCGGTCGATGCGATCGGCAATCTGATGCTCAGCCTGCCGGGCCGCGATCGCAAGGCGCCGCGCATCCTGATCGGCTCGCACCTCGACAGCGTGCCGCAAGGCGGCAACTACGATGGTGCCGCGGGCGTGGTCGCGGGGCTGTGCGCACTGGAAAGCCTGAAACGCTCGGGCTTCGTGCCGCCGTGCGATGTCGCCGTGATGGGCATACGCGGGGAGGAATCCGCGTGGTTCGATATTTCCTACCCTGGCAGCGCCGGTGCGTTGGGACGGCTCGATCCGGCCTGCCTGTCGGTGCGACGCTCGGACAACGGGCGCACGTTTGAAGAGACACTGCGCGAGCGCGGCTTCGACCCCGAGGCGATCCGCGCGCGCCGCAAGTGGCTGGAACCGGCGAACGTGCGCGCCTACCTCGAGTTGCACATCGAGCAGGGTCCGCGGCTGGTGGCCGAGGGCCTGCCTGCGGCGGTGGTGACCGGCATCCGTGGCTGCAAGCGTTTCCGCAATGCGCGCTGCAGCGGCGCCTATGGTCATTCGGGTGCGCTGCCGCGCGAGCTGCGGCGCGATGCGGTGGCGGCCACCGTCGCCCTGCTGCACCACATGCACGAATGGTGGCTGCGCATGGAAGCGGCCGGAGCGGATCTGCTGATCACCACCGGCGAGCTGTGCACGGATGCCGCGGCACACGCGCCCAGCAAGGTCGCCGGCGCTACCCGTTTCACCCTCGACCTGCGCAGCACCTCCACCGAAACCCTGGAGGCGGCTGGCAGCGAAGCGCGCCAGGCCGCGCAGCGGATTGGCGGGGAATACCGAGTGGACATTGACCTGGGCGCAGCCACCGATTCGCCGGCAGCCATGATGGACGAACGCCTGCGCCGCAGCCTGATGGGCCTGCTGGAGCGACCCCTTGAGATGCCGAGCGGTGCCGGGCACGATGCGGCAGAATTCGCGGCAGCAGGCATCCCATCGGCGATGATCTTCGTGCGCAACGAGAACGGCAGCCACAATCCGCAGGAAGCGATGTCACTCGAGGATTTCGCCGTCGGCACCCGGGCGCTCACCGCGCTGTTGCGGCAGTTCCCGCTATGACCCTGCTCGTGACCGGCGCCAATGGTTTCGTGATGAGCGTCGTTGCCCATCACTGGCTCGAGGCCGATGCGCGCGAGCGCGTCGTGATCCTCGACTCCGCCCCGCCAGACGTCGCCGCGCAGCGCTACTTCGCGCCCTTCGCGAGCCGACTCACCACCGTGGTCGCCGATGCGACGCGCCCACAGGAATGGCGGGCGGCGCTCAGCGACCAGGGCATCACGCACATCGTGCACGGCGCGACCGTCACGCCCTTGTCGCGCGGCACCGCTACTGAAGCGCGCCGCGAGCCCGAAGCCGAAAACCCGGGCCGCATCGTCGAAGTGAACGTGATGGGCACGGTCGCGCTGCTTGAATGGGCGCGCACGATCAGTGGACTCAAGCGCTTCATCTATGTGAGTTCCGGCTCCGTGTACAAGCACCATGGCCCGGATCGCCCCGGCGAACCCCTGCCCGAAGATGGCTATGTGATGCCGCGTACGCTCTACGGCGTCTCGAAGCTCACCTCAGAACTGGTGACCGAACGCTACGGTGATCTGTTCGGCCTCTCGACCACCTCGGTGCGACTCTCTTCCGTGTACGGCACGATGGATCGTCGCACGGCGACGCGCGATTTCCGTCATGTGCCGAACCGCATCGCGCACATTGCGCTCTCCGGCGCCGGCAAAGTGCGCGTCAACACGCTCGATGCGATCGGCGACTACATTCATGTCGAGGATGTCGCGCGCGCGATCGCCAGCCTGTTGCGGCCCGAGCGCGTGCGCTACTGTGCCTACAACGTCGCCGCGGGCGTAGCCACCAGCATCCGCGAAATGGTGCAGTGGGCGGCCGAGCGCTGCCCCGGATTTCACGCCGAGCTGGTCGCCGCCGAGCAGGCCGAGATCCTGCAGGACCCGACGCGCACGGATGGCATGTGGGGCCCCTATGACATCTCACGCCTCAGCGGCGAGACCGGCTGGCAGCCGCGCCCGGTGCGTGAAGCGCTGCTCGCATACATGGACTGGATCAGGGCCAATCCATGACTGCGGGCGAAACCTATCCACGCGACCTGGTCGGCTACGCGGGCCACCCCCCCGATCCGCGCTGGCCTGGCGGGGCGCGTATTGCGGTCTCTGTGGTGCTGAACTACGAGGAAGGTGGTGAAGCCTGCATCCTGCACGGCGATAGCCATTCGGAGTCGGTGCTGACGGATGTGGGCGGCGCGGCGCTGCTGCAGGCGCGCGATCTCAACGTGGAATCGAACTTCGAATTCGGCGCGCGCGTGGGCTTCTGGGAAGTCATGCGCGTGCTGAGAGCGCGGCAGGTCGCGGCTACGGTGTTCGCGGTCGGCATGGCACTCGAGCGCAATCCCGCTGCGGCCGCCGAGCTCGCGGCCAGCAATCTCGAAGTGGCTTGCCACGGCCAGCGCTGGATCGACTACCAGCATGTGCCCGAGAGCGTCGAGCGCGCGCACATCCGCCGCAATGTCGAGGTGATCGAACGCCTGGTCGGGCGACGGCCCGTCGGCTGGTACACCGGCCGGCCCGGCCCCAACACGCGACGCCTGGTCGCGGCGGCCGGTGGATTCCTCTACGACAGCGATGCCTACAACGATGAGCTGCCCTATTGGCTGCGCGTGGATGGTGCACCCTTGCTGATCGTGCCCTACAGTTTCGACTGCAACGACAGCCGCCTGCAGCGCGGCGGCGACTTCGTCACTGGCGATGATTTCTTCAGCTACTGCCGCGATGCCTTCGATTGGCTGTATCGCCGCGGAAGCTGAAGGCAGCCCACGCATGATGAGCATCGGACTGCACGGCCGCATCATCGGGCGCGCGGGCCGCATCGGCGCGCTCGAGCGGCTGCTCGATCACATGCAGCAGCGCGAGGGCGTGTGGCTGTGCGATCGCGCTTCGCTGGCACGCCACTGGGCCAGCGCGCATCCCGCGTGAGCGGCGCTCATCCGACCATGGAAAGAATCCAGTTCGGTCGCACCGACCTCAAGGTGTCACCGCTGTGCCTGGGCACCATGTCGATGGGCAGCTCGAAGTGGAAAGCCTGGGTGCAGGATGAAGCCGAAGCCCTGCCGATCCTGCGCCACGCACTCGATCTGGGCATCAACTTCTATGACATGGCCGACTGGTATTCACTGGGCCGCAACGAGGAAGTGGTGGCGCGCAACCTGCTGCGCATGACGCGCCGCGAGCAGTTGGTGCTGGCGACCAAGGTCTTCTATCCGATGAGCGATGATCCGGCCGATCGCGGCCTCTCCGCGGCGCACATCGCAACCTCGATCGACCGCTCGCTGCAGCGCATGGGCACCGACTATGTGGATCTCTACGTGATCCATGCCTTCGATACTGCGACGCCGATCGAGGAAACAATGGAGGCGCTGCATCGCACGGTGTGCGCTGGCAAGGTGCGATACCTCGGCGCCTCGACCATGTACACCTGGCAGTTCGCGCAGCTGAACCACGTGGCGGCCTTGCATGGCTGGACGCCGTTCATCAACATGCAATGCCAGTACAACCTGCTCTATCGCGAGGAAGAGCGGGAGATGTTGCCCTACTGCCGCGACCAGGAAATCGCCGTGACCACCTTCAGCCCGCTGGCGCGCGGCACACTGGCGCGCGCTGAGCAGGCGCGAGCGGCGGCTAGCGCACGCACGCAACACGATCCCTACCAGGATTTCTACGGTGACCCGATTGATCTCGAGATCACGCGGCGCGTGCGCGAGCTCGCTGCTCGCCGGGGCGTGAGCCCGGCGCAGCTCGCGATGGCCTGGGTTGCCGGTAACGCCAATCGCAATGTGCCGATTGTCGGCGCCGCACGCGTGGCGCAGCTGGATGCAGCGGTGGCGGCGCTGGCGACCTCACTCGATGCGGCCGAGCGGGAATACCTGGAATCGCCGTACCGGCCGCGCGACGAGATCAACGATCAGAATCCGCTCAGGCGCCCGCGCGCGCTGTACCCGGACTGACCCGGCCCCGGCTCGCGCTGCCAGCTTCCCTCGTTCGCCCAGCCCGTTACGAGAGCAACCAGGAGCTGTCCTGGCGCACTTCGATCAGCGTGGGTCGATCGGCCTTGAAGGCATCGCGCACCGAGCGGGCCAGCGCGTCAGCGCCGTCCGGACGAGCGGCATCGCAGCCGAGGCTGCGCGCCAACCCCAGGAAATCCGGGCTCCTGGGCTCGACGCCGATGCGTGGAATACCCTGCCGATCCATCTGCTCGACGATCGCGTTGAGCGCGTCGTTGTTCCAGACGATCACCGGGAGCGCGAGGCGCTCTTCGGCTGCCGTCGCCAGCTCGTTCACCGTGAACATGAAGCCGCCATCGCCCGCCACGGCAATCACCGGTCGCTGCGGCGCGCCGATGCGTGCGCCGATCGCCATCGGCAGTGCGTTGCCGAGCGCGCAGTAGGTGCCGGAGTAATACCAGCAGCGTTCCTGCTCCATGGGCATCGCAAAGCTGCCCGTGTAGACGAGCTGCGTCGCATCGCCCATCACGATCGTGTCGGCGGGCAGCACCGGGCGCAGGATCTGCCAGACGCGCGCGTGCTGCTTTTCCAGCGGCGTCACGAGCGCCGCGTTGCGCGCCAGGATATCGGCGACGCGCCGTTCACCTTCGGCGCGGCGCGAGGCGGGTTTGTGTCGCGCCAGTGCGGCCGACAGCGCCTGTACGGCAGCGCGCGCATCGGACTGTATGGGCACCGCCGCCGCGTACATCGAAGTGAGCTCACCGGGATCGATGTCGATGCGGATCAGTTCGCCGTTGATCTCGAGCTTCGGCAGGAAGTGGTCGCCCGAACCCACCTCGGACCCGATCAGCAACACGACATCGGCCTGCGCCAGCTCCTGCTGCGATGCCGCCTGCAGTATCGAACCGCCCAGCGACAGTGAATGCGAATCCGGCACGATGCCCTTGCCGGCATTGCTGCCCAGCACCGGCGCGCCGATCAGCTCGGCGATCTCGATGACCGCCTGGCGCGTACCCACGGCGCCGCCGCCCACGAATATCAGCGGGCGGCGTGCGCGCGCGAGTCGCTCGGCCGCTTCTTCGATGGCCGCGGGATCAGGCATCGGAAGCGAAGGCAGCCGACGCGTCTTCCAATCCACGTTGATCTGCTGTGGCAGCATGTCGCGCGGCAACGAGAGGTGCACGGGGCGCGGTCGGCCACCGCGAAATACGCCAAACGCGCGGGCCATCAATTCAGGCAACTCTTCCGGATAGCGCACCATCGCACTGAGCGCCGTGAAGCCTGCCGTGACAGCGGCCTGGTCATTGAGCTCGTGGATCGCACCCCAGCCTTTGCCGAGCGTGGTCGTGGGCGTCGCGCCCGAGAGCACCAGCATCGGCTGCGAGTCGCAGTAGGCCTGGGCGATACCAGTGGCCGCATTGGTGACACCCGGGCCGGCGATGATCGTGCACACGCCGGGCTTGCCCGTCGCGCGCGCGTAGCCGTCGGCCATCAGGCTGGCACCCTGCTCGTTGCGGCATTGCACATGGCGAATGCCGGCGCGGCCGATGCCGCGATACAGCTCCACCGTCATGGTGCCGGCCATGCCGAAGACCGTGTCCACGCCGTAGGCAGCAAGCAGCCGCATCAGGGCTTCGCCGCAGCTCATGCTTTCCAAGACAGTCTCCCCTTGCCACCAGGTCGTCGCTGGCGCCAGGACATCATTTGCGCCAGAAGGTCGGCGTGAACAGCACCATCACCGTGAAGATCTCGATGCGCCCGACAAACATTGCGATCGTGCACATCCACAGCTGGAAATCGTTGAGTACGCCGTAAGTGCTGGCCGGGCCCACCAGGTTCAGTCCGGGACCGACATTGTTGATGCAGGCGACCACAGCTGAAAACGCCGAAATGAAATCGAGCCCGGAGATCAGCAGCGCGAAGGTCAGCACCACGATGGTCATGAAATACAGAAAAATGAAGGCCAGCACCGAATAGACCACGCGGTTGGGCACGATCTGGCCCGAGATACGCAGCGGCGCCACCGCCTGCGGATGCACCAGCGTGAACATCTCGCGCAGCGACTGCTTGATCAGCACCAGCGAGCGGAACATCTTGATGCCGCCGCCCGTGGAGCCGGTGCTGGCGCACACGCAGCCGAGGAACAACATCCACATCGGCGCGAACACCGGCCAGCGGCTGTAATCAGCGGTATGCAGGCCGGAGCCGGTGGCCATCGAGATCAGGTTGAAGCTGACATTGCGGAAGGTGCTGATGTAATCCGGGTACACATGGTTGAGCCAGACATGGATCGAGACGCCGATGCAGCTCGCGCCGATCCACACCAGCAGCCATTTGGCCTCGGGATCGCGCGCGTAGGTGCCGGGCTCGCCCTTGCGCACGGCGAGGAAATGCGTAGTGAAATTCATCGCCGCGATCAGCGCGAAGAGCGCGAGCGTGGCTTCGATCAGCGGCGAGGCGAAAAACCCGATATTGGCATCGTGGGTCGAGAAAGCGCCGAGCGAGACCGCCGAAAACGCGTGGCAGATCGCATCGAACCAGTGCATGCCTGCGGCGCGCAATGCGATCGCGCACAGCGCCGTGAGCCCGCCGTACACCAGCCACAGCAGCCGCACGGTCTGCATGATGCGCGGCGCCAGCTTGGCATCCTTGATGGAGCCCGGCGCATCGGCGCGATACATCTGCATGCCGCCGATCCCCAGCAGCGGCAGGATCGCGATCGCCATCACGATGATGCCCAGGCCCCCGAGCCAGCTGAGCGCGTGGCGCCAGAGGTTCAGCGCATGCGGCAACTGGTCGATGCCGCTGAGCACGGTGGCGCCGGTGGTCGTGATGCCCGACATGCTCTCGAAGAAGGCATGCGTGAACGACAGGCCAGGCAGCAGCATCACCAGCGGCACGGCCGCCACCGAAGCCACCGCGAACCAGGCCAGCGTGACCAGCAGGTAGCCATCGCGCGGCTTGAGTTCGCTCCGGTAGCGCAGCGTCGCGAAATAGATCACCAGGCCGCAGGCAGCGCTGAGCGCGGCGCCGGCGACGAAGGCGCGCAACGCAGCGGGCTCGCCGTAGTAGATCGCGGTCAACGTGGGCAGCAGGAAATACAGCGAGAAGACCAGCAGCAGGTTGCCGATCTGGTGCAATACGCTGGCCAGTGCGCGCATCAGGGCTTCAGGTCTCGGACTGGAACAGCCGTTCGATGTCGGCCACGTGGCGGCGGTCGTTGAGGAACACGATCACGTGGTCCTCGGCTTCCACCAGCGTGTCGTGGTGCGCCATGATCACCTGCTCGCCGCGCACCAGCGCGAGGATGCTGGCACCGCCCGGCAGGTCGACATCCTCGACCCGCCGACCGACGATGCGCGAACGCTCGGCCGAGCCGTGCACCACCATTTCCATTGCCTCGGCGGCGCCGCGGCGCACCGAGTGTACGCGCACCACGTCACCGCGGCGCACGTGCGCCAGCAACGAGCCGATGGTGATGGTCTGCGGCGAGATCACGATGTCGATATTGCGGCCTTCCATGAGTTCGCCGTAAGCGGGGCGGTTCACCAGCGCCATCACGCGCCGCGCGCCCAGGCGCTTGGCGAGCATTGCGGCCATCACATTGGCCTCTTCGGAGTTGGTGAGTGCGGCGAACACGTCCGCGGAATCGATGTTCTCTTCGATCAGCAGCTCTTCGTCGGCGGCATCGCCGCGCAACACGATTGCATGCTGGAGTATCTCGGCGGCGCGCGCGGCGCGGCGCGCATCGCGCTCGATCAGCTTCACCTGGTTGGTGTTCTCGAGGCGGCGCGCGAGGCGCAGGCCGATGTTGCCGCCACCGGCGATCACCAGGCGCCGCACCGGCGGTTCGCTGCGGCGCAGTTCGGCCAGCATCTTGCGCAGGTCGTCGCGCGCGGCGACGAAGAAGATCTCGTCGTTCTCCTCGATAACCGTTTCGCCATCGATCTCGACCAGTCGATCATTGCGGAAGATCGCCGCCACGCGCGCATCGGTGCCGGGCAGGTGCTCGCGCAGCAGGCGCAGCGGCTTGCCGACCAGCAGGCCCTCGCGGCGCGCCTGCACGCCCACCAGCTGCACGCGGCCATCGGCGAAATCGACCACCTGCATCGCACCCGGGTTTTCCAGCAGGTGGGCGATGTACTCGGTGACCAGCTCCTCGGGACTGATCCACACGTCCACCGCCAGCGCGCCCTCCGAGAACAGCTGCGGGCGACTGGTGTATTCGGCGGCGCGGATGCGCGCGATGCGCGTCGGCGTGCGATGCAGCGCATGCGCGATCTCGCAGGCGACGATGTTCACCTCGTCGCTGCTGGTGAGCGCGATCAGGATGTCGGTATCGGCGATGCCTGCGGCCTCGAGCACCGAAGGGTAGGAGGCGCTGCCCGCCACGGTGCGGATGTCGATGTGATCCTGCAGGTCGCGCAGCACCTGCTCGTCGGTGTCGACCACCGTGACTTCGTTGGCCGGCTCGCGCGCCAGGTTGTGGGCGGCCGTGCGGCCGACCTGGCCGGCGCCGAGTATCAGGATTTTCATCGATGCACCCGTTACATGAGTTCGAGCCGCGCCATGCTCAGCATCAGCCACTTGGCGCCCTGGCCTTCGAAGTTTACATGCACGCGCGCATGCGGGCCCTGCCCCTCGATATTGAGCACCACGCCCTCGCCAAACTTGCCGTGCCGCACCCGGGTGCCCAGGCGCATGCCGCCTACCGGGGGTTCGGCAGGGGCGTCGAACATTCCGCCGCGCGAGGCGCCTGCGCGGCCGCCGCCGTTACCGCCACCGCGGTCGCTGTTGCCGCCGCCATAGTCACCGCCGAAGCCGCCCGAATACGCGCCCGATCGTATCGGTGTACGCGAAATCTGGATGCGTGGGCGCAGCTCCTCCAGCAGGGCCGGCGGAATCTCCTGGATGAAGCGCGAGGGCATGTTGTAGCTATCCACGCCATGGAGCCGCCGCTGCTCGGCGTAACTCAGGTACAGGTGCTTCATCGCCCGCGTGATGCCGACGTAACACAGCCGCCGCTCCTCCTCCAGGCTCTCCAGGTCGTTGAGCGAGCGCTGATGCGGAAAAAGCCCGTCCTCCATGCCGCTGAGGAATACCACCGGGAACTCCAGGCCCTTGGCGGTATGCAGCGTCATCATCTGCACGCAGTCTTCCCAGGCGCCGCCCTGGGCCTCGCCCGATTCGAGCACCGCGTGGGCGAGGAAGCTCTGCAGCGGGGGCAGGTCTTCGCCCTCGGGCTCGTAGCCGCGTGCCGCGCTGACCAGTTCCTCGAGGTTCTCGATGCGCGCCTCGCCGCGATCGCCCTTGTCCTTGCGGAAATGCTCGATCAGGCCGGTGTTGTTGATCACATGGTCGACCTGCTCGTGCAGCGGCAGGCCGTCGATGTCCTTGCCCAGCCGTTCGATCAACGCCAGGAAGCCGTGCAGCGCTGCGCCGCCGCGCCCGGCCACGGCGCTGTCGCCGAGCAGCGCGCCCGCTGCGCGCCACAGTGAGCTGCCGGCGCCGCGCGCGCCCTCGCGCAGCGCATCGAGGCTGCGCGCGCCGATGCCGCGCGTAGGCAGGTTCACCACGCGCTCGAAGGAGGCGTCATCATCGTGGTTGGCTATCAGGCGCAGATACGCGAGCGCGTCCTTGATCTCGGCACGCTCGAAGAAACGCAGGCCGCCGTACACCCGATAGGGCATGCGCGCCTGGATCAGCGCTTCTTCGAACACGCGCGACTGCGCATTCGAGCGATACAAAATCGCGCATTCGGCGCGCGCGCCGCCCTGTGCGATCCACTGCTGGATGCGGCCGATCACGAAATCAGCCTCGTCGCGTTCGTTGTAGGCCGCGTAGACGCGTACCGCTTCGCCGCGCGCGCCGCTGGTCCACAGCTGTTTGCCGAGGCGGCTCGAATTCTGCGTGATCAGCGCATTGGCCGCCTCGAGTATCGCGCCGGTGGAGCGATAGTTCTGCTCCAGCTTGAACATCTGCGCCTGCGGGAAATCGCTGCGGAATTTCTGCAGGTTCTCGACGCGCGCACCGCGCCAGCGATAGATCGAGTTGTGCGTGATGATGCCGTTGGCGACGAAATTGTGGGTGCGCTCGATATTCAGGTCATAGACCTCGGCAGCGAACTCCTGCTGCTCGATATGTTCTACGACGTCAAAGGTCCCTTGCTCAGTTGCCATGACCATGCCTGGGCGGATCGCTGCTGCCGCAATGAACGGCAGCGAGCGGCTGAGCAGATGTCCCTGAAGCACGTAGCGGCCACCCAGCTCGTCGCGTATCCGCCTGGCGATCGACATCAGCTCGCCAAAATCGCTGCGTGCGGTTTCAAAGCGCCAGCTCTTGCTGGCGCGCTTGGCGGGGCGCACGCTCAAACCCAGGCCCGTCAGTGCACGGCGGTCGGCGGCATCGATGCCCACTACCGAAATGCGATGCATGGGATTGGCGCCGCGGCGGTCGCCGCACAAGGTGATGACGATGTTGTGCCGGTTGGAATTGCGGCTTTGCGGCGCGTGGTGTGGGCGCTCGAAGTCGAGCCCAGTGTCTTCCAGCAGGCGGTGCGCCGCATCGGTGGTATTCAGCGAGCTGAAAATCTTCGCGATGTGCTTCGCGTCGTGCACCAGGCCGTTGCCCGTCGCTCTGCGGGTGACCTTTGCGGGCGACGAACGGCAACGTGGGCAGCCCGATAGCGCAGCGACGTGAGCATTTCATCCGAACGCGCTTCATTTTCCGTGCCATGGGTGCGGATGATCCACAGGGCATCGGCATGCTCCTGGATCGAGCGCTGCTTGAACCCGACCATGGGCCGCGCCTGGCCGGCTGTGTAGACCTGCGAGGTGCCAACGCGAAAGCCAATGCCTTCCTTGTGCATCAGGTACAGGAAATGCGTTTGCGGTGTCTCGCCGAGTACATAGCCCGCGAAATGCGTGTGCTCGGGCGTGCTCTTGACGATCCGGCCTGAAGCCAGATGCAGATGCACCATTCGGCCTCTGACGGTGGCGCACGAAGCGCTCCGAAACCCTTGCAGGCCGCAGATCGCCGCTGCCATAGCTGGATAGCACTTCATCGCCGGGTACGACGGCCTCGATGGGCTTTCGCGAACGGTCGGCCATGGTGACGGGTGTTCCCAGGGCAAGGCACTGATCGTCATCGCCCACCACGAAAGGTGCGCCCTCGCTCCCGACCAGCAAGCGGATCCACGCGTACTGGATCGAATTGGTGTCCTGAAACTCATCGACCAGCACGTGCTTGAAGCGCGCGCGGTAGTGGCGCAGCAGCTCCGGGTGGTCGCGCCACAGCTCGAAGGCGCGCAGCAGCAGCTCGGCGAAATCGACCGCGCCCGAGCGCGCGCATTGGGTCTCGTACTCCTCGTAGATGCGCAGCAGCGTGCGTTCGGTCGGGTCGCCCCCGGCCTTGAGGTGCTGCGGGCGGCGGCCCTCGTCCTTGTGCTTGTTGATGAAGTACTGCACCTCGCGCGGCACGAAGCGCGTCTCGTCGAGTTCGAGCGCCTTGATCACTTTCTTGAGCAGGCGCAGCTGGTCTTCACTGTCGAAGATCTGGAAGCTCTGCGGCAGGCCCGCTTCGCGCCAGTGCAGCCGCAGCAGGCGATGCGCCAGCCCGTGGAAAGTGCCCAGCCACAGGGCGCCGCCCGCGATGCCCAGCAGCGCTTCGACGCGCGCGCGCATCTCGGCCGCGGCCTTGTTGGTGAAGGTGACCGCGAGGATGCCGTGCGGCGTGGCGCCCAGCGCCTCGATCAGCCAGGCGATGCGGTGGATCAGTACCCGGGTCTTGCCGCTGCCCGCGCCAGCCAATACCAGCGTCGGCCCGATGGGCGCGGTGACAGCCGCGCGCTGGGCATCGTTCAGGGGTGCAAGTATCGGTGAGACGTCCATGAGGGGCGCGGATTTTACCCCGCGCAGCGCGCCGCCGCAGCGCTCAAAGCGGCGCGCAACAGCCCGAATTGCCAGCGCGCTGCAGTGCTGTTAATGGCCCTTGGTCGCGGCTGGCGCAGCGGCCCTCGCAAACACGCGCTTGCCCGCCACCCAGGTCTCATTCACCTGCAATTTCCAGATCTCGGCCGGCGCCACCTTGAACAGGTCGCGATCGATCAGGATGAAATCGGCCCATTTTCCCGGTTCCAGCGAGCCGAGCGTCTTTTCCTGGTGCTGTGCGTAGGCGGCATCGAGCGTAAAGGCGCGGAAGGCCTCCAGCAGCGTCATGGCCTGTTCATGGTGCCAGCCGCCCGGCGGCTGGTAGTTGTGGTCGGCGCGCGTGACCGCCGAATACAGGCCGTAGAACGGGTTGTCCGACTCCACCGGAAAATCCGATCCCGCGGCAATGACCGTGCCCTGCGCGAGGAAACTGCGCCAGGCGTAGGCGCCCTTGATGCGCTCGGCGCCGACGCGATCCTCCGCCATGTTCATGTCGCTGGTGGCGTGCGTGGGCTGCATCGAGGCGATCAGGCCCAGCGTCTTGAAGCGCGGGATGTCGGACAGCGCCACCACCTGCGCGTGCTCGACGCGATTGCGCAGTTCGCGGCCGCCGACCTTCTTGTAAGCCGCTTCGAAACCATCGAGCACCTGGCGATTGGCGGCATCGCCGATCGCGTGGATGTTGACCTGGTAGCCGGCCTTGAGTGCCAGCTCGATGCTGGCCTGCATTTCCGCCGCGGTGTGGAACATCAGCCCTTTCTGTCCTGCCTGGTCGGAGTATGGCGCCAGCATCGCAGCCCCGCGGCTGCCCAGCGCGCCGTCGGCAAACAGCTTCACGGACCGCACCGTCAGGAAATCATGGCCATAGCCGATCAGTGGACCGCTCGCCGAGAGCTTGTGAAAATCGTCGCTGGTGTTCCTGATCATCGCGTAGATACGTGCGCTGAGCTCGCCATGATCCGCGAGCCCGCGATAGATCGCGACCAGGTCCGCGCTGACGCCGGCATCGGCCACGCCAGTCAATCCGACCGCGTTGATGTGGCGCAGCGCCGCTTGCAGCGCGGCTTTCTGCTCGGCCATCGAAGGTTGCGGAATCACGCGATTGGCCAGATCCATCGCGTTGTCGACCAGTACGCCATTGGGATTGCCCTTGGCGTCGCGTTCGATGCGACCACCCACCGGGTCGCGAGTGTCGCGTGTGATGCCGGCAGCCTTGAGTGCGCGGGTGTTCAACCACAGTGCGTGGCCGTCGACACGGTCGAGCGCGGCCGGACGATCGCTGACCGCGGCATCCAGCTCACTCGCCAGCGGAAAGCGCCCGAGTTTCCAGATCACCTGGTTCCAGCCGTTGCCCTGGATCCAGGCGCGATCGGGGTGTGCCTTCGCATAGCTGCGCAGCACCTGCTGCGCATCCGCCAGGCTCGTGCTGCCATCCAGGTTGGCGCGCACGGTGGCGAGGCCGAGATCGAGCATGTGGCCGTGCGCATCGATCAGGCCCGGCAACAGCGTAAGGCCGTGGCCTTCGACCAGCTGCGCGCCCGGGTATTTCCTGTGCAGGTCAGCGGCGCTGCCAGTGGCCAGCACCTTGCCGTTCTCGAAGGCCAGCGCATCGAATTGCTGCAACTTGTCGCTGGCGAGCGTGTAACCCTGCACGTGCTCGATCAGCGTCGGCGCCGCCTGGCAGGCGCTCGCGAGCGTCAGTGAGCACAGCAGCGTGGCAAATCCGGCCGTGTAGGCATTGCGCATGATTGACTCCCCCATACTTGTAAGCCCATCTTATCGCCTCGCGCATCCGGTCCGCCAATTTCAGGAGCCAACGTGAACCGAACTACGCTATTCATCTGTGGAACCCTCTGCGGTATCACCGCGAGCGTCGCGACCATGACCACGATGGCTGCCAGTGGCACGGCCCAGCCAGAGCTCGACCCGCTGAAGCTCTCACCGCAGCTCTACACCCCGCGCTTCGAGAACGACTACGTGCGCGTGTACGAATATCGCATCAAGCCGGGTGTGAAGGACCCGATGCACGCGCATCCGCACGGGCTCGTCTATGTGCTGGCGGGCGGCAAGATGCGCAGCATCACGCCTGAGGGTGAGGCCAGTGACCATGATCTCAAGGTCGGCGATCTGTCCTGGCGCGAGGCTACGCTGCATGCGCTCGAGAACACCGGCACCTCCGAGATGCATGCGCTG
This sequence comes from uncultured Gammaproteobacteria bacterium, assembly GCA_963764065.1. Lineage (GTDB taxonomy): Bacteria > Pseudomonadota > Gammaproteobacteria > Steroidobacterales > Steroidobacteraceae > FEN-1191. The sequence continues at coordinate 277,343 of CAVXRM010000008.1, read as the reverse complement.
TCGGTGGAATTGAAACCCTGCCCGGCGCCAGCGCCGCCTAGCGCTGTCCGCGCGCGCCGCTCAGCGCCAGGTCGAGGCGGTTACGTGCGTGGGCTTGATGTCCGCCAAGGTCGGCGTGCCGGCCTGGCGCATGATCTGCAGCAGCTCGCGATTCAATAGATCGATCACGCGTTCCACACCGCTCTGGCCGAAGGCCGCGAGTCCCCAGACCTGCGGCCGGCCGATGCCGACCGCGGTAGCGCCCAGCGCAATGGCCTTGAACACGTCGGTGCCGCGTCGTACGCCGCCATCGAGCAGCACCGGCACACGCTTGCCGACGGCGGCCGCAACACCTGGCAGGCAGTCGAGCGTGGCGCGCAGGGTTTCCTCGTTGCGACCACCGTGGTTGGAGACGATCACGCCATCGACGCCGTGATCGACTGCCAGTGCGGCATCCTCGCCCTCGACCACGCCCTTGACCATGAGCTTCACGGTGACGAGCTTGCGCAGGCGGTCGAGGTACTGCGCCGTGATGTTCGGCGGTGCCAACGAGACTACACGCGACACATCCAGCCCCTCGAACATGGGCGCGCGATGCACCTGATCGTGCGAGTTGTTCACGTGGCAATCGGTGCAGGTGCGGCTGTCGACCCGCATCGCACGCGCCAGCGTCTCGTTGCTGCGCGTGTAGCCGCGGCCGATCTGGGTGTCGACGGTGAGCACGATGGCCGTGGCACCGGCGTGCTCGGCGCGCCTGACGAGGCCTTCGGTCACGTTCCAGTCATCGGTGGGATACAGCTGCTGCCAGATCGGCGCACCGCGGGCCTGGATCACCGGCTCGACGGGCGTCGAGCCCACGCAGGAGAGCATCATCTGCATCGAGCGGCTGCGCGCGGCTTGCGCGGTGCCGAGTTCGGCATCCGGATGGAACGCGCGCTGGCCGGACACCGCCGAGAGGTAGATCGGGCTGGGCCACTTCACACCGAGGACCGCGCGCTCCGCGCTCACGCCGCTCACATCGACGAAGCGGTGGGCACGGATCTCGTAGTGCGAGTAGGCCTCGTGATTGCGCACCACGGTGCGATCGTCGTCGGTGCCCGTGGCGATGTAGCCGAAATGCGCTGGTGGCAGCGCCGTACGAGCCAGCGCCTCGAACTCCATCACGTTGAGCACCTGGTCGGCGCTGGTGATCGGCGGTGCGTCGCGCAGGAAGAGCTGCGAGGGCGATTGCGCGGCATCCAGCGCGTACGCGGCAGCCGCAGGTAGTACCGCGAGGCCACCCAGCACGCTGCGGCGTGACACCAGGTGCAGCCGCGCTTTTATCATGTCCATGGCAATCCTCAATGCGGGTGCGCAGCGTCGTAGACTTCGACGCCGCCCACCCAGGTATTCAGCACGTGCACGTCGCGAATGGCCGCGGAAGGGATTGTCAGCGGATCCGCGCTCAGCAGCACGAAATCGGCCAGCTTACCCGTCTGTATCGAACCCTTCTCGTGATCCTGGAACTCCGCATAGGCCGAGCCCATCGTGTACCAGGTGATCGCCTCGGCGGCGGTCAGCTTCTGCTCCGGAAACCAGCCCTCCGGCCGCTTGCCATCGAGCGTGGCGCGCGTGGTCGCGGCATACAGCGTCTGCATCGGATCGAGCGGTGCCACCGGCCAGTCGGTGCCAAGCGCCAGGCGTACGCCGTGGTCGAGCAGCGTACGGAACGCGTAGGTGCGACTGGAGCGATCGTGGCCGATGCGTCCCTCGGCCCAGCGGCCATCGTCGATAGCGTGATAGGGCTGCACGGAGGCGATCACGCCGAGCTTCGCAAAGCGATCGAAGTCCTTGGCCGCGAGGTGCTGGGCGTGTTCTATGCGCCAGCGCCGGTCGCGCTGGCCGTGCGCGGCTTCGATGTCCTGGTAGATATCGAGGATGGCGCTGATGCCCGCATCGCCGATCGCGTGCGTGCACAGCTGCAGGTTGGCAGCGTCGGCACGCAGCATCCAGTCGCGCATCTTCGAGAGCGGCTGCATGTCGGCGGACAGCAGGCCGCGGTTGCCGGGCTGATCATCGAAGGCTTCGAAGAAATACGCAGTGCGCGCACCCAGGGACCCGTCGGCGAATGACTTGAGCGCACCGATGCGCAGCATCGGACCGCCGAAGCTGCGGCCGATGCCGAGCTTGGCCAGGTCCTCGACTCCGGAGATCGCCGGCGCGGCATACACCCGCATCGTGAGCTTGCCTTCACGCTGCAGATCGGCCAGCGAGGCGATGGTCGCGTAGTCGATCGACATGGCCTGTACGCTGGTCACGCCGCGCGCGGCCGCCTCGCGCATCGCCCGCTCGATGATCGCCCGGCGCTGCGCCGGGTTCGGCTCCGGTATCGCGCGCTCGAGCAGCGTCGTCGCGGCGTCCTTGAGTACACCCGTGGGTTCGCCGTTCGCATCGCGCACGATCACACCGCCGGGCGGGTCCTGGGTAGCCGCGGTGATGCCCGCGAGCTTCAAGGCCAGCGTATTGCCGATGACCACATGGCCGTCGTAGCGCCACAGCGCCACCGGATGATCACCCGACACCGCATCGATGAGCTGGCGCGTCGGCAAGGCCACCGGATTGAACCTGGTTTCGTCCCAATTGCCCTGCAGCAGCCATTCGCCCGCTGGCCGCGTGGCCGCGAAGGCACCGATACGGCGCGCGAATTCTTCAGGGCTGGTGGCATCCTTGAGCTGCACCGAGGCCAGCAGCACGCCGCCATCCATCAGGTGTACATGCGCATCGTTGAAGCCCGGCAGCAGGCGTTGGCCATGCGCGTCGACGACCTTCGTGGCCGGACCGCGCCAGAGCAGCGCCGCGGCATCGGAGCCCACCGCGACGATGCGCCCATTGAGCACCGCCACCGCGGCCGCTTCCGGCTGCGCTGGGTTGACCGTGAAGATGTGCGCGTTGTGGACGATCAGGTCGGCCGCAGGCCGCGGCTCAGCCGTAGCACCTGCTTGCTCGGCAACGCCCGCCGTTGCGAGCAACGATGAGGCGAGCGCGGCAATGGCCGCAAGTACGAAGCGAGTCCGCATGGCCGTTTCCCCCCAAACCAAAGACAATGCGCGAGCGATTCGCGCTGCTGCGCTACCAGCTGTTTCTCAGTTCGCGCAGTCGCAGGAATACTTCGCGCTCGCCCGCCTGCGCGCCGAGCTGCGCGACGCGCTGGCGCAAGCCCTCGCGCAACCCTGGCTCCGCCAGCCTGAAAAAGCTGTTGATGCGCAGCTCATCCTGCAGCGTCACCACTGGCATTTCTTCAGCGGCCGTATCCTTGAAACGCTCGAGCCAGGAACCCACCGTCGGATTGCCCGGTTCCACATGCTGCGTGAAGCGCAGGTTGTTCATCAGGTAGTCGTGCCCGGGGTAGATCTTCGTGGTCGCAGGGAGCCGCTGCAGCAGCGTGTGGCAGGTGCTGTAGAGCAGCTCCGGGTCGCCGCCGTTGCGGCAATTGCCGACACCCGCATTGAACAGCGTGTCGCCGGAGAACAGCGCTGCCTCGCTCCCGTGCGCCAGCAGGCACACATGGGTCATCGTGTGGCCCGGCGTGTCGAGTGATTCGAGCTCGACCGTGCGGCCGACGCGGATCACATCGCCCGCGACCAACCCGCGATCGACGCCGCCGATGCGCTGCGCGGCGCCCGCGTGTGCCAGCACCTTGGCGCCGGTGGCGCGCACCACCTCGGCATTGCCATCCGTATGATCGTTGTGCTCGTGCGTGTTGACGATCTGCGTGATCGTCCAGCCGCGCTCCCGCGCGCGCCTGAGGCAGGCGCCGGCATCCAGCGGATCGATCACCAGGGCTTCGCCGGTCTCGGCGCAGCCGATCAGGTAATGGTAGTTGCGGAGCGGATTGGCCGCCCAGATGCGTTCGACGAGCATGCCGCTAGTGTAGCAGCAGGTAGTGGTCGACCAGCAGCGCCAGGAACAGCCACATCAGGTAGCTGATCGAGAAGCGGAACACGCGCATCGGCAGCTCGTCGCGCCGCGTGACCTTGAGTGCCACGCTGTGCCACAGGAAGCGCGCATTCAGGCCAATCGCGGCCATCAGGTAGATCAGGCCGCTCATGCCGGTGAGATAGGGCAGCAGCGTCACCAGCACCAGGATCAGCGTATAGAGCAGCACATGCAGGCGCGTGAATTCCGCGCCATGCGTGACCGGCAGCATGGGGATATCCACTTTTGCATAGTCGTTGCGCCGCGCGATCGCCAGCGCCCAGAAATGCGGCGGCGTCCACGCAAAGATGATCAGGAACAGCAGCAGCGCATGCGGATGCACGGTGCCAGTGACCGCAGCCCAGCCCAGCACCGGGGGCGCCGCGCCGGCCGCGCCGCCGATCACGATGTTCTGCGGGGTCGCGCGCTTGAGCCACACGGTGTAGACCACCGCGTAGCCGATCAGCGAGGCGAAAGTGAGCGCCGCGGTCAGCACGTTGACCAGCAGCACCAGCACGACCATCGACAGCGTGCCCAGCATGAGCGCGAACAGCAAGGCATGACGGTAATCGAGGTGCCCCGTGGGGAGCGGGCGCCTGCGGGTGCGGGCCATGTGCGCATCGATGCGGCGGTCGAGCACGTGGTTGATCGCGGCCGCCGAGGCAGCGGCCAGCGCGATGCCCAGGTTGCCGAACACCAGCGCACGCCACGGTGGCAGACCGGGTGTGGAGAGCAGTGTGCCGACCACCGCGGTCAGTACGATCAGCGCCACGACCTTGGGCTTGGTGAGTTCGAGGTAGTCGCGCCAGCTCGCGCGGGCCTGGGCCGCTCCGACGCCGCCTGGCGCAGTGCCACCTGCAATGGCGATGCCCTGGTTCAACTCCGTCGCCATGGCTATGCCGGCCTCAGCGCACGATTGAGTGCCACCACCGCCAGCAGCAGCAGCGCGGCCCCCGCGTTGTGCGCGGTCGCGAGCCACAGCGGAAAGCCGTAGTGCACCATGCTGATACCGATCAGCAGCTGCAGCAGCAGCGCACCCAGCACGCATTGCGCCGCACGGCGCGCGAAGCGATCGCTCCTGATGCGCATCACGCGGATCACGGCCAGCAGCAGGAAGGCCGTGGCCAGCAGCGCTCCGAAGCGATGCGTGAATTGGATCGCGACCCGCGCCTCCTGTTGCAGCACGCCACCTTCGTAGTTCACGCCCGGTCCGCGCCACAGGACGAAGGCATTGCGGCCATCCATTGCTGGCCACCAGGCGCCCTGGCATTTGGGCACGTCGGGGCAGGCCAGCGCGGCGTAGTTGCTGCTGGTCCAGCCGCCGAGCGCGATCTGCAGCGCGAGCACCAGCAGCGCGACCAGCGCGAGGCGCCGGGTGCGCGGCAGGCTCGAACCGAGGAAGGGTGTGGCCGCGCGCCAGGCACTCGCGCGGCGCCGATAGAGCGTCAATGCCAGCCACCACAGCAGCGAGAGCGTGGCCAATCCGAACACCAGGTGGGCGGTGACGATCAGGGGTTTGAGCTGCCAGGTGACAGTCAGCATCCCCAGCAAACCCTGCGCGATCACCAGGGCAAGCAGCCCCAGCGCATAGGGCACCGGCACTACCCGCTCTCGTCTTGATTGTATCGCTAATGCGGCAATAATGAGGATAAGAAGGCCTAATGTTCCTGCTGCGTAGCGATGGATCATTTCCTTCCAGGCCTTGCCGACCTCCACCGTGGCGCCATCGAGCCCGCCGGCAGCGGCCGCCTGCTGTGCGCCGGTGGGCGTCAGGTGCCCGTAGCAGCCGGGCCAGTCGGGACAGCCGAGGCCCGCTGCCGAGAGCCGCACGTAGGCCCCGAGCACGATCACGATGAAGGCCAGCGCGAAGGCGGCCACCACGAGTGAACGTAACAGGCGGGCTCTGGAAGTCATCGCGGCGAGGCACCTTCAGCCGATGTGGGAGAGGTCCAATAGTTTTTTGAGGTCTTCGCGCAGACCCTTCGGGTCGGCCCGCACATCGTATCGCATCATCAGATTGCCCAGCGGATCGACGACGAAAATGCCGCGTTCCAGGGGCGCCGGAAATGCCGGCAGCCAGGCCCGCGTGTCTGGCGTCGTGGCGCGCAGCAGCACCAGCCCCTGGTGCTCGTGCTGCAGGTAAGCCTCATCGCAACAGGCCTCGCCGGCAATCAGCACGCGCTGTGCCCGCGAGGCGAGCTTGCCCAGCGACAGCCAGGTCTGGCGGGCGTAGATCAGTGTGTCGCGACAGTTGCTGTCGCACCCCTGCTCGCCGCTGCCGATCACCACCAGCGACCACTTGCCGGCCAGCGCTCCGGGCTGCGGCAGCGGGCGCGCGGGGTCGATCAGCGTGCTGCCGGGGCTGGTGTGCGTGTGCGGTCGCCAGGAGGAGCCGTAGTACAGCCAGAAGGCGAACGCCAGCGGGGCTGCGAACAGCAGCAACAACAGCAGGACATGCCGCCGGCCACCGCCAGAGGCGGACGTAGATGAATTCATGATGCCTTGCGTTTCAGGTTGAGGAAGAAAAACAGGAACAGGCTGAGCGCGGCCAGGCCCCACCATTGTATGGCGTAGGCGAGGTGCCGCTCGGGCCCGAAGCCGGCGCTCGCAGGTTGCCAGTCGCGCAGGAATCCCTGTGGCTGGTTCGCGTCCAGCAGCAATTGCTGCGGTTCCACCGCGGTCTGCAACGCCACACCCAACTGCGCGCTGGTCGGGAAGCTGCTGCGTTTGGGCCAATGCCTATCGCTGGCCGGTGGCACATTGCCCGCGGCCAGTGCCGCGACTGGCAGCGCATCGAGCCGTCCGCTGACTGCCACGCTGGCGTTGGCGTTGCCGTCGGTTTGACCGGCAGCGGCCAGCGACAGGTCAGGCAGCGTATCGCGCCGCTCCAGCGGCAACGGCAGCCAGCCACGGTTCACGAGCAGCGTGCGTCCATCTTCCAGCTTCAATGGCGTGAGCGCGTCATACCCTGCCCGCCCATTGTGGATGATGTTGTCGAGCAGGAATTGATGCGCGCCATCGTATATGCCGCGTACGCTCACCCGCGCATAGCGCGGCAGGGCACTCGTGGAGCGGCTGCCCAGCGGCGTCGATGAGCGGCTGCCACTGGCAAAGGCCGCGGCCAGCGCCCGCTTCTCCGCGGCGCGATGCCACTGCCAGCGCCCCAGCTGCGTGAACAGCAGCGCGCCGGCCAGGGCCAGCACGGCCATGCCCCAGGAGGCACGCAGCTCGCGATTGCCGAGGCTCAGTTGCAGCAAAATCTCCGGCCTCCGGCAGCGGAAAAGGGGGCAGGCATTGTGCCGACCCGCGCCCGGCGAGTACAGGCGCGTGCTGTACTTGGCCGCCGCCGCAGGGCAGGATGAGGCACTTATGGGACTCGTGCGGATCGTCGTTTTCGTGGTGCTCGCCGGCGTACTCCTGAGCCTGGGCGTGGCGCTGTTCCACCTGGCCTCGAGCAAGGGCAGTTCCGACAAACTGCTGCGCTCGCTGACCATCCGGGTGGGGCTTTCGGTGCTGCTGTTCGTGCTGCTGATGATCGCCTGGCGCGTCGGCCTGATCCGCCCGCACGGGCTCGCCCACTAGCCACGTGTCGCGCTCGCGTTCCACGGGCGTCGCCTACGCGCTGCTCGGCGCTGCCGGATTTTCCTTCAAGGCGGTGTTCATCAAGGCGGCCTATCGCTACGGCGTGGATGCCGAGACGCTGATGGCACTGCGCATGCTCTACTCGCTGCCGCTGTTCCTGCTGCTAGGCTGGCACGCCACGCGCGCTGAGCCACGGCCGCGGTCGCTGGGTCGCAGCGACTGGCGCGATCTGTTCCTGCTCGGCGTGCTCGGCTACTACGCCGCGAGTTACCTGGATTTCCTGGGATTGCGCCACATCTCGGCCGCACTCGAGCGCGTGATCCTGTTCATCTACCCCACCATCGTGGTGCTGTTCACCGCCTGGCAGCAGCGTCGCTGGCCCACGCCGCCGCAGCGGCTCTCGCTGCTGCTGTGTTATGTGGGTGTGGTGCTGGCGATGCTGCACGACCTGCAGCATCAACAGGGACAAGTGTGGATCGGCGGCGCACTGGTACTCGGTAGTGCAATCGCCTATGCGGTCTATCTGCTGCGCGCAGCGCCGCTGTTGCAACAGCTGGGCTCGGCGCGCGTCGCCGCCGGCGCGACTTCGATCGCCAGCGTGCTCGCGCTGCTGCAGTTCTTTGCGCTGCGACCGCCGGCCACACTGCTCAGCCAGCCCTGGCCCGTGCACGCCTACAGCATCGCGATGGCCGTGTTTTCCACGGTGCTGCCGATCTGGCTGGTTTCCGAAGCGATCCGCCGACTCGGCGCAGGAACCACCGCGATCATCGGCTCGCTCGGCCCGGTGCTGACGATGCTGTTGGCCTGGGCATTCCTGTCCGAGCCGCTGGGCGCGATGCAGATAGTCGGTGCCCTGCTGGTGATCATCGGCGTGCGACTGGCCGCCGTGACACAATGAATCGCTGGTCGCTGCAACGCCAGTCGCGTCAAATTCAAACAAAGCAAGGTACAGCACGAGGATTCACCGCATGCCCAGCGTAGAGATCGTCAAGCTCAAGGTGCACGCCGACGCCCGCGGAGCCGTCTTCGAACCGCTGGAGCCGCAGCTGCTCGCGGGCTGGCGCAACGTGCACGCCGTGATCAGCGAACCCGGCGCCGTGCGCGGCAACCACGCCCACCTGCGCGGCACCGAGATCAGTGCCGTGGTCGGACCCGCTCTCGTGCGCTACCGCGAGGCCGGCACTACGCACGATGCCGAGGTGCCGGCGGGCGAGGTGTGGCGGTTCCGGTTTCCGCCGGGAGTGGCGCATGCGTTTCGCAATACGGGCTCGCGGCCATTCGTGTTGGTGTCGTTCAATACGGAAGAGCACAACCCGGCAGTATCAGACGTAGAGCGTGTGGAACTGATCTAGGCGGAAGCGCGCAATACGCGAATCCAAGAATGAAGAGGGCGCGCGTGGCGGGGCGGCCGTGACGTGAAGGGCCTTGGCGGGACCGCCGTGAATCCGTCCATGGAGGCTACGGGCGCGACATCCTGTCGCGCACGTTCCCGCCAAGGCCCTTCACGTCACGCCCGCCTCGCCAAGTCCACCGTCGTCGTACTCAGGAGTCGCGCATTTCGTGCACCATCTGGTTGCAGGTGCCACACCGTGTTGCGTCGGGATGTGGTCGGTCGCGCGCCTCGGTGTTGAACGGCATCGCGTGGCCCCGAGCCGTGCTTGCGGCGCGTGATCATAATCCCGCCGTGATCGGCTAGCGCGCGGTTTGCGCGACTCCGGGGTGCATTGAGAGTGGTGGAAGCGGGGCAGGGGTGGATTGATGGGCTGTCTTGGGGAACGTGCGCGACAGGATGTCGCGCCCGTAGCCTCCATGGACGGATTCACGGCGTTCCCCAAGGCAGCCCATCAATCCGCCCCTGCCCCGCTTCCCGCGCTCTCGATCCCGTCCAGATTCTCGCGCGAACCGCGCGCTAACCGCCTACACCCAGTAGACGAATATGAACAGTCCCAGCCACACCACGTCCACGAAGTGCCAGTACCACGCCACGGCTTCAAATCCGAAGTGCCGTGCCGGCGTGAAGTGACCGCGCATCGTGCGCAGCCAGATGATGGTGAGCATGATCGCGCCGATGGTTACGTGCAGGCCGTGGAAACCGGTGAGCATGAAGAAGGTCGAGCCGTAGATGCCGGTCGAAAGCTGCAGGCCCTTGTGCATGTACGCTTCGCCGTATTCCTTGGCCTGCAGTGTCACGAACAGGAAGCCGAGCAGGAAGGTTGCCGCGAGGAAGATCTTCAGCACGTTGCGATTGCCGGCCTTGAGCGCGTGGTGCGCAATCGTGATCGTCACACCCGAAGTCAGCAGGATCAGCGTGTTGAGCGCCGGCACGCCGAAGGCCGGGATCACCTCGAAGCTGCCGTCGGCACGCGGGCCGAGATGCGCCGGGCCGTTGGTCGGCCAGCCGGCATCGTAGTTCTGCCACAGGAAGATATGGTTGAAGACCTTGACGCCCTCGCCGCCGATCCACGGCACCGACAGCTCGCGTGCGTAGAACAGCGCGCCGAAAAAGGCCGAGAAGAACAGCACTTCGGAGATGATGAACCACACCATGCCCATGCGGAACGAGCGGTCGACCGCGAGGTTGTAGGTGCCCGCTTCGCTCTCGTTGATCACGGTGCGGAACCAGCCGACGAACATCACTACCAGCAGCGCCAGGCCCGCGAAGAACATCACCGGGCTGAACCACTCATTCAGCCATGCGACTACGCCAAACATGGTGGTGAACAGCGCCACCGAGCCGATGATCGGCCAGGGCGTGCCGTGCGGAATGTAGTACTTGCCCGAATCGACCTGGCCGTGAGACTGCGACATATGCTTCCCTCTGGACTACCCTGCCGCCGGCGCTAGCGCGTGGCGACGTGCGTGGACAAATCGTAAAAAGTGTAACTGAGCGTCAGGCGATCGACGTTGCCGGGCAACGCACGATCGACGAAAAACCGTACCGGCAACACGCGCTCCTCGCTCTTCTTGAACGACTGCGGCGAAAAGCAGAAGCATTCGGTCTTGTGGAACCAGCTCGCGGCCTGGCTGGGGGCGATATTCGGAATCGCCTGCGCCACCGTATCGTGGCCGGTGAGGTTGCGGGCGATGAAGTGCGCCTCGTAAAGCTTGCCGGGATGCACTTCCATCGTTTCCTGCGCGGGCCGGAACTGCCAGTTGCCCACCGTCGGCAGGCGGGTCATGAATTCCACCGTGACGGTGCGTGCCAGGTCGGCGCCGCCCTGCTGCGCGACCTCGCGCACCTGCACCGCCGTGCGCAATGTCTGCTGGTCGCCGATGCCGGTGATCTCGCACAGCACGCGATAGAGAGGCACCAATGCAAAGCCGAACAGCGCGCTGCCCGCGACGCACAACAGGAGCTTCCCGGTCAGGCTGCGATTCGCCCGGCGCAGTTGCTGCCCGGAATTCATCCGTGCGACCTGTACACCGACAGCGCGATGAAGCCGGCGTACATCGCCAGCGCCACGAGGCCCAGCAGCAGCGCAGTGCGACGCGCGCCGCGGCGCTGATCGCCCGTTGCGCTCACGTTTGCTGTCTCAGGCGCAACGCCGGCTCCGCTGCGCGCGCTCAATGCTCGGCGCCGTGCGCAATCTGCGCAGCGCTCGGCGGATCCTGCCAGGTGTGGTACGGCGCCGGCGAGGGCACTTCCCACTCGAGGCCGTGCGCGCCTTCCCACACCTGCGCCGGCGCCTTTTCACCGCCGCGCACGCACTTCCAGATCAGGATCGGGAACAGGATCTGCGACAGTCCGAAGCCGAAGCCACCGAGCGAGGAGACCATGTTCCAGTCGGCAAACTGCGTGGCGTAGTCGGGGATGCGGCGCGGCATGCCGGCAAGGCCCAGGAAGTGCTGCGGGAAGAACAGCACGTTGACGAAGATCGCCGAGAGCCAGAAGTGCCACTTGCCCAGCGCCATGCTGTACATGTGGCCGGTCCACTTCGGCAGCCAGTAGTACACGCCGGCCATGATGCCGAAGATCGCGCCCGGCACCAGCACGTAGTGGAAGTGCGCGACCACGAAGTAGGTGTCCTGGTACTGGAAGTCGGCCGGCGCGATTGCCAGCATCAGGCCCGAGAAGCCACCGATCGTGAACAGGAACAGGAAGGCGAGCGCGAACAGCATCGGCGGTTCGAAGCTCAACGAACCACGCCACATCGTGGCCGTCCAGTTGAACACCTTCACGCCGGTGGGAATCGCGATCAGCATCGTCGAGAGCATGAAGAACAGCTCGCCGGCGAGCGGCATGCCCACCGTGAACATGTGGTGCGCCCAGACGATGAATGACAGGAAGGCGATCGAGGCCGTGGCGTACACCATCGCCTCATAACCGAACAGCGGCTTGCGCGAGAAGGTCGGGATCACTTCGGAGACGATGCCGAAGGCCGGCAATATCAATATGTACACCTCGGGATGCCCGAAGAACCAGAAGATGTGCTGGAACATCACTGGATCACCGCCGCCCGAAGCGCTGAAGAAGCTGGTGCCGAAGAAGTGATCGGTCAGCAGCATGGTCACCGAGCCTGCGAGCACCGGCATCACCAGGATCAGCAGGTAGGCGGTGATCAGCCAGGTCCACACGAACAGCGGCATGCGCAGCAGCGTGATGCCCGGGGCGCGCATGTTCATGATCGTGACGATCACGTTGATCGCGCCCATGATCGAGGAGGCGCCCATCAGGTGGATCGCGAAGATCGCCATCGGGAAACTGTCGCCGCCCTGCAGCACCAGCGGCGGATAGAGCGTCCAGCCGCCGGCCGGCGCACCGCCCGGAACGAAGAAGCCGATCAGCAGCAGCGTGAAGGCGAAGGGCAGCAGCCAAAAGCTGAAGTTGTTCATGCGCGGCAGCGCCATGTCGGGCGCGCCGACCTGCAGCGGGATCATCCAGTTTGCGAGGCCAACCCAGGCCGGCATCACCGCGCCGAAGATCATGGCGAGTGCGTGCACCGTGGTCATCGAATTGAAGAACGCCGGATCGACGAACTGCATGCCGGGCTTGAACAGCTCGAGGCGGATCACCATCGCCATCAAGCCACCGACGAAGAACATGATGCAGGAGAAAACCAGGTACAGCGTGCCGATGTCCTTGTGATTGGTGGTCGACAGCCAGCGCCAGATACCCGCGGGCGGATGATCGTGGTGGTCGTGGGCGTCGGCGGTTTCGGTATAGGCCATGATGGGTACTCGCGACAGGATTTCGTTGTGGGTGGTGCCGGCCGATCAGCTGCGCGCCGCAGCGGCGCTCACTGCAGCCGCAGCGTTCGCGGCGCTCGCGGGCGCGGCGCCCGCAGGTGCGGCACTCGCAGGAGCCGCCGCATCGGCCGGCTGCTGCAGCGCCTTCTGCGTGCGCAGCCAGGCTTCGAAATCAGCCTTGCTGCGCACATCGACCACGATCGGCATGAAGCCGTGATCGCGGCCGCACAGCTCGGCGCACTGGCCGCGATACAGGCCGGTGTTGGCCGCATCGATCTTGAACCAGGCTTCATTCTCGAAGCCGGGGATCGCATCTTTCTTGATGGCCAGCGCCGGCACCCACCAGGAGTGGATCACATCCTGCGCGCTCAGCAACAGCCGCACCTTGGTGTCGGCCGGCACGACCAGCGGATGATCAACATTGAGCAGGTAATTCGGCACGCTGTTCGGATCGATGCCGGATCCGAGCTGGCGCGCCAGGTTGCTGTCACGATCGAGCGTCGACAGGACGGTGACGCCAGATCCTACATATTCGTAGCCCCACTTCCACTGGTAACCGGTGACGCGGATTGTCAACTCGGTCTTGGTCGCATCGTCGGTCTCGATCAGCGTGCGCGTGGCGGGCACGGCCATCGCCACCAGGATCACGATCGGAATCACGGTCCAGATGATCTCGGCCTTGGTGTTGTGCACCAGGCTGGTGTCGGGCACCGCGCCCTGCGATTTGCGGAAGCGCACCAGCGAATAGATCATCACGCCGAACACCGCCACCGCCAGCCACACGCACACCCAGAACACCATCATGTGCAGTGAGTAGATGTTGCGCGAGATGGCCGAGATGCCCTGCGTCATGTTCAGCGTCCAGGCGGCTTGCGCCGTGGGTGCGACCATCGTCAGCAGGGCCGTGGCGAGACCGGAGAGCAGGAGTCCAGATTTTTTCATCTTCATTTCAGGCCTTAAGAATTGCAGGCTTAACTCGCCTCAACGGCGCCAGGTTCCCTTTTCGAACGGGCCGCACTGATCCGGCGCCACTACAGCGGGCAACATCGGGATCGCAGAGCTTGCGGCGCGGCGCAGTTTAACCTGTGACCGCGATGGCGGAAACAGTGATTGCTTACGACGCGAAATTGACAGCGATCAGTTGCCGCTGTCGGGCTGCGCGGCCAGCAGATTTTCCGCCGCCGCGTGCAATGCGAGCGCATCGCCGCTCGAATCCGGCGCATGAGGCAGCAGCGCCATCGGTGCCGTGCCCAGCAGCTGCGTCAGCATGGCGATGTTTTCGTCCCGTGCTGCAAATTCCGGGTCGATGAGGTTGCCGATCCAGCCGCGCAGCCGGCAGCCGCACCGCTCGATGGCCTGCGCGCTGAGCAGCGCGTGATTGAGGCAGCCGATGCGCAGGCCCACCACCAGCAGCACCGGAACGCCCAGCGCACGGGCCACATCGGCCATGGTTTCGGTGGCGCTGATCGGGGCATACCAGCCCCCGGCCCCCTCGATCAGCAGCAGGTTCTGGCCCTGGGCGAGCTGCCGGGCCGCGCTCCCGATCTGGTCGATCTCGATCCGCATTCCTGCCCGCTTTGCCGCGATATGCGGGGAAAGCGGGTCGGGCAGGCAGTAGGGATTGAGCAGTCCATATGGCGAGATCTGGCCGCTATTATGTTCGATATATAACGCATCTTCGCTAATCTGGCGTCCATCTTTCAGGATTGAGCCCGCCGCGACAGGCTTCATGCCGGCAACCGGGGCCCGTATGGCTCGGGCGGCCTTCAGCAGGCCCCCGGTGACGCGGGTCTTGCCTACCCCGGTGTCGGTTCCAGCGATAAAGAAAGCGGGACACTTAAATAGAGTAGTCACCGGCCGCTTACTCCGTTGTCCCCGACCCGGTGTCCGGGCTCGGCCCGGGCGAGGCGCGCCGCCCGATGGCAGTGACCGGCACATGCGCCTCGCCGAGCGCATTCATGCCCGCGTGGCTATGCGCAGTCTGGGATTCGGCCGGGGCGAAGGCCGCTCCGTAAATGATCTCCCAGGTCGCCGGCAAGCCGGCGGCCTCCCGCCATCGCTCGTAGTTCATGCGCATGCGTTCCAGTCGTCCGCGGCCCGTGAGTGTGCGGCGCCGATCGGCGGCCGCATTGCCGGCACCGATCGTTCGCAGGTTGTTCATCAGCTCACGAACATCGGCATGATGGTCCAGGCGCAGGTCGCGATCCATCACGGGTTCGGACATGCCCGCATGCTGCAGTGCCTGCGCCAGCAGCGGCATGTCAGCGAAGGCGCTTACGTGTGGCATGGCATCGGCGCTGGCCCAGGCGGCGCGCAGTTCCTGCAGCGTGTCGGTACCAAAGGTGCTGAACAGCAGCAGACCGCCCGGTCGCAACACGCGGCGCACTTCGGCAAACACCCGCGGCAGGTCGTCGCACCATTGCAGCATCAGGTTGCTGTAGACGAGATCCACCGATTGCGATGCCAACGGCAGGGCGAGCGCATCGGCACACAGGCAGGTGTAGCGTCGCCACGGCCAGCTGCCGCGCTGCGCCGCGCGTAGCATGCCGGGCGCAATGTCGATCGCCAGCACGCGTGCACGTCGAAAGCGCTGGCGCAGTTCGCGTGCGCCGCGCGCGGTGCCGCAGCCCAGGTCAACGATCACCCTGGGTTGCAGCGGAAAATATTGCAGGCGGCTGAGCAGTTCGGTGCGCACCACGGCCTGCAGCAGTGCCGCATGGTCATAGCGTGCGCTGGCACGACCGAAGGCACGTGCGAGCGCGCGCTGGTCAACGCGGAAATGATCGGGGTGGGTATTCACGACGCAGCGCTCGTCGCGATGAACTCGCGCAACAGGGCAGTGAACTCATCGGCGTGCGACAGGAACGGGGCATGCGCGCCGCGCGCGAACTCGTGGTAACGGGCATTGCTCAAGCTGTGCGCCAACGCCTCAGCGGCACGCGGATGGGTGATGCGATCATATTGGCCGCCCACTACCAGTGCGGGCTGATGCACTTGCGACAGCAGTGGGCGCAGGTCGGTGTGCGTGAGTACCTCGAGGCCGCTCAGCAATGCAGGCGCCAACGCGGCACCATGCATGGGCAATGCGGTACGCAGAAAGTGCAGCAATGGCGCGGCGTTGCGACTGCCGCGTAGCTGCAACTCGAGAAACTCATCTACCATCGCCTGGCTGTCTTCGTGCACACGCGCACGCATACCCGCCAACAAGGCGACATCCACGCCGTGCGGCCAGTCATCGGCGCGCAGCAGGCGCGGCGTGGTGGCGATCAACACCAGGCGCGCGACGCGCTCGGGTGCCAGCATGGCCGCGCGCAGCGCGAGTTGACCGCCGAGCGACCAGCCGACCAGCGTGGAATTTTTCGGCAATGTGGCCAGCAGTGGTTGCAGCAGGCTGTCGAGCGCCCCGAGCTGCGCGGCTGGCGCTGAAGCGGCTGGTGCGGCTGGTGCGGCTGGCACGGCCGGCACGGCTGGCGCTGCGGCGCGCCAGGCGCTGCGCCCGTGGCCAGGCAGATCGACCGCGATGGTCTGGAAATCCCGCTGCAGGTTCTCGCGCAACGCGTCGAACACGCGCAGGTTCATTGCCCAGCCGTGCCAGAGCACCACTGGCTCGCCACGGCCACTGCGCTCCACGTGCAATGCCACAGCATCGTCGGCATGCCTTGGTACTGCGCTCATGACGCGAACTCGCGCCGCCACTCGGAGCCGAGCGCCTCGAGCAGGGCATCGACGTCGGCCACGCCGTGATTCGCGCTGAAGGTGATCCGCAGGCGCGCGGCGCCAGCCGGCACCGTTGGCGCGCGGATCGCGCCGACCCAGAAGCCGCGCGCGAACAGCGCAGCGCCCAGGCGTGCGCAGCGCGCATCCTCGCCGACGATCAATGGCTGGATCGGGCTCGTCGATGCGCACAGCGGCAACCCGAGAGCGGCCGCGCCGCGGCGGAAATGATCCACGCGCTGCTGCAACTGCTCGCGCCGCCAGCTCTCGCGCTGCGCCAGCGCCAGCGCGGCGCGCGCTGCGGCCGCAACTGCGGGCGGCAGCGCTGTGGTGTAGATGTAGCTGCGTGCCTGCTGCAACAGCAGCTCGATCAAATCGCGATCCCCGGCGACGAAGGCGCCGAAGCCGCCGAAGGCCTTGCCCAGCGTGCCCATCAGCAGCGGCACCGATGCGGCATCGAGGCCCGCGAGCTCAAGCGTGCCGCGACCGCGGGAGCCCAGTACGCCGAGGCCGTGGGCATCATCGACCAGCAACCACGCGCGCTGCGCGCTCGCTGCGGCAGCGAGCTCACGGAGCGGCGCCACATCGCCATCCATGCTGAACAGGCCATCGGTCGCGAGCATGGTGCAGTTCGGCTGCGCCGCCAGGCGCGCGGCCGCGTCGCCAGCATCGGCATGGGCGTAGCGCAGCAGCCGTGCGCCACTGAGGCGCGCACCATCGATCAGCGAGGCGTGATTGAGGCGATCCTCGAGCACGATTTCACCGCGTGCCACCAATGCACCGAGAACGCCGAGATTGGCCATGTAGCCGGTCGAGAACAGCAGGGCGCGCTCGCGGCCGGTGTAGGCGGCGAGTTCTTCCTCGAGTGCATGATGTTCGCGGCTGTGTCCACTGATCAGGTGCGAGGCGCCACTGCCCGCGCCAAGTTGCGCGCTCGCGGCCTGCTGTGCACTCGCGAGCGCCGGATGGTGTGCCAGCCCGAGGTAGTCGTTGCTGCAGAACACGCGCAGTGTCTGTCCGGCGACCATGGCCTGCGTGCCATCGCCGCTGCGCGGATAGGCATCGACGGTGCGCCGCTGGCGCAACAGCCCGCGCGCGCCCAGCGCGGCGAGCCTGCTTCCAACCGCCAGCGGATCCCGGTACACGAAGCCGATGCGAGCGGCGCGCCAGCGATCAGGCGCTGGCCGCAGTGGGGCGCGCAGGTGAGTTGCTTGACGCCGCTGCGCCATTCGCCGTTGCGCCATTCGCGGCTGCATGGCTGGCGATGGCCTGAGGCAGGTCCTCAGCCTGCATGCCGAGTCGGCGCAGCAGAGCCTGATCGCGCGCCACGTCCGGATTGCCGGTGGTGAGCAGCTTCTCGCCATAGAAGATCGAGTTGGCGCCAGCCAGGAAGGCCAGCGCCTGCAATTCATCGCTCATGCTCTCGCGCCCGGCCGAGAGCCGCACCTGCGCCTGCGGCAGCATGATGCGCGCCACGGCAATGGTGCGGATGAAATCAAAAGGATCCACCGGCGCTGCATTCTCCAGCGGCGTACCGGGCACGCGCACCAGCTGGTTGATCGGCACGCTCTCGGGATGTACAGGCAACTGCGCCAGCACCACCAGCAACTGCGCGCGATCGCGCTGGCTCTCGCCCATGCCGACGATGCCACCGCAGCACACCTTCAGATCGGCGGCGCGCACGGCAGCGAGCGTGTCGAGGCGATCCTGGTAGCAGCGCGTGCTGATGATCTGGCTGTAGAACTCGGGTGAAGTGTCGAGGTTGTGGTTGTAGTAATCGAGTCCGGCGGCCTTCAGTTCCTGTGCCTGTTCGGGCTCGAGCATGCCGGCGGTCACGCAGGTTTCCATGCCGAGCTTGCTGACCTCGCGCACCATCGCCGAGATCTTCTCCAGGTCGCGCCGCTTGGGCGAGCGGAATGCCGCGCCCATGCAGAAGCGCGTCGCGCCGGCAGCGCGTGCCGCCTGGGCGCGCGCCACCACCACTTCCAGTGGCAGCAGCGGTTCGTTCTCGAGTCCGGTGTCGAAGCGCACACTCTGCGGGCAGTAGGCACAATCCTCGGGGCAAGCGCCGGTCTTGATCGACAGCAGCGTGCTCATCTGCACGCGCGTGACCTCGTGGCATTCCCGGTGCACCTGCTGGGCGCGGAACATCAGCTCGGGGAAGGGCAGCGCGAACAGCGCCTCGGCTTGGGCCAGCGTCCAGTCGTGCCGCGCTTCGATCATGTGTCTTGCTCCCTGCCTGCGCCAGAAATGCCGGCTGCGCCACCTGTGGCGAGGAGCCGAGAATAAGGCGATGTTCCAAGTGCCGCCGCCCCATGTCAACCAAAAGTACGTCCGGAAGTCGACAATAGCCCGGCTGCGCGCCGGGCTGGCCACGCTGCTGGCGCCGCCCCAATGCGTGCTGTGCGATGCCACCGGGCTGCCGGGGCCTGTAGACCTCTGTGCCGGCTGCCTGGCCGACCTGCCGCGCAACAGCGCCGGGCTGCAGCACGCGCCTGGCGACTGCGAACTGCTGTGCTGCCCCTGGGATTTCGAATTTCCGGTGGACGAGCTGCTGCGCGCCCTGAAATTCCGTGGCGAGCGCAGCCATGCGCGCCTGCTGGGCACCCTGCTGGCACGCGCCCGGCTGGCATGCGATCTGCCACTGCCGCAATGGGTCGTGCCCGTGCCATTGCATCCGCTGCGGCTGCGTGAGCGCGGCTACAACCAGGCCGCCGAGCTGGCGCGCTTCGCGGCCCGCGATCTGGCGTTGCGTTGCGAGCCGCGATGCCTCGAGCGGGTGCGCGCCACGCGCGAGCAGACCCACCTCGGCGCCGCCGAACGCGCCACCAATCTGCAACGGGCATTTCGCGCGCGCCGGCCACTGGCCGTTGCAAGCGTCGCGCTGGTCGATGACGTGATGACCACGGGCAGCACGCTGGCCGCCGCGGCCGCCGCGCTGCGCGAGGCCGGCGCGCAACGCATCGAGATCTGGGTGGCAGCGCAGGCGCAGCGCCGCGATCTCATTCAGACCACGTGATCAGGTTCCAGCGCGCAGGCGTTGTGCGCGTCGGTTTCGATCTGCACTGTCACATGTCCGATGCGATAGCGCTCGTTCAATTGCTTCGAGAGGCTCGCCAGCACCGTGTCGCCCGGATGCCCGCCCGGCATCAACAGGTGACAGGTCAGCGCCGTCTCCGTGGTGCTCATCGACCAGATGTGCAGATCGTGGATCGCGCTGACGCCGGGCCAGGCGCGCAGGAACGCGGCAACCTCGTCCTTCTTCAGGCCCGGTGGCACGGCATCCATGCTCATGCCCAGTGAATCGCGCAGCAGCGACCAGGTGCCGGCCAGGATGATCGCCGCGATCGCGAGACTCACCAGCGGATCGAGCCGCTGCCAGCCCGTGAGCAGGATGACCCCCGCACTCAGCACCACGCCGAGTGAAATCAGGGCGTCGTAGCACATGTGCAGGAAGGCCGCGCGCACATTGATATCGCCCTTGCGGCCAGCCGCGAACAGCCAGGCCGTGATGCCGTTGATCAGGATGCCGATCGCCGCCACCGCCATCACGGTGCGGCTGGCCACAGACTCTGGCTCGATCAATCGACGTACACCTTCGACGGCAATCGCGCCCACCGCCACCAGCAGCAGCATCGCATTGAGCAGCGCCGCCAGGATCGTTCCACGCCGCAAGCCGTAGGTGTGCGTGGCCGAAGGTACACGGCGCGCGAGGATGGAAGCGATCCACGCCATCGCCAGGCCCAGCACATCGCCGAGGTTGTGGCCGGCATCGGCCACCAGGGCCACCGAATGCGCGATGAGACCGTAGCAGGCCTCGATGAACACAAAGCCCAGGTTGAGCGCGATGCCGATCATGAAGGCCGCGCCGAAGTCATGCGGCGCATGCGAGTGCGTGCCGTGATCGTGATGCTCGTCGTGCGAGTGCGCGCTCATGCGAGTGCCGTCATGGTGGTTGCGGAGAATACAACGTCGTCAGCGTCGCCGTAACTGTCAGCACGATGGCGATCAGCAGCATCTCCAGTACGATGCTACGTCGCAATGCGCTGAGCGCGCGGCGCGGAGCGGCAGGTGTGGCGGTCGCTGCGGCGCGCAGCGCCGGCACCAGCCACCACTTGTTCGCTGCCGCAGGCACCATCAGCAGCGCGAACAGCAGCAGTTTGAGTAGCAGCAGGCGGCCATACGGCTCCTGTGCTGCGGCCCATGCGTCCGGCCATTCGCCGGTCAGCATCCGACCCATCATCACGCCGGCCACCGCAATGACAGGCACGAGGTAGCCGGCAATCATCGACCAGCGCGCGAAGATTTGTGCGGCAACGGGGGTAGCCTCGACACGTGTCACCAGGATCAGCGGCCACAGCGCGCCGTACCAGAACGCGACGATCAACAAATGCAGGGCGAGCACTGGTGCCAGCAGCGTACGCGCCGCATGGGCACTCGTGTGTCCGCTCACCAGGAACGCGCACAGTGCAATCGCGCCACCGACGCTCGCCCACGGGAGGGTTGTTTGCACGGCCTGCCCATCTGCATGCTTCGCAGGCCGACGCCGCAAAGACCACATCAGCAACAGCAAACCCGCCACCAGCAAGGCGGTCGACAGTACCGATCGCGAGCCCCACGCCAGCGCCTGCAGGCTCGCATCCCACAGTCCGTCGAAATCGCCGGCCATGCGCGCGGCCTCGAGGCCATGGTGCAGGAGCGCCAGCAGCACGGCGCAACCGGCAGTCGCAATCCCCAGCAGGCGGATCGGGTGCCAGGATGCCCGCAAGAGTGGCGCGAACAGGTAAATGAAGAACGCCGCGCCGACAGCCTGGAACAACAGGATCAACGCCAGTGCACGCACCGTGATCGACATGGCATCAGGTGACACCGGCGGATTCCTGCGTCAGTGCTTGCAGCGTCGAACCGCGCCGCTATTTTATGCTCTCTGGTGCCGGCCGTTTGCCGGTGTCGCGCATCGCATCCTTGCGTATGGGCTGCGCCGCATTGGCTACTATGCTGAACCTGAACGTGCCGGCCGAAATGTGGCCGTCACCCGGATCGAATGCGCGAAAGCTCACCACGTATGCGCCCGGGCCCAGCGTGGGCGCTGCAATCGACAGTTGTGTGAGCGCCCGATCGGGAAGCGGCGCGAGTTTCTGCATGGCAGCCTCGCCCGACTTGCGAATGCCAACTGCCGTGACGCGCGCGGCCTCGGAGAAATTCAACACCAACGTAGTCGGCGCGCTTGCCACCGCGCTGCCGTTGGCCGGAGTTGAAGACACCAGGTGCACGTGCGCAACTGCCAGCGGCGCGACCGACAGCGCGCAGAGTAGTGCAGCTGCAACCCTGAACAACGAAGTTTTCATGATGACAAGACCTCTAGCTCTTGCTGGTGTAGTCGATGATCAGCCCAGCGAGTACCACCAGGCCGAAGTAGTTGTTGTTGTGGAAGGCGGCCAGGCAGCCGGCGGAATCGCGATTGCGCGCTGACCATTGTTGCCAGGCGAACAGCACGGCGCCGACCCCCAGCGAAACGTAATACGGCGCACCAAGCTCCAGCAGCCGGCCGATCAGACCCAGTGCCACCAGCACCATCAACTGCATCGCGCCGATCATCAGCAGATCCATATCGCCGAAAGTGATGGCGCTCGACTTGATGCCGATGCGCAGGTCATCCGGCCGGTCGGCGATCGCATAGAAAGTGTCGTAGACGCAGGCCCAGACGATCGCCGCCAGCAGCATCACCCACCCAACGCGCGGCACGGCCCCGAGCTCCGCGGCAAAGGCCATCGGTACTCCCCAGCCGAAGCACACTCCCAGATACAGCTGGGGCAGTGCAAAGAAGCGCTTGAGCAGCGGATAAGTCGCCGTCAGCGCGGCGCCGATGAACGAGAGACGTATCGCAGCCGAATTCAATTGCAGCACCAGCGCCAGCGCGCCGGCCAGCAATGCAAAGAACAGCAGCAGCGCTTCCACCGGGCTCACGCGCCGCGCGGCCAGCGGGCGATCGCGCGTGCGGCGCACGTGCGGGTCGATGTTGCGATCGATGAAGTCATTGATCACGCAGCCCGCGGAGCGCATCAGCACGGTGCCGAGCACGAAGATCAGCAGCACACCGCGCTGCGGGTGCCCGCCAGAGGCCGTCCACAGCGCCCACAGCGTGGGCCAGAGCAGCAGCCAGATGCCGATGGGGCGATCGAGGCGCATTAGCTTCGCGAAGTCCGCGAGACGTGACACGAGCCAGTGTCGTTGCACCGCCAGTGCGGCCGACAGCGGCGGTTGCGGCGTCAGCGCGGCGAGCACGGGGGCCGGCGCTGGCTGCGGCACTGGCTGCGGCACTGGCTCAAGCACTGGCGCTGGCGCCAAAGCCTCCGACGTTGCCGCTGCAGCGAAGGGCAGCGACGCTTGCGTCGGCGCGGGTTCACCCGACGCGGCCATACTGCTCCCCGGCGCCGATCCAGCGCGCAATCAGTGCGGTGCAAGCGGCGGGATGCGCACTCGCAAGCTTTGCAGCAGCGGCGCGCACCTGCGGCAACAGGTCGGCATCGCGCACCAGGTCGGCGACGCGCAGCTGCGCGAGGCCGGTCTGGCGGGTACCGAGCAGTTCGCCAGGGCCGCGCAATTCGAGATCGCGCTGTGCGATCACGAAACCGTCATTGCTATCGCGCAGCGCAGCGAGTCGCGCGCGCGCCATCTCGGATAGCGGGGCCCGATACAGCAGCACGCAGGTGCTCTCGTGCGAGCCGCGGCCCACGCGACCGCGCAGCTGGTGCAACTGCGCGAGCCCCATGCGCTCGGCGTTGTCGACTACCATCACACTGGCGTTGGCGACATCGACACCCACTTCGATCACGGTGGTTGCGACCAGCAGCTGGATCGTCCCCGCGCTGAAAGCGTGCATCACCTGCTCTTTCTCCGCGCCGCTCATGCGACCGTGTACCAGGCCGACCTTGATCTGCGGCAGCGCTTCGGTGAGCGCGGCGGCCGATTCCTCGGCCGCCTGGCAGCGCAGCTCTTCGGATTCCTCGATCAGCGCACACACCCAGTAGGCCTGGCGCCCACTGCGACAGGCCTCGTCGACGCGCGCCACTACATCGGCGCGGCGTTCCTCGGGAATCACGACGGTGCGCACCGGCGTACGGCCAGGCGGCAATTCATCGATCACCGAGACATCGAGATCAGCGTACGCCGTCATGGCAAGGGTGCGCGGTATGGGTGTGGCGGTCATGATGAGCTGGTGTGGCATGGTGCCTTGGCCCTTCTCACGCAGCAACAGGCGTTGCTGCACGCCGAAGCGATGCTGTTCGTCGATGATCGCCAGCGCCAGCGCCTGGAACCGCATGCTCTCCTGGAACAGCGCGTGCGTGCCCACCACCAGCGGCAGCTGGCCGGCGGCAATGGCCGCGAGCGCAGTGCGGCGCGCGCGCGCCGTCTGCGAACCGGTGACCAGTACGACCTCTATTCCCAATGGCTTGAACCATGTGCCCAGTGTACGCGCGTGTTGTTCGGCGAGCAGCTCGGTGGGCGCCATCAGCGCCACCTGGCCGCCGCTGCCGATCGCGCGCGCGGCCGCGGCTGCGGCGACAGCGGTCTTGCCGCAGCCCACATCACCCTGGATCAGGCGCGTCATCGGTTGCGCGAGCGCGAGATCGGCATCGATCTCGGCCAGCACGCGCTGCTGGGCCTGCGTCATGCGAAAGGGCAGCGCTGCGAGCAGGCGCGGCTCGAGCTGCCTCGCATCGGCAAGCCGCGCAGCCGCTTCGGTCTTGGTCGCGCGGCGCAATGCCATCAGCGAGAGCTGGTGCGCCAGCAGCTCTTCGAGTGCCAGGCGTCGCTGCGCAGGATGACGACCGGCGCGCAGCGTATCGAGCGCAGTGCCGACCGGCGGCTGATGCAGGAACTCGAGCGCCTCGCGCAAGCCCGCCAGCTGCATCGACGCGCGCAATTCCGCCGGCAGCAGATCGACCAGCGGCGCCTGGTGACTGGCCGCGAAGGCTTTCTGCACCAGCATCCGCAGACGCCCTTGCGTCAGCCCTTCGGTCGCGGGATAGATCGGCGTCAGGGTCTGCGGCAGCGGCTCATCGTCCTCGCGCTGGCGCTGCAGCTGGCGATATTCCGGATGCACGATTTCGAGCCCGATCGGCCCGCGACGCACCTCACCGTGGCAGCGCAGCCGCGTGCCGCGGCTCAGGCCCTCGCGTTGCGCGTTCGAGAAATGGAAAAAACGCAGCGTGAGTGAGCCCGTGCCATCGCTGAGCCGCACCAGCAACTGGCGCCGGCGACGGAACACGACCTCGGAGAGCAGCACCTCGCCTTCGACCACCGCATGCGCACCCGATTGCAGCGCGCCGAGCGGCACCACCTGCGTGCGGTCCTCATAGCGCAGTGGCAGCACGAACAGCAGGTCGGCCAGTTCCCGCACGCCCAGGCGCGCCAGCTTCGCCGCGAGCGCCGGGCCGATGCCTGGCGCCAGTGCCGCATCGCGCTTCAGGCGAGGCTGAGTATGCACTCCATCTCGACCCGCGCACCGCGGGGGAGGGCCGCAACGCCGATCGCTGCGCGCGCCGGATAGGGCATGGAGAAATACGTGGCCATGATCTCGTTGACCTTGGCGAAATGCGAAAGATCCGTGAGGAACACCGACAGCTTCACGCAGGCCGCGAGCGTGGTGCCCGCCGCCTCGGCAATCGCCTTCAGGTTGTCGAACACGCGGCGGATCTCGGCCTCGATGTCACCGCTGATCAGCGTGCCAGTGGCCGGATCGAGCGGGATCTGCCCGGAGACAAACACCAGGTCGCCGGCGCGCATCGCCTGCGAGTAGGTGCCGATCGCCTGCGGCGCGTTGTTGGTGTGTATGACTTTGCTCATGGTGTGAACTTGCTCATGGTTAATAGGGGCTCATGGTTTGGGCCCGCTCCTCTTGCGATTCTGCCCGGCAATTGTACGCACGACGCGCAGTACTTCGCTCATCCGTCGCACCACGCGCACCGCGCGCGCCAGGTGCGCGCGATCGCTGACCTCGAGCACGAAGCTGATGGTCGCGGTCTCGGCCTCATGCTGCTCGAGGTTCACGCTGCTGATGTTGGTCTGCGTGCCGCTGACAGCGGCCGACACCGCGGCCAGCAGGCCGACGCGGTTCATCGCCTCGATGCGGATCTCCGACTTGAACAGCTTCCCTTCGGTGTTCTGCCAGTTCACCGACAGCCAGTTCTCGGGATGCTTGTGGCTGTCGGCCACGTTGGCGCAGGTGCCGCGATGGATCACGATGCCGCGGCCGGTGCTCAGGAACGCGACGATCTGATCGCCCGGCAGCGGATAGCAGCAGTGCGCATAGGTGACCAGCAGGCCTTCGGCGCCGGCCACCGCCAGTGGCGCCGGCTTGCCATCGCGCGTCCCGGTTTGCTCATCGGGCAACATGCGGCGCGCCACCAGCGGTGCGAGCCGCTCGCCGAGACCGATCTTCTCGTACAGCTCGTCGGGCTCTTTCAGCGCCAGGTCATGGAGCGAGGATTCGATCACCGCGGGCGCGATGTCCTCGAGCTTCACGTTGAACTCGGCCAGCGCCTGCGTCAGCAGCCGACGGCCCAGCTCCACCGCTTCGCTGCGCTTCAGGCTCTTCAGGTAGTGGCGAATGCCGCTGCGCGCCTTCGCCGATACCACGAAGTTCACCCAGGCCGGATTCGGACGCGCGCCTTTGGCAGTGATGATATGTACCGTTTGCCCGTTGCGCAGCACCGTGCGCAGCGGAATCAGCCGCCGATCCACCTTGGCCGCGACGCAGCGATTGCCGATGTCGGTGTGCACCGCGTACGCAAAATCCACCACCGTCGCACCACGCGGCAGCCGCAGGATCTCGCCG
Source organism: uncultured Gammaproteobacteria bacterium (assembly GCA_963764065.1). GTDB lineage: Bacteria > Pseudomonadota > Gammaproteobacteria > Steroidobacterales > Steroidobacteraceae > FEN-1191. Next base: position 251,086 of record CAVXRM010000008.1, on the reverse strand, counting down.
CGCGGCGTGAACACATACACTTTGTCGGGATACAGATCGACCTTGACGCTCTCGATGAACTCCTCGGAGTTGCCGCCTTCCTGCATCTGCATCAGGTTCGAGAGCCAGGCACGCGCGCGCTCCTGCTGCGCGGAACCTTCGTGCGCGCTTTCCTTGTATTTCCAGTGCGCGGCGATGCCCGACTCGGCGACGCTATCCATGTCGGCGGTACGGATCTGCACTTCGATCGGCACCGCGTTGGGCCCGAACAACGTGGTGTGCAATGACTGATAGCCGTTGACGCGCGGAATCGCCACGTAATCCTTGAAGCGCCCCGGCATCGGCTTGTACACGCTGTGCACCACGCCGACCGCGCGATAACAGGTGTCGACCGTATCGACGATGATGCGCAGGCCATACACATCGACGATCTCCGCCAGCGGCGCGCGCTTGCGCTGCATCTTGCGATAGATGCTGTACAGATGCTTCTCGCGCGCCTCGACCTTGGCGCTGATGCCGGCCTTCTGCAGCGCCGCCTCGAGCTGCACGTGGATCTTGCCGAGAAATTCCTTCTGGTTGCCGCGCGCACGCCGCAGTGCGCGATCGATCACGCGATAGCGCTGCGGATACAGCGTGCGAAAGCCCAGCTCCTCGAGCTCCAGCTTGATGCTGTAGAGCCCGAGCCGCTCGGCCACCGGTGCATAGATATCGAGTGTTTCGCGCGCCACCTGGCGGCGCTTGGCCGGCCCCACGGCATCCATGGTGCGCAGGTTGTGGGTGCGATCGGCCAGCTTCACCAGGATCACGCGCAGGTCGCGCACCATCGCCAGCAGCATCTTGCGAAAGCTCTCGGCCTGCGCTTCCTGCCGGCTCTTGAACTGGATCTGGTCGAGCTTGGTTACGCCATCGACGATCTCGGCAACGTCCTTGCCGAAGCGCGTCGCGATTTCTTCCTTGGGAGTCGGCGTGTCTTCGATGACATCGTGCAATATCGCCGCAACGATCGTATCCGCATCGAGATGCAGGTCGGCAAGGATTTCCGCCGCCGCCACGGGATGGGTGATGTAGGGCTCGCCGCTGAGTCGCTTCTGGCCCTGGTGTGCTTCGGCGCCGAATTCCGCTGCTGCGCGGATGCGCTCGACCTGATCGGCCGGCAGGTAGCTGCTGACTTTGCTCAGCAGCTCCTTGAGGCCCGGAGTGCGTCGGGCGCCGGGCAGCAGTCCCAGTAGCGACGACGCATAGTCCATGGCTTCCTTGGTGGTGGGTTGGTCGAACCCCGTCAGTCGCGATCGATCAGACCGAACTGCGGCGCGCGGAAGGTGGAGTCGTTATCCGCCTCGGGCACAACCGCCGGTTCTGGCGGCGGCTCGGGTTCTTTCAGCATCTCGGGCGTGATGTTGCCGGCGGCGATTTCGCGCAGCGCCAGCACCGTGGGCTTGTCGTTGTCCACGGGCACGGTGGCCTCGGCCCCGTTGGCCAGGCGGCGCGCACGCTGCGAGGCCAGCAGCACCAGCTGGAACAGGTTATCGACGTTTTCCAGGCAATCTTCGACAGTGACTCGGGCCATGATGCCGTTCGACCTTTAAAGCTCGGGGGGAATAGCCCCGGTAGTCTACGGCATCCGCCCGGCCTCAGGCCACTAAAGTCTGCAGCAAAGCCCCGATTTCCGGCCTGTTGGCCCTCAATGGGGCCCCGTGGCCGTCGACGATCGCCAGCAGGTCGGCCACCGCCTGCTCGAAGCGGTCGTTGACCACCGCGTAATCGAATTCCCGGCAGTGCGACATGTCGGCCGCCGCATCCGCCAGGCGCCGCGCGATCACCGCATCGCTGTCGGTGCCGCGCGCGCGCAGCCGCTGCTCGAGCGTGGCGCGCGAGGGCGGCAATATGAATATGGAGGTGCACTTCGGGCTCGCCTTGCGCACCTGTTGCGCGCCCTGCCAGTCGATCTCGAGCAGCACATCGTGGCCGCTCGCGAGCTTGGCCTCGACCTGCTCACGCCCGGTGCCGTAGTGGTTGTCGAATACGCGCGCATGCTCGAGGAATGCGCCGCCTGCGACCAGTTCGGCAAAGCGCTTGGCGTTCACGAATTGGTAGTCGCGCCCATCCACCTCATGCGCGCGCGGCGTGCGCGTGGTGTGCGAGACCGACACCACCAGACCCGGGCGCGCCGCCAGCAGCGCCTTCACGAGGCTGGTCTTGCCCGCGCCCGACGGGGCGGAAAGTATGTAGAGGCGGCGCGGGCGTGTGACGGCGGTCATGAACGCTATTCTCGCGCGATCGCGCCTGGGCCGCCATCGCATACAATCCGCGCCATGAACAAGCCGCGCCTGCTCTGGCTCCTGCCCTGTCTGCTGCTTGGACTCATCGGCACCAGCCGGGCCGACACCTGCGCACCGGCGAGCTCGGCAGGCTCTGCGCCCGCCGACTGGCGCACCTACTGCTGGCTCAACCTCAGCAACTACAACGACACGACCGCGCGCTCGGCTGCTGGCCAGAATTTCAGCTACACGCTGGCCGATGGCGCCAGCCTGCAGTTCAACCTCAAGTCGACCGGTGGCATGACCGCGATCGCCTCGCCCTCGTGGAGCGGCTCGGCCGTGGGCAATTCCGCGTTCATCGGCATTCCGGGCAGCCCGGTGCTCTACACCTCTGCAGCCGGCACGATCACAGTGACCCTGAGCAACATCGTGGTGACGCCGCCTTCGGGCCTCAGCACCAATGCCTCCTACGCGATCGTCGTGGCCGATGGCGAATCATCCAACGGCGGTGAGTCGCTGGTTTTCACGACCAACGGCAACGCCTGGAGCACGCTCGACCAGATTCCTCCGATCTCGGGCGCCACCTATCCGACTGTCGCGACCTCAGGCGGTGGACTCACCGTCACCGAGACCGGCGTCGCCGGCACGGTGGGCGGCTACATTTTCGGCAGCTCGACACCCACCACGGTGACCACGAAACTCGTGGCCGGTGGTTTGCAGGGCGTGATGTTCGCGGTGCGCTATGCCTGGGTGTCGGTGAACAAGACGCTGACCGGCACGCGCATCGATCCGACCGATCAGTTCAAGTATTCCGTGGTGGCCACGCAGAACTCCGCGTCGCTGGCTACCGCCACTACCAGTGGCGCGGGTACCAGCGGCTTTACTCCAGCAGTGGCCACTGTGGCCTCGGGGTATCCCGTCACCGTGAATGAAGTCATGGCCACGGGCAGTGCCAGCGCGCTCACCAGATATGTGCCCAGCCTCACCTGCACCAATGCGAATGCGGGCTCGGCGACCGCGCTGCCCACTGCCGCCGCCGTGAGCTCCTTCAATTTCGCCACGCTCGCCTATGGCGATGGCATCACTTGCGTGTTCACCAACATCGCGCAGCCGCGCATTACGCTCGCCAAGGCGCTCGCTGGCACGCGCGTGTTCGCGGGCGATCAGTTCACTTTGACCGTGGCACATGGTGCGACCGTGGATGCCACCGCTACCACCACTGGCACCGGCAGCACGCTCACCGTGAGCAGCACCGCGACCACCGTGGTGCCGCCAACTGTGGCTTACACCCTGAGCGAGAGCGGCGCCGGCACCACGGTGCTGGGTTACTACACCGCGGCGATCGCCTGCACCAACAACATGGCGGGTTCGGCCACCACCTTGCCGACCACCGTCGGCGGCGCGGTGACGCCGCGCAACGGTGATGACATCCGCTGCACGATCACCAATACACCGAAGCCGCCCAGCGTGGCGCTGCTGGTAACCAAGACCACGACCGCGACGGCTGATCCCTTCAACAACGCCGTGAACCCGAAACGCATTCCCGGCGGCACTTCCGCCTACGACATCACGGTGGCGAATACCGGCACTGCTCCGGTCGATGCGAACTCACTGGTGATCACCGATGTGATTCCAGTCAGCACCGCAATGGTAGTCACGGGCACAGCGGTGCAGTTCTTCGATGGCACGCCAGCCAGCGGCATGAGTCTCGCTGCCGCGAATGTCAGCTATTCAAGCCAGGTGGGCGGCGGCGCGCCCTACACCTACACGCCAATCGCGAATGCCAACGGTGTGGATTCACGCGTCACGGGAATTCGCATTGCGCCCACGGGCACGATGGCCGGCGCGACTGCGGCCGGGCAGCCGAGCTTCCGGGTGCGCTTCCAGGTCGTCGTGAACTGAGCTGACACGGCGCAGCGCTTCATTGCCTTAAGGATTCACCGCTCCGCAGCGGCGCGCCGCGCTCCGTCAGATTGCGCTGGTACCCGAATCATTACCCAGGGACTCGAAGTCATTGGTGGGGATCCACAGGTTCCTCGAAGCACCCGTCGACTTCGCTTCGGCAAACACGTCCATCTGGCAAGGAGTGAGTTCCATGAAAGCAATCTACAAGACGTTGTCCATTATTGGATTGACGCTCGGTCCCGCCTACTCGGGCGGATCGTTCGCACAAAACGCCGTCGCCGACTGGCATGTCGTCATGGAGTCCACGGTGGCGAATTCCGGCCGCAAGAACGTGGTAGCACTGCCGTACTTCGCCTATGTCGATGTGGCCATGTACGACGCGGTCAATTCGATCGGTGGTCGCTATCAACCCTTTGCCGTCAACGTCCGTGCGCCACGCGGCGCCTCCAGGGACGCCGCTGCGGCCAGCGCCGCGCACGATGTGCTGGTCCACTACTTTCCCACCCAGGCGATCGCACTCGATGCGAGCCTCGCTGTTTCATTGGCGGCCATAGCAGATGGCCAGGGCAAGAGCGACGGCATAAGCGTCGGTCAGTCGGTCGCCGCACAATGGCTCGCCCTGCGCGCTGGCGATGGGCTCGAGGCGGCCATTGTCTACACGCCGGGTCACGGCCCCGGAATCTGGGAGCCGGTGCTGACCGTTCCCGCGGTGCCCCCCACCGTGCCCGCACCGGTCGGCGTATGGATGACGCAATTCAAGCCCTTCGCTCTGACCAACGCCGATCAGTTCCTGGCCGACATTCACCCGCCGCTGGCATTGACCAGTCGAGCCTGGGCCCGGGATTTCAACCTCACCAGGACTTACGGAGCGATCGACAGCACCGTGCGCACGGCCGAACAGAGAGAAATCGGATTGTTCTGGACCGACAACGCGGCCTCGCAATACAGCCGCTCTTTCCGCGCGCTGATCACCAGCCAGGGACTTGATACCGCGGCGGCGGCCCGTCTGGCCGCCATGTACTCGGTGGCGGCGTCGGATGCAGGAACCGCCTGCATGAATGCCAAATATCACTTCGCATTCTGGCGGCCCTACACGGCGATCCATGATGCGGATACGGATGGCAATGCTGACACCGTAGCCGACCCGAACTGGGTACCGCTCGCCCCGACGCCCGGCCACCCCGAGTTTCCGGCCAATCATGGCTGTGTCACCGAGGCCATCATGGACGCCTTTGCCGCGTTCTTCGACACAGACCTCGTGCCCTACACGGTCACCAGCGCCGTGACAGGCACCACCCACACCTTCAGCAGCTTCGATGACGTGGTCGCAGAAGTCGACAATGCACGCATCTTTGGCGGCATGCATTTTCACCATTCGGTGAAAGAAGGGAACAGGTTGGGTCGCAAGGTGGCTGAGTACATGCTCAAGCACAACTTTCAGCGCCGGGACGAATAGCGTACCTGTCGGCGGTGGCGCCTCAGGGCGGCAGCGCGTAGGCGACCACGTAGTCGCCGCGCGTGCTGTCGCCCTTGTAGCCGCCGGCCGCAATCACCAGGTATTGCCTGCCGTTGATCGCGTAAGTCATCGGCGTGGCCTGGCCGCCCGCCGGCAGCTTTACTTCCCACAGCAGTTTGCCGCTGTCGGTGGAATAGGCGCGCAGCCGGTCATCGAGACTGGCGGCGATGAAGATGAGTCCGCTCGCCGAGACGATCGGGCCGCCGAGGCCCGGCATACCCAGGTTCATATGAATGTAGGGCGTGTCGCCCAGCGGCACCTGCCACTTGATGGTGCCGTGCTGCATGTCCACCGCGGTGAGTTGGCCCCACGGCGGCTTCACGCAGGGAATGCCGAGTGAGGACTTGAAGGCGGTGCGACGCATCGCATAGGGCGTGCCGGTCTGGCGCGCGAACTCGAAATCCTGGTAGTCCGCCGATTCCTTCTGCGCCTTGAGTTGCTCACGCGGAATGAGTGCCACCACGAACGGCAGCGTCATCGTATTGGCCACGGCGATCTGCCGCTGCGGATCGAATGCAATGCCGCCCCAGTTGGAGCCGCCCGCATTGCCGGGCTGCATCAAAGAATCCTTGAGCGCGGGCGGCTGGAACATGCCTTCGGAGCGGTAGCTCTCGATGCGCTTGCGGCAGGCGCGCGTGTCAAACCAGGCGATGCCCCAGGCATCGTCGGTCGTGATCTTCGACTGGCGCGTCAGTGCGGGTGGCGCCACCGGAAAGGGTTGCGTGGGCGAGGGGTGTTCGCCAGCCACCGCATCCTGCGGTACCGGCTTTTCGACGATCGGGAACAGCGGTGCGCCGCTGTCGCGATCGAAGGTAAAGAGGAATCCGGTCTTGGTCGCCTGGATTACCGCCGGCACCTGTCGACCGTCGTGTATCAGCTCGGCGAGCGTCGGCTGCGAAGCGACGTCGTAGTCCCAGAGGTCATGATGCACCAGCTGCTGGCCCCACTTGAGCGCGCCGGTGTTGCCATCGAGTGCCACCACGGAATTCGCCCAGCGATTGTCGCCCGGCCGCTCGCCGCCGAAGAAATCGGGGCTCGCCGAGCCCGTGGGCACGAACACCAGATGGCGCGCCGTATCCACCGACAACGGCGCCCAGGCATTGGCGGCGCTCGCGCTCTTCAGGCTCTCCGCAGACCACTCTTTATATACCGGGTTGGAAGGGTCGCGCGGAATCGGGTCCCAGCTCCACACCAGCTTGCCGCTGCGCGCATCGAAGGCACGCACGGTGCCGAGTTCCTCCAGCACCGCGCGGTTGTCGCCGATGGATGAACCCACGATCACCTTGCCGTCGAGAATCGCAGGCGGTGAAGTCACGAGATAGTCGCGCCACTCGTCGCCCGCTTCATACTGCGAGCGGATGTCCTTCAGCAGGTTCACCGCGCCCTGCTCGCCGAAATCCATGCAGGCTTTGCCAGTGGCGGCGTCGAGGGCCAGCAAACGTCCGTCGAGCGTGGGCGCGTAGATGCGTGCGTGGCACACGGCGTTGCGCGCGCTGCTCTCATCCACCCACAGCGATACGCCGCGCGACACACCATCGGAGTAGTGCAGGTCTTTGCGGCTGGCGCTGTCGTGCCGCCAGCGCAGCTTCCCGGTCACGGCATTCACCGCGAGCACATCCGTGCTGCTGGTGGTCAGGTACAGCGTGCCGTCATAGAGAATCGGAGTGGCCTCGAAGGCCGAGCGGCTCCAGTCCTTGACGCCCTGGCCGAGTTCGCCGGTGCGGAAGGTCCAGGCGACCTGAAGTCTGGAAACATTCGCCGGCGTGATCTGCGTGAGTGGCGAGTAGCGCGTGCCACCGGCGTCGCCGCCGTAGGCGCTCCACTGCGTATCAGGTGATACGGCTGCACTCACCATTGTGCCGAGCAGGCATGCGACCACGGCCGGGAGGATTGTCTTCACACGCGCACTCCTGGAGCTGCCTGACCAGGGGCGCAGCGTACCTCGCTGCGGACGGGCGCGCGAGCCCCCTGGCCCGCGCGCCCGCGTCAATCACCGCTTTGCGATCACTGCACCGTGATCGGCAACTTCTGCGAGGCGTGGCCGTTCACGACCACCTGCAGCACGCTGGCGCCGCGCTCCTGCGCGCTCGACACGTCGAAGCTGGTCGACACCGTGTCTTCGCTGGCCACAGCCATGCTGCTGTGATCATGGGTGCGCGCATAGGACACGTGCCCGGTGCGATTGTTGGTGATGCGCACCAGCGGGAAGTTGGTGGCGGCCTGCGCATCGTCACCGTAGGCGGCGCCCTGCGACATGCCATTGAAGCCGCGGCCGATCACGCGATAGCTGTTGCCACGGCGTACCTGCGAAGGCGCCGCATAGATCCGCGGATCGTTCTCCGACTCCTGCTCGCCGCTGTTCGAGGGCGTGTAGATCTCGATGTCGTTCGAGAAATCCGTCAGCAGGATCTGGCCGGTCGGCAGCACCAGCATGTTGCCGTAGAAGGAGGAGTCGATTGCCGCATTGGGCGGGCCTGCAATCTCCTTCAGGTTGCGGCCGTCCCACTCAAGGAACACCGAGGGCGTGCTGAACACACCAGGGCTCGCCATCATCAGCACCTTGCCGTTGGGCTCGAGTGCGGCGGGGCCATCGGCAATGCCGAGGCCATCCGGAAAATCAGGGCCCGCGGACCAGGTGCCCCGGCGCGAGTTGTAGATTGCCGTGTGTGCCGCGGCGCAGGCATTGGCGCCGGTGTAGAACACCGTGCCATCGGGGCGCAGCACGCCAGGGCCCACTTCATAGGTGGCGACATTGCCACCGCCGCAGGCGGCGGAGGAATCCCACAGCTGCGTCACGGTGCTGCCGGCGCTGCTCCAGGTCCTGGTGCGCGGGTTGTAGAGCTCGGAGCCCGTTCCGGCCGGATCGTAGGAGCCGACATAGGCATCGACCGCGAGCACCTTGCGATTCGGCAGCAGTGTCCAGCCTTCTTCATCATTGATGTCGAACTTGCCGGTGCCCGCCGAAGTCCAGGTGAGCGTGAGCGGATCGAGCAGCGCCGCCTGGTTGGTGCAGCAGTTCGCCTGCATGAAGGTGCCATCCGCGAGCACGACGCTCTGCGCATCGCCGATCGTCTGCTCGGTGCCGAAGTAGGGGAAGAAGTCGGCGGCGCCACCATCGTCCAGGTGTCCGCGACCGGATCGTAGATCGCGCCTTGCGCTGTCCAGCTCGGCACCAGCTCGGTCTGATCGAGGCTCAGCAAGTACTCGCCGCCCTCGATGATCATGCGGCCATCCGGCAGCACTGCGGAGGAATGATAGAGCGGGCTATAGAAATCAGGCGTGGAGGCAACCTGCGACCAGGTGCCGTTGATGTAGCTGCCACTCTGGTCGGGTGTCAGCTTCCACCAGTCGGGAAAGCCCGCGTCCTGCACCAGCACTGATCCATCGGTGAGCAGGATCGGATTCGCCGCGCCATCGATGAAGTTCTGCTGGTTGGTCAGCGGCGTCCACGCGCTGCGCGTGGCAGCGAGGGCCGAGACCGACATTCGCTGTGCGAGTGATTGCGGAGCACCGACCGGGTGCGCCAAGGGCTTGGCGTAATGAGTCGCCGCAAACGCGCTCCCGGTGACCAGCGTTGCGAGCAACGCGGTACCTGCCAGCGCGAACCTGAAATTGTGTCCGGACATGGTTTCCCCCTTAGGTTGTTGTGCACGGCGCTGTTGTTGTTATGGGCGCCGCAGGGCCGCAACGTTAGCGCAGACCGCGGCAGGCGTCCACGCCGACGCGCCGCCAGGAACGGGAGGGATCTACGGCGCCTTGGCCGGAGCAGCCGTCGGAACCACCCGCCGTGCGCTCAGGATTTTCACCGGCTCCGCGAGTATTTGCCCCTGCATTGAACCGTCGCCCGCATCCTGGGAACGCGGCAGGGCGAGCAGGTCGTGGACCAGCGGCATGCCGCTCTCCACGTGCCCGAACACCGCGTAACCCGGATCATCGGCCCCGCCATCGAGTGAGCTGAGATCGCCGACCACGATGAAGAACTCGGACGTGGCCGTGCCCGGCGCATTGCGCGCCATCGACACCGCGCCATCCACGTGATGGAGCCCTGTCACCGCTGGCGACTCGTGGGCAATCGGCTTGAACTCCTGGACGCGGCCGCCGCGCAACCCGCCCTGCAGCAGTCCGTACTGGCCTGTGTCATCGATCTTCAGGGCGCGATAGAACCGGGCGCCGTCGTAGCGCTTCTGGTCGACGTAGTGCAGGAAGTTGGCGGTTGTCACCGGCGCGTGCTCGGGGTCGAGGGCGATCACGATGTCACCCGCCTGCAGGTGCAGCAGCACCTTGATTGGCGCCTCGGGGCGCGCGGCGTCCTGCGCCGGGATCGCGCCTGCACCAAGTGCCAGCAGCGTGCCGAAGATGAGGCAGGCCACGCTTCGGGCACACGACAATGATTCTGGACGATTTCGCATGGATGAATCCGTTGGCGGCCGAGTGCTGACGCTGAATGCCATTGTAACAAGCTGCCGATTCCGCCCGCGCCTTTGCCCGGCGCCAATCATCGAATTTCCCTGTTAATCTCCACCCATGCCCACCCCCACCGAAACCAACACCACCCTCGCCGTCCTCATCGACGCCGACAACGCCAACCCCGCGATCGTCAAAGGCCTGATCGACGAAGTGGCCAGGTTCGGCCGCGCGACCGTGCGCCGCATCTACGGCGACTGGACTACGCCCAACCTGGGTTCATGGAAGGCGGCGCTGCTGGAGCACTCCATCACGCCCATCCAGCAGTTCGCCTACACCAGGGGCAAGAACGCGACCGACAGCACGATGATCATCGATGCAATGGATCTGCTGTACGCCGGCAACGTCGATGGCTTCTGCCTCGTCTCCAGCGACAGCGATTTCACGCGGCTGGCCTCGCGCCTGAAGGAGTCGGGCAAGCATGTCTACGGCTTCGGCGAGCAGAAAACGCCGCAGCCCTTCGTGGCGGCCTGCGATCGCTTCGTCTACACCGAAGTGTTCACGCGCGTCGAAGGCCAGGCGCCGCGCCGCAAGGTGGCGGCGGAACTCGATAACGACAAGGTATTCGTGGAGCTGGTGGGTGGCGCGGTCGATGATGCCTCGGACGACAGCGGCTGGGCCCACCTGGGCGAGGTGGGCAGCATCCTCACCAAGAAGCGGCCCGACTTCGACTCGCGCAACTACGGTTATTCGAAGCTGAGCGATCTGCTCGAGGCGATGCCGCGCTTCGAAGTGAAGCGGCAGGACAAGGGCGTGGCGGTGCGGCGCAGGAAGTAACGCCAGCCAGTCAGCACCCGGCGGCCCGCGAAAGAAACCACGTGGTATTGTCCACGCAGCATGGAGCCGCGCCGATGAAAGCCCCGGTCAGCCGCGACCCGGACACTGTGCGGCGTCGAATCCTCGATGCCGCACAGGCCGAATTCATGGCGCACGGTTATGAAGCGGCCAGCACCAACCGCATCACCGAACAATTCGGCGGATCCAAGGCCACGCTGTTCCGCCACTACGCCAGCAAGGAGGCGCTGCTCGAAGCGGTCGTACGGCGTATTGCGGGGCAGTGGGAGAGTGCGCTCGATTGGCGCAGCATCGCCGATGGCGCGCCGCGCGAATGGCTCGAAGCGGTCGGCGTACGAACGCTCGGCTGGATACTTGGCGATGAGCCGATCTTCATCGGCAGGCTGGCGATCGCCGAAGGTCACAAATTCCCGGCACTCGAACACAGCTTCGAGGAGACCGCGGCGCGCCCTATCCGCACGATGATCGCGCGTCAGCTGCGTCACTGGAGCCAGGCTGGATTGCTGGATTGCCGGCAGCCGCTCGCTGACGCCCAACACTGGATCGACCTCGTGGTTTCTGGGCCAGTCAGCCGGCGGCTCTACGGTGCGCCGCGGCTCTCGGGCGCGCGCTTGCGCTCGCACGTGCGTCGCGCGGTCGAACTGTTCCTCGGCGGTTGCTCGCGCTAGTCGGTACGCGGCCGGCTCGCCTGCTTCCGTCCGACGCAGGCGCATCAGACGACGTCGGGCACGCACCGCGCCAACGTCGCCCTTGAGGATCATTGGCTTCATGGCCCAGAAGTCGGATTCGCCCATCGCGGCCTGAACGGCTTCAATCATCGGCCCGTCCTCGTTTTCGAACACAGCGCGGGCCATGGCCTCGGAGGCGGTGTCCGGATCGCAACTCCAGAAGTAGTGCGAGCTGGTCGCGGTCTCGGGCGTGATGATGTGCGGGTTTACGATGCTGTGGCGGGCTTGTTCGACAGGTGCGCCGCCGGGCATCCAGCAGATACGCAAGGCCATCGACGCGGGCGCGTGCCAACGCATCTCGGTGTACTGGTCGATTGGATCACCGTCATCGAAGTGCGGCTCGAGCACCGGAAACCTGCGCACGCGCGGAATCAGCCAGGTGTTCCAGATTGCGTCACTCTCGCCATCGCGCACTTCATGCCGCGACTCGTGGTGGGTGCCAGTGGTGTTGAAGGTCTTGCGGTGCAGAAAGTCGACGTGGCTGAGGTCCATCAGGTTGTCGACCAGCAGTTCGTAGTTGCCGAGGATATGGCTGCTGGCGTCGCCAGACATTCTGGCCCGTCGAGGAAGGAAAAGTCCGGAATGGTCGCCGGGTCAGCGCGATCGGGTTCGCCGGGCCAGAACCACAGCAGCCCGTAGCGCGCCACGATCGGTGGACTGTCGACGACGCCGTGTAGCGGCAGCGCAGCGGTGGAGAACGGGTTGTGCGTGCAACGCCCACCGACGCCAAACTCCAGACCGTGATACCTGCAGGCGATGGCGTCGCCCTTGCGCTCGCCCATGCTGAGCGGCGCGAAGCGATGCGGGCAGCGATCTGCCAGCATCACGTAGCCAGCGCCATCGCGCCGCCGGTAGATCACGCGGCGCACATCCAGCAGAGTCCGCGCCAGCAGGGCGTCGCCCTCGACCTCGTGCTCCCAGGCGGCGACGTACCAGACATTGCGCAGGTAGGCAGACATCGGCAGGACTCCCCGGGCGGCTTTCCGGGCCGCCGTCTAACGAAACCAAGTGGTACTTATAGCATCGGGGCGCAGGCGGGGCAATCGTGCGCTGCCCAACGCGCTGCCGGTGGCCTAGAATGGGTTCCGCGAGTACTCATGAACAGCAGACAGACCAAAATCGATCGCTTGTACGGACTCGAACCGGTCTTCGAGCCGGGGCCCGAGGCTGGCAACGATGCGCTGCAGCGCTATGTGGACGTCGAATGCCCGTACTGCGGCGAGTCGATCGGCGTGCAACTGGACCTGTCAGCGGGGTCGCAGTCATACATCGAAGATTGCCAGGTGTGCTGCCAGCCCATCCAGTTGTCAGTGCTGGTGAACGACAGCGGCGAACTCGATGGCGTAGAGGCGGGGCGCGCCTAGGAAACCGCCTGCTCGCGCTGCTGCGCCACCTTGAACGCCGGACGCGACACCACCCGCTCTATATAAGAGTCGATCGCCGCCGACTTCGGCAGCATCGGGCTCTGCGCGAACATCGCGAAGGTGGTGCCGTAGAGCACGTCCACCGCGGAGAAGCGCTCGCCCAGCATCCACGGACCCGCGCTCAGCTGCTTCAGCACTGCCGGCATTGCTTCTTCCACCACCACCCAACCCGCCGTGCCGCGCGGCACTTCGGTATTCATGAACTTCGACATGAAGGCCGGCTCGAGTACGCCGGTGTAGTAACTGAGCCACGAAAGATACGCGCCGCGCCCGCGCTCGCCGACCAGCGGGCCGAGTTTGTTCTTCGGGTATTTGTCGGTGAGGTAGAGCGCGATCGCGGGTGATTCGAACACCAGTTCGCCATCATCCGATATCGCCGGTACCTTGCCATGCGGATGCGGATTCGCCGGATCGATCGCGCCGCCTTCGCGTCCGCGTATCGTTACCAGCTTCAGTTCATACGGCGCACCCAGTTCCTCCAGCAGGAAGATGAAGCGCGTGGCGCGGGTCTTGGGTCGGTAATAAAGAGTGATCATGGGGCGAAGATCCTGATTGGGTGCCTGGGGTGCTGATTCTAGGCCACCGCCAGCATGAGTTGTGGTCACGTCACTCCGGCGCCGGAGGTTCTGTACCGCAGGCTATGCGGCATGCGATAGTTCCGGCCTTCGTGGCTGAAGGCATGCACCATGGATGAGTCAACCGCCGGTGCCGATTGGCAGCTCGCACAGATCAACGTCGGTCGCATGGTCGCGCCGCGCGGCGATGCGCGCGTGGCGCCCTTCTTCGATGCGCTCGATCGCGTCAACGCTCTCGCCGACCAATCGCCCGGTTTCATCTGGCGACTGCAGAGCGAGTCTGGCAATGCCACCGACGTGCAGACCACCTCCGATCCGCTGTTCCTCGTGAACATGTCGGTGTGGGCCGATGCCGAGTCGCTGTTCGAATTCGTGTACCGCAGTGCGCATACGCCCGAGATGGCGAGGCGGCGCGAATATTTCGAGCGCTTCGAGAGCGCCTATCAGGCGCTGTGGTGGGTGCCCGCTGGCCATATTCCGAGTGTAGATGAAGGACTCTCCAGGCTTTGGAGGCTCGATCGCTACGGCCCGACGCTCGAGGCCTTCACCTTCAAGGCGCGCTTTCCGGCTCCGGGCTTTATTGGTCAGCCGACGGACATGAAGCCCGATCCGTGGTGCCTGGGTCGCGCCTGATCGCTCGCACGGCTCAGCCCCGTCGCGCCGCCTCGAGCGCCGCACAGTCGATCTTCTTCATGTGCATCATTGCCTCGAACACGCGCTTGCGTACCGCAGGGTCGCTATCGCTCATGGCGCGCGTCAGCGCCGCGGGTGTGATTTGCCATGACAGGCCCCACTTGTCCTTGCACCAACCGCACTGGCTCTCCTTGCCGCCATTGCCCACGATCGCATCCCAGTAGCGATCAGTCTCGGCCTGATCGGCAGTCGATACCTGGATCGAAAAGGCTTCGCTGTGCGCGAAGCGCGGCCCACCGTTGACGCCGATGCAGGCGATACCCAGCACCGTGAACTCGACCACCAGTACGCCGCCCTGTTTGCCATCCGGATAATCCGCCGGCGCGCGGTGCACCTTGCCTACGGCGCTATTGGGGAAAGTTGCCGCATAGAATGTCGCCGCATCCTCGGCGTTATGGTCGTACATCAGGCAGAGGGTGGCTTTGGGATTCTCGCTGGTCATGCTCGCGCTCCTGCCCTGCCGGCCCACCACCGCGCCGCCCCGTAGCTCACCACGGGGAGCGAAGCCAGGAAGAAGAGGTGGTACCAGACCGGGAAATTCGACCAGATGCGAATGTGCACCGGCACGAACAGCGCCAGCAGCAGGCAGCCCGCGACGACCGCTGCGGCCATGGCGCCGCGGTTCACGACCATCGCAGCGATCGCAGCCGCTGCCGTCGCGACCAGGCCGAGGCCAAGCCGCGCCAACTCGGAGCCGAGCGAGAACGAAATCGCGAGTTCTTCCGCGCGATATCCGGGTATCAGCGCGCGCAGGCCGAAGTTGATGACCGTAGCCACCACAGTCCAGGTCACCAATGCGGCGACCACGGAAAGGATGAGTCTCACGGGTTTGGACATGCGGTTCCCTCCCTGATCTGGTTATGCGCCGACCGCCCGAACCGATAGGTTACCGCAGCCCGGCAATCGGGGCGCGGCGTCAAATCATCCGGCAGAACGGCGGCGGCGCCTTTTCATTGCAAACATCGGGCCTGGTATGGGTCGTTGCCCAATACTTCAAAAGGCCGAGTTGCGTGGCCACCGCCGGGAAGCCCGGATCGGCCAAGGTACTGCGCATGCTCCGATCCCAGAAAAGCGCTGGCCCCGGATCTTCCTGCGTCGTCGCCAGCCGGGTCGCGATCTGGAAGGCTTCGTGGCTCGCACCGAGATCTGCGAGCAGCCGCGCGACGGCTTCGGTCTGCAGGTCTTCAGTCAGCGCAAGGAGTGCCCGGACGGCTTGCGCCTTGGCTCCAGAATCACGCGACGCCAGTGCGCGATAGCCTTGCAGCAGGGCCGCGCGAAGTTCTGCGGGCATCGGCAATGTCGGGTCCATCAGGAGCTTGATGTCATAGGTCTCGGTTGCCTTGTACATTGCGAGCTGCGTTGCAAACCCGGCATCCGGAGCAAGGTCAATCGCCGCATCGAAATAGGGTTTCGCCTCGCCAGGCTTTCCCGCGACGACCAGCGCTGTGGCCAGAGTCAAAGGCGTATAGACATAGAGGGCCAGCATGTTGTTGGCCTGGTGCAATTGTTCGACCGCTTCGGCGATCCGACCGACTTTGACCAGCATCCACCCGTATTGATGGTGCTCGCATCCGCAATCCAGCCGACGGGCTGCGACGGCGCGTTTCAACAGTTCTTCCCGACCGATCCAGTCGTGCTGATCGAGCAGCACGGCCTTGATATACAGGGCCTCGCTGTTCTTGCTATCGATGGCTACCGCGCGGTCAGCCGCCTGGCGGCCACTCGCGCGCGCCTCTTCGGCGATCCGGCCGTTGTCCGCGCTCATGGCGACCTTCCAGTATGCACCGGCGACCGCCGCCCAACCCCAGGAGTAATCCGGAACGGACGCGACGACCCGTTGCGCGGGAATCAGGGCTTTCCGTCCCTCCAGTAGATTGGGATCCCAGTGGCCCTGGCAAAATTGCATGTAGTCCCTGAGGACTGCGTCAGGCAGCGGCTTGTAATAGGTGGACGCTCCGAACAGTCCGCAGCGGACCACGTTGCCGACATCCACGGCGATGTGGCGTGGAACCCTTGAGACTTCATTCCCGTCGTAGTTGAAAGTGTCAGACCACAAGGTTGCGCCGGAGCGCTCGTTGACCATGCGAGTGATGACACGGATTGTGCGTCCGTCCCGCTGGATTGTCCCACCCAGTGTGTAGGCTGGCGCCGCGCCCGGCGCCGGGCCTGGTGCAGTCGAAACACCCACGGCGCCGTCGACGCTGAACGCTGCGGTAATCTCCGCATCCACGGTCTCCCGAAGGGTAGCGGGCAAATCTGCGGACAGGGGCTGGAACCCCGTCAGGCTGACCGTCATGTTGTGAGCGGCTGGCTGGGGCGGCCGTAGTGCCCACCAGGCCCCGGCAGCCGCAACCAGCGCAAGCAGGCCAGTGCCCGCAATCGCCGTCCTGCGCCCCGTGGAAAAAGCCATCCGGCGAGCAGCGGATGTGGAAGCCGGAGGGTCCACCGGCCCGGAACCTGAAATCTGCCCGATGCGGCCGACCAGCGTATCGATCGACCTGTCCCAGCCTGCGAACGCGTCTATCCACTGGCGTGTCGACAACTCGTAGGCGAACGCATCGCTCGGCTCGACCTCCTTGAGGCGGAGCGCGATGACTGGCACGTTGTAGCGGCTGGCGAGCGAGAGCTCCTTCTTGATCTCATCGCTGTTGTTGGCTGCATCCGAGAAGACAAGGGCCACTGCACGAGCGCTGCGAAGCGATTGCACGATCGCCTCCTGATAATTCGCGCCGGGCGGCACATCCCGCATGGCAATCCAGCACTTGGTTCCACGGCGTTCGATGGCTTTGCAGACGTTCAGCGCCTCGGTACGATCGGCGCTCGCGTAGCTGATGAAGACCGGGGACGGGCCCCGATCTTCACTGCCTATTGCCGACCCTTGTTCGTTCACCGCGCCTCCACCACGAGTATTGGTTGGTCCGATCGACTGACCACGCACCTCGTAGCGGAGTCCTGGCATGCCGCTCTTGCTGAGTCGACTCTGGTGCGGATAGAAACTTTGCTCCGCATGCAGTCAGCGCGGTGAAGCGACAGCAGGCCAGGGTGCTGGAAGTGGTTAGCTATGCGAATCACTCCAGATTTTGCACCTGCTCGCGCATCTGCTCGATCACCACTTTCATCTCCACCGCCACACGCGTGGTCTCGAGATCCTGCGATTTCGATGACAGCGTATTCGCCTCGCGGTTGAATTCCTGCAGCAGGAAATCCAGCCGCCGCCCCGCGGCCTCGGGCGCCGCCATCGTGCGGCGCGTCTCTTCAATATGCCCTGTGAGTCGATCGAGTTCTTCAGCCACATCGAGTCGGTGCAGCAGCAGCACGATTTCCTGTTCGATGCGTTCCTGATTCAGCTCACCGCCGAGTTCGCGCAGTCGCTCCTCGAGCCGCGCACGCACGCGCGCGAGCACTTCGGGCAAGCGTGCGCGCACCTGCGCGACCAGTTCCTCGAGCGCGACGCAGCGCTGCGCAATCAGATCCGTGAGTCTTTGACCCTCACGAAGACGCGCGGAGCTGAGATCCTTGAGCGTCGCGGCGAACAGCGCACGCACCGCGTTGAACAGCGCCTCGTTATCCGGCTGTTCATCGCGCAATACGCCAGGCCAGCGCAGCAATTCGAGCACGTTGATGCGGCCCTGCTCAGGCAGCGTCCGGGCGAGTTCGGTGCTGCGCGCTACGATCTGCGCAAGCGCAGCTTCATTGACCTGCAGCGCGCCGGACGCGGTGGCGGGCCGATGCAAAAGCGTGCAGTCCACCTTGCCACGGCGCAGGTCGCGGGCCAGCAGCTGGCGCAGCTCGGTTTCCAGGGCGCGGCAGCTCTCCGGTAAACGCACTGCAGCATCCAGGAAGCGGTGGTTGACGCTGCGGATCTCGCACACCAGGGTGCCAAAGGCGCCGGTGCTCTCCTGGCGCGCAAAACCGGTCATGCTCGAGATCATAAGTAAACCTGGGGGGCGATACGGACAGGCGCTTACTTCGTTGTGCGCAGAATGTTATAAGACGCGGCTAGTCTAACTCAACTGATCTGGAGCCCGCTTGCGCGTTGAACATGCCGATCTCACCCTGCTGGGAGCGCGCGAGAGTAATCAGGACCGGGTCGGCGCCGAGATCACTGAGGCTGCCTCGCTCCTGATTGCCTGCGACGGCATGGGCGGCCATGCCGAGGGTGAGCGCGCGGCACAGATTGCGCAGGAGCTGATAGGCCAGCGCTTTCGTGCGGTGTCGCGCCCGCTGCTCGATCCACTGGGCTTCCTGCACCTGTCGCTGGGCGCGGCGCATCAGCAGATCGTCAAACACGGCGCCGACTTCCCGCTGGAAAACCGGCCGCGCGCCACGATCGCGTTGTGCCTGGTGCAACGGACCTCGGCCTACTTCGCGCACGTGGGTGACAGCCGCGCCTATCACATGCGCCGCGGCAAGGTGATCGCGCGCACCCGCGATCACTCGCACGTGGAACTGCTGGTGCGCGAGGGCGTGATCGGCGCCGATCAGGCGCAGCATCATCCGATGCGCAATTTCGTCGAGTCCTGCCTCGGCGGTGAAGCCCTGTTGCCGGAGATGGACATCAGCACGCGCCAGGTGCTGCAGGCCGGCGATGTGTTGCTGGTGTGCACCGATGGCCTGTGGGCCAATCTCGACGACGAAATCATCGGCACGGCTTTCGCCGATCCGCAGGCGCCGCTGGCGCCCGCACTCAAAGCCCTGGGCGAACGCGCCGTGTCCCTGGGCGGCCCCACGGCCGACAACACTTCGGCCGTCGTGCTGCGCTTCCTGGAGTAATACCGATGAGCAAACGTCGTAACGAACGCGCCGCCGATGCGCTGCGCGCGGTGCGCTTCACGCGTCACTACACGCGCCACGCGGAAGGCGCGGTGCTGGTGGAATTCGGCGATACGCGCGTGCTGTGCACGGTGAGCATCGAAGAAGGCGTACCCGGCTTCCTGCGCGGCAAGGGCCAGGGCTGGGTCACGGCCGAGTACGGCATGCTGCCGCGCGCCACGCACACGCGCTCGGCGCGCGAGGCGGCGCGCGGCAAGCAGAGCGGGCGCACGCAGGAAATCCAGCGACTGATCGGGCGCTCGCTGCGCGCGGTGGTCGACCTGCGCGCACTCGGTGAGCGCACCGTGACGATCGACTGCGATGTGCTGCAGGCCGATGGCGGCACGCGTACCGCATCGATCACCGGCAGCTACGTGGCACTCGCCGATGCGGTCGACGCGCTGCGTCGGCGCGGCGTGCTCAAGGGCAGCCCGCTGCATGGCCAGGTGGCGGCGGTGTCGGTGGGTATTGTCGGGGGCATTCCCGTGCTCGACCTCGACTACGAGGAAGATTCCGAAGCCGAGACCGACATGAACGTGGTGATGAACAACGGCGGCGGTTTCATCGAGGTGCAGGGCACTGCCGAGGGTCATGCCTTCCGACGCAATGAACTCGATGCGCTGCTGAATCTGGCCGCCACCGGCATCGGCGAGCTGTGCGCGCTGCAGTCGCAGGCGCTCGCGGACTAGAATATGCGCGTCGTGCTGGCCACGGCCAACGCCGGCAAACAGCGCGAGTTCGCGGCGCTCCTGCAGCCGCTCGACATCGAACTGCTGCTGCAATCAACGCTCGGCATCGGCAGCATCGAAGAGACCGGCACGACTTTTGAAGCCAATGCACTGCTGAAGGCGCGCCATGCCGCCACCGTGTCGGGATTGCCCGCGCTCGCCGATGATTCAGGGCTTGAAGTAGACGCCCTGGGTGGCCGACCCGGCGTGTACTCGGCGCGCTATGCGGGCGCCGACGCGAGCGACGCCGACAACAACGCGCTCCTGATCCGCGAACTCGCGCAGGTACCCGAGGCGCAGCGCAGCGCGCGCTACCGCTGCGTGCTGGCGCTGGTACACAGTGGCGACGATGCAATGCCGCTCGTGTCCCACGGCAGCTGGGAGGGCCGCATCGCGCAGCAGCCCGCCGGGAGCGGCGGCTTCGGCTATGACCCGTGGTTCATTCCACGCGGCTTCGATTGCACGGCCGCGCAGTTGCCGCTCGCCGAAAAGAATGCGCTCAGCCATCGGGCCGTGGCGCTGCGCGCGCTGGTCGCGGCGCTGCGGGCCAGGCGATGAGCAGTCCCGCAACCCGGCCCGATATCCGACCCGCGCCGCTTACTGCGCCGCCGCTGGCCGCCCCACCGCTGGGTTTGTACCTGCACTTCCCCTGGTGCGTGCGCAAATGCCCATACTGCGATTTCAATTCGCACACCTTGCACGGGCAGCTGCCGCAGCAGCAGTACCTCGACGCGCTGCTAACCGACATGGCCCTGCAGGCGCCGCTCGCCAGGGGCCGTAAGATCAGCAGCATTTTCATGGGCGGCGGCACGCCCAGCCTGTTCGCACCCGAGGCCATCGGCCGCTTGCTCGAGGCCCTGGGCAAGCTGGTGCCGTTCCAGCCAAAGGCCGAGATCACGCTCGAGGCCAACCCTGGCACGATCGAGCGCGGGCGCTTCGCCGAGTATCGCGCCGCCGGCATAACGCGCGTCTCCCTCGGTGCGCAGAGCTTTGCGCCGGCGCAGCTCGAGCGGCTCGGACGCATCCACAGCAGTGACGACACGCGCGCGGCCGCCGCGGAGCTGCACGCGGCGGGCCTCGGCAATTTCAACCTGGACCTGATGTACGCCTTGCCCGACCAGGATCTCGCCGGCGCACTCGAGGATGTGCGCGCCGCGCTGGCGCTCGAGCCCGCGC
Source organism: uncultured Gammaproteobacteria bacterium (assembly GCA_963764065.1). GTDB lineage: Bacteria > Pseudomonadota > Gammaproteobacteria > Steroidobacterales > Steroidobacteraceae > FEN-1191. Next base: position 230,033 of record CAVXRM010000008.1, on the reverse strand, counting down.
ATCTCTCGCACTACCAGCTGACGCTCGAGCCGGGCACGGTCTTCGGCGCGCTGCCGCCCGCAGGCCTGCCCGATGAAGACCTCGCGGCGCTGATGCAGGAGCACTGCCAGGCCGAGATCGCCGCCGGCGGTTACCGCCAATACGAGGTCTCGGGCTACGCGCGTGCCGGCGCCGAGTGCGCACACAATCTCAACTACTGGAATTTCGGTGACTACTGCGGCGTCGGCGCTGGAGCGCACGGCAAACTCAGCGACGTCGAGCTTGCTACGATTGGCCGCACGCAGCGCGAGCGCGAGCCGCGCCGCTACCTGGCGAGTGGCGCGCAGGCGCCGCTGGCGCTGCGCAACGTCGCCGCGGCCGATGTGCCCTTCGAGTTCATGATGAATGGCCTGCGACTGGTCGATGGGTTCACGACCGCGCTTTTCGAGTCGCGCACCGGCCTGCCCTGGTCGGCCGTCGCCGCTCGGGTCAGCAGCCTCGAAGCGCGCGGACTCATTGAAAGAAGCGCTGAACACTGGCGCGCGAGCGCGCTGGGACAACGCTTTCTGAACGATGTGATCGCGGCGTTCCTGCCATCCGGATCGGCGTCGGCCCAAAGTCGCGGCCAGGCCGCCGATCGGAAAAATCCAGAAGGACCGGGGGCTTAGAACATTCGCTGCGGCGCTGCGCTTGTTATGCACAAGCGCCGAGGGTGCCAGCCACAAATTAAGGAATTACGGTCTGCATCGCAGGCCTTGCGACATTTTGTGCATATAAGTCTTTGATTTTATATGCTGTAATGTATTGGTCATTTATTGTCCAATCCGATAGAAATGCAGAAATGGCGTATTCAGCGGCCTGAGAATTGGCAATTGCCCACAGAGTTATCCACAGAAATTGTGGATAAGAAAAGCCGTTCTGGAAGCCTTTCCGCAGGCCCCTTGCCGCACCCGGCCCGCACAGCTAGACTGCGCGCCCCTTTTTGAATCCGGAACCGCGAGGTTGAACACCATGAAAGCAGCCACTCATCCGGATTACACCGAAATCAGCGTTGTCTGCAGCTGCGGCAACACCTTCAAGACGCGCTCCACGCTCGGCCAGGATCTCAACGTCGACGTCTGCTCGAACTGCCACCCGTTCTACACCGGCAAGCAGAAGATGGTCGACACCGCTGGTCGCGTCGACAAGTTCCGCAAGAAGTACGCGGCGGCTGCCGCGCGCTGAACTACTGCGAGTGGTCGTCGCGCGTCTGAACCGCGCGCCGCGACCAGCGCAGGCTCTTGCTGCGTCTTAAGCAGGGCTGAGCCGGCCATCCGGCGCACCAAAAAATCGCACAGTTGGCGGCTGCGTCACTTAAGTGACGCGTTGCTCGACCGATACCTTGATTCCATGTGACTCACATGTAACGCTGCGGCCCGCTGCGCGCGTCGTATCGTGTGCACTGCGACGACCACCACCTCAGGAAGCGGACCCGCATGGACAACAAGCCCTTTGAGCTCGCCAACCCGGCCACCGGGGTCAAGTCGCTCCTGCCGGTGCGCTCCGGCACGATCGGGCCGCAGGTGCTCGACATCAGCGGCCTGCCCAAGGATCACGGGGTCTTCACCTTCGACCCGGCCTTCGGTGCCACGGCCAGCTGCGAGAGCAAGATCACCTTCATCGATGGCGATGCCGGCGTGCTGCTCTATCGCGGCTACCCGGTCGAGCAGCTTGCCGCGCACAGCTCCTTCATGGAAGTGGCGTACCTGCTGATCTACGGCAACCTGCCGACCGCCAGGGAGCTCGACACCTATCGTGGCAGCATCACGCGCCACACGATGATCAACGAGTCGTTGCTGCGATTCACCAACGGTTTCCACCACAACGCCCATCCGATGGCGATGGTCTCCGCGGTGGTGGCATCGATGTCGGCCTTCTACTACGACTCGATGGATATCCACGATCCGCGCCATCGCGAGATCTTTTCGCATCGCATCGTTGCCAAGCTGCCGACCATCGCGGCCGCCGCGCACAAGCATGCGCTCGGCCAGCCCTTTATCTATCCGCGCAATGATCTCGCCTACTGCGCCAACATGCTGAACATGTTCTTCGCGGTGCCCTGCGAGCCCTACGAGGTCGACCCGGTGGCGGCGCAGGCGCTCGACCTGCTGTTCATCCTGCATGCTGACCATGAGCAGAACGCCAGCACCTCGACGGTGCGCCTGGCCGGCAGCACCGGCACCAACCCGTACGCGGCTATTTCCGCCGGGGTTTCCGCGCTCTGGGGCCCGGCGCATGGTGGCGCCAACGAGGCCGTGCTCGACATGCTCGAGGAGATCGGTTCAGCGGCGAACATTCCGAAATTCCTCGACATGGCCAAGGACAAGAGCAGCCACTTCAAGCTGATGGGCTTCGGTCATCGCGTGTACAAGAATTTCGATCCGCGCGCCAAGATCATCCGCGAGATGTGCCACAAGGTGCTGGCGAAGCTGGGGCAGACCGACAACCCGCTGTTCGAGCTGGCGCTGCGCCTCGAGGAGATCGCGCTCAAGGACGAGTACTTCGTCTCGCGCAAGCTCTATCCGAACGTCGATTTCTACTCGGGCATCATCTACAGCGCGCTGAAGATCCCGCGCTCGATGTACACCGTGATGTTTGCGATCGCGCGCACCGTCGGCTGGGTGGCGCACTGGCTGGAGATGATTTCCGATCCGGCGATGCGCATCGGCCGCCCGCGCCAGCTGTATACCGGTCCGACGCAGCGCGACTACGTCGCAGTCGCGAAGCGCTAGCCGCGCTGCGCTAACTGCGCTCGATCAACCCCGCCAGCTCCGTCGCATCCGCGCGGCGCATCGGCCGCCCGTCCAGCGGGCTCACCGGCGCCTGGCGGATGCCATCGAGCGGGAACACCGTCGCGTCGATCACCTGCGCCTCCAGCTGGAAGCGCACGCTCGGAAAGCTCGCCAGACGTTCGGCATCGAGCCGCAGCCGGTGTTCGCCGATCTCGTGCGCCACGCCGCGATCGAGCAGGTTGAGCGCGACGGCGTCGGGGTTATCCGCGAACACATGCAGCTGCACATCGGCGTGGCGCGTGGCCGTGCCGGCCAGCACCGGGCCTACCAGGCGCGGCGAGAACTGCGCCAATGCGCGCATCGCCTGCAGGGCCACGCGTCGCTGCGCGCCCAGCGAGCCGGCGTGCGTGTCGGCCGCGAACAGGCGTTGATATTCAGCCAGTGAAGCTTCAATTTCGGTATTGCGTGGTAGCGCGCCTTCGCTGCCGATGCCGAGCCGCTCGGCGGCCTTGCGCTTGGCAGTACCGTAGTCCTGGATACCGTGTTCGGACATGAGACGCGCCGCTTCCTGGCTGAGCGCGCGGCGCAGGTTACCGCTGCGCGGGGAGTTGCGGCGTGGCACGGCCCTAGAATAGCGGTTCCGAGCTGTCGTTGGTCGGCGTGTTGCTGGCGTTACCCTGCGTAGGCAGTTTGTCCTGGAAGTACCACTCGTTCATGACGTTGGCGTCGCCCTCCGGCGCCAGCAGGCCGGTGGTCACATCGATGCGCGCGCTCACGAGGCCCGGCGGCACGGGCCGCGGCACATCGGGTACGCCGCGCAGGCCCTCGCGCATGAGCCTGATCCAGATTGGCACGGCTACGCTCGCGCCTTCCTCGCCCTCGCCCAGCGGGCGCTCCTGGTCGAAGCCTACCCATACCGTGGCCTCGAGGTTCTGGTTGAAGCCGTTGAACCAGGTATCGCGTGCTTCCTGGCTGGTGCCGGTCTTGCCGGACAGATCGTTGCGGCCCAGCACCAGCGCGCGGTGGCCGGTGCCGCGCTTGATCACATCGGCCATGATGTCGTCCATCAGCCAGGCATTGGCGGCGCTGATCACGCGTAGTGCGCGCTGTGCCGGCGCCACCATCGGCATCAGCCGCTCGGCCTCGGGTGGCGCCATCGTCAGCTTGCCATTGCTGACCGGGGCCATCGTCGGCGTGACAGGCACTGGCGCGGCTGCGGCCAGTTGGGGCGCGGCGCTGCCCGCATCGACAGGTGCACCGGCAGCACCCGAGGCTGGTGTCGCGGCATCGCAAGGCGCGCAGACAATCTTGGGCGCGTCGCGCCACACGGTTTCACCCGCGGCATTCTCGATACGCTCGATGAAATAGGGTTCGACCTTGTAACCGCCGTTCGCAAAAGCCGCATAGCCGGTGGCGACCTGCAGCGGGGTGGCCGGCAGCGTGCCCAGCGCCAGCGTGAGGTTGTTCGGTATCGCGTTGCGATCGAAACCGAAGCGCGCAGCGTAGTCGATCACATCGCTGGCGCCCACTGCGCGCAGCAGGCGGATCGATACCAGGTTGCGCGAGTGCACCAGTGCTTCGCGCAGGCGCGTGGGCCCGCTGAAGGTGTGGCTGTCGTTCTCGGGCCGCCAGGTCTGCTCGACGCCCTGGTCCGCCACCACTATCGGCGCATCCATGATGATGCTCGAGGGCGTGAACTCGTGTTCGAGCGCATCCGAGTACAGGAACGGCTTGAAGCCCGAGCCCGGTTGCCGGTGCGCCTGCGTCACGCGGTTATAGGCATTGCTGAAATAGTCGAAGCCGCCGATCAGCGCGGCGATCGCGCCATCCTGCGGGTCGAGTGCCACCAGCGCGCCCTGCGCCTCGGGAATCTGCGCCAGCTGCAGCACGCCGGGCACATTGCCCAGTACGTAGATCAGGTCGCCACGCTTGAGCACGGCATCGACCTTGTTGCTGCCGCTCTTGCTGCGCGCCCAGGCGACGCCGTCGGCGTCGATCTGCGCAAAGCCACTGCTGCGCACGTAGACGCGCGCGGCAGTAGGCGCCACGGATACGACCACGGCCGCTTGCAGGTTGCCCACCGGGGGCAGGTCGGCCAGCAGTACTTCGAGCTGATTCGGTGCGACGCTGGCTTCGAGCTTCACGTTGCGCACCGCGCCGCGATAGCCGTGGCGCCGGTCATATTCAATGAGGCCCAGGCGCAAGGCGCGATTCGCGGCAGTCTGCAGCCGGCCATCAATCGTGGTGATCGCGCGATAGCCCTGGTTGATCGCCGCTTCGCCAAAATGCTCGATCACCTTCTGGCGCGCCATCTCCGCCACGTACGGCGCTTCGACGTCGTAGTGGGGCGCGAACTCGCGCGCATGGATCTCTTCTTCGCCGGCGCGCTTCGCCGTGGCGGCATCGATGAAATGCAGGGCCTGCATGCGGTGCAGGACGTAGCGACGACGATCGGTGGCACGCTGCGGGCTCGTGACCGGGTTGTAGCGCGAGGGCGCCTGCGGCAGCCCCGCGAGCATTGCCGCTTCGGCCACCGAGAGTTCGTTGAGCGGCTTGCCGAAATACACTTCAGCCGCGGCCGCGACACCGTAGGCGCGCTGCCCGAAGAAAATCACATTCAGATAAGTCTCGAGGATCTGCTCCTTGCTGAAGTCGCGCTCCATGCGCAGCGTCACGAACACTTCCTGGAGCTTGCGCTTGATGTGCTTGTCCTTGTTGAGGAACATGTTGCGCGCGGTCTGCATGGTGATGGTGCTGCCGCCCTGCGAGAACTCGCCGCCGCGCACGTCGACCCAGATCGAGCGCAGCATGCTGAGGTAATCGACGCCGCCATGCTCGAAGAAGCGATCGTCCTCGGCAGCAAGGAAGGCTTCACGCACCAGCTGCGGAATCTCCGCGTAGCCCACTGGCACGCGCCGCTGCTCGCCGATCTGCATGATCAGCGCACCGCTCCGGGTGTACACGCGCAGTGGCACCTGCAACGGGGTGTTGCGCATGCTGTCCGAGCTCGGGAGCGAGGGCGCCAGGTACACATAGCTGGCCAGCAGGGCGTAAACCACACCCAGGACCCCTATCAGACCCAGTACCCCCAGACCTATCAGTACGCGCAGCGTGCTCGACTTCACCTATTCAGACTCCATCTGTTGCGCCCGGCGAGGGGACCATGGTGAACTGCCAAGGCTGTGTTGCGCTACGGTACCGGATGGCTGGAGCGCCCCACAGGCACCTGTTTTGCCCCGGGGGGCTGCCAGCGGCCAAATTCGTGAGACGACTCACGTTCAATTTAACCGATGGCTGATATATATTTGCCGCAATATTGTCATAGGATTACCACTTTGGCGCGCATCTTACTGATAAGGAAGGGAAAACGTGTTCCTGTTCTCGCGTAAGAACCGCCAGCTGCTGGGGTTGGACATCACAACCTCCTCGATCAAGCTGATCGAGCTGGCTACAGCGGGCGGTCAATACCGCGTGGAATCGTATGCTGCCGAGCCTACGCCGCCCAATTCCATGAATGAGAAGACCCTGGTCGACCCGCAAGCGGTCGGCGAGGCGATTCGCCGTGCCGTGAAGCGCGCGGGCGCTTCCGCCACCGAGGTAGCCATCGCCATCAGCGGCGATGCGGCGATCACCAAGGTGATCCAGATGCCGCGCGGCCTGCGCGATTCCGACCTGGAAGCGCAGGTCGAAATGCAGGCCGACCAGTACATCCCCTTTCCGATGGATGAGGTCAGCTACGACTTCGAAGTGCTGGGCCCGTCGGAGAAGGACAACGATTCAGTGGACGTGCTGTTGGTCGCCTCGCGCACCGACAACGTCGAGCAGCGTCGCGCCGCGGTGGCGGCTGCGGGCCTGACGGCACGCATCGTCGACGTCGAGGCGTTCGCGCTGGAAAACGCCTGTAAACTGATGACGCACCAGATGCCCGATGGCGGCATCGATCGCACCATCGCGGTCTGCGACTTCGGCGCCAGCAGCACCACCTTCAGCGTGCTGCGCAACCTCAAGGTCGTGTACACGCGTGATTTCGCCTTCGGTGGCCAGCAGCTCACCGAGGAAATCATGCGCACCTACGGCCTGACCATGGAAGAGGCGGGGCGCGCCAAGAAGGAAGGCGGCCTGCCGGGCAACTTCCAGGCCGAAGTGCTCGATCCGTTCATCGATGACATGACGCAGCAGGTGAGTCGCTCGCTGCAGTTCTATCTCGCTTCCGGGAGCGGGCGCGAGCAACCCGACAAGATCCTGATCTGCGGTGGCTGCGGCAACGTGCCGGGCGTCGCCGACGTGATCCAGAGCCGCGTGGGCATCACCGCCGAGAAAGGTGATCCGCTTGGCCAGATGAAACTTTCATCGCGCGCGCGCGCCCAGGCGGTGCAGCGTGATGCCACGGCGCTACTGACGGCCTGCGGCCTGGCCCTGCGGAGCTTTGACTGATATGCCACGCATAAATCTATTGCCCTGGCGCGAACAGGAACGCAAGGAGCGCAAGCTGGCGTTCTTCGTGTGGCTTGGCGTCGCGGCGGTCGGTGCCCTGCTGGTCGCCGGTGCCAGCTACGTGCTGTTCAATTCGATGATCAGCGCGCAGGAACACCGCAACGAGCAGCTGCGCGCCGAGATCAAGTTCGTCGACCGGCAGATCGAGGAAATCAACGATCTCGAGTCGCAGAAGCAGCGTTTCATCTCGCGCATGCAGGTCATCGACAAGCTGCAGCGTTCGCGTTCGGAAGAGGTGCACCTGTTCGACGAGATCGCCAAGACCATGCCTGATGGCACCTATCTCACCACGGTGCGGCAGACTGGCCGCAACCTGAAGTTCGAAGGCGTGGCGCAGTCCTCGACGCGCGTCTCGACCCTGATGCGCAACATCTCCGCTTCGCAGTGGATGAAAGATCCCGAGCTGGAAGTGGTCGAAAGCAAGTCCGGCGCCGGCCCGGCCGGTGACAGTTTCGTACTCGACGCCGCGCAGGTCACAACGTCTGGCGATGATGATGCCGGGTCCGCGCCCAAGCGCCGCGTGCGTACTGGAGGCAGCTGATGAATCTGCTCGAAGAACTGCGCTCACTGGACCCGCGCGATCCGGGTCGCTGGCCGTTCGTGGTGCGTGCCAGCGCGGTCGGCGTGTGCTTCCTGGTGCTGGCTGGTGTCGCCACCTATGTGCTGGTGTGGCAGGGCCTGAATCCGCAACGCGAGCAGCTGGAAGACCAGGAAACGCAGCTGCGCACCGAATTTCGCACCAAGCATGCCAAGGCCACCAACCTGGACGTCTACAAGCAGCAGCTGGTCGACATCGAGAAATCGTTCGGCGCGATGCTGCGCCAGTTGCCCAGCAAGACCGAGGTCGACAACCTGCTGGTCGACATCTCGCAGACCGGCCTGGCTTCGGCGCTGACGCAGAAGCTGTTCCAGCCCGAGACCGAGGTGAAGAAAGACTTCTACGCCGAGCGGCCGATCAAGATCCGCTTCGTCGGCAGCTATCATGAATTTGGCCAGTTCGTCAGCGGCATCGCCGCGCTGCCCCGCATCGTCACGCTGCACGACGTGCAGATCACGATGGTCGACAAGACCGGCGGCTTCGACAACCTGACCATGGACCTGACCGCCAAGACCTACCGCTACCTGGACGACGAGGAAGTCGCCTCGGCCGAAGCCGATCGACGCAAGGCCGACAAGGCCAAGCATCCGGGCGCCGCGGGCGGTGCTGGATAATGAGCATGGCCAATCACACTGCAAATTCCACGCTGAACCTGCGCACTTCGCGGCGCGCGCTTGCGCTGCTCGCCATGAGCGCCGTGCTGCTCGCCGGCTGTTCAGGGCGTGATGCCGATCTGAATCGCTTCATCGAGACGACCAAGAAAGAACCGGGCGGTCGCGTCGAGCCGCTGCCCGAGGTCAAACCCTACGACAGCTACGCCTACACCAGTGGCGCGCTGCGCTCGCCCTTCGTGCCAGGTGGCTCGCGCGGTGCGACCGCGGGGCCGCGGCCGGAGACGCAGCGCAATCGCGAGTTCCTCGAGCAGTTCTCGCTCGACACACTCAAGATGGTGGGCACCATCAATCTCAAGGGCCAGAGCTATGGCCTGGTGCGCGTGGCCGACGGCCGCGTGCAGCGGGTGCTGGTGGGCAATCGCCTTGGCCAGAACGACGGCAAGATCACCGAGATCACGCCCAACAAGATCAGCCTGATCGAACTCGTACCGGACGGCCTGGGTGGGTATATCGAAAGACCCGCGTCCATGGCCGTGAACGAGTGATGGATATGGAGAGCATGCGAATGAAGCGAGCAAACGCCGTAACCCACCTGCGCAGCGCCCTGGCGCTGGCAATCACCTGTGTGGCCGCATCGCTGCTGGCCGTGGCAGGCGCGCAGGCGGCTGACGCCCCGGCCAACACGCTGCAGTCGATCGACGTGCAGACCCTGGGTGGCAAGCAGGTCCAGCTCACGCTGCACCTCTCCGCGCCGGCTCCCGAGCCGATGTCCTTCACCATCGACAAGCCGGCGCGCATTTCACTCGACCTGCCGGGCACCGGTCTCGCCCTGCCTTCACGCCGCATCGACGTGGCCTCGGCCGGCGTCGACACCGTGCTCGCCGCCGAAGCCAATGGCCGCTCGCGCATCGTGCTGAATCTCGACCAGATGCTGCCCTACCAGACGCGCGTATCCGGCAACGACATCATCGTCACCGTGGGCGCCGGCGCGCAGAATGCCGCGGCTCCGGGCGCCGCCAGTGCGCCCGCCCCGCAGAGCGTCGCCGCTGCCAGCGGTGCGCGCGAGATCCGCAGCATTGATTTCCGGCGCGGCGAGGGTGGCGTGGGCCGCCTGATCGTGCGCCTGTCCGATCCGCGCACGCCGATCAACGTGTCGCAGCAGGGCTCGCAGATCCTGGTGGATTTCGGCGGCGCCGATCTGCCGAAGAAACTCCAGCGCCGCTATGACACGGGTGATTTCGGCACGCCGGTCACCGGCTTCGATGCGCTGCGCATGAACAACGATACGCGCATCGTGCTGAGCGCCACCGGCGACTTCCAGCAGCTCGCCTACCAGTCGGATGACCAGTACGTGGTCGAAGTGCAGCCGGCGGCGAAGGCTGCGGTCGCCGCCGACGATCACAAGGAATACAAGGGCGAAAAGATCTCGCTCGACTTCCTCGATATCGAAACCCGCTCGGTGCTGCAGATCCTCGCCGACGCCAGCAGCCAGAACATCGTGGTCAGCGACTCGGTCAAGGGCAACGTGACGCTGCGCCTCAAGAGCGTGCCCTGGGATCAGGCGCTCGACATCGTGTTGCGCACCAAGGGCCTCGACAAGCGCCAGGACGGCAACGTGATCATCGTGGCGCCGGCCGACGAACTGGCCTCGCGCGAGAAGGCCGACCTGGCCTCGAAGAAAGACATCTCGGAACTGGCGCCGGTGCGCACCGAATTCCTGCAGGTCAACTACGCCAAGGCCGCCGACATCGCCGCGCTCCTGAAGAATGCCACGGGCAGCTCGGTGCTCTCGACCCGCGGCAGTGTCGCCGTCGATGAGCGCACCAACACGCTGCTGCTGTCCGACACCGCCGAGAACATCGACGCCGTGCGCAAACTGGTCACGACGCTCGACATTCCGGTCAAGCAGGTGCTGATCGAGTCGCGCCTGGTCATCGTCAACGACGATTTCGAGCGCGACCTCGGTGTGCGCGCCGGTCTCACCGGCACGCGCGGCAACGGCAACAACGGCCTGTTCATGACTTCGGGCACCTCGAACTCGGTCGATACCGGCCTCAGCTCGGCGCTCACCAATCTCGGCAGCCACGGCACCGTGTATCCGGTTGGCGTGCCCACCGGCACGGCCGCGCCTGATCGCTACAACGTCAACCTGCCGGTCAGCAATCCGGCCGGCAGCCTGGCCTTCATGCTGCTCGGCTCCGACTACATCGTCGACCTCGAGCTCTCGGCCGCGCAGGCCGAAGGCCGCGGCGAAGTGGTCTCCTCGCCGCGCATCATCACGGCGAACCAGAAGGAAGCGACCATCGAGCAGGGTACTGAAATCCCCTACCAGCAGTCGGCTTCGAGCGGCGCGACCACCATCTCCTTCAAGAAGGCGGTGCTCTCGCTCAAGGTGAAGCCGCTGATCACGCCCGACAATCGCATCATCCTCGACCTCGCGGTCACCAAGGACAGCGTCGGCCAGGTGGTGGTGACCTCCGGCGGTGTCAACGTGCCGGCGATCGACACGCGCACGCTGACCACGCAGGTGCTGGTCGGCGACGGCCAGACCGTGGTGCTGGGCGGCATCCTCGAGACGGTGCGGCGCGACTCGGAAAAGAAAGTGCCCTACATCGGTGACATCCCGGTGCTCGGCCACTTGTTCAAGAGCACGACCAAGGTGAACAACAAGAATGAGCTGTTGATCTTCGTGACTCCGAAGATCCTGCGTGAAGGGGTCAAGGTCAATTGACCTGCAGTGACAGGACGTTGGCAGGCTTAACTCAAGAATCAATCGCTCAGGTGACTACGATGCGCAAGATACGGTGGTTTTCAGCTCTGGCAGGTCTCGTAACCCTGGCGCTCGCCAGTTGCGGCGGCAGTGGTTGCGATACGTCGTTCGCGGGAAACTGCGGTTCGGGTACGACGGGTTCCAAAGTGGCTTCGGTATTGCTGGTATCGGATGTGTCCAGCATACCTTCCAACAATTCGTCGCCCGCCACGATCACGGCCTACGTGCGCGATGCAAACAACAACTTTGTGCCCAACGTGCCGGTTGTCTTCACGGTCGATACGGGCGGTGTGAACGTGACCCAGGCGACCACCGATACCAATGGCGTCGCCACTGCCACGGTGAGTACCCTGGGCGACAAGACCAACCGCACCATTACCGTCACTGCCACGGCCGACAAGATTGTCGCTACGGCGACGGTAGCCGTGACTGGCACCAACCTGGTATTCGTTTCCGGCCCCTCGACACTGACCGCCGGACAGCAGGCTTCCTACACGCTGGCCCTGAATGATTCGGGCGGCGCCGGCATCCCCAATACGGCGGTCACCGTGACGGTGCCCGCCAACATGACCGCGAACCCCACCAGCCTGATGACCGACAATCAGGGGCGAGCCACGTTCACCGGCACCGGTGGCGCAGGTGGCACTGGCACACTGAAGGCGACGGCGCTGGCGCTCACTGCGCAGAAAGATGTGGCAGTGAATGGCGACGCACTGGCGTTTACTACGCCCGCACCGCCACCGGCGGCGCAGATCAATATTCCCCTCAATACACTGCAGGCGTTTACGGTGCATTGGGCCCTGAACGGTGCGGCGCAGACAGGGCAGCCGTTGACGTTTGCCACGACTCGCGGCTGCATCAATCCCGCAGGCACAACCTGCAGTGGGCAGCCCATTACGGTTACACTCAATACCGACGGCAACGGCGACGCCACGGTCAATATTTTGTCTGATAACGCCGGCGGCACGGCGGTGACGGCGACCACCACGACCAGCATCTCTACGCAGATCACGGCACAGTTCATTGCCACGACTGCGGCGTCCATCGACGTGCAGCCCTCACTGTTCACGCTGGCCCCCGGCAATGCCACGGTGGCTGGCGATTCGAGCACGATTACAGCGATCGTGCGCGATACCAATAACAATCTGGTGACCAATGCCACGGTCGTGTTCTCGCTCGACGACATCACGGGTGGCACGCTGTCCACGGCTTCGGCCATTACCAATACGGAAGGCCGTGCGGAGACCGTCTACACCGCCGGCACCGTGACGTCTGCTTCCGGTGGCGTGAAGATCACCGGCACGGTGGCGGGCAGCAGCCCGGTCATCGCCAAGACGGTGTTCCTGACCGTGGCGAAGCGGCAGGTGTTCATTTCAATCGGCACCGGCAACGAGATCACCGAGCCGAACACCGCGCAGTACAAGAAGGATTACATCGTGCAGGTTACCGACGCCAACGGTGTCGGTGTCAAAGACGTGAATCTGTCGATGAGTGTGCTGTCGCAGGTCTACTTCAAGGGCAAGCGCGTTCAGGGTGCTACCTCCTGGTCCACCTGCTACACCATTCCGCAGGACCTCGCGAACTGCATCGTCGGGACGCCGCCGTCGGCCAGTGTGACGATGGGATGCGCAGATGAAGATTTCAACCGCAACGGCATCCTTGATCCTGGTGAGAACAAGAATGGCAACAACCCGGCAACCGTTTCGCCGACCAACCCGCTGGGTGTGCCGACTCTCGAGGCTGGCAACATTGCGACTGTTACGCCGAGCAGCGTGATAACCGATACCAATGGCTTCGTGCTGGTGAGCGTCTACTACCCGCAGGAATATGCCTACTACCTGCAGGTGACCCTGCAGGCCCAGGCTTCGGTGCAGGGAACGGCCTTTTCTGCCAGCAGCACATTCCTGCTGCCTGGGTCGGCGAACGACTTCGGAACTGTCACAGTCGCGGCGCCGGGAATTCTGAGCCCCTTCGGTACCAGCGCGACCTGCTCCGACATGCTCTAGTCGCGCCGACGCCTCGATACACAGCGGCCGCCTTCGGGCGGCCGCTTTGTTTTCAGAGTCCGTCGCGGCATGCTAGCGGACATGGTCGGCACGCAGAACATCTTCCTGGTGGGCCCGATGGGTTCGGGCAAGACCGCGGTCGGGCGCCAGCTGGCGCGGCTGCTCGAACTGCCCTTCATCGACAGCGATCACGAGATCGAAGTGCGTACCGGGGCTGATATTCCGCTGATTTTCGAGCGCGAGGGCGAGGCCGGTTTCCGCCGCCGCGAGGCCGAGGTGATCGCCGACCTGACCGCCCGCACCGGTATCGTGCTGGCGACCGGCGGTGGAGCGGTGCTCTCTCCCGAGAGTCGCCAGCACCTGAAATCGCGCGGTTGGGTGGTCTACCTCGAAACCTCGGTGGCGCAGCAGGCCGAGCGTGCCGGACGCACCCGCCATCGCCCGCTGCTCAACGGCGGTGATCCGCGCGCCCGGCTCGAAGCACTGATGCTCATCCGGGAGCCGCTGTACCGGGACGTGGCGGATATCGCCGTGACCACGACCCGCAAGCGGGTGCCGACCGTTGCCGGCCAGATCGTGCAGGCCTGGCGTTTGGCCCACAACGCGGCTTGAGCGCGCGGCGCAGGCCCGCGTCGGCCACAGTATACTTGCGGCCCCTATAGTGCCCGCCGCATGCAGACACTCAGCGTAGAACTCGCCGATCGCTCGTACCCGATCAACATCGGTGCGGGCCTGTTGCGCCAGCAATCGCTGCTCCAGGCGGCTGTGCCGGCGCGCGACATCCTGCTGGTGAGCAACACTACGGTTGCACCGCTGTACGCCGCTGCCGTGCGGCAGTCGCTGAGCGATCGACGCATCATCGATGTGATCCTGCCCGATGGCGAACAGCACAAGTCGCTTGCCACGGCCGGCCGGGTATTCGATGTGCTGATCGCCAATCGCTTCGGCCGCGACGCCCTGGTGCTCGCGCTCGGCGGCGGAGTGGTCGGAGACCTCGCGGGTTTCGTTGCCGCCTGCTACCAGCGCGGTATCGACTATGTACAGGTGCCCACCACCCTGCTGGCGCAGGTCGATTCTTCGGTGGGCGGCAAGACCGCGGTCAATCATCCGGGCGGCAAGAATCTCATCGGCGCCTTCCATCAGCCGCGCGAAGTATTCGCAGATACCGATGTGCTGGCGACGCTTCCCGATCGCGAGTTGAGCGCGGGCCTGGCTGAGATCATCAAGTACGGCCTGCTGGCTGATCGCAGTTTCCTCGATTGGCTGGAAACAAACATGCCGGCGCTGCGCCGGCGCGATCCCCAGGCGCTCGCACACGCGATCTATCGCTCCTGCCAGATCAAGGCGCAGATCGTCGGGCGCGACGAGCGCGAGCAGGGCGAGCGGGCGCTGCTCAATCTCGGCCACACTTTCGGGCACGCGATTGAAGCTGCGACGGGCTACGTGGAGTGGTTGCATGGCGAGGCCGTAGGCGTGGGCCTGCTGCTGGCCGCCAGCATGTCGCAACGCCTGGGTGCGCTGAGTGCGGCCGATGTGCAGCGGGTCGCGGCGCTGCTCGAGCGCGCGGGCCTGCGCACCAGCGCGCCGCAGATCGGCGCCGCCACTGCGGCGGACTACATGCGCATCGACAAGAAGGTGCAGGGCGGTCGAGTGCGCCTGGTGCTGCTCGCGCACCTCGGCGAGGCGTACATCACCGGCGACTACGCCGACGCCGCGCTGCGCAGCACGCTGCAGGAGTACTTCGGCGCATGAGCGCACAACCCGTGAATGTGCTGGCCCCGTACGCCGCGCACGACGCGCGTTCGCGTGGCCGTCGCTATGCCGAGCCGCCGCCGGAGTATCGCGGCGAGTTCCAGCGCGATCGCGATCGCATCATCCACTCGAATGCCTTTCGACGCCTGGCCTACAAGACGCAGGTGTTCGTCAATCACGAGGGCGACCTGTATCGCACCCGCGTCACGCACTCGATTGAAGTGGCGCAGATCGCGCGCTCCATCGCGCGTGCGCTGGCGCTCAACGAGCCGCTGGTCGAGGCCATCTCGCTGGCGCACGATCTTGGCCACACGCCCTTCGGACACGCCGGCCAGGATGCGCTCAACGAGTGCATGCGTGAGCACGGTGGTTTCGAGCACAACCTGCAATCACTGCGCGTGGTCGATGAGCTCGAGGAGCGCTATGCGGATTTTCCGGGGCTGAATCTCAGTTTCGAATGCCGCGAAGGCATCCTCAAGCACTGCGCCTTGCCCAAGGCGCGCGAACTCGGCGACGTGGGCCTGCGCTTCGTCAACCGCCAGCAGCCGGGGCTCGAAGCCCAGCTGGCCAATCTCGCCGACGAGATTGCCTACAACAACCATGATGTCGACGATGGTCTGCGCGCTGGCCTGATCTCGCTCGAAGACCTGTGCGAAGTCACGCTGGTGCGCCGACATTTCGACAGCGTGCGCGCCGCGTATCCCGCACTGCCGGCGCGCCGCGGCATCCACGAGATCGTGCGTCGCATGATCAACGAAGTGGTGGTCGATGTGATCCGCACCAGCGGCGAGCGGCTCAAGGCCGCAGCGCCGCAGGACATCGACGCCGTGCGTGCGCACAGCGGCCCCTTGATCGCCATGAGCGAAGCGGTGAGAGAGCAGCATTTGGAGTTGAAGCGTTTCCTGCGCGAGCGTGTGTACCGGCATCATCGCGTGCTGCGCATGACCAGCAAGGCGCGGCGCGTGCTTGAGGCGCTGTTTGGTGCCTTTATGGCCGATGTGCGCCTGTTGCCTGAGGACTATTGCGCGGTCGCGACCCGCGCCGAAGCTGCCGATGGCACCAGGGGTCGTGCCCGTACAGTCGCCGACTACATCGCCGGCATGACCGATCGCTATGCCATCCTGGAACATCGCCGATTGTTTGACCCCGCGGAGCGCACCTGATGAAGAAGGAGATTCCCAATCGCGAACGCCTGATCTTCGCGCTCGATGTGGCGGACGCCGCCGCTGCGCGCAAACTGGTGGAGCAACTGGACGAGGCTGTGCAGTTCTACAAGATTGGCCTCGAACTGTTCATGGCGGGCGAATACTTTCCCCTGCTCGACTGGCTGGTCGCGCGTAACAAGAAGGTATTCGTCGACCTCAAGTTCTTCGACGTGCCGGCCACTGTCGCCGCCGCCGTGCGGCAGCTGCGCAACCGTGGTGTAACTTTCACAACCGTGCACGGCAATCAATCGATCATGGAGGCGGCCGCCGAAGCCAAGGGCGATGTGAAGGTGTTGGGTGTGACCGTGCTCACCAGCCTCGATCGTGGTGACCTCGACGATCTCGGCTTCGGCTGCGATGTGCAGCAGCTCGTGCTTTCGCGCGCACGCCGTGCACTCGAGGCTGGCTGCGATGGCGTGGTGTCATCGGGGCTCGAGGCGCAGCTGCTACGCCAATACATCGATGCGAGGCTGCTGGTAATCACTCCCGGCATCCGACCCGTGGAGAATCGTCCGAGCGATGATCAGAAGCGAGTGGTGTCAGTGCAGCAGGCGTTGCAGTACGGCGCCGACTACATCGTCGTGGGGCGACCGATCCGTGATGCCGCCGACCCTAAGCTCGCGGCCGAGAATGTACAGAAGCAGATCGCTGAGGCGTATGCCTGAGGACCAAGCTGCCGCCCGGACCAGTCTGGTCTGGGTAATCCTCCGGTTGGTGGCACTGCCACCGGCACTGGGTTCTAGCGAAATCGCGAATTTCTGACCAGACTGTCGTGGTGCGTCGCCGCATTCACTGATTCTATATACAGGCTTTGTCTGTATGCGCCCTGGCGACGACGCCCTAAGGCAAGACTCAAGCTCCAAATCTGTCGACTTGAGCCAATTTCATTGACATAAGCGGCCCCCAAAAGTTAATGTAAAACCCTGATTACATTATGTTCAGGGTAGTTAGCCGCAGTGCGCCCAACGGTTTCCACAGAAGAAGAACGCACGGCATTCCTCGAAGCACTCGAGGAGTCGCTGCGCCCGCTTATGCGCGTCGTTTTTGAGTACGGCGCGAGCTACCAGGATCTGGTCGATGTGATTCGGTCGCTGTACGTAAAGGCACTACGCGAGCGGCTTGATGTTGAGTCGCGACCATCGACTCCAAGTCGTCTTGGAATGATGGTTGGAGTGACTCGCGGTGAGATAGAACGGCTCCTATCAAGCATCGAGCTGCGAGAGCAGCAGCGCATTGCCGCGAACAAGAGACTCGATCAGCTGAGTTTATTGCTGGGCAAGTGGCACGACGATTCGCAGTTCTCTACCCCTTACGGCGCTCCCTTAGATCTATCACTGCAGCCCGAAGGCGGGTTTCGTACGTTTGAAGACCTGATCCGGGCATCCGGAACGGAATTGAGTCGTGAGGCAGCGCTTGAGGCTCTTCAATCAAGCGGGTGCGCAGAGATTCATTCGCGCAAGTTTATTCGCTGCAAATCGCGGACGTTGATGCAGGTAAAAGACGTATCTCGAATCATGCGCTTGGCGCGCCTTGGGAGCGCTATTCACTCCCACTACGTCTACAACTTGCTCAAAGACAAAGCGACTCCACCTTATTTTGAACGCACGATGGTTTCGGACTTTCCGATTTCAGAGCGCGGTAGTGCTGCGCTTTTGGCCCAAGTCAAGCAGGACGGAGAGGATTTCGTCGGCGGGCTTGATCGGTGGTTGTCGAATAAGGAACTCGATTATCGCGAGAGTGGTGGGCGTCACTACGGGGTAATGACCTTTTACTTCGCAGACGAACATAAGCCGAATCCTGCGTCACACGACGCCGATTTGGCAGTGGCATAGATGGGGAAGAAAATGAAGATTAATAAGGCAATTTGGCTTTCTGTCGCGGCCGCGATCTCAGTGCCAAGCGCAACATTTGCACTTGACCCGAGAGTCGGACATGAATTGATTTTGTCTGGCCCGATTGAATCTATTGACCGTGCTACGAACTCAGTAAGCGTGCTTGGGCACTCGTTCGTAGTTGGGCATGCCACATCTCTCGACGTTGGCAAAGTTGTGAAAGTGTTCGGTCGGTTGGATGCCAGTTCCTATCGCCTAACAAGCATAAGCAACACGGGCGTGTATTCGACTGGTGTTGAAGGCGTGATGGTTAAGGGCAAGGTAACGGCTCTTGATGTCTCGACCGGACGCATGCAGATCGATGGTACTAGAGTTGACTACACTGCCTTGTTGGCCGATTCGAATTTCAAAGTACCCGCATTGGGTGCAATTCTTCAGGTGGTTGGAGTTCAACCGCAAAGTCGAGGATCCGTACTTGCTTCTTCTGTTGTGCGGCTCGTTGAGAGCACCAAGGGCAATGTCGTTTCCGACGGAATTACAGGTGTAGGCCAAGTAAATAGCCAGGGCATCACGGGCGTGGGCGATGCCCGCGCGTCGGGAATTACTGGCGTGGGTCAGGTAAAGACTATCGGTATCACCGGGGTTGGCCTGGTCAGCAGCAAAGGCATTACGGGCGTAGGTCAGGCAAATAGCCAGGGTATTACGGGCGTGGGCAATGCCAGTGCCTCAGGCATCACAGGTGTAGGCCAAGTAAATAGCCAAGGCATCACGGGCGTGGGCGATGCCCGCGCGTCGGGAATTACTGGCGTGGGTCAGGTAAAGACCATCGGTATCACCGGGGTTGGCCTGGTCAGCAGCAAAGGCATTACGGGCGTAGGTGATGCTCGTGCCTCTGGTATCACAGGTGTTGGTCAGGCCAATAGCCAAGGCATCACGGGTGTGGGCGATGCCCGCGCGTCGGGAATTACTGGCGTGGGTCAGGTAAAGACCATCGGTATCACCGGGGTTGGCCTGGTCAGCAGCAAAGGCATTACCGGCGTAGGTCAGGTAAATAGCCAAGGTATTACTGGCGTGGGCAATGCCGGCGCCTCTGGCATTACAGGTGTTGGCCTAGTCGGCAGCAAAGGCATTACAGGCGTGGGTGATGCCCGCGCTTCCGGCATCACCGGGGTAGGTCAGGCAAATAGCCAAGGTATTACCGGCGTGGGCAATGCCAGTGCCTCAGGCATCACAGGTGTAGGCCAAGTAAATAGCCAAGGCATCACGGGCGTGGGCGATGCCCGCGCGTCGGGAATTACTGGCGTGGGTCAGGTAAAGACTATCGGTATCACCGGGGTTGGCCTGGTCAGCAGCAAAGGCATTACGGGCGTAGGTCAGGCAAATAGCCAGGGTATTACGGGCGTAGGTGATGCTCGTGCCTCTGGTATCACGGGTGTTGGTCAGGCCAATAGCCAAGGCATCACGGGTGTGGGCGAAGCGCACGCCTCGGGAATCACGGGCGTCGGCCAAGTTAAAACAATTGGCATTACCGGCGTCGGTCAAGTCAGCAGTAACGGTATCACTGGCGTCGGTCAAGCCAACAGCCAGGGTATTACGGGTGTCGGCGATGCCCGTGCGGCTGGAATCACTGGAGTTGGTGGCGCAAACACCTCAGGAATCACCGGGGTGGGTCTAGCGCACAGCTCCGGTATTACAGGTGTTGGTTCCTCCAGTTCCAACTAATCCTAATCCAGAAAATGTAAAACTGGCGCTCAACGAATCGTTGAGCAATTGCTAATTTGGGCCTTCCGACTCAAAAGGCCCAAGAGCGGCTTTCTGCGACCTGCATCGCCTGATATCGTGCAACGCAGACCTACTCGGTCTGCAATGTTGCGCGACCCGTGAAACCACAGGGATTGCAAAGCTCCCCAAGTCACAAGGTGCAGTTAGCGGCCTTCCAGCCAGCACTAGTACTGCTTGCTCTATTCCTTATCGATCAAGGCATTACAGCGGGCGAATTGCAATCCGCCGTGTCAGAGATTTTCGTGAAGGCCGCCGGAACTCGAGCGCGAATGAAAAACGGGCGAGTAAATCAATCGCGAGTAGCGGCGATGACTGGATTTACACGAACGGAAGTTCGTAGATTAATGAATTTAATACGAGACGGTGATGCGAGTACTGAGGTGTTCGGCGCCCGCAGAGTCTTAGAGGGATGGAATCGTGACCCAGAATTCCTAACAAGAAGCGGCAAACCAAGAAAACTGCCCTTGCGCGGAGGGCACGGAACATTCACCAAACTTGCCAAGAAGTACAGTGCAGACGTACCACCAAGAGCTACCCTGGATGAATTGAGAAGGCTCAAAGCCGTTGTCGTTTCTAACGGATTTGCCTCACAACAGACTTTAATGGAGGTCGATGCACGAAGACGCTCTCAAAATATTTTCCGTGCGGCTGCGCAGCTGAAAGATATCTTTCAGGCTATGGGATACCCGGAAGCGCAATCGCCGACGTTGTTTTTTTCAGGCGACGCCATTCTTGATGCGTCCGACAATTCCTTGAATCGAATCGTAAAGCGCAGAGTCGAGCAGAATACAAAGGCCTTTCTAGGTGGTCTAGAAAGCGCCGCCAGCGCGTTTACAAAGAAACGAAGTAAGGGGAGTGATCGCAAACCGAATCGAATCCTAGTTAGAGTTTCGTTAACTCAATTGTCGCCGGACAAATAAACCACCTTATGAATACCAACAAGAATCGGCCAAGCAAAAAGCGCGACTTTCAATTTCAAGTGGTCTTCGCGCTCTTGCAGTACTTGCATCGTGTGGGTGTGACAGAAAAGGAACTAAGAACGGTAGCTACGCGAGCGTTTGCTGAGTTGAAGAGAAGCGCCGCACCTGCGCGGCAATCAGCTGCGGCCGGTTCAACAGAAGCAGCTAAATTGGCGACAGCTATTCAGCGCTGGTACCGAGATCGGGCGCTGGTTGATATCGACGGCGAGCCAATTGCGCTTCGGCTATTGGGGCCAGCGCCGAGCGTCGAATGGCTAATGAAGCGTGAGAGAGTCGCAACTAACAGCGAACAGTTCACTAGAAATCTGGTGAAGCTTAAGGTCCTTAGACGTAGTCGCAATGGAAAATTCCTGCCCGCCGGCAGACACCTAATTATTCGCAATCATCATCCGTTCCTGGCAGAGCATCATGCGAGGTCGGTAATTCGCCTGTTAAACACAGCCAGGTCAAATGTATGTGCTGCGTCACCTGCAGAATTCCTAATAGAACGTTGCGCGGATGTGCCACGACTGCCTCGTAAGAAATTGCAAGCTTTTCGTGAATTCACAAACCAACAAGGCGAGGCTTTTGTTGATACCGTGAACGATTGGCTTGAATCGAATAACCTAGTAGGAAATTCGAAAACTGGGTCGCGGGCGGCAGAGGCTGGAGTTCACGTTTTTGCATTTTACGGCGGACGTCGCTAGAGGATCGCGCCAGTACCGTACAGCTAGCCCTCCCGCAACGCCCTCCGCAATATCTTCCCCACATTAGTCTTCGGCAGTTCTGTCCTGAAGTAGATATGCCTGGGCAGCTTGTAGCCCGTCAGGTACTTGTGGCAATGCGCGAGTATCTCTTCCGCAGTCAGCGCCGGATCCTTCTTCACCACATATAGCGCGACCACTTCTCCGGAGCGCTCGTCCGGTTCGGCAACCGCGGCAACTTCGGCAACGCCGGGCAATTGCGCGACCACGTCCTCGACTTCGTTCGGGAATACCTTGAACCCGGAGACGATGATCATGTCCTTCTTGCGGTCTTCAATGAACACGTAGCCGCGCTCATCGATGCGACCGACATCGCCGGTGCGCAGCCAGCCGTCGGGTAGCATCACCATGGCGGTTTCATCGGGGCGCTGCCAGTAGCCGCGCATCACCTGGGGGCCACGCAGGCAGATCTCACCGGATTCGCCGATTGCGAGCTCGGCGCCGTTGTCGTCACGGATGCTCACTTCGGTCGAAGGCAGTGGCAGGCCGATGGCGCCGGTGAACTTCACGCCGACCAGTGGATTGACGCAGCCGGCCGGAGAGGCCTCGGTCAGTCCCCAGCCCTGGGTGATCACGCAGCCGGTGAGTTGTTCCCAGCGTTCGGCGACTGCGCGTTGCACGGCCATGCCACCGCCAACAGTTGCCACCAGTCTGGAGAAATCGATGCCGCTGAAACCGTTGGTGTTCATCAGTGCGTTGAACAGAGTATTCACGCCCATGAAAAACATCGGCGGGTTGTGCTTGAGCTCCTTCACGAAACCCTGGAAATCACGAGGATTGGCGATCAACAGGCCATTGCCACCGATCGAGGTGAATAGCAGGCAGTTCGCGGTCAGCGAAAAGATGTGGTACAGCGGCAGCGCGCAAACATAGGTGGTGTTCTCGAGTTGCACCTGCAGGAACCAGGCGCGGCACTGGAGGATATTGGCCACCATGTTGCCGTGGGTGAGCATGGCGCCCTTGGCGACGCCGGTGGTGCCGCCGGTGTACTGCAGGTAGGCAATATCGTCGTGGTTGAGCTCGACGGGCTCGGGTCTGTCGGGCGCGGTCTTCAGCAGCGTGGCGAGTGCGTAGGCGCCGGCAATGTGCCAGGCGGGTACCTTGCGATGCACATAGCGCAGTACGAAATTGACCAGTGCGCCCTTCGGAAAATCGAGCAGATCGCCGACGCCAGTGACGATCACGTGGCGAACCGAAGTTCCGGGAATCGCGACCTGCGCAACCGCGGCGAAATTCTCCAGCACCACCAGCGCGGCGGCGCCCGAGTCGCGCAGCTGGTGTTCGAGCTCGACGGCGGTGTAGAGCGGATTGGTGTTCACGACCACGAGACCGGCGCGCAGCGCGCCGAACATCACGATCGGGTACTGCAGGATATTCGGCAGCATGATGGCGATGCGATCGCCCTTGCGCAGGCCGCGCCGCTGCAGCCAGGCGGCAAAGCGCGCCGAGAGCTGGTCGAGCTCGGCGTAGCTGAGGCGTTGGCCCATCTGCATGAACGCGGTGCGCGCGGCGAACTTCTCGCAGCTGCCGTCGATCAGGTCTTTCAGCGAACTGTACTCGCTGGTGTTGATCTCGGTAGGCGTGCCCGGCGGGTATTGCTTGACCCAGATTTTTTCCATGCCGCTATCCCCCCTTGGAATGCAGTAGCGGTCGCAGGGCCGCCCAGACATTATCCAGCAGGAGCGGTTGTCCCTGCTCGTTTGGATGCAGCCCATCGTCCTGGATGAATTTGGGATTGCCGGCCACGCCCTCGAGGAAAAACGGCAGAAAGCTCACATTGTGGCGACGGGCGGCGGCGGGAAACAGGGCGGCAAAAGCGCTCGTGTAGCGCTCGCCATAGTTGGGCGGCATGCGCATGCCCAGCAGCAGCGTGCGGCGCGGCGGCTGCGCGGCGAGGGCCACCATGGCCTCGAGGTTGCTGCGGGTGGTGGCCAGCGGCAGGCCGCGCAGGCCGTCGTTGGCACCCAGTTCCAGGATCACGATCGCTGGGTGATGGGTGTCGAGCGCGCGGCGCAGGCGCGCCAGTCCCCCGGTCGTGGTCTCGCCGCTGACGCTGGCGTTCACTACCTGGAAACCGTAACCTTCCTTGCGCAGCCGGTTGGCGAGCAGATTGACCCAACCCTGTTCGATGGGCAGGCCGTAGCCGGCGCTCAGGCTGTCGCCGAATACCAGGATCACCTTGGCGTTTGCGGGCGCGCTGTGCACGGCTGCGGCTCCGTGCGCCGGCGTTGCGAGCAACAAACACATCAGGAATGCAATGACGAGCGACATGGTACTCAAGGCCGATCGATTGACGCGGCAGGTTAGCAGCCCTGAGGGTCCGCTGACCATCGTGCGCGAAGTCAGCTTCGAGATCCGTGCACGCGAGAGCGTGGCGATCGTCGGGCCGTCGGGTGCCGGCAAATCAACGCTGCTGGCGCTGCTGGCCGGGCTCGATACGCCGAGCTCAGGCAAGGTTTGGTTGGCCGGGCAGGATCTGACCATGCTCGATGAAGACGGTCGCGCGGGCCTGCGCGCGGCGCGCGTGGGGTTCGTGTTCCAGTCGTTCCATCTGCTGCCCTCGCTGACCGCGCTGGAAAACGTGATGTTGCCGCTGGAGCTCGATCGTCGGCCCGATGCGGCCGCGTTGGCCGAGTCGATGCTGGCACGCGTCGGGCTGGCGGGGCGCGCAGGCCACTATCCGCGCCAACTCTCGGGCGGCGAGCAACAGCGCGTGGCGATGGCGCGCGCCTCGGTCGCTGCGCCGGTGGTGCTGTTCGCCGATGAGCCCACCGGCAATCTCGATGCGGCCACGGGTGAGCGCATCATCCAGCTGTTCTTCGATCTGAATGCGGATTCGAACACCACACTGGTACTGGTGACGCACGATCGCGCGCTCGCCGATCGCTGCCAGCGGGTGCTGACGATGGACGGTGGCGCGCTTGTCGAGAGCCCGGCGAGCGGTAGCGCTGCGGCCGGTCGCGCACGGCAGGGCTGAGCATGCATCTGCTGCGCATGGCCCTGCGCGCGCTGCGTCGCGAGTGGCGCTCGGGCGAACTGGCGGTGCTGCTCGCTTCGCTCAGCGTGGCGGTCGCAGCGCTCAGTGGCGTGGGCTTCCTGGTCGATCGCGTGAGTCGCGCCGTGCAGGCCCAGGCCAGTGAAGTGCTGGCGGCCGATGCGCGCATCGAATCTCCCGAACAGCTCTCTGCGCAGTGGGCGCAGCAGGCGCAGGCGCAGGGCTTGCAGAGCGCGCAGCTGACCACGCTGGTATCGGTGGTGTTCCACGGTGACCAGAGCCAGCTCGCCAATATCCGTGCTGCCAGCGCGGGTTACCCGTTGCGAGGCGCGCTGAAGAGCGCGGATCAACCCTTCGCTGCGGGCTCGATCACGCACGCATTGCCCGCCAGTGGTGAGTGCTGGCCCGATTCGCGACTGGCGGCGGCGCTGGGTGCGGGAGTCGGCAGCACACTGAATGTCGGCGCATCGCCACTGCGCGTCACGCGCATCCTGATATCGCGACCCGACCAGGGCTCGGCCTTCGTGGAGTTCGCGCCGGCGCTGCTGATCAACAGTGTCGATCTGGCCGCCACGCAATTGCTGCAGCCCGCGAGTCGCGTCGAGTACGCGCTGCTGCTCGCCGGCAATCGCGACGCGCTGGCCACTTTGCACCGTGACTTCGAAGCGCGCCAGCGCAGCGGCGAGCGCTGGGCGGATGTCAGCGATGCCAGCCCGCAGATTGGTGACGCCTCGCAGCGCGCCGGGCACTTCCTCTCGCTGGCAAGCCTGGTCGCGGTGCTGCTGTGTGCGGTGGCGGTAGCCATGAGTGCGCGCGGCTATGTGGCGCGTCACCTGGATGCCGTGGCGTTGATGAAGACACTGGGCGCACGACGCCGCTTCGTGCTGGCAGTCACGGTATTGCAGCTGCTGATGCTGGCGCTGCTGGCCGCGCTGATCGGCGGCGCACTGGGCTGGATCACGCAGACCTGGTTGCTGCACGCACTGGCAGGATTCCTGCGCACCGACCTGCCGCCTGCCGGCTGGACGCCGCTGCTCGCGGGCCTGGTCGTGGCCGTGGCCATGCTGGCCGGATTCGCCCTGCCTTCGCTGCTGCAGCTCACGCGCGTGCCGGCGCTGCGCGTTTTGCGGCGTGATATCGGGCCGCCGCCGGCGGCGCTGTGGCTGGCGCTGCTGCCGGCGGTGCTGGCACTGGTGGCGGTCGTGTATGGCACCTTGCACGAGTGGCTGTTGAGCCTGGTGTTCGTGGCGGCCATGGCTGCCATGATCCTGTTCCTCGGGTTGGGCGGCGCGCTGCTGGTGCGCCTCGCAGGGCTCGCGCGGCGCAGCACCGTGCTGACGCTGCGCCACGGGCTCGCGAATCTCGCGCGTCGTCGCGGCGGCAGCGTGGCGCAGATCATTGCCTTTGGCCTGGGCGTGATGCTGTTGCTGATGCTCACGATCCTGCAGCACGATCTGATCAGCGACTGGCGAGCGGCCCTGCCCACGGGCGCGCCGAACTACTTCTTCGTGAACATCCCGGTCGAGCAGCACGAGGAATTCCGCAGCGCGCTGCTCGCGCAAGGGGCCAGGCCCGAACGCATGCTGCCGATGGTGCGTGGGCGCCTGATCGCGATCAACGGCGTAGCAGTAAAGCGCACCGACGCCTCGCAACGCGGCGGCGCCGAGCAGGGTGCAGGGCGAGCGGCGCAAGGCTCCGGGCGCAACGCGCGCGGCGCC
The DNA here is from genome assembly GCA_963764065.1 of uncultured Gammaproteobacteria bacterium. Classification (GTDB taxonomy): domain Bacteria; phylum Pseudomonadota; class Gammaproteobacteria; order Steroidobacterales; family Steroidobacteraceae; genus FEN-1191. Next base: position 203,794 of record CAVXRM010000008.1, on the reverse strand, counting down.
GCGCGCGGCACAGGGCGCGCCGGCAATTTCACCGACCGCGAGCAGAACCTCACGTGGTCCAATGAGCTCGGCGATGACAATCGCATCATCGCCGGGCATTGGTGGAGCGCGGCCGATGCCGGCAAGCCGCTGGTTTCGGTGGCCAGCGAGGTGCAGGAATCACTCGGGCTCAAGCTCGGCGACCAGCTCACCTTCAATGTGGCCGGCGAGACCATCGAAGTGACGGTCGCAAGCTTTCGCAAGGTGCGCTGGGACAGCTTCCGTCCGAATTTCTTCCTGGTGTTTCCGCCGGGCCTGCTCGATGGCGCGGCCGGCAGCTACATGACCAGCGCCCACTACGAACCGCGCCGGGCCGGGGATCTCGCGGCTCTGGTGCAACGCTACCCCAGTGTCTCGATCTTCAACATCGGCGATCTGCTGACCCAGATACGTTCGGTGATCGACAAGGCGGTGACGGCGGTGCAGAGCGTGTTCCTGTTCACCTTGCTCGCGGGTCTCACGGTGCTCTTGGCCGCGGTGCAGTCGAGCCGCGACGAGCGCCGCTACGAGATCGCGATCATGCGCGCGCTGGGCGCGAGTCGTGGCCTGCTGGTGCGAAGTACATTGAGCGAGTTCGCGGCGATGGGATTGCTGGCGGGAGTGCTCGCGGCCAGTGGCGCTGCGCTGGGAGGGTATCTCTTGGCCCGGCAACTCGAGCTGCACTACCGCTTCAATGGCGTGATCTGGCTGGCTGGAGTGCTGGGCACGCTGGCCGTGGTCAGTCTCAGTGGATATCTGGCCACACGACCGGTGCTCAACCAGTCGCCGCGCGCCGTGTTGAATTGAACCGCGTTCGCGCCAGCATTGCGCCGGCGCAGGCCCGACGCCTGCTCAGTGGACGATGCCTACCGTGATCCAGGCCTGCGCTACGGCTTCGCCGCGCAGGGTCATGCCCTCGATCGCAAGCTGATAGCTGCCCGGGCCCAGTGCCGTGCTGTTGAGCGCAATGCGCACATCGCCATTGGAATCACGCAGCATGTAGTGCAGTACCGCGACGCGACCCTGGTCCATGCGATCGATGGTGACGCGGAAGGCGGTGAACCTGGACCAGGACATGTCGATCTTCAGATCGTTCATCTGCGCGCCGCCGCCAATCACCAGGGTGTTGTGGCGCGAGGGCGCGGTGCGGCTGGGAATCAGCCGTACGGTGCGGGTACTGGTCGCCGGATCGAGCGGCTGCTCGGCGACGCGCTGTTGCAGCGTCCTGATCGTGGCATCGCGCGCACCCAGGCGGGTGCTCAGGGTCAGGCTTGCGATCAGCGCGGCAAGTGCTGCGACGGCGACCGCGATCAGCACCGGCAGTTTTTCCCACCAGTGGCGCGGCTTCTCTTCCCACGGCAGCGCCTGGCCGCCGGCTTCGAGCAGTCGCAGGCCGGCATGCACGCGCGCCGGCATGCCCAGCTCATCCAGCAATTCAGGGTGCTGCTGGCAGAAGCGCTCGAAATCCTGCGCGCCCTTGATCGGCAGGCGACCGGAGATGTAGCGCTCGGCAATCTGGTTGCGCAGGATGAAGTCGCGATCCATCGGCATGGCGGCCGGAGCGCCCGGCAGCGCGCCCACGGCAGCGGGCGGCGCGGCTGCGCCAGGCTTGCTCGGTGGCGGTGGAATCAGCGGTGCAGTACGCATGCGGCAGTGTATGCCAATGGCCCAAACTAGGGGTATCGTGCGCCCATGGGGTGGTGCACGCATGGGTGATGGCTCACAGTTTCCCCGCGGCCCGCAGGGAAGGCGAACCAGTTCGCACTTTTGGCGGGCTTATCGGTCAAATCACCTGCAGCGCTCTGGCTGCCATACAGGACTCGCACAATGACACTGCCACCCAATCCCCGCCGCGCCGCGAGCGTCGCCCTGGTCGCATCAGTGGCGATAGCAGGCGCTGTATTTGCCGCAGATCGCAGCGATGGCAGCAGTGCTGCGGCCAATGGCGGAGGCACCGTCATGGGCATTGGTGACACAGCGCTCACGATCTACAGTTCGGCGCTGCCCGGGGCCATACCGGCGGATTTCTACCGACCGGTGCCGGGCGGTTCGGTGCCAGCTGCATCGTCGGTGCCGGGCTACGCGATGGTGCGCCAGGATCGCGATGTGAATTTGAGCACTGGCCGATCCACGCTGCGTTTCAATGACGTGGCGGGCCTGATCGATCCCACCACCGTAAAATTCACCGTGCCGGCGAATCCCGCGGTGCGCGTGCTGGAGCAGAATTTCCAGTTCGATCTGGTGAGCACGGCGAAGCTGATGCTGCGCTATCTCGACAAGCCCATCACCGTGGAACGCAATGTCGGCAGTGGCACGAACAGCGTCACGGGCACGCTGCTGTCGGCGGGCGATGGTGTGGTCCTGCGCAGCAGCGATGGCAGCATCCACGCACTCAATGGTTACTCGTCCGTGACCTTTCCCGAGCTGCCCGGCGGCCTGATCACGCAGCCCACGCTGGTGTGGGAACTCAATTCGCCGGTCAGCGGCACGCAGCGCGCGCGCGTGAGTTACCAGACCGGTGGCATCACCTGGTGGGCCGACTACAACGCTGTGTTCAGTGAAGGTCGCGATGCCAACAACGGGCTGCTCGATCTGTCGGCCTGGGTCAGCGTGATCAACCAGTCGGGCGCCAGCTATCCCGAGGCGCGGCTCAAGCTGGTGGCGGGTGAGGTCAATCGCGTCGAGCCGCGACCAATGCGGGTCATGAATATGGCCATGGCCAAGGCGAGCCTGGCGGAAGCCGATGGTGGCTTCGCGGAGAAAGCCTTCGACGAATTCCATCTCTACACGCTTGGGCGCAGGACCACGCTGCCGAACAATTCCACCAAGCAGATCGAGTTGTTCGAGCAGACCAGGCAGATACCGGCCAAACGCCTGCTGGTCTACGACCCGCTCGGCGCTCAGGAATTTGGCAGTCCGATGACCGAACGCGATCCGGGCATCATCGCTGGCGCCAAGGTGGCGAGCTACGTCGAGTTTCGCAACGACAGTGCCTCGGGCCTCGGCATCCCGCTGCCGGCCGGTCGCGTGCGCGTCGCGCGCCTCGACGCCGCCGACGGGAGCCTGGAATTCATCGGCGAGGATGCGATCGATCACACGCCCAAGGACGAGACCGTGCGCCTCAAGCTGGGCAACGCTTTCGATGTCGTGGGAGAGCGCCGCCAGGTCGATTTCACCGTGAATTCGAGCGCGCGCTGGCTGGAGGAAGAGATCGAGATCAAGCTGCGCAATCACAAGTCGCAGCCGGTCGAGGTGCAGGTGAAGGAACCGCTGTACCGCTGGAGCAACTGGAAGCTGCTCAGCCACTCCGATGATTTCCAGAAGGATAGCGCGCGCCTGATCCACTTCAATGTCACGGTGCCCAAGGACGGCGAGCGCGTGATCCGCTATCGCGTGCACTACAGCTGGTAAGAATGTGAGCAGCCGCGCGGCATGAGTGACCAGGACGACAAATCGGGCAAGAACCCCGGCGGCGTGCGCCACGACTCACGCGGCAACGCCGTGTGGCAATGGGCGGTCGAGTCAGGCAAGCAGGCGCTCGACTCGACTTCGAGGCTGCTCAAGCGCCTGGAAGTGCCTGGCCTGAAACTGGAAGGCGATACCTCGGAAAACAAGCAGCCGGGAGCCGCAGGCAAAAGCGCTGGTCGCGAGCCAGGCCGAAGCGCGGGCCAAGGCATGGGCCAAAGCACAGGCAAGGGTACTGGCGCCAGTGCGAAACCGGGTCGCGAAGCGGGCTACAACCCCTACGGTGCGTCGAGGCCCGCGGCCACCAGACCGGCGGCGGCGAAGCCCGCGGCGACTACGAAACCTGCCGCAGGAAAGCCGAGCCGGCCTTCGCTGTGGCAGCGTCTGTTTCGGAAGCGTTGAGCGGATCGACGTAGTCAACGCCGGCGCTGGCGAGCCAGTGGCTGGCGGTCGATGAGGTGACGCGCTTGGCTACGCAGTGGATGCCCAGCACGCGCGCAATCTGCACGCAGGCCGAGAGCAACGCGCGCTGGTAGCGGTTTTCCATCGCCGCACTGGTCAGCTCCGCACTGAGCTTGACCATGCGCACCGCCTTGCTGCGCAGGTGCTCGAGCGCGACGTCGTTGAGCACGAAGTCATCCAGGATCGCATGGCAGCGCAGGCGCTCGCAGGTCTCCAGCAGCGCCGCCACGCGTTGTGGCTGCTTCTGCCAGGCGCCGGCGGGAATCAGCAGCATCACCAGGCCTTCGTCGAGTTCGTAGCGGCCAATGCTCTGTTCGAGGCGCGCCGGAAAGGCTGCATCACTGGCCGCGGCCGCAGAGATGGCGATCGCAAAGGTCGAGGGCTTGGCCACGTAGCGCTGGCGATGCTGCATCAGCCACTCCACCACGCGCTCGATCACGCTGGCATCGTGGCTGCTGTTGGCGGGTGTGACCGAGATTTCATAGCGGCGCTTGCCGCCGCCCTGCTGCAGCCGCGTGTAGCAGCGCGCATGGATCGGCGCACCGTCGGGGAGCGCTGTGGATTCGGCCGGCTCAGCTTCGGACGCGGCTGGGGCAGGCTTGCTCTTGTCGACCGCCGGTGCGAGCAACATGCTCAGGCGCTGCAGCAGCACACGCAGCGGTGGCGTGATCAGTTTCTGCTCGTTGACCACGCCACCTTCGATGATCGCGAACACCAGGCCGCTGCAACCGCCGAGCGGATCGCGCGCGGCGAGGAACAGGCCGCGGCGGCCGTCGTCGAGCTTGCGATGGATGCAGGCGCGTTGCGGTTCGAGCGCGAACACGTCGAGCGCCGCCAGCACCACGGTGTGCTCGTCCGGGCCGATCGAGCCTTCGCTCAGCCACAGGGTCTCGCCGCCCGCGTCGTGCAGCGAAAGCGCGGGCAGGCGCCAGGCATTCAGTGCCTGCAGGAAGCCGCGCCCCAGATCCTCCGTGACGTTGCGCCGCGGCGGCATCGAGTCTGTTTTTTCAGACAGCTGGGACATGGTGCCTATAATGGATGCGGCCGGCATTTGTCGCCGTGACGGCACTCCCGTTCCACGGTCAAGATGATCTTCAGTACACTTGTCATAATTGGCTCAGCTGAATTTCCCTTAAGGTAAACAGCATGTATCGCGCCCCCATCGCCGATCAACGCTTCCTGCTTGACCACGTGCTCGGCTGCGCCCAGCTCGCGCAGCTGCCGCGTTTCCCCGACTATTCCGCCGAGCTGGCCGAATCGGTGCTGAACGAGGCTGGCCGCTTTGCCGGCGAGGTGCTCGCGCCACTCAATCAGAGCGGCGATCGCCAGGGCGCAAAGTGGGGTAACTCCGGCGTGACCACGCCGCCGGGCTTCAAGGCAGCCTATCAGCAATATGTCGAAGGCGGGTGGCCGCAACTGGCGATCGCCACCGAACACGGCGGCCAGGGCGCGCCCTCGGTGCTGGGCACTGCGATCGAGGAAGTCTGGTGCGGCGCGAACATGGCCTTCATGCTCTGCCCGTTGTTGTCGCACGGCGCCATCGAAGCGCTGGTGATGGCCGGCAGCGATTTCCTCAAGGCAACCTACCTGCCGAAGATGGTGACCGGTGAATGGTCGGGCACCATGAATCTCACCGAGCCACAGGCCGGCTCGGACCTGGCCGCGATCCGCACGCGCGCTGCCGCGAGCGGCGATCACTACCTGCTCAGCGGCCAGAAGATCTTCATCACCTACGGCGACCAGGACATGACGGAGAACATCGTGCACCTGGTGCTGGCGCGCATCGATGGCGCACCCGCGGGCGTCAAGGGTTTGTCTCTGTTCGTGGTGCCGAAGTTCATTCCCGACAGCGACGGCACGCTCGGCAAGGCCAATGACCTGCGCTGCGTATCGATCGAACACAAGCTGGGCATCCACGCGAGCCCGACCTGCGTGATGGCCTATGGCGACAATGGCGGCGCGCAGGCCTGGCTGGTCGGCGAGCCCGGCCGCGGACTCGAGTACATGTTCGTGATGATGAATGCCGCGCGCCTCTCGGTGGGCGTGCAGGGCATCGGCCTTGCGGAAAATGCCTTCCAGCAGGCGCTGGCCTGGGCGCGCAACCGCGTGCAGGGGCGGCCGGTGGGACTACGGAGTGAGTCCGCGACGCCGATTATCCAGCACGCCGATGTGCGTCGGCTATTGCTGACGCTGCGCTCGGGCGTGGAAGCGATGCGCTCGCTGGCCCTGTACGCCGCCCTGCAGCTCGATCTGGCGCGCGCGCTGCGCGATGCGGGCGAGCGTGCCGCGGCGCAGGCGCGCGGTGAGCTGCTCATCCCGATCGTGAAGGGCTGGAGCACGGAGTTCGGGGCCGAGCTGGTATCGCTTGCCGTGCAGGTGCACGGCGGCATGGGATACATCGAAGAGACCGGTATTGCGCAGGTGCTGCGCGATGTACGCATCACGTCCATCTATGAGGGCACGACCGCGATCCAGGCCAACGATCTGCTCGGCCGCAAGCTGCGGCTCGATGGCGGCGCGGCAATGCGCGCGCTGCTCGATGATGCCGAGCGCGAGTTGGCCGGCTACGCCGCGAGTGCGGGCGCCGCTGCCGCTGCCGCTCCCGCCGGCCTCGCCGATACACTGGCCGCCGCGCGCGAAAGCCTGGGCGTCTTGCGTACCGCCAGCGACTCGGTCGGCAAGCAGATGCAGGCTGCGATCGATGGCGCATTTGGGGTCAGCGTGCCGTATCTGCGCCTGTGCGGTGTCGTGCTGGGTGGCTGGTTGATGGCGCGCGCGGCGCACATTGCCGCCACACAATTGGCCGCCAACAGCGGCGAACGCGATTTCCTTATGGGAAAGTTACAGAGCGTGCGCTTCTATGCGGCGCAGACCTTGCCGCAGGCGCTGGGACTGGCGCGCGTGATCGCAACGGGCGGCGCCAGTGTGGCATCAGCAAATATCGATCTGATCTGAAGCGTTGTTGCCCTGATACGCATACCATACGCTGCCTGGTCCGGCTGACAGCGAGCGCACGACATGAGTTCCAACCCCCATGCCAGCACCATCGTGGCTGATTCGCAGCCGCACTACACCCGTACCGCGGTCGGCCTGCACTGGCTGATCGCCGCGCTGGTCGTCGTGGCGCTGGTGATGGGCTGGACGATGACCGACATGCCGGTCTCGCCGCAAAAGCTCAAGTTCTACAACTGGCACAAGTGGGTCGGCATCACGGTGCTGTGGCTGGCGGCGCTGCGCATCCTGTGGCGCGTCACGCACCGGCCGCCGGACATGGTGACCATGCCTGCCTGGCAGCGCATCGCGGCGCATGCGCTGCACGGCGTGCTGTACCTGCTGATCCTGGCGCAGCCGATCTCCGGCTGGATCTACAGCAATGCTGCGGGATTTCCGATCGTCTACCTGCGCCTGATCCCGCTGCCGAACCTGGTCGCCAAGAACCCGCAGCTCGCCGAATCCTGGCAGGAAATACACGAGACGCTGGGCATGGTGCTGGTGATCCTGGTGGCGCTGCACCTGCTGGCGGCATTGAAGCATCACCTGATCGACAAGGATGACACTATGCGCCGCATGCTGCGTTGGCTGCCATGACCCGGGTTGCCGTGAAGCGAGCCGCTTTGCTGGTGCTCGGTTGCGCTGCGTTGTCGCTGGTGCTGGCCGAGGATGCCGGCATCGACCTGCCGCACAGCAAGATCACCGCGACCTTCAAGCAGGAGAGCGTGCCGGTCGAGGCGCCGTTCAAGAAATTCAGCGGCCATATCCGCTATGACGCCAGCAATCCGGCCGGCGCCAGCGCCAGCATCGATATCGAGACGGGCAGTTTCGATCTCGGTGATCCCTCGTACAACGCCGAAATTCGCAAGCAGGCCTGGTTCGACAGCGGCTCGTTTCCGTTCGCGAGTTTCCGCTCCACCAGCGCGAAGGCCATCTCTGCCACGCGCTTCGAGGTCACCGGCAGCCTGTACATCAAGGGCCGCAGCCTCACCGTCACGGTGCCGGTCAACATCGTGGCCGCAGGTCTGAGCACCGCTTTCGATGGCACGCTGCCGGTGTCGCGCAAGGCTTTCGGCATCGGCGATCCCTCATGGAACGATGTCATCGAAGACCAGGTCAATATCCGTTTCCATCTCGTGAACGCGAGCCCGAGCAAATAGTTTTTTTCAATCCATTCCGGAGACCCTCAGCATGAAGACCATCGTGACAGCACTTTTCGCCCTGGTTTGCAGCGCGGCCCTGGCGGCGCCTGGTACCTACAAGATCGACCCTGCCCATACCTACCCGAGCTTCGAGGCCGATCACATGGGCGGGCTGTCGGTGTGGCGCGGCAAGTTCAACAAGAGCGAGGGCACGGTGGAACTCGACCGGGCCGCGCACACGGGTTCGGTCGACATCACGATCGACACCACCAGCATCGATTTCGGCCTGGACAAGATGAACGACCACGCCAAGACCGCCGACATGTTCGATGTGGCGAAATATCCGACTGCGACCTACAAGGGCAAATTCGGCAAATTCAAGGGCGACGTGCCGACCGAGGTGAAGGGTGAGCTCACGCTGCACGGGGTGACCAAGCCACTGACGCTGACGCTGCGCAGCTTCGGCTGCCGCCCGCCGATGCCCCCGATGATGCCCACTGAAAAATGCGGTGCCGATGCCGTAGCGCATTTCAGCCGCGCCGATTTCGGCATCGACTTCGGCAAGCAGATGAATTTCAACATGGACGTGAAGCTCTCGATCCAGGTCGAGGCGGCCAAGACCAACTGAGTCAGGCCTTGCCGAGCACCGGCACCATGTTGGCGCTGAAGAATCCGATCAGCGCCGTCACGGCCTTCGAGCCGGCGCGGCGCAGGTCGGTCACGGCGTAGAGTTCGAGCAGGTCGGCGACCTGCCACTCGGGCAATACGCGCGTGAGTTTGCCCATCGCCAGACCCTGGCGGCACAGGAATTCGGGCAGTACGCCGATTCCTGTGCCCGCCGCGGTGGCGGCATGCACCACCGCCGGGTCGGTCACGATCAGGCGTGGCGTCAGGGGCACCTGGGCCTGCTGTCGGCCGCGATGCAGCCGCAGCTGGGTGACCGACTGCCCCGGCACCAGCACCGCGTGCTGGGCCAGTTCGGCGGGCTGGGCCGGCATGCCGTGCGCCTTGAGGTATGCCGGTGTGGCGCACAGGATCACGGCCGGCCGGCCGAGCGCCGTGCCCACGAGCGTGGGGAGCTTCGGCGGACCATTCTGGAACAGCACATCCCATTGCTCGCCAGGCTCTTCGGGCAGCGCGCCAAGCATCTCGACTTCCAGCGGGATATCCGGATAGCTCTCGAGGAATCGCGGCAGGAGCGGTGAGAGCAGCAGGCGACCGTAGGCCGGGTCAGCCAGTACGCGCAGGCCCGCGCGATCCAAAGCCAGTGGGCTCAGCATATGGCGCGCGGCTTCGGCTGCAGCGGCGATCTGCTGGGCTTGCGGGAGCAGGGCGCGGCCAGCCTCGGTGAGCGCCACGCGTCGCGTGGTGCGCGTCAGGAGCTTCGTGCCGACGCGTTTCTCGAGGCCCTGAACTGCGCGGCTGATCGCGACTTTCGGCACGCCCAGCGCGCGTGCGGCGGCCGTGAAGGAGCCCAGGTCCACCACTTGGGCGAAGGCGGCAAGCTCGGAAGGCAACCACATTTTTGTAACATATACGAGTCAATAGCGGCTTGACAAGCCCTTATTGACCCGCAGACGGCCGTTTATCAGGGTGCTCGCAGCGCGGCGCGCAGGCCCTCGAGCGACATCTGCACGGCCAGCGCCACGAGCAGCAGGCCCATCAGGCGCTCGAGGGCGAGCAGGCCGCGCTTGCCCAGGAACTTGCTGAGCTTGCCGCCCATCACCAGGATCGCTGCGCTCGCGAGCCAGGCGACGGTGAGGGCCAGCAACCATTCGGGCCAGCGCTGCGGTTCGCGGCTCATCAGCAGCAGCAGGGTCGCCAAAGCCGATGGGCCGGCGACATAGGGAATTGCCAGTGGCACCAGGAAAGGCTCGCCGGCAATGTTCTCTGCCATCGAATGGTCGGCGGAAGGGAACACCATGCGCAGCGCGATCAGGAACAGCACGATGCCACCAGCGATGGTCAGCGCCGGGCCCGAGATGCTGAGCGCATGCAGCAGGTATTCGCCCGTGAACAGGAACAGCACCATCACGCCATAGGCGATCAGCAGTTCGCGCGCCACCACGCGCACGCGGCGCGCTGCGGGCACGCCCTTGAGCGCGGCGACGAACAGCAGGATGTTGCCCAGCGGGTCGAGCACCAGGAACAGCAGGATCGCTGCCGAAACCATCGTCATATGCGCGTTGCTCCCCGCCGGCTACCATGAGGGCCCAGGCCTCGGAGGATAGCGTGAATAAACCCGGTGTAGCGTTGCGGCTCGCGATCGCGCTGGTCGCCTCGGGCGGAGCATGGTGCACGGTGATGGCCGATCCCGCCGCCGCTCCCGTGGCACCCATGCCCGTAGCTGCGCCCGTGGCCGCACCGCCACCCGTGCCAGCGATCGCAGAGACGCAGTGCCAGCGCGCGAACGGCGACGCGTACAACTACCTCGCCGATACGCAGGTCGATGCCGTGGCGCTGATCGGGCCACCGCCCGCGGCGGACAGTGCCGCACAGCGCGCAGACCTGCAGGCAGTACTGGCCGTGCAACGTCGCGCGCGCGCCGAACACAGCCTGGCGCGCGCGATTGCCGATGCGGAGATTTCCTGCGCGCGCGTCGCGGCGGCGGCGGGAGAGTTTCATGATCAGGCCGCGGCAGCCAGCGCGCTGGGCTTCCTGGATCGCGCAGCGCTGCAGGGCGCGAGATTCACCGGCCCTGCCAAGCGCTATTGGCACCGGTCCCGGCCGTACATCGTGAGCGCCAAGGTCGAGCGCCTCGGTGATGTCGCGCCCAACGCGCCCCTGCCTGAAAACCCGGGCGGCAGCGCAGCCTATCGCGAGCAGCGCGACCATTCCGGCTATCCGAGCGGCCATGCGGCCTTCGGCCTGAGCTGCGCGATCCTGCTGGCGCGCATGGTGCCCGAGCGCAGCCGCGAGCTGTATCAACGCGGGCTGCTGTTCGGTGATTCGCGGGTTGCGATCGGCGCGCATTTTCCCAGCGATGTAGCGGCTGGCCGCATGATCGCGGTGGCGACCACGGCGCTGCTGCAGAACAATCCCTGCTTCGAAGCGGATTTCGCGCAAGCGCGCAGCTCACTGCGCCAGGCGCTGGGTTTGCCTGCGGATTTGCCGCCGCGGCCGGAAACGGCGCCCTGAGCTGACGCTGTGGGGCTCAGCCCGGCGAGGCCGCGAGTGCCGCCAGCACTGGCCTGGTGTCCGGACGCACGCCGCGCCAGATCAGGAACGACTCGGCGGCCTGCTCGACGAGCATGCCCATCCCCATGACAGCGCGCGCGGCGCCCTGGCTAAGTGCCCACTGCACGAACGCAGTCGCTGAGTCGCGATACACCAGGTCGTAGCAGACGGTCTTCGGGCCCACGCATTGCGCCGGCATCGCCGGCAGTTCGGCTGCAGCGCTCGCTGTGGTGGCATTGATGATCAGATCGTAGGGCTCACCGCCGCCCGCCTCGGCGCGCACCGGCCCGAGATCGGTGAATTCGCTCGCGAACTGCTGCGCGCGCGCGGCGTTGCGGTTGCAGATCACCAGCGCCGCGGGAGCGCCTGCCAGGAGCGGTGCCACGATGCCGCGTGCGGCACCCCCTGCGCCGAGCATCAGGATACGCGCGCCGCGCAGCGCAACGCCCAGGTTCACACCGAGATCGCGCACCAGTCCGGCACCATCGGTGTTGTCGCCGAAAACGCCCGGCTCGCGCACCGCGAGCGTGTTGAGTGCACCAGCACGCTGCGCGCGCTCGCTCAGCTCGCTGGCCAGCACCATGGCCGCCTGCTTGTAAGGCACTGTGACATTCAGGCCGCGGCCCCCGCCCTCCAGGAAGGCCCGCGCCGTTGCCGCGAACTGCGCAGGTGCCACGTCGATGAGGCCATATTCCAGCCGGTGGCCGCACTGCTCGGCAAACATCTGGTGGATGCGCGGCGAACGGCTGTAGCTGATGTGATTGCCGATGACGGCGTAGCGATCAATGCCCATGCAGGATCCAGTCTATCGAGCTGCCGGCCTGCGCGCTCGCGCCGCTCGCGGCGGCTGCACCGCCCAGCGCAGCGGCGAGCTCGGGCAGCCATACCTGCATGCGCGTATCGAATTCATAGGGCGGATTCACCAGCAGCAGCCCCGAACCATTGAGCGCGACGCGCGAATCCGTCGGATGCACCCACAGCTGCGCCTTGAGCGTCGGTGCGTTCGCCTGGGCGGCGACGCGCAGCAGCCAGGGCGCGAGGTCGCGCGCGTCCTTGATCGGATACCACAGCGCGATCACGGCATTGGCGAGGCGCGCGAGTATCGCGCTGACGGCATCGAGGCCGCGCTGCAGGTCGAGCGCGGGGTCCTCGTAGGGTGGATCGATCAGCACCAGCGCGCGTCGTTCGACTGGCGGCAGATGCGCACTCAGGGCCGCGAAGCCGTCGGCGCACAGGCAGCGCATCCGCGGGTAGTCGTGCAGCGCCCGTTCCAGCGCGCGGCACTCGGGCGGCAGGATTTCGCAGCACAGGCCGCGATCCTGTGGTCGCAGCTGCTGCGCCGCCAGCAGCGGCGAGCCGGCGTAAAGTTGCACGCCTTTCCCGCAGGCGCGTTCGCCCGCCGCCAGCAGCGCTGCCAGCTCGGTTGCGCTGCTGTGCGCGGCGCGCAGCAGGCCGATGCCGGCGCGCGCCTCGGCGCTGGCCTGCGAATCGGCGCCGCCCAGGTCGTAGAGCCCGCGGCCGGCATGGGTCTCGAAATAGAGCAGGCCCTTGTCTTTGCGTTGCAGCGCGCTGAGCAGCGCGAGCAGCGTGACGTGCTTGTGTACGTCGGCAAAATTTCCGGCATGAAAGCTGTGTCGGTATTTCATGCGCGGCGACCAGGCCCGTTAACGCTGGTTGGTGCGCGGCGCGCGCAGCCCTTCAGGCTGCGGGCCGCTTCGCGGTCTTTTTCGCCGCAACGCTCTTGGCGCGCGCCGGCGCCTTTTTCGGTGCCGCCGCAGCGGCCTTGGCGACCCCGGCTTTGGTAGTCGCGGCTTGCGCTGCAGTGGCTTTGGCTGCGCCGGCCTTTGCGCTCGCACCCTTGGGCGCGGCAGCCTTCGCCGCGGCACGTGCTGCAGCGCCCTTCGGCGCCGCCGCGCCGCTCGCGGCTGGCGCAGCACCGGCTGCGGCAGCCTTCGCAGGGAAGCGCCGCCCAAAGCGTCCGCGCGTGCCCTTGGCGGGTGCGGCGGCCAGCAGCGTCTGGCATTCCTCGAGCGTCAGTGACTTCGGGTCGCGATCTTTCGGAACGCGCGCGTTCTTGGCGGTATCGGTGATGTACGGGCCGTAGCGGCCGTTGAGCACCTGGATCTTGTGCTCGGGGAAATCCTGGATCAGGCGGTTCGCATCGGCGATCTGCTTGGCCTGGATGACCTCGAGCGCGCGCTCGAAGCTCACGGTGTAAGGATCGTCTTCCTTCAGCGAGACATACTTGGCGCCGTACTTGATGTAGGGGCCGAAGCGGCCGATCGCCGTGAGCACGGTCTCGCCCGCGCTGTTCACGCCGAGCGTGCGCGGCAGCTTGAACAGTTCCATCGCCTCGGGCAGCTGGATGGTGTCCATCTTCTGGCCCGGGCGGAGCCCTGCGAAGCGCGGCTTCTCGACATCGTCCTTGGTGCCGATCTGCACGAACGGGCCGAAGCGGCCCATGCGCACCGTGACCGGCTTGCCGCTGACCGCATCCTTGCCGAGTTCGCGCGCCTGCGCCACCTGCTCGCGGGTGACGTTCTTCTCGACGTCCTCGACCTGCACGATGAACGGCTTCCAGAATTTCTCCAGCGGCGTGGTCCAGGGTTCCTCGCCGCGCGAGACGGCGTCGAGCTCGTCTTCCATGTCGGCGGTGAAGCTGTATTCCACGTACTTGTGGAAATGGTCGGTCAGGAACCGGCATACGATCTTGCCGATGTCGGTGGCCGTGAAGCGGCGGTTGTCGATCTCGACGTACTCGCGATCGCGCAGCGTCGAGATGATGCTGGCATAGGTCGAAGGCCGGCCGATGCCGTGCTCTTCGAGCGCCTTGACCAGCGAAGCTTCGGTGTAGCGCGGCGGCGGCTCGGTGAAATGCTGCTCGGAATGCAGCGCGGTGAGCGTGACGGTGTCGCCCTGCTGCATCGCCGGCAACACATGGTCGTCATCTTCATTGACGTTGTCGTCGCGCCCTTCCTGGTAGACCGCGATGTAGCCGGGCTTCACCAGCGTCGAACCATTGGCGCGCAGCAGGTGCCGCTGCGGGCCATCGCCGCCCGCGAGCAGATCGACCGCCACGGTATCGAATACCGCATGCGCCATCTGGCAGGCGACCGCGCGCTTCCAGATCAGCGCGTAGAGCTTGTACTGGTCGGCATCGAGGTATTTCTCGATCTCGGCCGGCACCACCGCCGCCGAAGTCGGGCGCACGGCTTCATGCGCTTCCTGCGCGTTCTTCGATTTGGTCTTGTAGACGCGGATTTCCTCGGCGACCGATTCCTTGCCGTAGAGCCGCTCGATCGTGGCACGGATCTCCGTGACCGCATCAGCGGCCAGCGTCACCGAGTCGGTACGCATGTAAGTGATGAGGCCGACGCTGCCTTCGCCGGTATCCACGCCTTCATAGAGCTGCTGCGCGATGCGCATGGTGCGCTGGGCTGAGAAACCGAGCTTGCGCGAGGCCTCCTGCTGCAGCGTCGAAGTGGTGAAGGGCGGCGAAGGATTGCGGCGGCGCTGCTTGCGATCGATCTCCAGCACCTTGAGCGCCGGCGGCGTGCCGGCCGCGCCGCGCAGGGCAGCCTCGGCGGCCCGCGCCACCCCTTCATTCGTGAAGCTGAACTGCTCGACCTTCGCGCCAGCGTATTCGACCACTTTGAGCGGAAAACGCTGCGTGCTGTGCTCGCCCTCGGCATCGATGGTCCAGTATTCCTGCGGCTTGAAGGCGGCGATTTCATCCTCGCGCTCGCAGATCATGCGCAGCGCCGGGCTCTGCACGCGCCCGGCCGAGAGGCCGCGCCGCACTTTCTTCCACAGCAGTGGCGAGAGATTGAAGCCCACCAGGTAGTCGAGCGCGCGCCGCGCCTGCTGCGCATTCACGAGATCGAGCGAGAGTTCGCGCGGACTGGCCACGGCTTCGCGAATCGCGTTCTTGGTGATCTCGTGGAACACCACGCGCTGCGAGGTCTTGCCCTTGAGCTCGCCGCGCTCCTTGAGGATCTCATGCAGGTGCCAGGCGATCGCCTCGCCCTCGCGGTCAGGGTCAGTCGCCAGGATCAGCGCCGAGCATTTCTTCAGCGCCTTCGAGATCGCCTCGAGATGTTTCTCGTTGCGCTCGATCAGCCGGTAGGTCATGGCGAAATTGTTGTCGGGATCGACCGCGCCTTCCTTGGGCACCAGATCGCGCACGTGGCCGTAGGAGGCCAGCACTTCGTAGTCGCGGCCCAGGTACTTCTTGATCGTGCGCGCCTTGGCCGGCGATTCGACGATGACGAGATTTTCAGCCATGCAATGTGTTCACGGTTCCAAAAACGAAAAACCGCGGACAGGCCGCGGGAGGGTTCGCCGCAGGAGATTGACCCGGCTCAATGCGGGATCAAACCGGGCAATTCATAGACCATTTCTTCCATGCGCTCGCAGGCGGCTTCTTCGCCCGGCTGGCAGGAAAGCACCATCAGCACCACCCATTTCACCTGCTCGAGGTCGAGTTCCTCGTGGTCGAGCGCGAGCAGCCGCTCGATGACGATTTCGCGCTGCGTGGGCGAGAGGATGCCGCCGCGCTCGAGGCTCAGCAGCAGGCCGCGGCAGGCCGGATCGAGGCGCCCCACTTCCTGGTCGGCGTACAGGCGGAAGGCGCGCTCGTTGATGTCGAGCCCCGGGCGCTCGCGCTCGTCGGCGAGGTCGGCCAGCCAGTCGAGCGCGCGCTCGACATTGGCGCCACCAAAGCCCGCGGTTTCCAGGTCGCGCGCGATGTCGGCGCGTTCGGCGCTGACCGGCAGCTCCTCGAACATGTAGTGGTCGAAGACGTAGACCAGGATGTCGAAAACTGTGCTTTCCATAGCCTTCTATTAGTGTGGCATTGGCGCCCTCAGCGCCCCTCTTGCAATCTCATGTACCGGCCCCCGGTGTGCGGCCCGACCCGACCCTCGAGCTCGAGAATCAGCAGCATGGACGCCAGATTGGAACTCGGGAAACCAGTGCGTTCGACCAGCGTGTCGATGCTTGCCGGCTCGAATCCGAGCGCATCTAACAGGATTTCATAGTCCTTGTCCAACCCCGAAGGCCGTAGCGGGCCTTTTGGGGCCTCGCCAGTCTGCTCCGCAAGATCTTGTTTTGCATAAGGTATTTGCAGCTCGGCGAGGATCTCGATCGCGTTCTCGACCAGCTTGGCGCCCTGGCGGATCAGATCATGGCAGCCGCGCGCGAGCGGATTGTGGATGCTGCCGGGGATCGCGAACACTTCGCGCCCCTGTGTGGCGGCCAGCCTGGCGGTGATCAGCGAGCCGCTCTGGCGCGCCGCCTCGACCACCAGCGTGCCGATGGCGAGGCCGCTGATCAGGCGGTTGCGGCGCGGAAAGTTGTCGCGCCGCGGCGGCGTGCCGGGCGGAAACTCGCTCAGCAGCGCGCCGCCCTGCGCCAGGATTGCCCGGGCGAGCCCGGCATGCTCGGGGGGATAGATCTGATCAAGGCCGCAGCCCTGCACGCCGATCGTGCGCCCAGCTGCCGCCAGTGCGCCTTCATGCGCGGCGGCATCGATGCCCACCGCCAGGCCGCTGGTGATCGTGAGCCCGGCGTGCGCGAGGAATTGCGCGAACTCGCGGGCGGTGCGGCGCCCGCTGGCCGTGGGGTTGCGGCTGCCGACCACCGCCAGCTGCGCGGAAAGCAGCACCAGGGCATCGCCGCGCAGGTAGAGCGCCACCGGGGCCGCGGGAATCTCGCCCAGCAGCGGCGGATAGTGTTCGCTGTTGTAGAGGATGAGCGTGGCGCCAGCCGATTGCAGCCACTGGCGATCGGCCGCGAGGGCGGCGGCATCGGGCGCGGCCAGCCAGTCGGCGATGGCAGCGGGCAGGCCGCGATCGCGCAGTGTGCTGGCGGCGCTGCCCGGCAGCCGCAGCGGTTCATCGAGTGCGCCCGCAGCACGCAGGTGATCGACATGCAGTCCTGGTGCCCGCGCCAGTGCCAACGCCCGATCGAGATCATCCATTCACGCCAGCATAAAACAAAAGGGCCGGCGCAATGGCCGGCCCTTGCTGATCAGTTCGTGCAGATATCAGGGCGTGACGACGCGATCGCCCACGTGCAGCGGGATCGATTCGCTCACGACCAGCGCGTAGCTCATGTCTTCGAAGGTGCGGAACACCAGCAGCGTACCCGCGGATTCCACCGGCAGCCGTTGGCTGCCAAAGCGCGTGCAGGTGCCTTCACCCTGGATGCGCGCGCAGCGATCGTGCACGCGCTCGCTGGCTTCGTTCACGCGCAGCACGTGCCCGGGCTCGATACCCTGGTTGGCACCGCCGGAAATCGCCACCACCTGGTATTGCCCGGCCAGCAGCACACCGTTGACCACGGCAAGCAGGCGGCCCTTGATCGCATGGGTCGGCGAATGCGGATAGAAATCGCTGGCCGAATTTGCAACCTCGGGCAGCAGCACGTCGCCGGTGAGCGTTTCGCGCGCCGACTCGGTGAGCGTGACCTTGGCAGGATCGCCAGCGCGCGCCACCTGCGCCACGCCGGTGAAGTCAGCCAGGTAACCCAGTACCTTGCCGCTGTCCGGGTCCTTGAGGCGATCGGCCACGTGCATGATGTTGAAGCGTTCGCCTTCGACCGCCGTCAGCTTCTTCACGTAGACGTTGTTGCCCGCGCCGGCAATCATGTGGTTCTCGCGCAGCGAGACGATGTACGGCGCCGCTTTCACCTGCTGGCGCGAGATCAGGCCGGGACGCGAGAGAAAGGCGGCGATGGCGGTGTAGGGAATATTGGCGATCGGGCCATCGAGCTGGGTGCTGCGCAACAGCGGCTGCAGACGGGTGCCACGGCCACCTGCGCCGGCAACGCTGGCGGCGCCAGGCACCACCTGCACGACGGTCTTGCCATCGGATGCCGCAGCCAGGCGCAGCGTGTCGCCCGGATAGATGCGGTGCGGGTTGGCGACTTCAGGGTTCTGGTACCAGATCTCGGGCCACAGCCAGGGATCTTTCAGGAACATCTGGGCCAGGCCCCAGAGCGTATCGCCCTTCTGCACCACGTAGCTCTTCGGTGCACTGGCGGCCAGCATCGGGCCCGCATCGGTGATCACGGTGGTGGGCGCGACGGTGCCGGCGTCGGTGGCCACAGGCTCATCGGCATCGGGCAGGTTCGAGGTGACGGTCTGCGGCTCGCCAGACTCGGCAGCATCGCTGGCCGGCGCGCTCGAGTGCGTCATGGCCGTCGGCGCTGCCGCGGTTTCGCCGCGGTGGAACACATGCTTGACCGTGGAGCAGCCGCCCGCAGCGACCAATGCGGCCAGCAACGCGACAGCCGGCAGGGCCCGGCGGTGACTAAAGATCAGATTCAATGACATCCCTCACTCCTGGTGGGGCGGGTGGGGTGGTTAACCCAAGCTGTTATAAACTCAATGACCACAAAACGCACACGCTCCCATGCGGAGTTTGTGCGCTGGTTCACACAGGTGCAAGCATAGCGATGGCCCGATTGCCGATTCTGGAATTTCCCGACCCGCGGCTGCGTACCCGCGCCGCGCCCGTGGTGGCCTTCGACGCGGCGCTCGAGCGCCTGATCGGGGACATGTTCGAGACCATGTACGAGGCGCCCGGCATCGGCCTGGCCGCTACCCAGGTCAACGTGCACCAGCGCCTGGTGGTGATCGACACCAGCGAACTGAAAGATGATCCGCAGGTGTTCATCAACCCCGAGATCATTGCGCGCGAAGGCGTGGAAGTCACCGAAGAAGGGTGTCTGTCGGTGCCGCAGGTGTTCGAGGAGGTCGAGCGCGCCGCGCGCGTGCGCGTGCGCGCGCAGGACCGCCACGGTGTGGTGAGCGAACGCGAGCTCGATGGCCTGCTGGCCGTGTGCCTGCAACACGAGATGGATCATCTCGAAGGCAAACTGTTCGTCGACTATCTCTCCAGCCTCAAGCGCGATCGCATCCGCCGCCGGCTCGAGAAGGAACAGCGCGAGCGTGCCAGCGCGCCGCGCCCACCGGGCGGCGTGCCGCTGCGCGTGGGCGCGAAAGTGATCTAGTGCTGCGCATCGCCTTTGCCGGCACGCCGCAGTTCGCGCTGCCGGCGCTCGATGCACTCGCATCCTCCGGACACCAACTGGTCGGCGTGCTCACGCAACCCGATCGTCCGGCAGGGCGCGGCCGCGCGCTGCAGGCCAGCGCGGTGAAGCAGCGCGCGCTGGCACTGGGGCTGCCGCTCGCGCAGCCCGAGCGACTGGCGAGTGATGAGCAGCGCGCAGTCTTGCGCGAGTGGGCTCCGGAGTTGCTGGTAGTGGTGGCCTACGGGCTCATCCTGCCACCGCCCGTGCTCGCACTGCCGCGACTCGGGTGTCTGAACATCCACGCCTCACTCCTGCCGCGCTGGCGCGGCGCGGCGCCGATCCAGCGCGCGCTGCTCGCGGGTGATCGCCTCACGGGTATCAGCATCATGCAGCTCGATGCGGGCCTGGATACGGGGCCGGTATTCGCGCAGCAGAGTCTGGCTCCGGGCCCCGACATGAACAGCGCCGAGCTGCACGATGCACTCGCGCAGCTGGGCGCACAGCAGTTGATCACTGTGATCGCGGCGCTCGAGGCGGGCAACGCGCGCGCCACGGCGCAATCGGCCGAAGGGGTCAGCTATGCGGCGAAGCTGGAGAAGCGCGAGGCGCTGATCGACTGGACACAACCCGCCGAGCGCATTGCCTGCCAGGTGCGCGCCTGCAATCCCTGGCCGGTGGCCGAGACGCTGCTGGAAGGCGCGCAGCTGCGCGTGTGGCGCGCGAGTGCGCTCGCGGTTGCGTCCCCCGCGCTCGAGGTCGCGCCCGCCGTCGCGCCGGGAACACTGCTGGGGCTGCACGCAGCGCGGCTGCAGGTGGCCTGCGGCAGCGGCGTGCTGGCGATCGATGAACTGCAGAGCGCCGGGCGCCGGCGCCTCGCGGCGGCCGAGTTCGCGCACGGCCGCGCATTGGCCGGATTGCGCTGCGGATGACGGCGCGCCCACCCGCGGGCGCAGCCCAGGTGCTGGCCACCGCGACACGGGTGGTGCTGCAGGTCGTGGTGGAAGGTCACAGCGCCGATGAGGCGCTGGCCGGGTTCACAAATCATCCACAACGCGCGGCGATCCAGGCCATCGCGCTGGGCGCAGTGCGCTGGTACCTGCGTCTCGCGCCCGCCGTGCTGCCGCTGGCCAGTGCCGGTGGTGGCGAGCTGGATGCGCGCCTGCGCGTGCTGCTGGTCTGCTCCGTGCACCAGCTTGAATATTCTTCGCATTCGCCGGCGAGCTCGGTGGCGGCGGCCGTCGATGCGATACGGCTGCTCGATCTGGCGCGCGCGGCGGGCCTGGTGAATGCGGTGCTGCGCCGCTACCTGCGCGAGCGCGCCCTGCGCCTGGCTGCCGTCGATCGCGAATTGGCCACCCGTCACGCGCATCCGCCCTGGCTTGTGAAGGCGCTGGGGCAGGCCTGGCCCCAGGACCTGGAGCAGATACTCGCGGCCAACAACGAGCATCCGCCACTGTGCCTGCGAGTGGACCTTACGCGCGGCACCGTGCCCGCGTACCTCGACGAGCTGAAGGCGGCCGGCATCGAAGCCAGCAGTGTGCCCGGGGTCGCCAGCGCCGTGTGCCTGGCCGCGGCGCTGCCGGTGCAGGAAATTCCGGGTTTCGCCGCGGGCCGGGTCTCGGTGCAGGACTCCAGCGCGCAGCTGGCGGCCGTGCTGGTGGCTCCGCAGCCCGGCGAGCGCGTGCTCGATGCCTGTGCGGCACCCGGAGGCAAGACCGGCGCGCTGCTCGAGCTGGCAGGCGGCGAGCTCGAACTCGTGGCGCTCGACAGCGATGCCGTACGCCTGCAGCGCGTAGCCGGGAATCTCGAGCGCCTGCAGCGCAAGGCGCAGCTGGTGCAGGCCGATCTGCGCGCTGAGCCCGACTGGTGGGACGCACGCCCCTTCGATGCCATCCTGCTCGATGCGCCCTGCTCGGGCACGGGTGTGATCCGCCGCCATCCCGACATCAAGCTGCTGCGCCGTGCCGTTGACCTGCCGCGGCTGGCTGCGACCCAGCTCGAGCTGCTGCGGGCCTGCTGGCGCCTGCTGCGTCCGGGTGGCCGCTTGCTCTACTGCACCTGCAGCGTGCTGCCGGTGGAAAACCAGGCTGTGATCGAGGCTTTTCTGGCCAGCGAGCCCGGCGCCAGCCTGGCCCAGCCGCCACAGGCCGCGAACTGCAGCCCGCCGCTGCGGTCCACAAGCACTGGGTGGCAAATACTGCCGCTGGCAAGGGCGGGCGGAGACGGCTTCTATTATGCTTGTCTCACGCGCGCCACGACGGCGGGCACCGCATGAAGAACTACTACAAGACGCAGCGTACGCTCCTGTTCCTGGGCCTGGTGTTCGCCATCGGCCCCTGCGTTGCCGATGATGCGCTCGATGGTGAGCTCGAGATCCGCTCGGCCTACGCGGTGCCCAGCCATGGCACGGTGCTGCTGACCGCGCACGTGGTCTTTCCGCAGAGCGAGCGCATCAGCGCGGCGCTCAAGGATGGCGTCACGCTGAGCTTTGATCTGGAAGTGACCGTGAGCCGCCATCGCCGCCTGTGGTTCGATGCCGATGCGGTCGATCTCACCCGCAAGCGCGAACTCTCCTATCACGTGATCAGCGATCGCTTCCTGCTGCGCGATCCGGAGGCCAACACGCAGGAATCCTTTCCGACCCTGACGGCGGCGCTGGCGCGCCTGGGCCAGGTGGAAGAATGGCCGATCGCGGTCGACTCGCAACTGCGCAGTGACGAGGAGTGGCAGGTGCGGCTGCGTGCCGGCGTGCGCCGCGGCCACATGCCCGATGCGCTGCGCGCGCTGATGTTCTGGACTGACGGCTGGCATCGCACCAGCGACTGGTACTCATGGACGCTCGTGCGCTGAGGCGCTGGGGACTGCGGGCGCTGGTGCTGGTGGGCATCCTCGCCGGCATCTGGGCGCTGTTGCTGCTGGCGCGCAGCGTGGAAAATTCCGCCAACTTCAACCGCCGCCAGCCGTGGATACTGCTGTTCAACGTCTGCGGCGTGCTGATCCTCGGCGTGGCGCTGGCGCGCAAGCTCTGGCGGCTGGTGCGCGACTTCCGCGATCATGTTCCTGGTTCGCGTCTAACGGCACGGACAGTGGGCATGTTCGGCACGCTGGTGGTGGTGCCGCTGCTGATCATCTACCTGTTCGCGCTCGAGTTCCTCAACTACGGCATCGATAGCTGGTTCCGCGTCGAGATCAAGCAGGGCCTGAACGATGCGCTGGTGCTCTCGCGCTCGGCCCTCGACCTGCGCCTGCGTGAGCAGGCACGGCGCACCGAGTTCATCGCGCGCGCGCATCGCCGCGCACAGCGGCACCGACCTGCTGGTGCGGCTCGATGCCGAGCGGCGCGATGCGCAGGCCACCGCGATCACGGTCTACGCCGCCAACGGACGGCCGCTGGTGACCAGCAGCGATGCGGGCAGCGCCGCGCTTCCGGGCATACCGCCGGCCGAAGTGCTGATGCAGATCGCGGCCGGACGCAGCTACGTGCGGCTCGAGCCGCTGGCCGGCGGGCGCTACTCGATCGTCACCGCGGCGCCACTGCCGCGCGCGATGGGCGCGCCGCAGCGCCGCTACGTGCTGGTCGACTACGCGGTGCCCACCGAACTCGCCGGGCTCGCCGAGGCGGTACAGGCGGCCTACACCAATTACGGCGACATGTCGGTCACGCGCCAGCCGCTGAAGGCGAACTTCAAGCTCACCCTGACGCTGGTGTTGCTGCTGACGATGCTGGGCGCGGTGTACGGCGCGATCTGGTCGGCGCAGCGGCTCACGCGCCCGGTGCAGGATCTGATCGCCGGCACGCGCGCGGTCGGCAAGGGCGATTTCGCGATGCGCCTGCCGCTGCCCTCGCGCGATGAAATGGGCTTCCTGGTGCATTCCTTCAACGACATGACCAAGCGCCTGCGCCGTACCAGCGAAGAAGCCTCGCTGAGCCGCCAGGCAGTGGAGCGCGAGCGCGAGCGGCTGGCGGTGATCCTCTCGCGCCTGTCGAGCGGCGTGCTCGTGGTCGATCAGCAGCTGATCCTGCGCAGCGCCAACGATTCGGCGGGCGCGATCCTCAATGCAGACCTCAGCGCTGGCACCGGCCGGCAGCTGGCTGCACT
Organism: uncultured Gammaproteobacteria bacterium; assembly: GCA_963764065.1. Lineage (GTDB taxonomy): Bacteria > Pseudomonadota > Gammaproteobacteria > Steroidobacterales > Steroidobacteraceae > FEN-1191. The sequence goes on along the minus strand of CAVXRM010000008.1, from coordinate 180,402 downwards.
CGCCGAAGGGGCGGCGCTGCTCGGCAGTTTCGTGACCGCCCTGCGTGCGCGCCTCGCCAAAGGCGAGCGCGAATGGCGCGAGCAGCTCACCTTGAGCGGCGAGACCGGTGGGCGCGTGCTGCTGTGGGCCGGTACGCCGCTGCCCGACGAGGGTGGCCTGGTGATCGTGTTCGAGGACATCACCGCGCTCCTCAACGCGCAGCGCAACGCCGCCTGGGGCGAGGTTGCGCGCCGCCTGGCGCACGAGATCAAGAATCCGCTGACGCCGATCCAGCTCTCGGCCGAGCAGCTGCGGCGCAAGCTCCTGCCGGGCCTCGATACCGAACACGCGCGGCTGCTCGAGCGCGCCACGCGCACCATCGTCCAGCAGGTCGATGCGATGAAGCAGATGGTCAACGCGTTCAGCGACTACGCCCGCGCCCCGGAGATGCAGCTCGCGCCCCTGAGCCTCAACCAGCTGGCTGCCGAAGTGGTCGAGCTGTACCGCGTGCAGGATCCGGCGGTCAGCATCGGCCTGGAGCTCGACCCGCAGATGCCCGAGATCGAGGCGGACCGCAGCCGCCTGCGCCAGGTGCTGGCCAACCTGCTCAGCAATGGCATCGAGGCCCTGGGCGGCGTGGTTGGAGCCACGATCACCGTGCGCACCCGGTGGCTCGGCACCTCAAAACCGGCCCAGGCGGAGCTTTCCGTCAGTGACAACGGGCCCGGCTTCCGCGAGGATATCCTCAGCAAGGCTTTCGAGCCTTATGTCACCAGCAAGGCGCGCGGCACCGGCCTCGGGCTGGCGATCGTGCAGCGTATAGTCGATGAACACGGCGGGCGCATAACCGCCGACAACCTGGGGACTGGCGGCGCGCGCGTGCGCGTGCTGTTGCCGGCGGTCGCTGAGAAGCGCACTGAACTGCGAAGGGAGCGAGCATGAGCCAGAACCGGATCCTGGTTGTCGATGACGAAGTCGACATCCGCAGGTTGCTGCAGGAAATCCTCACCGAGGAAGGCCACGAAGTGGAGGTCGCGGCCGATGCCGCGCAGGCACGCGCCTCGCGCGCGCGCACCGCGCCCGACCTGGTGCTGCTCGACATCTGGATGCCCGACACCGATGGCATCACGCTGCTGCGTGAATGGTCGACCGATGCGCGCAATGATTGCCCGGTGGTGATGATGTCGGGCCATGGCACCGTGGAAACGGCGGTCGAGGCCACGCGTCTCGGCGCTTTCGATTTCATCGAGAAGCCGCTGTCGCTCGCCAAACTCCTGCCGACCGTGAATCGCGCGCTCGATGCGCGCCGCTCGCGCCAGGCCGGCGCCTTCTCCGCCGCGCGCGGCAGCGCGCCGCTCCTGGGCCGCAGTCGCGTCGCGCAGCAGCTGCGTGCCGAGTTGCTGCGGCTCGCGCCCTTTCCGGCGCCGCTGCTGCTGATCGCCGAACCCGGCAGCGAGCCGGAGAACCTCGCGCGTCACGTGCATCAGTCGGGCGCGCGCGCCAATGGTCCCTTCGTGGTCTGCGATCCACGCTCGCTCCAGGATGAGCAGTCCGTGGCCGCACTGCTGGGCAGCGCCTCGCACCCGGGCCTGCTCGAACAGGCGCGTGGCGGCACGCTGTACCTGGGCGATGTCGAGGAACTGCCCGACGCCGCGCGACGCCTGCTGGGCGCAGCGCTCGGCAGCGGCAAGTACCAGCGCGGCGGCGTCGGCGAGCCCGTGGCGCTCGAGGCGCGCGTGATCGCCACCGCGACGCCTGGCATCGAGGTGCGCGCCGGCACCTTGAGCATCAGCCGCGACCTGTACGCGCAGCTCTCGGTGCTGCCGCTGCGCGTGCCCCCGCTGCGTGATTACGCCGAGGATGTGCCCGACCTGCTGCGCCAGTGCATCGACCAGCTCACCGAGGGCGAGCACCTGAGTTTCCGCCGCTGCAGCGTCGCGGCGCAAAATCGCCTGCGCAACTACCCCTGGCCCGACAACCTGCGCGAGCTGCGCGGGTTGCTGCGCCGCCTGCTGATGCGCGGCGGGAGCGAGGAGATCTCACTCGAGGAAGTCGAGCGCGAACTCGCGGCGCAGGCGCCGATCGATGCGCCGCTGGTGAAGCAGGATCTGCTGGCGCTGCCGATGCGCGAGGCGCGCGAGCATTTCGAGCGCGCCTACCTGCAGCAGCAGCTGCAGCTGTGCGGCGGCAAGGTGGGGCAGCTCGCCAAGCGCGTCGGCATGGAGCGCACGCACCTTTATCGCAAGCTGCGTTCGCTCGGCATCGACATCAGCCACACGGCGGAGGACTGAGGCACGGCGCAGCCTGCGGCAGCCATGCGCAGACTGACACTGCCGATCATTGCAGCCCTTTGTGCGGCGGGTGTTCCCGGCGCGCATGCGCAGTCGCTCGCACCCGATCAACTGGACGACTACCCGGGCCACCCGCGCCTGCTGGTGCTGACCGACATCGGCAACGAACCCGACGATCAGATGTCCTTCGTGCGCCTGCTGTGCTACGCCAACGAAATTGACATCGCCGGACTGGTAGCGACCACGTCGACCTGGCAGCGGAAGGCTTTGCATCCGGAAACCTTGCACGAACTGATCGCGGACTATGCAGCGGTGCGGCCGAATCTGCTCAGGCACGCGCCCGGCTGGCCGGCCGCCGCGCAACTCGATGAAGTGGTGTACCGCGGCCAGGGCAGCTACGGCATGGCGGCGGTGGGCGAGGGCCAGGGGTCGGCGGGGAGCGAGGCGATCATACGCGCCGTCGACCGCGATGATGCCCGGCCGCTGTGGATCAGCATCTGGGGCGGCGCGAACACGCTCGCGCAGGCGCTGCGCGATGTGCGCGCACAGCGCAGCGCGCCAGAGCTGGCGAAGTTCGTCGGCCGCCTGCGCGTCTATTCGATCTCCGATCAGGACGACGCCGGCCCGTGGATCCGGCGCGAGTTTCCCGGCCTCTACTACATCGTCAAACCCTCATCGCCCGATGGCGAGGAATATGCCTCCGCCACCTGGACTGGCATCAGCGGCGACGAGTTCTACCTGAACTCGATGGGGGCCGATGGCAGTACGGTCACCAATGCCTGGCTGGAGCGCAACATCCGCAGCAAAGGGCCGCTTGGCAGACACTATCCGCGCTTCATGTTCATCATGGAGGGCGACACGCCCTCGTTCCTGGGGCTCATCGACAACGGACTGAACGCCTTTCGCAACCCGAGCTGGGGTGGCTGGGGAGGGCGCTACGTGTATCGCACGCCCTACGGCGAAACGCACCCGATATGGACGCAGGGCGGCGACATGTTCCGGCGCGTGAGTTCGCGCGATCGCGTCACCGGCAGTGACGGACGCGAACAGCTTTCGGACCAGGCCACGATCTGGCGCTGGCGAACGGCGTTCCAAAACGACTTTGCGGCGCGCATGGACTGGACCATCAAGCCCTATGCCGCCGCCAATCACCCTCCGCTGGTGAGCGTGAACGGCAGCATCGGCACCGCGCCGGTGTTCGTGACGGCGCGCGTCGGCGAGACGCTCCGCTTCGATGCGCGCGCCAGCCGCGATCCGGACGGCCACCGACTGCAGTACCGATGGATCCATTATTCCGAAGCCGGATTCGTGCCCGACAGCGGGCTCGCCGATCTCAAGCTCGATGCCACGACGGGCGCGGTGATTTCCGCAACGCCGGTGGCGGCCTGCCGGCCCGACTGGTTGCCGCTGTTGCCTTGCAAGGGCGGCGTGGCGCATCTCATTCTCGCGGTGACCGACAACGGCTCGCCCGCCCTGACGAGCTATCGACGCATCGTCATCACGGTGCCGGCCCCACCTGGCCGCGCACCTGAAACGTTGCCTGCGACTACACTCAAGCCCTGACCGGGGAGCGACACCATGACTACACGACGTGAATTCCTGTCCGCCGCCGGAGGCGCCGCGGTGGCGCTGGCTGCAGCGCCTGCCGGTGCGGCGCGCGCCGCGCGCGCTCACGCCGCAGGCGAACAGCCGGCCGGCACGCCGCTGCCCGGCGCGCAGTGGATCTGCAGCACTTCACGCGCACCCTGGCGCTCGCTCAGCGGCGTGCGGCGCTCGGCCCTTTCCGCCGACCTGTTCGCGACCGACCTGGAGATCAGACTCGAGGATCCGCAGCAGGTCATCGACGGTTTCGGCGGCGCTTTCAGCGAGAAGGGCTGGCTGGCGCTGCAATCGCTCCCGCCGGCAGCGCGCGAAGCGGCGCTCGATGCGCTGTTTGCGCCAGGCAAGGGCGCCAGCTTCAGCCTGGGCCGCACGCCGCTCGGCGCCAACGACATGGCGCGCGAGTGGTACAGCTACGACGAGACGCCGGGTGACTTTGCGCTCGAGCATTTCAGCGTGGCGCATGACCAGGACACGCTGATTCCCTTCATCCGTGCCGCGCGCGCGCGCCGCCCGGACATGAAGATCTGGGCCTCGCCGTGGAGTCCGCCGACCTGGATGAAATCCAATGGCCATTACGCGATGGCGCCAGCCTGGCCGGGCCAGAGCGCCAATGGCATTCGTCCGGAGCAACTCGGGCACGAGGGCCAGGACAGCTTCATCCAGGAGGAGCGTTACTTCGAGGCCTACGCGCGCTACTTCCGCCGCTATGTCGAGGAGTACGCGCGCGCCGGCGTGCCGATCTCCATGGTGATGCCGCAGAATGAATTCAATTCCGCGCAGCCCTTTCCGAGCTGCTGCTGGACGAGCGCCGGGCTGGCACGCTTCCTGCCATTCCTCGGTCGCGAGATGGGCGCGGTGGGCGTGGAGATTTTCTTCGGCACGCTCGAGCGCGGCAACGCCGCGCTGCTCGACGAGGTGCTGCGCGAGCCCGCCGTCGCCGCGCTCGTCAGGGGCGTCGGCGTGCAGTGGGCGGGCAAGGGCGCGCTGCCGGCGATTCACGAGCGCCACGCCGCGCTGAAGCTCTGGCAGTCGGAGCAGGAATGCGGCACCGGCACCAACGACTGGCACTACGCGCATTACAACTGGGGCCTGATGAAGCAGTACTTCCTGAGCGGTGCGAGTGCCTGGTTCTACTGGAACCTGGTGACGGCCGTGGGGGGCATGAGCGGTTGGGGCTGGCCGCAGAATTCGCTCATAACCGTCGATGCGGCGGCCGGCAGCTACCGGCTCAACCACGACTACTACCTGCTCGCGCATGCCAGCCACTTCATCGAGCCCGGCGCGCACCGCCTGCCGACAGTGAGCTTCTTCGGTTACGACAACCTGCTTGCGTTCCGCAATCCCGATGGCCGCGTGATCGTGCTGTTGCAGAACGACATGGCCGAGCCGTTGCGAGTGCGCATGAAGCTGGGCGCCGGCGTCGTGAACGTGCAGTTGCCGCCGGATTCCTTCAATACTTTGAGCCTTCCGGCCGGGTGAGACCCATGCAGAAGCGCAGGCTGGGCAACAGCAATCTGGAAGTCTCGGCCCTTGGTCTCGGCTGCATGGGCATGAGTTTCAGCTATGGGCCACCGGGCGACCGGCAGGAGATGATCAAGGTCATTCGCGCGGCGGTCGACCGCGGCGTCAGCTTCTTCGATACGGCAGAGGTCTACGGGCCGTACACCAACGAGGATCTCGTAGGCGAGGCACTCGAGCCTTTTCGCAGCCGGGTCGCGATCGCCACCAAGTTCGGATTCAGGATCGTCGATGGCAAGATGGCGAGTCTCGACAGCCGACCTGAGCATATCCGCGCGGTGGCCGAGGCTTCACTGAAGCGCCTGCGCATCGAGACGATCGATCTCTACTACCAGCACCGCGTCGACCCGCAAGTGCCGATCGAAGATGTCGCCGGCGCAGTGAAGGAACTGATCAAGGCCGGCAAGGTCAGGCATTTTGGCTTGTCTGAAGCGAGCGCGCGGACTATCCGCCGCGCCCACGCGGTGCAGCCGGTCACCGCCCTGCAGAGCGAATACTCGTTGTGGTGGCGAAGTCCGGAGCAGGAGATTCTGCCCCTGCTCGAAGAGCTCGGCATCGGCTTCGTGCCTTTCAGTCCACTGGGCAAGGGTTTCCTGACCGGCAAGATCGACGCCAGCACGACGCTGGACAAGAGCGACTTCCGCAACACCGTGCCGCGCTTCGCGCCCGAGGCGCGCAAGGCGAATCAGCTGCTGGTCGATGCGCTCACGGCGATTGCCGCTCGCAAGCACATCACGCCGGCACAGCTGGCGCTTGCCTGGGTGCTGGCGCAGAAACCGTGGATCGTGCCGATTCCCGGCACCACGAAACTGCAACGCCTCGAGGAGAACCTGGGCGCATTGGCTGTCGAGCTCGGACCGCAGGATCTGCAGGAGATCGATCGCGCGGTCACACAGGTCACCGTGGTCGGTGAGCGCTACCCTGAACAGGCGAACCGGATGATCGATCGCTGAGCGCCGGCAGCATCGGCCTTGGCAGCGCAGCTGGCTCAGGCGCGTATCAGCCCGGTGATTGCGGGCTGCATCTTGGGTACGCCCGGAAACAGCGCCGCGCCAACCAGTGCAGGATCCAGCCCATAGTGCCCGGCGAGCGCGCTCGCGATCAGTTGATTGAGCGCCATTGTCGGTCGCAGGTCGCGGCCCTGATAAAGTTCGCTGGCGCCCAGGCCCGGCCAGTCGGCAATCACGCGCCCGCCCTGCACTGCGCCGCCGATCAGCATCGCGGCCGAGGCGGTGCCGTGATCCGTACCGCCGGTGCCGTTGGCCGCCGCGGTGCGGCCGAACTCGGTGGCCACCAGCACGATCGTCTGCCGCCATTGATCGCCAAGTCCGGCGCGCAGTGCGGCGATCAGCGCATCGAGTCCCTTGAGTTCGTTGGCCAGTCGCCCGCTCTGCCCGAAGTGCGTATCCCAACCGAGCGTCTCGATCATCGCCACGCGCGCTGAGCCGCCGCTGCCGAGCATGCGTGCCGCCAGCGTGCCGAGTGCAGCGGGGTCGCGCTTCGCGCCGGCGCCATCGCCCGCCATCGCCTGCGTGGCGAGTGCCTGCTGCCACAGCTCGTGCAGCATCGGGTCTGTTTCGTACAGCATTGCAACGCGCGACTTCAGGTCATCGCGCGCCTCGGGCAGGTTCGAGGGCGCGTAGGAGCCGACTTCGACGGCGCCGCGCAGTGCGACCGGAATCGTCGCCGAGAGCGCCATTGCCTGCGCGGCGGAGGTTGGCAGCAGCGTGAGCAAGCGGTTGAGCCAGCCATCGTTCAGGTGATAGGGCTCAGTGCCGCCGGTCTCGAGCACATTCTGCGCATCGAAATGCGAGCGATCACGATAGGGCGTGGCAATCGCATGGGCGAACAGGGCTTCGCGCTGCTGGTACAGGTTGCTGATGGCAACGAGTGCAGGGTGTGCCGTGAACATCGAATCAAGCCGCGTGCCGCCCTCGGCGATCAGCGCGGCGCGCAGCCGCGCCAGATCGGGATCACCGGTTGGCATGATGGTGGCCAGGCCATCGGCCGCGCCGCGCTGGATGATGAACACGAAGCGCCGCGCGGTATCCGCAGCGGCGAGCAGCAGGCGCGGCATTGCCGTGCAGGTGGCGGCCAGCATGGAGCCGGCGATGAATCGGCGGCGGGTGTGCGTACTCATCGGCGCAGGAACTCCGGACTGGCCCACAGCAATGCCAGTGCCTGCGTGCCGCTCTCGGCCTGCGCCAGCACTCTCGAGGTGTTCTCGCTCACGCCGCCGGGCAACACCTGCGCGGCCAGCGCGCGCGCATCCAGGCCACGCGGCGCACGCTGTGCGATGCGCTGGCCGGCTTCCACGCGCCGCACCAGCGCGTCGGGCGCGGCCCAGCTGGCCGCGAGGTCATCGTAGCCAGCCGGCGAACCGGGCTTCCAGACGGCTTGCCCCAATTCGAGCAGCATTCCGGCCGCGGCTTTGGCCTCGACAGTGTCGAGGTTGATCGAGCGCAAGGCGGAGAGTGACCAGTCCCAGGGCGACTTGAACTTGAGCGCCGCACTGTCCCAGCACTCCGGTGCCTCGAGCAGCGTGCGATAGAGCTGCGGCAGATCGCCGTCGGTTTCCAGGAAAGTGTGGCTGAGTCGCGTGACCAGTTCACCGGAAGGTGAGTCGCCGGCAAAGTGCCGTGCCAGTTTGCTGGCGATGTGTTGCGCCGTCGCGGGGTGACGCGCGAGATCGGCAAGTACGGCATGTGATTGGCGAGCGCCCGAGGAGCCGTAACGCTTGCCCATGATCTGCCGCGTTCCGGGTTCATGTTGCCCATCGCGAAAGAATGCATCGCCCGGCGCAGCCTCGGCGCCGAAGAAGCGGCGCGCGCGGCCGCTGCCGAGTCCCGCCACTGTCCAGCCCGTCAGCGCGCGTGCCAGTTCGGTGACATCGCTCTGGCTGTAGCCGGAGCGCACGCCAAGCGTGTGCAGCTCGAGCACTTCGCGCGCCAGGTTTTCATTCAGGCCGTGCTGTTTCGCCCCGGAGCCGCTGCGACGCTGTCCCACGACACTGTCCGGGCCAATGGACTGCGCCTGGTCGAGATACAGCAGCATTGCCGGGTGATGCTCCACCGCAATGAGCAGGTCGGCGAAACGCCCCAGCAGTTGCGGGCGTATGGCCTCGAACTCCAGCAGGCCCGCGTAGGCCAGCACCGGCTGCTTGTCCACCGACACGGCGAAGTGGTTGGACCAGAAATGCACCAGCCGCTCGAGCCATGGAGTAGTGGTCTGCAGCGCGGCGTTGACGCGCGCGCCGACGCTGTCGATGTAGAGGTCGCGCACTTCGTGGCGCGCCGCGCTGCGCGCTGTGTCGTTACGCGCCGTGCCAGTAGCGGCAGTGTCGGCGGTTGGCGCCGACTGCTTCGATTCGCGCTTGGCCATGCGCAGCTGTTCGAGCGCTTCGGCCGCGACCTTTCGATTGGGCACCGAGGCGAGCGCCGCGGGCCGCGGCTGGAATCGCGACAGCTCCTGGCGAAGCGCGGCCACGGGATCGGCTGCGGGCGTGGCATCGCCGCGCATTCCGATGCCGAAACGGTTGGCAGCTATGGCGGCTGGGGTCATGAATGTCCTCTGCCTGCCCTGAACGCTCCAGGCGCCCTTGCGTTGACGCGGCCCGCGATCCTCAGGCCAGTATCACCCGGCCCGGATTCAGGATCTGCTTCGGATCCAGGCAGCGCTTGAGCTGACGCATCAAAGCGAGTTCGGCCTCGTTGCGCGAATTGCCGAGGTAGGCGCGCTTGACGGTGCCGATGCCGTGCTCGGCAGCCACGGAACCGAAACCGCGCAATGCGCCGTAGACGATTTCATTGAGTTGCATTTCCACTGCCGGATCGCGTGGACCCACCATCAGGTGGATGTTGCCATCGCCCAGGTGACCGAACAGCAGGGGTGGCACCTTGCCTGTCAGTGGCAGGATCGCGGGCAACAGCTGGTCGAGATACTGCTCGGTAGCCGTCAACGGCATCGAGATGTCGTAGGAGAGCGCGTGCGGAATGTGCACCATCAGCTCGCCCGCGGCATCGCGCACCCGCCACAGGCGGTTGCTGTCTTCGAGCGATTGCGCGACCACGCCATCCACGATGATGCCGCGTTCGAGCAGGCCCGCGAGTCCGTTTTCCAGGCGACCGGCATCTTTGCCAGGCTCGAAGGATTCCAGTTCGATCAGCGCGTACAGCGGATGCCGCTCGGCAAAGGGCCTGGCCCCGCTCAGCACGTGGCCGGCGGCGAATTCGTAGTAATCCGACCACATCACTTCGAAGGCCGCGAGCTGGCCGCCGTAGAGACGTCGGCATTCGCCCAGCAGGCTCACCAGCGCGGCGAAGGAATGCAGCGCGACAAACGCGGTGTGGCGCTCGCAGGGCGCGGGGTGCAAGCGCAATACGGCGCGCGTGACGATGCCGAGCGTGCCTTCGGTGCCGATGAACAGCTGCTTGAGATCGTAGCCGGCATTGTTCTTCAGCATGGTGTTCATGGAACTGAGCACGGTGCCATCGGCCAGCACCGCTTCGAGCCCCAGCACCTGTTCGCGCGCCATGCCATAACGGATCACGCGGATGCCGCCGGCATTGGTGGCGATGTTGCCGCCGATGCTGCAGGAGCCACGCGCCGCGAGATCGAGCGCGAACTGCATACCCTGCGCGGCGGCGGCCTCGTGCAACGTCACGAGCGGCGTGCCGGCGGCGGCGATCAGCGTGGCGCCGGCGACATCGAGCGACTCGATGCCCTTGAGCCGCTCGAGCGACAGCGCCAGTTCGCCGGCGCGCGGCGTGGCGCCGCCGGCGAGTCCGGTGAGTCCGCCCTGCACGACGATGGGCTGCGCGTACTCATTGCAGAGCCTGAGGCAAGTTGCGACTTCCGCCGTGGAGCGCGGCCGCAGCAGCGCCACCGGCGCGCAGCGATCATGACCCGACCAGTCACCGTGATGGCGTGCACCGATATCGGTGCCCAGCGCCACCGCATCAAGTCCGAGTTGTGCGCGCAGTGCATTGAGGAGCGCAGAGTCCATGCATCACTCCGTGACGCGCACTACCAGTGAATCGAAATCCGCGGCCTGCAGCCGCTGGCGCAGACGATTGAGCTGGTCCAGATCCTTGAGCGGGCCGATGCGGGTGCGAAACCACACGTCGCTGTCGAGCTGCACGCGCTGCACGCTGGCGCTGATGTCCTGGCGCGCGAGCTGCGCGCGCACGCGCTCGGCCTCGGTCTCGCTGCGATAGGAACCGACCTGCAGGAAGTAGGTGCCGGGCTGTTCGACGCGCGCGGCGGCATCCACGCGCCGGCCGCGTTCCTTCTCCGGCACCACGACTTCGTAGCTGGGCAGCTTGTCGTAGAAGGAATACTCCGTATCGCTGTCGATCGCACCGCCACCGCGTGGCGAGCCGCCGGGATTGTTGGCGGCGGCATTGCCGGCCGCCGAGCGTGCGGCGTTGCTGCCGGAGGCGTGACGCGTGCCAGGCGCCGACTCGCTGCTCGGATCGCTCCCTCGATGGTCGCTCACGTAGACCACCAGTGCGACCAGCAGGCCGATCCCCAGGCCGATGCCCAGTTCGCGCCAGCGGTGCCAGTCGAAGCCGCCGCGGTTCACGCTCTTGTAGTCGCGTGCCGTGAGGCGGCGATTGCTCACATGCTCTCCGGAGCGCTGACGCCAAGCAGCCTGAGCCCATTGTGCAGTACCCGCTGCGCGCCCAACGCCAGGCCGAGCCGCGCGGCGCGCGTGGCCTCGTCATCGACGATGAACGTGGCAGCGTTGTACCAGGTGTGGAAATGCTGTGCGAGCTCGCGCAGGTAGTGCACCAGCGTGTGCGGCGTGCGATTGCCCGCCGCCTGCGCGATCACTTCCGGAAAGCGCGCGATCGCGGTGAGCACTGCGGTCTCCTGCGCACTCTCGAGCAACGCCAGCGAGTCCAGCGCCTGTGCCTGATCGAAGGCCAGGCCGCGCGCGGCCAGCTGCTTCATCACGCTGGCGACGCGCGCATGCGCGTACTGGATGTAATACACCGGGTTGTCGTTGCTGCGCGATTTGGCCAGCTCCAGGTCGAAATCGAGCGGCTGGTCGTGGCTGCGCATCAGGTAGAACAGCCGGCAGGCATCGTTGCCGACTTCCTCGCGCAGCTGGCGCAGCGTGACGAACTGGCCGTCGCGCTTGCCCATCGCCACCTTCTCGCCGCCACGGAACAGGCTGACGAACTGGATCAGGCAGACCTCGAGGCAGTCACCCGATTCGCCCAGCGCCATCAGCGCGCCGCGCATGCGCGCGATGTAGCCGTGATGATCGGCGCCCCAGACATCGATCAGTTTTTCGAAGCCACGCGCGCGCTTGTCGAGGTGATAGGCAATATCGGGGGAGAAATAGGTCTGCTGGCCGTTGGCGCGCACCAGCACCCGGTCTTCGCTGTCGCCATGGGCGCTCGAGCGCAGCCACAGCGCGCCATCCTTCTGGTAGGTATTGCCTTGTGCCGTGAGCCTGGCGAGCGCGCGCTCGACCGCGCCCGAACGCGCCATCGCGCGCTCCGAGGCCCAGTGCTCGAACTCGACTCCGAACTCGGCCAGGTCCGCGCGGATGTCGGCCAGCATCGCCTCGAGCGAGAGCTCGAGCACGGCTTCATAGTCCGCTGCGCCGAGCAGCGCGCGCATGCGTGCGATCAGAGCGTCGACGTATTGTTCCTTGTCGCCCTCCGGCGCATCGGCCGGCAGATCGCGCGTCACATCGGCGGCCGCGCGCTCGAGCGTCGCACCCCTGGCGGCGCGAAGTTGCGTGGCGATGGGTTGCACGTAGTCGGCGCGATATCCATTCTGCGGAAACGGCAGCTCGGCGCCACCAGCCTGCAGGTAACGCACCCACACGCTGACCGTCATGATGTCGACCTGGCGGCCCGCATCGTTGATGTAGTACTCACGGTGCACGCGATGGCCGATGGCGCGCAGCAGGTTGGCGAGCGTGGCGCCATAGGCGGCCTGGCGCCCATGGCCGACGTGCAGTGGACCAGTAGGGTTGGCGGACACGAACTCCACCATCACCGGCAGCCCTGCGGCCGCGGCGCTGCAGCCATAGCGCTCGCCTTCGCTGAACACGCGGCGCAGGGCATTGCCGTGCGCAGCGCGCGCCAGGAATAGATTGATGAAGCCGGCGCCCGCGACTTCGCTGCGCTCGAGCAACGGGCTGGCTGGCAGTGCCGCAACAATGGCCGCTGCGAGCTCGCGCGGCTTGACGCTCGCGAGCTTCGCGAGGCGCATGGCGATGTTGCAGGCGTAGTCGCCGTGCTGCGCATCGCGGGTGCGCTCGACGTTGATCCAGGCGCGCTCCGCCGGCGCCTTCAGCAGGCCTTCGGGCAGCGCATTCACGGCTTGCGCCAGCAACTCTTCGAGCTCGGTTTTCACCGCATTCCTTGGGGGCGGGAGAGGTCGCGCAGTCTACCCAAAAAGCGGTGCCTACTGGATATCCAGCGGGTCGACATCCAGCGCCCAGCGCACCCGGCGTGCCGAGGGCAGTTTCTCAATCGCCGGCAGCCACAGATCGAGGAACTGGTGCAGGCCACCGCGCCCGCTGTGCTCGATCAGCAGCTGCGCGTGGTGGCGGCCGGCGCGCCGTGCCATCGCGGCAGGCACCGGACCCAGCAGGCGCGCACCGGGATGCTCGCCGGCACACGCACGCGCATCGTTCAGGAACTCCATCGCCCGCGGCGCCATTGGTGCCGAAGCGCGCAGCAGCGCCAGCCGGCTGAAGGGCGGCCAGCGGGCTGCGGCCCGCTCGCGCAGGGCGTCGGCCGCAAAGGCTTCATAGCCGCCGCTCAGCAGGCTCTGCAGCAGCGGATGCTCGGGGTAAGCGGTCTGGATCAGTACTTCGCCTGCGCGCTGCGCGCGGCCCGCGCGACCGGCGACCTGGATAATGGTTTGCGCGAGCCGCTCGGCAGCGCGGAAATCCGTGCTGAACAGACCCTGGTCGGCATTGAGCACCGCCACCAGCGAGACGCCGGGAAAGTGATGTCCCTTGGTCACCATCTGCGTGCCGACCAGGATGCGCGCGCGACCCTCGAGTAGCGAGTGCATCACGGCATCGATGTCGGCAGCGCTGCGCACCGTGTCGCGATCGAGCCGCGCCTGCGGCGCGGCGGGAAACAGCGTCGCGAGCGTTTCGGCGACGCGCTCCGTGCCCTGGCCGACCGGGCGCACTGCGAAACCACAGCGCCCGCAGCGTTGCGGCAGCGGCTGCGCGGCACCGCAGTAGTGGCAGCGCAGCTGCGCTGCGCCCTGGTGCACGGTCAGGCGCGCATCGCACTCGGTGCAGGGCGCGATCCAGCCGCAGCTGGTGCACAACAGCGTCGGCGCGTAGCCACGGCGATTCAGGTAAACCAGCACCTGCCCGTCACTGTTCAGGTGCCGTTCGATAGCCTGGATCACGGGGCCCGCGAGCCCCGCATGCACCGCGTGCGCGCGCAGGTCGATCAGCGCCACGCTGGGCGCGGCAGCCTGATCGGCACGCCGCGGCAGGGGCAGCTGGCGATAGCGTTGCAGCGCCACGTTTTGCAGGGTTTCGAGCGAAGGCGTCGCGGAACCGAGCACCACCGGCACGCCGGCCTGCTGTGCACGCCGCACCGCCACATCGCGCGCCGAGTAGCGGCAACCGCCTTCGTGCTGCTTGTAGGAATGATCGTGTTCCTCGTCGATCACGATCAGCCCGAGATCACGGAGCGGCGCAAACACCGCCGAGCGCGTGCCGATCACCACACGCGCCGTGCCCGCGCGCGCCGCGCGCCACGCAGCCAGTCGCTCGCCATCCTTGAGCGCGGAGTGCAGCACCGCCATCGGCACCGGCAAGCGCTCACGGAAGCGCTGCAGCAGCTGGGGCGTCAGGCCGATCTCGGGCACCAGCACCAGCGCGCTGCGTCCGCGCTCGAGCGCGCGCACTACCAGTCGCAGGTATACCTCGGTCTTGCCGCTGCCCGTGGCTCCCTGCAGCACGAAGGCCGCGAAGCGCTCTGACTCGGCATCGATGCTCTCGAGCGCCAGCGCCTGCTCTGGGCTCAGGGCCGGACCTGCCGGCCAAGCGCCCGTTGCCGGCAGCGCTGCCGGTGGTGCAGCACAGGTCGCGGCCCCGACTGTCAGCTCTTCAAGTGTGGCGTAGCCACGCTCCACCAGGGCGCGCGCGCGTGGACGCCAGCCCGGCGATGCAGCGGCGAGCTGCGTTGCCGACAGGCCCGCGCCAGCGCCCGCCAAAGCCTGCAGCAATTCACGTTGCTGCGCCGAGCGCCTGGGTTCGCCTGCCGCCGCCGCCTCGCGCCCGCTCTGGCTGAGTCGCAGCCACGCTTCGCTGGCCTCGGCCGCGCCGCCGGCGCGCAGTGCGGCCGGCAGTGCCGCGCACAGGACTTCGCCGGGCGGGTGATGGTAGTAGCTCGCTGTCCAGGTCAGCAGTTCGAGCAGCGCAGCATCCAGCAGTGGCTGCTCATCGAGCGTTGCCGCCACGCGCCGCAACCGGGCGTTCGCGAGCGCCGACTGCGCCGCACTCCCGACCACGATGCCCACGGTTTCGCGCCGGCCCATGGGCACTCGCACGCGGGTTCCGGGCAGCACGGAGCTCGCCGCGCGTCCCTCCGGCGGCAGGTAATCGAGCAGTGCACGCAGCGGACAATCGACTGCGATTTTCAGCACTTCGGTGGCGTGGGGTAGCTCGGCGTTCACTGTGGATAAGTCTGTGGATCGAGTGGCCGGCGGAAGAGGCCGATCGCCTGCATTATGGCCGTGCCGATGCTGGGACGCCGCCGGCATTTCTCAGGAAAATTCATGAATATCAATGGACTGCAGAATTTTTCGTGGCCGCCACCTGCCAGTCTTGGTGCCCAGCTCCAGTCTTTTGGGCAGGATCGCCGCTAAGTGGATGATTCTGGCCCATTCCTCGCTCCGCACCCCTGTCAACTAAAATCCCTCAAGGCCGTTGCTACCCTGTAAGGCCATGAACATACAAGCCCAATTGCTGACAGAATCCGCGGGTTTTGCGCCGCTGGAGGTCTTTGCATTGCCGGAATCGATGCCCCTGGAGTCAGCGCAGCTCGCCGATTTTCTGGCCACCGTGGAGCGTCCGGCATTCAGGATCGCACAGATCGCGCTACGCCACGAAGAGGACGCGCTCGACGCCGTGCAGGATGCCATGCTGCGACTGGTGCGTCGCTACGCCGGGCGGCCGGCCGCGCAGTGGCGCCCGCTGTTCTATCGCATCCTCGAGAATTGCGTGCGCGACATGCAGCGCCGGCGCCGCACGCGCAATGGCGTGATGGCCTGGCTCCCCTGGCGCGGCGGCGCTGATGACGAGCAGGATGAGCAGGACCTGCTGGCACAGGCGCCCGACCACGCGCCCACGCCGGCGGCCGAGGTGCAGACCGCCGAAACGCTGCAGGCGCTGGAGCGCGCGGTCGCACAGCTGCCGGCGCGCCAGCGCCAGGCTTTCCTGCTGCGCAGTATCGAGGGTATGGATGTCGCAGCCACGGCAGCGGCGATGAACTGCTCGGAAGGCAGTGTGAAAACGCATTATTTTCGCGCCTTGCAGACGCTGCGCGAACAGTTGGGAGAGTACTGGACATGAGCGTCCCGGAAGAACAGCGCCTGGAAGAATTCGCGCGCCGCTCGCGCGAGTTGCTGCAGGAGAGCGTCGGTCATCTCGATGGCGCGACCCGCTCGCGCCTGACGCGCGCGCGCTACGCAGCGCTGGAGCAGGCGCGCGCCGGCGGCGCGCTGGCTGCGGTGCTGCCGCAGTGGCGACGCTGGCTGCCGGCGGGCGCCATCGCCGCGAGCGCGCTCGCAGTACTGATCGTGATGGGTCAGCAATCGCATGCACCCGCTTTGCAGGCCAGCACCAGCATCGCTGGCGATGACATGGAACTGCTCGCTGATGCCGACGGGCTGGCGCTCGCGCAGGATGCCGAGGACGACTACGACTTCTACGAGTGGGCGGTCAACACCGCGCAGGATGGCGAGCGCGGCGGGGTCGGCTCGTGAAGTGGCGTGGCTACGCGCTGCTGGTGCTGCCTTGCGGCCTGGCCCTGGCCGGCCCGCCGGCGCCACCTGCCAGCAGTGCGCCGCCCGCCAGCGCTGCGCCGACCAGGACAGCGAGTGCCAGCAAGGCGCCTGCTGCCGACCCCGACCTGCTCGAGTACCTGGGGTCAGTCGATTCAGACGAACCGGGCTGGAACGAATACCTCGAGCACACCAATCTTGAGAAAGTGATTAATGCGCCGCCGAAGCCCGCGACGCCGACCACTCCGGGAAAAAGCACATGAAAACGTCGTGCGCACGAATGCTGTTGGGTCTGGTGCTGATCGCAGGATCAACCGCGATCGGATCTGCCAGTGCCATGGCCGCTGAGGTCGGGACCGCGCCGCTGGCCGGCGCTGCCGCTCCCGAAATGCAAGCCGGCGAACCGCTGTCCTGGTCCTCACTCAGTAACGAGCAGCAACAACTGCTGCAATCGCGCGCCAACGACTGGGCCAGCTTGCCGCCGGCGCGCCAGCATGCGCTGGCGCGTGGCGCCGAGCGCTGGCTGAACATGCCGCCCGAGCAGCGCTCGCAGGCGCGCGAGCGCTTCCAGACCTGGCGCGCCTTGCCCGAGGAACGTCGCGAGCTGATCCGCAAGCGCTGGCAGCGCTTCCGCGAACTCGATCCGCACGAGCAGGCGCAGGTGCGTGAGCACTTCCGCGACTTCGCGCGCCTGCCGCCGGCGCAGCGCCAGCAGTTGCGGCGCCGCTGGCTCGAAGCCACGCCGGCCGAGCGCGAGCGCATGCGCGAGCGACTGCGCGAGCGTCGCACCGGGCGCCGCCACCCGCAGAACGAGTGACATCACCCTGAACCTTTGAGGCATGATGCGAACCTTCAAAACACGGAGGTTCGCATGGGTCTGCTCGACGGCTTGATCAGCAACGTACTCGGTTCCGCGATGGGTGGTGGCGCGCAGGCGGGAAACAATCCGCTGGGCTCCTTGCTGAGTGGTCTGGCCAGTAGCCTGGGCGGCGGCCAGGGTGCGGCCTCCGGCGCCTCGACCATGGGTTCGGCAATTCCCGGCGCGGCGCAGCCGGGCCGTTCGGGCATGGGCGGTCTCGCCGCTGGCGGCCTGCTCTCCGCGGCGATGGTGCTGATTCAGCAGCAGGGCGGCCTCAGCGGTCTGCTCGATAAATTTCGGCAGAGCGGTCTTGGCCAGCACGCGGATTCGTGGGTGGCCGGCGGCCCGAACCTGCCGGTGACCGGCGCGCAGGTGCATCAGGCGCTGGGGAGCGGTGCGCTGAATGACATCGCCGCGAAGCTTGGTATTCCCGTAGGGCAGGCTGGCTCGACCATGGCGCAGCTGCTGCCGGAGCTGATCAACCAGCTGACGCCCAATGGGCAGCTGCCGGCGGATCACGGCAGCCTGGTCGCGGACGGTTTGAAAATTCTGCAGGGCCTCGGCCACTGAGCAGCGCTTCGGGAGTTGGGCGCCGGCGTGCCGGTTGGCACGTCTTTTGCGGTCGGCGAGCTGTGGACTTCTAGCTGTTTCCAGCAGCTCGCCGATTTCGCTGTTTCATCATCTGCGGGCCGATCAGCCCGCCACCTGCGTCGACTGCACCGTCGTGTTGGCGGCTTCCAGCGTCTGCGCTTCGTGCGCGGGCTTCTGGCTGCCGACGGCGGCCAGCGAGGGCAGCAGCGCCATCGTGCTGGTGATGAGGATGCTGAGCACAACGGCGCGCAGCGCGAAGGGATGCAGTTTGTTGGTGTAGCTCATGTCAGTCTCCTTGACCTGGAACCCAGGTATCTCGTTAGTGGTTGCTGCGAAGCTTCTATCTCCGCCGCGGTAGGCTTAATACCCGCCAGCGGCCAGAAAGTTGCAGCGTTTTCCACCGGATTTGCCGCCCTGCAGCAGCGCCGGCCGCCAGATCCCGGCGGACGATGCTGTACAGGTGGATGAGATGCAGGAGCGGGCGGTGCGGTTTGAAACCGCGCCGCCGCCAGCAGCGGTCTGCGCGGCCGCAAGGCCGCGTTGCCGCGTCAGACGGCCTTGACGGCCTGGATCAATTCGGCAGCGGCCGCCTGGCCATCACCGTAGAGCATGCGCGTGTTGTCGAGATAGAACAGCGCATTTTCGATGCCGGAGAATCCCGTGCCCTGGCCGCGCTTGATCACGATCACGTTCTTGGCCTTGTCGGCATTCAGGATCGGCATGCCGTAGATCGGGCTCGACTTGTCGTTGCGCGCGGTCGGGTTCACCACATCGTTGGCGCCGATGATCAGCGCGACATCGGCGGTTTCGAATTCCGCATTGATCTCATCGAGATCGGCGATCAGATCGTAGGGCACGCCGGCTTCGGCCAGCAGCACGTTCATGTGGCCCGGCATGCGACCGGCCACCGGATGGATCGCGAAGCGCACCATCACGCCGCGCTCGATCAAGAGCTGGCACAGCTCCCACACCTTGTGCTGCGCCTGTGCCACCGCCATGCCGTAGCCCGGCACCACGATGACCTTCTGCGAGAAGGCCATCATCACGCCGACGTCGGCGGCTTCGATGGGCTTCATGCTGCCTTTGACATCGCCGCTCGCGGCGGCCGCGCCACCCGTGTCGCCGAAGCCGGAGAACAGCACGTTGCCGAGCGAGCGGTTCATCGCGCGCGCCATCAGCTGGGTGAGCAAAGTGCCGGCCGAGCCGACCACGGTACCCGCGATTATCATTGCTGCGTTCTGCATCACGAAGCCTTCGAAGGCCACCGCGAGGCCAGTGAAGGCGTTGTACATCGAGATCACGACCGGCATGTCGGCGCCGCCGATCGGCAGCGTCATCATCACGCCGAACACGAGCGCCAGCACGAAGAACAGCGAGACGTGGAAGGCGTCGGCGTGGAAGCCCGAGGCGATGAAGAAGCCGACCAGCACCGCCGCGGCGATGATCAGGATGTTGACGATCTGCTGGCCGCCAAAACGGAATGACTTCTTGATCAGGCCCTGCAGTTTGCCGAAGGCGATCAGGCTGCCGCTGAAAGACACTGAACCGATCAGGCCGCCGAGCACCGCCAGGGTCGCCATCGTGTGGCTCATGACCTCGCCGCGATAGAGCTCGACCGCGGCAATGGCCGCGGCCGCGCCGCCGCCGAAGCCGTTGTAGAGCGCGATCATCTGCGGCATGTCGGTCATCGCCACGCGCTTGCCGCTGATCCAGGCCAGCAGCGTGCCGGCAATGATCGCCGGCAGGATCCACTCGTAGTTGCCCATGCCCGGGAACAGGAAGGTGAACAGCGTGGCCACCAGCATGCCGGCGCCGGCCCAGACGATGCCGCTGCGCGCCGTGACCGGCGAGCTCATGCGCTTGAGCCCCATGATGAACAGGAAGGCCGTGACGAAGTAGCTGGCCTGGATCAGCAACTGCCGGCCCTCATCGTTGAGCAAGGTATCCATCAGTGGCCACCGCTCTTGGGCTTGCCGGACTTCGCGCCGCTCGACTTGAACATCTCGAGCATGCGTTCGGTCACTACATAGCCGCCGGCCGCATTGCCGGCCGCCATGAACACGCCGATGGCGCCGATTACTTTCTCGAGCAGTGTGTGCGAATTGCCGAGCGCGACCATGGCGCCGACCAGCACGATGCCGTGCACGAAGTTCGAGCCCGACATCAACGGGGTATGCAGGATCACCGGCACCTTGGCGATGATCTCGTAGCCCGTGAAGGCCGCGAGCATGAAGATATAGAGCGCGATGATTCCGGTCATGTGGCCTCCACGGCCTTGCGCGTGGCTTCGTGTTTGATGGCGCCCGCGTGCGTCAGGCACGATTGCGCGAAGACTTCATCCTGCCAGTCGATGGCGAGCGCGCCGCTCTTGTCGATCGCGGGCTTGAGGAAGTTATAGAGGTTGCGGGAATACATTTCGCTGGCGTGATAGGCGAGCTGCGCCGGCAGGTTCACCGGGCCCACGATCTTCACGCCGTTGTGCAGCACCGTCTCGCCGGCACGCGTGAGCTCACAGTTGCCGCCGGATTCAGCCGCGAGATCGACGATCACCGCGCCGGCCTTCATGCGTTCCACCACAGCGGCCGAGATCAGCCGCGGCGCGCGACGCCCCGGCACCGAGGCCGTGGTGATCACCGCATCGGCAACCGCAATGCGTGCATCGAGCACTTCCTGCTGCTGGGCCTTTTCCTCGGCCGTGAGTTCGCGTGCGTAGCCACCCTGGCCTTCGGCCGAAACACCGGTCTCGATGAATTTCGCGCCCAGTGATTTCACCTGTTCCTTGGTGGCGCTGCGCACGTCGTAGGCTTCCACCACGGCGCCGAGGCGGCGCGCGGTGGCGATCGCCTGCAGGCCCGCGACGCCCACGCCGACGATCAGCACCTGCGCAGGACGGATCGTGCCCGCCGCAGTGGTCAGCATCGGCAGGAAGCGATCGAGCGTATTGGCCGCGACCAGCACCGCCTTGTAGCCGGCGATCGCGGCCTGCGAGGAGAGCGCATCCATCGACTGCGCACGCGAGATGCGCGGGATGAACTCCATCGCGAAACTGGTGACGCCGCGCTCGCGCAGCGCCTTCACTTCAGCAGCGCGCGCATGCGCCTGCTGGTAGCCGACCACCACCTGGCCGCTGCGCAGCGTGCCGATCTGCTCCTGGCTGAGCGGCTGCACGGTGAGCAGCACATCGGCCTGCGCGATCACTTCAGCCGCGGACTCGACCCATTCCACATCCTTGAACAGGGTGTCGGGAAACTGGGCACTGACACCGGCACCGCGCTGCATGATCACCCGCGCGCCGGCAGCCTTGAGCTTGCCAGTGACCTCGGGTACCAGGCTGACACGCGTCTCTCCCGGCACGCTCTCGCGTAGCGCACCTATGGTCACGGGCATGCTGCACTCCTGAAGGAAAAATGGGTCTGGTCGGGGTTTTTCCGCTTACCAGGACCCCATACGTTGAATTCTCTCACAAGCCTGCCTAATCTTGCACGGATGAGCCTGCCCTACATGCCAAACAGCCGCCCGGCCGACGAGGACACCCGTCTGGTGCTGCATTCGGCTGCGCACGGCCTGACGCAGATGGTGCTGCGTACCGACATCGCCGGCATGCCGCTCGAATGGATCGACTACCGCGAGGCCGCGCGCCTGTACCACCAGGAGCAGATCGCCTACACCTGCGGTTCGCTGGTCTACTCGCTCTACGGTGGTGTCAGCGCGCGCACCGGCCTGCGCACGGTGGTCGAGGTCAACTCGATCGTGGCCACCGTCGGCCACACCGGCAATCCCGGCAATACGCGCCACGACTATGTGCCGCCGCTGAACAACGAAACCCTGTTCCGCCGCGATGCGCACCTGTGCCTGTACTGCGGCGGGCGCTTTCCTTCGCGCGAGCTGTCGCGCGATCACATCCGCCCCTTCAGCCAGGGCGGGCGCGACGTGTGGACCAACGTGGTCGCCGCCTGCCGCCGCTGCAACAACATCAAGGCCTGGCGCACGCCCGAGCAGGCCAAGATGCAGCTGCTGGCGGTGCCCTTCACGCCCACCTACGCGGAATACATCTTCCTGAAAGGCCGACGCGTGCTCACGGATCAGATGGCGTACCTGCAGGCGCACTTTCCGCGCAGCAGTCCGCTGCACGATCGTATCCAGCGCTGGCTTGGCTGAACCTTGAGCAGACTGAGTCCTGCAGGATGGCTGGCGTGCGCCGTGTGCACGTCGCTGGCCGCGGTCGCAGCGGCGAGCGAGTCGTCGCCGACTACACCCGCAGCACCAACGGCGGCGATGAGCATGACGATGGGCGCACGTCTGCCCACTACGATTGCCGGCTGGGCGCGCGGCGCCAGGCTCTACCAGGGCCTGGGCAGCTTCCACCGGCGCATCAACACGCGCTCGCCGCTGGCGCAGCGCTATTTCGACCAGGGCATGCGCCTGCTGTGGGCCTTCAACCACGATGAATCCACGCGCTCTTTCGCGCGTGCGCTCGAGCTCGACCCCAAGTGCGCAATGTGTGCCTGGGGTGTCGCACTGACAGTCGGCCCCAACTACAACCTGCCGATGCTGGCTGCGCTGCGCGCGCAGGTGGCCTTCGAGGCCAGCACGCGCGCACAGTCGCTGGCGCACGGAGCGAGCGCAGTCGATCAGGCGCTGATCAAGGCGCTCGCACGCCGCTATCCCGATGCACAAGCGCTCGACCCCACCACGGTCATCCCTGTGCTCACTGATTACGCGGCGGCGATGGCCGAAGTCGCGCAACGTTTTCCGGCGGACCTCGATGTCGACACGCTGTACGCCGAAGCGCTGATGAATGTGCACGCCTGGAAATTGTGGGAGCCCGACGGCAAGCCCGCACCCGGTACCGAGCAGATCCTCGCCACGCTGGAGAGCGTACTGGCGCGCGCGCCGCAACACATGGGCGCGCTGCACTACTACGTGCACGCGATCGAAGCCTCGCCGCATCCGGACAAGGGCGTGTTCGCGGCCGAGCGGCTGCGCGGCCTGGCGCCGGCAGCAGGGCACCTCGAGCACATGCCGGCGCACATCATGCAGCTGGTCGGGCGTTACGAAGAAGCGGCCGAAGCCAACCGCAAGGGCGCCGCGGCTGACCTCGCCTACCTGGCGAAGACCACGCCACCCGACTACTACTCGATGTACACCGGCCACAACTACCAGTTCCTGGCGTACTCGGCCGCGGCCGAAGGGCGCGATGCTGAAACCTTCGATGCCGTGCGTCGCTCGCGCGCCAGCATGTCCGACGAGCTGCTGCGCGAGATGCCGGGCACTGACTGGTATGTCGCCCAGCTCTACCTGGCGCCGGTGCGCTTCGGCCATTGGGATGAACTGCTGGCCGCCAAGGCGCCCGATGCCGGCCTGCCGGGGCTCACCGGTGGTTACCTCTATGCCACTGCCGTGGCGCTGGCGGCGAAGCAGCGCAGCGCCGAGGCGCGCGAGCGGCTGGCGCAGCTCGACCAGTTCATTGCAGGCCTGCCGGCCGACCAGCCCGCCGGACTCAACGCGCTGCGCGATGTGCTCGCGGTGGGCTCGAAGGTCGCTGCGGCGCGCATCGCCAGCGCCGAAGGGCACAGTGATGACGCGCTACGCCTGCTGGCGGAGGCCGTGAAGCGCGAGGATGCGCTCTCCTACAACGAACCGGCCGACTGGTTTTTTCCGGTACGTCACCTGCTTGGCGCCGCTTTGCTCAGCGCCGGCAAGGCTGCTGATGCCGAGCAGGTCTACAGGGAAGATCTCCAGCGCCACCCGGCCAATGGCTGGTCGCTCCGCGGTCTGGCGCAGGCGCTTGAGACCGAAGGACGTGGCGATGAGGCGCGCGCCGTGGAGCTGGAGTTTCGCAAGGCGTGGCAGCACGCCACGATCGCGATCAATGCCTCTGCGTTCTGACGGCAGCGTTCAACCTGCCGGCGGCGCCACGCGCGCGTTGTGCTTCTTGCGATAGATCGCGCGGCTGGTGCGGCGCTCTTCACCGCGCAGCTGGGCGCGCTCGGCATGAGTCACCGTGCCATCGGCCTTGGCCGCAGCTTTGTCGGCCGCAATCTTCGCTTCGCGGGCGTCGAGCGTGTGCGTCTCACGCGCCGTCAGGGCGCCCGAGTCCACACCCTGGTCGATGCGGCGCTCTTGGTTCACCTCGCGGTGATTGATGCGCGGCGTGGCAGTGGGGCCGGCAAACACCGGCGCGGCGGCGATCAGCAGTGCGCCGACGACGAGTACTCGATTTAACATGTTCACTCCTTCAGTTCGTGACCGGTAAACACTACCGATACCGGGATAGAACGTCGCGCAACTGCATCGGCTGACACGCTGCCGCGTGACCGGGTTCACACCCGGGTAGCGCCGTCGCCGGGTTCACCCGCCGCGCCGCGTTATGCCAAGATGCGCGCGCATGGTCTATCTCATCGATGCCTCGGTCTACATCTTCCGCGCCTGGTTCTCCATGCCGCCCGATCTGCGCGATGCCGATGGCAACCCCACACATGCGGTCTATGGTTTCGCGCGCTTCGTCGGTGACCTGATCGAGCGGCGCCAGCCGCGCTACCTCGGCGTGTGCTTCGACGAGAGCCACGGCAGCGGGCATCGTCACGCGCTGTTCCCGGCGTACAAGGCCAATCGCGAGCCGGCGCCGCCGGAGCTCAAGCGCCAGTTCGCGTTGTGCCGCGAGTTCTGCCGGTTGCTGGGCTTGAGCGAATATGCGAGCAACGAGTTCGAGGCCGACGATCTGATCGGCACACTGGCGGCGCGCGTGCGTGCCGAAGGACTGCGCGTCACCCTGGTCACGCGCGACAAGGATCTCTCGCAGCTTATCGGCCCTGGCGACCGCTTCTGGGATTACAGCGATTCAGCCGAGTACGCGTATGAGGAAATCGCGGCGCGCTTTGGTGTGGCGCCGGAACGGATGGCCGACTACCTGGCGCTCACCGGTGATGCCGTGGACAACATTCCGGGCGTGCCCGGCGTGGGGCCCAAGACGGCGGCGGCATTGATGGGGCGCTACGCATCGCTCGATGCGCTGTACGAGGATCTCGACGCCGTGGCGCACCTGCCGCTGCGCGGCGCCGCGCGGCTGCCAGAAAAATTGCGCCAGCATCGCGAGGCGGCCTACCTCGCGCAGTCACTAACGCGCATCCACTGCGAGGCGCCACTGCCGGTGACGCGCATCGACCTGCAGCGTCGCGAACCCGACCTGCGCTTACTGGGCGAGTTCTGCCAGCGCCATGGCTTTGGCGCCATGCTGCCGCGGCAAGCCGAGCGCATTGCCCGGCTGGCCGCGTAAGCACCCGTTCAGACCTTCTTGATGTAGACCTTGCACCAGCCCTCGGCGCTGACCAGCTTGCCGGGGAACAGATTGCAGGGCCGCCAGGCTTCGCCCTCGGTGCCCTTGAGCTGCAGGCAGTTGGAGCACTTCTGCTCGGGCTTGTACATCGGGAATTTCGCGGCTTCCACCGTCTTGGCGCTCTCGTGATACGACAGCGCTACCGCCAGCGGATCGGTGGCCTGCACATGCGGCAGTGCGCCGGCAGCCGGGGGCGCGCTCGCCGTGGGCTTGGCCGCAGCGTTCGGCTTGGGATCCGCGGCGTTTGCGCCGCAGGCCACCATCAGGGTGCCAGCCACCAGTCCCATGCCCGCCAGCGCCTCGCGGCGCGAAAGATTCTTGTTCATTGACCGATTCTCCAGGTTCAGACTCGCGCGTAGTGTAAATGACATGAGGTGCGGATGGCGTTAGGTAGCATTACGAATGCGTAGCCCTGCGCTATCCTAAGCCCCACGAACCGACTCCGGGGGCACCGTGAAGCAGAAGAACATCGAATCCGCGCTGCAGGAGACCCGTTCGTTCGCGCCGCCTGCGGCCTTTGCGGCCCGCGCCCGTGTCAACAGCGCGCAGCTGGCCGAGATGCGCCGCCGCGCGGCCGTCGACCACGTCGGCTACTGGGGAGACCTGGCGCGCAGCTCGCTGCATTGGCACAAACCCTTCAAGGTGACCCTCGATGATTCCCGGGCGCCAAATTACCAGTGGTTTCCTGACGGGGAGCTGAACGTCTCCTGGAACTGCCTCGACGTGCACCTGGCGGCGCGCGGCCACAAGAGCGCCATCATCTTCGAGGGCGAAGCCGGCGATGTGCATCGCCTCAGTTATCGGGAACTGCACGCGCAGGTGTGCCGGCTGGCCAATGCGCTCAAGTCATTGGGCATCGGGCAGGGCGATCGCGTGGTCATCTACATGCCGATGATCCCCGAAGCGGTGATCGCCATGCAGGCCTGTGCGCGCATCGGCGCGATTCATTCGGTGGTGTTCGGCGGCTTCTCGGCGGCATCGCTGCGCGATCGCATCGAGGATGCCGGCGCACGCCTCGTGATCACTGCCGATGGTGCGCAGCGTGGCGGGAGCGTGGTTGAACTGAAGGCCGCGGTCGACAAGGCGCTCGAGGGCGCCTGCCCGACGATCGAGAAGGTGATCACGTTCAAGCGCAGCGGCACCGCGGTCAGCATGCACGCGGGCCGCGACCTGTGGTGGCACGATGTGACGCGCGATCAGTCACCCGATTGCGATCCGGTCTGGGTCGATGCCGAGCATCCGCTGTTCCTGCTGTACACCTCGGGCTCGACCGGCAAGCCCAAGGGCATCCAGCATTCGAGCGCCGGGTACCTGCTGAACGTGAAGCTCAGCAGTGAATGGGTATTCGACCTGCGCGACGACGACATCTTCTGGTGCACCGCCGACATCGGCTGGGTCACTGGTCACAGCTATGTGGCCTATGGTCCGCTGGCGGCAGGCGCGACGCTGCTGATGTACGAAGGCGCACCGACCGTGCCCGATGGCGGCCGCTTCTGGAAGATCTGCGCCGATCATGGCGTGACGATTTTCTACACCGCACCCACCGCGATCCGCGCGTTGATGAAACTCGGCGATGCGCTGCCGGCGAAATACGACCTGTCGCGCCTGCGGCTGCT
This sequence comes from uncultured Gammaproteobacteria bacterium, assembly GCA_963764065.1. Lineage (GTDB taxonomy): Bacteria > Pseudomonadota > Gammaproteobacteria > Steroidobacterales > Steroidobacteraceae > FEN-1191. The sequence goes on along the minus strand of CAVXRM010000008.1, from coordinate 153,605 downwards.
GGGCTCGGTGGGCGAGCCGATCAATCCCGAAGCCTGGATGTGGTATCACCGCGTGATCGGCGGCGAGCGCTGCCCGATCGTCGATACCTGGTGGCAGACCGAGACCGGCGCCATCATGATCGCGCCGCTCCCGGGCGTCACCACCACCAAGCCCGGCTCCTGCACGCAGCCGCTGCCCGGCATCGATGTGCAGATCGTCGACGATCACGGCGATCCGGTGACCCGCAATGATGCCGGCGGGTACCTGGTGATCGCCAAGCCCTGGCCCTCGATGCTGCGCACGATCTGGGGCGACAACGCGCGTTACCTCGAGACCTACTGGAGCAAGTTCCACAATCGCTACTACGTCGCCGGCGACAGCGCGCACCGCGACGCCGATGGCTGCTACTGGATCATGGGGCGCATCGACGATGTGCTGAAAGTCTCGGGCCATCGGCTCGGCACGATGGAAATCGAATCGGCGCTGGTCGCGAATCCGCGCGTCGCCGAAGCCGCGGTGGTCGGCAAGCCGCACGAGATCAAAGGCGAATCGGTGTTCGCGTACGTGGTCTGTCGCGGCCCGCGCCCGACCGGCGACACCTCGGCACTGGTGAAGGAACTGCGCGATTGGGTGGGCGAGCAGCTGGGGCCGATCGCCAAGCCCGATGACATCCGCTTCGTCGACAGTCTGCCCAAGACGCGCTCGGGCAAGATCATGCGCCGGCTGCTGCGTGCGATCGTGAGTGATGCCGAGATCACGCAGGATATTTCGACGCTGGAGAATCCGGCGATCATCGATCAGCTGCGCGGCATCGATAGCGCGAAGCCCGCGCCCGCAGCCAAGGCCGCGGCGCCGCGCAAGGCCGCGGCCAGGCGCCGCAAACCGCCGGCAAAGCGCAAGACAGTCGCGAAACGCAAGCTCGCCGCGAAACGCAAGCCTGCTGCGAAGCGCAAGCCCGTTGCGAAACGCACAGCCACCGCGAAGCGCAAGCCTCCGGTGATGCGCAAGGTTGCGGCAAAGAGCAAGAGCGCGGCAAAGCGCAAACGCGTCACCAAGCCCAAACGCGTCGCCAAGCGCAAGGCACGCCGTGGGCGCCGCTGAATCTCCGTTCGGGCTGGCGGAACTCGAGGCCGCTGCCGCGCTGGTGTACAGGTATTTTCCGGCCACGCCCCAGCATCAGTGGCCCAAGCTCAGCCGTCGCGCCGGCTGCACGGTGTGGGTGAAGTGCGAGAACCATACGCCCACCGGTGCCTTCAAGGTGCGCGGCGGGTTGGTGCACCTGACGCGTTTGCGGGCCAGCGGCGCGGCACCGGCGGGCGTCATCAGTGCCACACGCGGCAACCACGGACAATCCATCGCCTACGCCGCCTCGCGTGTCGGCATGCCGGCGACCATCTACGTGCCGCACGGCAATTCCCCCGACCAGAATTCCGCCATCGCAGCCTGGGGTGCGAAGCTGGTCGAGTTCGGCCGCGATTTCGATGACGCCAGGCACGAAGCCTTTCGCGTGGCGGCGGCGCAGCAGCTGCACTTCGTGCCCTCGTTCCATCCTGATCTGGTACTGGGCGTCGCCAGCTATGCCCTGGAGCTGTTCCGCGCGGCGGGTGAGCTCGACGCCGTGTATGTGGGCGTCGGCATGGGATCGGGCATCTGCGGGCTGATCGCGGTGCGTGACCTGCTCGGCTTCAAGACCGAGATCATCGGCGTCAGCGCTGCGAATGCTCCGGCCACGGCGCGCTCCTTTGCGGCGGGCAAGGTGGTTGCCACCAGCAGTGCGCTCACTTTCGCCGATGGGCTCGCGACGCGCGAGCCCAGCGAGCAGGCGGTGGCCAGCATTTGCCGTGGCGCGGCGCGCGTGCTGGAAGTCAGTGAAGATGCCATCGCCGAGGCCATGCGCCACTACTTCGACGATACCCATCAGCTGGTCGAAGGCGCGGGCGCGGCGCCGCTGGCGGCGCTGATGCAGGAGCGCAGCCGCATGGCGGGGCGCCAAGTCGCAGTCGTGCTTTCCGGCGGCAACATCGAGCGCGCGCGATTCCTGACGGTGCTCGGCGGTGCCACGCCGGCCGTCGCAGCTGCGCTCGCCGCGCCGCAGGGCGCAGCAGTGCCCGCATGAACGTTCGCCGCTGCGCGCGGCTGCTCCCGCTGTTGCTGCTGGCGGCGCTCGCAGGCTGCCGGACTTCACCATCCACGCAGGGCGCCACGAATGCAGCGGCGAGTGCGGCGCCCGAAGGTGCGCAGCAGTGGACCATCGATCCGGCCGCGTCGCACATCTGGCTGCAGCTGCGCGCCGATGGTGCGCTGGCGCGGCTCGGTCATACGCATGTGATCGTTGCGCAGCAATTGCAGGGCCAGCTGTGGCTGCGTACGCCGCTCGAGCAGTCGCGGGTCGAGCTCGATATTCCCGCCGCAGCGCTGCTGGTCGATGATCCGGGCGAGCGCGCGCGCGCGGGCGCCGAATTCTCCGAACCGCTGGATGATGACGCGCGCAGCGGCACCCGTGATCACATGCTCGGCGAGCGCCAGCTCGATGCCGCGCACTATCCGATCATCAGCCTGCGCTCGCACTCGATCAGGCAGCAGGGCGCGTTGACCACGATCGAGTTCCAGGTGCAGCTGCGCGATCACCAGTCATTGCTGACGGTGCCGCTGCAGTGGCAGCAGAGTGGTGGCGAGCTGCGTGCCACCGGCAATGTGGAGTTCAACCAGACAGACCTGGGACTGGAGCCCTACAGCGCGCTGCTCGGCGCGCTGCGCGTGGCCGATCGTATCGCCGCGCGCTTCGAAATCGTGGCACGTCGCGCGCCCTGAACGCTGCCGTCGCGATCAGGCGTCGCCCCAGGGTTTGCCTCAGGGTTCGACTCAGGGTTCGACTCAGGGTTCGCCGTCCAGCAGCAACAGCAGCGTGCCTTCCGGCGCTTCGAGCAGCGCATTGCTGTTGCGGTCGAGTCCGCGCGGCAGTTCGCCTGAGCGCTCGATGCCGGCCGCATCGAGGAGCGCAAGTTTTCTCAGCCATCGCCGGATCGGTGAACACCAGCATCGGCACGGCCATGGCGCGCGTGGCGTGCAGTGCCAGCGACACATGATCGCTGACCAGTGGCAGGTTCGGCAGCGGTTGCTCTTGCGCATCCAGCGCCACGAAGCCTGCCCGCTCCCAGAACTCGCGCACCGCTTCATTGCCCAGCGCCGGCATGCTGTAGGCGGAGAACCACCCGCACAGCGACTCGCGCTGCCGGCGCAGTGCCGGGGAAAAAGTGCGTGCCTCGAGCAAGGTGATGTCCTGTCCGGCCGGATCGGAAAAGTGCAGCTGATGAAAATCGGTTTCGCCCAGCTTTGCGCTGTGCGGCTCGAAGCCGCGATCGCTCAAGGACCTGGCGTGTGCGGCGAGTTCCGGCAACACGAAGCTGAGCACCGGCGCGCTGGCATTCGCGCCGCGCGCGATCTCTTTGCGCTGGTGCACGCCGATGCATACGTGGCCATCCGTGAGCACACCGTAGGGATGCGCCCAGGTGTCATTGGCAGTGAGCTGCGTGAAGCCCAGTCGTTCGTAGAACTGCACCGAAGCGGCGATGTCGGCGCTCGCCAGGCTGATCTCGAGGAAGCGGCCGAACATTCTATGGGGCGGGTGCGCACAGCTGCGCCAGCGCGCGCGCGTGTGCCACCGAGCCGTTGAGTGCCGGTACGTAGCTGAAGTGCTGGCCGCCGGCGTGCAGGAACAGCTCGCGGCCACCGATGGCGATCTCTTCGAGCGTCTCGAGGCAGTCGACGGCGAAACCGGGGCAGACCAGCGTCAGCTCGCGCACGCCGCGCGCGGGCAGCTCCGCCAGCGTCTTGTCGGTGGCCGGCGTCAACCAGCGTGCGTTGCCGAAGCGCGACTGGAAACTCAGCGACCAGTCCTTGTCATCCAGCCCCAGTTCCTTCGCCAGCAACCCGGCCGTCGAGCGGCAATGGCATTCGTAAGGGTCACCCTGCTGCACGCAGCGCTCGGGTATCCCGTGGAAAGACATCAGCAGGTGCGTGCTGCGACCCTGGCCCTGCCAGTGCGCACGCACGCTGGCGGCCAGCGCCTGGATGTAGCCCGCAGCGTCGTGATAGTTGCTGATCAGGCGGAGCGTCGGCAGCTCGCGGCAGTTGCGCAGCGCCGCGGCCACCTGGTCGTACACGGCGCCAGTGGTCGTACCGCTGGTCTGCGGGAACAGCGGCAGCACCACGATGTCGAGCGCGCCGGCTTTGCGCAGGCGCTGCAGCGCGGCGGCCACATGCGGCTCTGAATAAAGGAATGCACTCTCTACGGCCACTTCGGCACCGCGCCGGGCCTTGAGCTCTTCCACCAGCGCGCTGTGCAACTGGCGTGAGTACACGGCCAGCGGCGAGCCATCGTCCATCCAGATGCGCTGGTAATTGCGCGCACTGCGCGGCGAGCGCAGCGGCAAGATCACGCCGCGCAGCAGCGGCAGCCACAATAGGCGTGGCAGCTCCACCACGCGCGGATCGGCGAGGAACAGCTTGAGGAACTGGCGCACGCCAGCGGCGGTTGGCGCCGCCGGCGTGCCGGTATTGACTGTGAGTACGCCGAGCATGCCTCATCGGCCTTAAGGCGGCGCAATGCCGCCGACACAGATGTATTTCAGTTCGGTGTAATCGAGGATGCCGTGGCGCGAGCCCTCGCGGCCGAAACCCGATTGCTTGACGCCGCCGAAGGGCGCGACCTCGCTGGAAATGATGCCGGTGTTGAGCCCGACGATGCCGTACTCGAGCGCTTCCGAGACACGGAACGCACGCGCCAGGTCGCGGGTGTACAAATAGGAGGCGAGCCCGAACTCGGTGTCGTTCGCCATCCGCACCGCCTCGGCCTCATCCTTGAAGCGGAACAGCGGCGCCACCGGGCCGAAGGTTTCCTCGCGCGCCACCAGCATGCTGCTGTTGGCGCCGCTGATGATGGTCGGCTCGAAGAAAGTGCCGCCGAGCGCGTGCGGCTTGCCGCCGAGCGTGACCTTGCCGCCCTTGGCGCGCGCATCGCTGATGTGTTCTTCCACCTTGGCCAGCGCCTTGGCATCGATCAGTGGACCGACGTCGGTGACGCCCTTGAGCCCGTCGCCCACGCGTAGCGCACTCACCGCAGTTCGCAGGCGCGCCGCGAAGTCGTCGTACACGGAATCCTGCACCAGCAGGCGGTTGGCGCACACGCAGGTCTGGCCGGTGTTGCGATATTTGCAGACCAGGGCGCCCTGGACTGCAGCATCGAGGTCGGCATCTTCGAATACGATGAAGGGCGCGTTGCCGCCCAGTTCCATCGACAGCTTCTTCAGCGTGGGCGCACTCTGCGCCATCAGCAGCCGTCCGACTTCAGTCGAGCCGGTGAAGGTGAGCTTGCGCACCGTCATGTTGCCGGTGAGTTCGGCGCCGATCTCGCGCGCGCTGCCCGTGATCACATTGAATACGCCCGCAGGCACACCGGCGCGCGCGGCCAGCTCGGCCATCGCCAGCGCCGAGAGCGGCGTCTGCCCGGCGGGCTTGACGATGAAGGTGCAGCCGGCCGCGAGCGCCGGCGCGGCCTTGCGCGTGATCATCGCGGCCGGGAAATTCCACGGCGTGATCGCGGCGACCACGCCGACCGGCTGGCGCAGCACCAGGATGCGCTTGTCGACCTGATGACCCGGGATGATCTCGCCGTACACGCGCCGCGCTTCCTCGGCGAACCACTCTATGTAGGCCGCGGCGTAGGCGATCTCGCCCATCGCTTCGGCGAGCGGCTTGCCCTGTTCGGCAGTCATCAGCGTCGCCAGATCCTTCTGGTTCGCCATCGTGAGCTCGAACCAGCGGCGCAGGATCTGCGCGCGCGCACCGGCGGTGCGCGCCGCCCAGGCGGGAAAGGCTGCGGCGGCCGCATCGATGGCCGCGCGCGTCGCCGCGCCATCCAGTTGTGGCACCGTGCCGATGAGTTCGCCGCTGGCGGGATTGTGCACCTCGCTGCTGCGGCCGCGCTCATCGCCCAACCATTTGCCATTGACGTAGCACTGGTTGCGCAGCAGCGAATTGTCAGTCAGTTGCATGATCGATCAGCCTATGTGGGTCTTGAGAAAATCCTGGGTACGCTGCCAGGCCAGCGCAGCGCTTGGCTCGTGATACGCCGCGCGCGCGTTGCAATTGAAGCCGTGCCCGGCGGGATACAGATAATAAGTGCCCTGCGGAAAGGCCGCACGCACGGCTGCCACGCGCTCGAGCGGAATCCCGGCATCCTGCTCACCGAAGTGCAGCAGCATCGGGCAGGCGGGCAGGCGATCCATCACTTCCCACAGGCGGCTGGAGTAGTAGCCGACCGCAGCGTTGACGGGCAACTGCCCGGCACTCACCCAGCTCAGTTGCCCGCCCCAGCAATAGCCGACGGTGGCCACCTTGCCGGCGTGTTTCACCACGTTGATGGCAGCGGAGATATCCAGCAGGCTCTTGGCGCGCTCGATCTGCAGCATGTAACCGCGCGCCAGCTCGACATCGCGCGGCTCGTAACCCAGCTCGATGTTGCGGCCAATGCGATCGAACAGCGCCGGCGCAATGGTCAGAAAACCCGCTGCCGCATACTGCTCGACCACGCCGCGGATGTGTTCGTTGACGCCGAAGATTTCCTGCAGCACCACGATCGCGCCACGCGGCGTGCCCTGGGCGGGTGCGAGGTAGGCGGCGAATTCGTGCCCGTCGCGCGCCATCAGCGTTTCCCAGCGGGCCATCGCTTCAGGCTCCGAGCCAGGCGTCGGCCTCGATCTCCACCAGGATCTCGGGCGAGATCAGCCGGCTGACCTCGACCATCGCCGTGGCCGGGCGGATGTTGCCGAACACCGCGCCGTGCGCGCGGCCGATCTGTTCCCAGTCGGCAATGTTCACCACGTAGATGCGCGTGCGCACCACCTGTTCAAATGTGGCGCCAGCCTTCGTGAGTGCTGCGCCGATGTTCGCCAGCACCTGGCGCGTCTGCGCGGCCGGATCATTGATGCCGACGATCTTGCCATCGGCGCCAGTCGCGGTAGTGCCCGACACGTGCACGTAGTCGCCGACCCGCACCGCACGCGAGTAGCCGACGATCGGCTCCCAGCTCGCGCCGGAAGAAAAATTCTGGCGTGGCATCAGCTGCGCTCGACGATCGCGGTGACGCCCATGCCGCCGGCGGTGCACACCGAGATGAGTCCGCGGCGCGCTTGCGCATCGTTGGCGAGAATCTTCGCCAACGCGCCAAGGATGCGCGCGCCGGTGGCGCCGAAGGGATGACCCAGCGCCACGCTGCCGCCCTTCACATTGATCTTCGCGGGCGTCACCGAACCCAGTGGCGCGCTGCGACCCAGGCGATCGCGGCAGAAGTCGGGCGATTCCCAGGCCTTCAGCGTGCACAGCATCTGCGCGGCGAAGGCTTCATGCAGTTCGTAGTAATCGAATTCCTGCAGCGCCAGGCCGACATCGGTGAGCATTGCCGAGGCGGCGTAAGCCGGCGCCATCAGCAGGCCTTCGTGGCCGGTGGCGAAATCGACCGCCCAGGTCTTGCCGGCCCGCAGATAAGCCATGATCGGCAGGTTGTGCGCGCGTGCCCAGTCTTCCGAAGCGAGCAATACTGCCGCGGCGCCATCGGTGAGCGGCGTGCTGTTGCCGGCCGTGAGCGTACCCGAGCCGCTGGTATCGAACACCGGGCGGAGTGTGCCGAGTTTCTCCACCGTGGCTTCGGCTCGCACGTTGTTGTCACGCGCGAGGCCCACATGAGGTGTCACCAGGTCGTCGTAAAAGCCTTCCTTCCAGGCTGCCGCCGCCTTGATATGGCTCTCGTAGGCGACCCGATCCTGCTCGGCGCGGCTGATCTTCCAGGTCTTGACCATCAGCTCGCAGGCCTGGCCCATCGACAGCCCGGTGCGCGGCTCGATCACGCCTGGCAACACCGGCTTCAGATCGCGCGGACGCAGCTTGAACCACGGCGCCAGCCGCGCGCCGAAGCTGCGGCCGCGATAACTCTGCAGCAAGAGCTGGCGGAATGAATTGGGGAACACTACCGGCGGATCGCTGACGGTATCCACGCCACAAGCGATGCCGGAATCGATCTGGCCGAGCGCGATCTTGTTGCCGATGAGGATCGCCGCCTCGAGGCTGGTGCCACAGGCGCGCTGGATATCGAGCCCCGGCGTCTGCGGGTCGAGCCCGGTGGAAAGCAGCGATTCGCGCACCAGGTTGAAATCCTTGCTGTGCTTGATCACGGCGCCGCCGATCACATCGCCCAGCCGCTGGCCCTGCAGGCGGCAGCGATCGACCAGGCCGCGCAGCGCACGCGGTCAGCAGGTCCTGGTTGGTCTGGCTGGCGTAGGCGCCATGCGAGCGCGCGAAGGGGATACGGCTGCTGGCAACGATGGCGACGCGCCGCGGAGTGGTTCCGACCAGCATAAGGGCCTCCCGATCTGGGTTATGACGACATGCCGCAGTGTGCGGCCGCAGCCCCGTAGGATGCCAGCTTGCCGGCCATTGTGCACGATGCCCACGCCGGGCAAGATGCCGAATTCTTAAGTCCCGGCGAGGAGTTGGATGGTGCGTGCGGCGATCGACCGCGTATTCGAGCGTCGGCTGGCCGCCCTGGTCAACAGCCGCGCGGGCGGCGTGCTGGCCGGCGGCAAGCGCGGACTCGAGCGCGAGACGCTGCGGGTCACGCCGCGCGGGCGTGTCTCGGCGCAGGGCCATCCGCAGGCGCTCGGCGCCACGCTGACCAACCCGCACATCACCACCGACTACTCGGAGTCGCTGCTCGAGCTGGTCACGCCCACCTTCACCGACAATGCGGCACTGCTGCAATACCTCAGCGACCTGCATCATTTTGTCTACCGCCACCTGGACGACGAGTTGCTGTGGGCAGCCTCGATGCCCGGCGAGATCGCCGGCGAGCATGAGATTCCGATCGCGCGCTACGGGCGCTCGCATCGCGGCAAATTCAAGGAGATCTACCGGCGCGGCCTGCAGACCCGCTATGGCGGATTGATGCAGGCGATTGCCGGCGCGCATTTCAATTTTTCGTTTCCGGCGCAGTTCTGGCCGCTGTGGGCCGAGGTGTGCGAAGCACGCCAGGTCGATGCGGCCTTCATGTCGCGCGCCTATTTCGACCTGCTGCGCAACTTCCGCCGCCATGGCTGGCTGGTGCTGTACCTGTTCGGCAACTCGCCGGCGCTGTGCCGCAGCTTCATGCAGGATCGCACCGACCCGGAGTTGCAGCCGCTCGATGCCAGCACGCTGCATCTGCCCTACGCGACGTCGCTGCGCATGAGCGATCTGGGCTATCGCAACCGCAACCAGGCGGGCGTCGAAGTCTCGCTCAACGCGCTCGAGGAATACCTGCGCGACTTGCGACACGCCACGCACACGGTGCATCCGCCGTTCGCGGCGCTGGGTGTGCTGGTCGATGGCGAGTACCGGCAGCTCAACGCCAACGTGCTGCAGATCGACAATGAGTTCTACAGCAGCATCCGGCCCAAGCGCGTGCCGGCGTGCGGGTGAATCGCAGAGCACGGCGCTGGCGCGCGGTGGCGTGGAGTATGTCGAAGTGCGCTCGCTCGATCTGTGTGCCTTCGAGCCGGTCGGCGCCTGCGCCGACCAGTTGCACTTCGTCGAGGCCCTGCTGGCGCAGTGCCTGCTGCGCGAGAGCGCACCGATCGGCGCCACCGAACTCGCGGAGCTCGAACAGCAATCAGCTGCAGGTTGCGCGTCGCGGACGCACGCCGGGTTTGCTGCTGCAGCGCGAGGGCCGCGCCCTGTCGCTGCAGGATTGGGCCGCCGAGCTGCTCGACGGCCTGCATGGCGTGTGCGAGCTGCTCGATCGCGGCGACAGCGCGCGCCGCTACCAGGGTGCGCTGGCGCGGCAACAGGCCAAGCTGGTCGAGCCCGAGTTGACGCCTTCGGCGCGATTGCTGCGCGAGGTGAAACTCGCTGGCGGCAACTTCGCGGCCTGGACCTGCGCCATTTCGGCGCAGCATCGCACCAGATTGCAATCCGGCGCTGGCCACGCACCGGCGCTGCAGCAGCAATTTGCGGCGGAAGCCGCCGAATCGCTGATCGAACAGGCGGTGATCGAGCGCGCCGATCGCGGCAGCTTCGAGGACTACCTGCGCCGTACGCTGGGCCCGGATGTTGCATGATATGAGGCCATGATCAAGCCGCCGTTCCGCCGCATCCTGATCGCCAACCGCGGCGAAATCGCCATCCGCGTCATGCGTGCCGCCAGCGAGCTGGGCATCGCCACGGTGGCGATCTACTCGCAGCGAAGACCGCTTCTCGCTGCACCGGACCAAGGCCGACGAGGCGTACCTGGTGGGCGAGGGCAGGGCGCCGCTCGCAGGCCTACCTCGACATCGACGACATCATCGCGCATCGCGCGCGAGGCCAGGGTCGATGCGATCCATCCGGGCTACGGCTTCCTCTCCGAGAACCCGGAGTTCGCCGAGCGCTGCGCCGCGGCCGGCATCATCTTCATCGGGCCCGACGCCCGCGACGCATGCGCACGCTGGGCAACAAGGTCGCGGCGCGCAATGCTGGCGCAGTCGCCGCCGGCGTGCCGGTGATGCCGGCGACCGCCGCCGCTGCCGCGCGACTTCGAGACGCTGCGCGCAGCTGGCCGCCGAGGTCGGCTACCCGCGTGATGCTCAAGGCGAGCTGGGGCGGCGGCGGTCGCGGCATGCGCGTGATCGAGAGCGAAGCGCAGCTCGCCGGAGCTGTTGCCGCTGGCGCGCCGCGAAGCGCAGGCCGCCTTCGGCAACGACGAGGTGTACCTGGAGAAGCTGGTGCGCCGCGCGCGCCACGTCGAAGTGCAGATCCTCGGCGACACGCACGGCAACCTGGTGCACCTGTTCGAGCGCGACTGCACCGTGCAGCGGCGCAACCAGAAAGTGGTCGAGCGCGCGCCGGCGCGCTTTCCTCGACGCGACGCGCAGCGCGCCGAGCTGTGCGCAGCGGCGCTGACGATCGGCCGCGCCGTCGGCTACAGCAACGCCGGCACCGTCGAGTTCCTGCAGGACGCCGACAGCGGCCAGTTCTACTTCATCGAGGTGAACCCGCGCATCCAGGTCGAGCACACCGTCACCGAGATGGTCACCGGCATCGACATCGTCAAGGCGCAGATCCGCATCGCCGACAGGCGCGCGCATCGGCGACGCCGGACAGCGGCGTGCCGGCGCAGGCCGACATCCGCCTCAGCGGCGCACGCGCTGCAGTGCCGCATCACCACCGAGGATCCGGAGAACAACTTCATGCCCGACTACGGCCGCCTCACCGCCTACCGCAGCCCCGCCGGCTTCGGCGTGCGCCTCGACGCCGGCACCGCCTACACCGGCGCCGTCATCACGCGCTCCTACGATTCGCTGCTGGTGAAGGTCACCGCCTGGGCGCCGACGCCGCGAGGAAGCCGATCGCGCGCATGCACCGCGCGCTGTGGGAATTCCGCATCCGCGGCGTGGTCACCAACCTGCGCTTCCTCGACCAGCGTCATCACGCATCCGCGCTTCGTGCACGGCCGACTACACCACGCGCTTCATCGACGAGACGCCGGAGCTGTTCCGCTCGCCCGCGCGCCGCGACCGCGCCACGCGCATCCTGCATTTCCTCGGCGACGTCATCGTCAACGGCAACCCGGAGGTGCAAGGGCCGCCCGGCGCCAGCGCGCGTGGTCACGCCACGCTTGCCGCCGCCGGCCACTCGACTGCCGCCGCCCGCCGGCAGCAAGCAGACTGCTCGACGAGCTCGGCCCCGAACGCTTCGCGCAGTGGATGCTGGCAGCAGGAGCGCGTGCTGATCACCGACACCACGATGCGCGATGCCCACCAGTCGCTGCTGGCCACGCGCATGCGCAGCTACGACATGCTGCGCATCGCGCCCTACTACGCGCAGCTGCTGCCGCAGCTGTTCTCGGTCGAGTGCTGGGGCGGCGCCACCTTCGACGTGGCGATGCGCTTCCTGCGGAAGACCCGTGGGAGCGGCTCGAGCGCGCTGCGCGACGCGATGCCGAACCTGCTGCTGCAGATGCTGCTGCGCTCCGCCAATGCGGTCGGCTACACCAACTACCCCGACAACGTGGTGCGCTACTTCGTGCAGCAGGCCGCCGCCGGCGGCATCGACGTGTTCCGCGTCTTCGACTCGCTCAACTGGGTCGAGAACATGCGCGTGGCGATCGACGCGGTGCTCGAGACCGGCAAGCTGTGCGAGGCGGCGATCTGCTACACGCGGAAACTTCAGCGACCCGCACGAGCGCAAGTACACGCTCGACTACTACCTGCAGCATCGCACGCGAGCTTGAAGGCCGCCGGCACGCACATCCTCGGCATCAAGGACATGGCCGGCCTGTGCCGGCCGCGCGCGGCCTGCGACGCTGGTGCAAGGCGCTCAAGGACGAGATCGGCCTGCCGGTGCACTTCCACACCCACGACACCAGCGGCATCGCCGCCGCCAGCGTGCTCGCGGCGATCGACGCCGGCGCCGACGCGGTCGATGCGGCGATGGATGCGATGAGCGGGCTGACCTCGCAGCCGAACCTGGGCTCGATCGCCGAGGCGCTGCGCTTCGGCGCGCGCGATCCGCGGCTCGAGCCGGCCAGCCGCTGCGGCGCGATCTCGCACTACTGGGAGCAGGTGCGCGCGCTACTACGCGCGCCTTCGAGAGCGACATCCGCGCCGGCACCTCCGACGTCTACGTGCACGGCATGCCCGGCGGCCAGTACACCAACCTGCGCGAGCAGGCGCGCTCGCTCGGCATCGACGACACGCGCTGGCCGGAAGTGGCGCAGGCCTATGCCGAGGTCAACGACATGTTCGGCGACATCGTCAAGGTGACGCCGACCTCCAAGGTGGTCGGCGACATGGCGATCTTCATGGTCAGCAGCGGCCTGACGCGCGAGCGCGTGCTGGATCCCGACACCGAGGTCGCCTTTCCAGAATCGGTGGTGCAGTTGTTCCACGGTGACCTCGGCCAGCCGTACGGCGGCTTTCCGCCGGCGCTGCAGGCCAAGGTGCTCAAGGGCGCGCGCCGCTGACGCGCGCGACCGGGTGAGGCGCTGCCGCCAGCCGACCTGGACGCGCTGCGCGCGAGTGCGGGCAGCAGAGCTGGGTCATGAGCTCAGCGAGCGGCAGTTCGCCTCCTACCTGATGTACCCGAAGGTCTTGGCCGACTACGCCGCCGAGCGCGGGCGCTACGGCGATGTCGCGATCCTGCCGACGCCGGCGTTCTTCTACGGCCTCGAGCCCGGCCAGGAGATCAGCGTCGACCTGGAGCGCGGCAAGACGCTGATCGTGCGCTACGTGACGCGCAGCGAGCCGCACGAGGACGGCACGCGCACCGTGTTCTTCGAGCTCAATGGCCAGCCGCGCTCAGTGCGCGTGATCGATCGCGCGCAGATCCCCCAGCGGCCGCCGCAACGCAAGATCGAGGCCGGCAATCCGCGCCACATCGGCGCGCCGATGCCCGGCACGGTCGCGACCGTGGCCGTGAGCGTCGGGCAGAAGGTCGCAGCGCGGCGAAGTCGTGCTGACGCTCGAGGCGATGAAGATGCAGACCGCGGTGCGCGCCGAGATCGACGGCGAGGTCAGCGAGGTGCTGGTGCGGCCTTCCAGCCAGGTGGACGCGAAGGATCTGCTGGTGGTGCTGCAGGGGCCCTGAGCCCGGCCGCGGCGGCGCCGCGGCGCGCGCGGCTCAGCGCTCGTAGCGCAACGCCAGCTGCAACTGATGCTCGCGCTGCGTAGTGGCGATCGCGAGCAGGTTGCGCAGCGGCACGGTGCTGTCGACCGAGATGCCCTCGAGCGTCACGTTCCAGTGCTCGCCGAAGCTGCGCTGCGCGGCCAGCGTCCAGGCATGGCCGTCATCGTCGAGCGTGAACCCGAGGAAGTCGCAGAAGTCGCAGTAGGTCTGCTGCATGTCGAAGCGGTCGTAGCGCGCACTGAAGCGCCAGCGCTGCTGCTTCCAGCTCGCCAGCAGGAAGTGGCTCTGGTAGCTCCAGGCGTTGGCAGCCGGATCCAGATAGGTGCGACCGTGCAGCCACTGGCGCGATCACGGTGAGCTGCGGGTTCGGCGTCCAGCGCGCACCCAGGCTGTCGAAATAGGTCTCCCACGCGTCCTCCTGGATGCGCGTGGAACCGGTATTGAGGTTTGCCCTGTTGTCGTAGTGCAGGCCGCGCAGCTCCAGCAGTCCGCGGTACCGGAAGCTCGAGCTCAGGTAGTAGCCGGCGCGCTTGTCCAGGTCGTCGTAGAACAAGGTGTGCGTGCCGAGCGGCACACCGGCATTCGAGAAGCGCCCGAACAGCGTGCTCTGGCGGTCGTGCAGCGCCCAGCCCCGACTGGAGATCACGGTGCCGGCCGGATCGTTCCAGCCGAACACGGCCGCGCTGCTGCTGAACTCGAAGCTGTGGCCATGAGCCAGGCCCAGCCAGTCCAGGCTGTACTCGGCGCCGATGGTGCGCAGCTCTTCGCCCACCCAGGTGTTGATCGCCGAGAACGACAGCGTGTAAGGCGAGCGCCAGCCGCGCATGCGATTCTCGAGCGAGATCTCCGGATAGAAGGCGCCGACCTTCAGGCGCGAGCGCCAGGCTGAGGCCGGGATCGGTCGCCAGTCCAGGTACATCTCGGTGAGGTCGATGGGATTCACATCGTGATCGCCATAGCTCACGGCCTCGACCGCGAAGCGCAGCGTGGAGCTCAGGTCACCGCGATAGCCCAGGCGCAGGTAGCCCAGCCGCAGGCCCTGCTGGCCCGAGTCGTAGCGCAGCTTGCCGAGCGCGCCGCCGAGACGCGTGTCGGTGGCGTTGCTGCTGACGGCGCGCAGATCCACGCTCAGGTCGAATTCGCCCGCGCGTGTGGTCGAGGGAAAGCCCGACACAGCCCAGACCCAGCGCCAGCGGCAGTGCCGCAGCGTTCAGTAGTCTTCCCATTTCTTGTCCGCTCCATGATTGTGCGTGGGTGCGCGCAGTGGCCGCGTGAGCCTGAAGCTCAGCGTGCCCGACTGGTTGTCGACGATATTTATGCGCTGCTCGAGCTGCGCACCGCTCTCATTCAGCAACGGCGTGCCAGATGCGCACCGTGTATTCACCAGGCGCAAGCTCATGCAGCTGCACGCGGCCATCAGCCGCGGTGCGCGCGAACCAGGGCGAGTCGGTGACCCAGATGTAGCCGAGCATGTTGTCGTGGATGTTGCAGCCGAGCGTCACGAGACCCGGCTTGTCGAACACGATCGGCGCGTGCGCGCTGCCGGCATACAGCGCCAGCTCGAATTTCTTCGCGGGCGAAAACGAATAGACCTGGTGACGCACCTGGTCGCTGTTCGGAAAGTCCACCGCGGTGCCGGTCATCACCACCAGCACCTCGGGCACGAACATCAGGTTGTGCTGGTCCATCACGGCCTTCTGGGGCGCGTGAGTGCGGGCCACGGGCTGCAAAGGTTCAGCAAGCACCACGGCGCCCTCGATCGCGCCGCCATTCACGCCGCTGATGCTCACAGCCAGCGTGCCGCCTGCCAGCGCCATGCGCGGCAGGGCCAGAACCGTGCAGACGGTCACACAAGCCAACAGCGCCGCACACCTATTATTCATAAGCGGATGGATTAGAGCGCGCAAATTTGGGCAGCTTCAAGAACCGACTACTCATTCTGATCGTTTCCCTGATGGCACTCGCGCAGGGTGTGACGATCGTGCTCGCGCTCGGCTCGATACGCTCGGCCGTGCGCAGCGATTCCGCGCGCCAGCTCAGCGCCACGCGCGCGATGCTCGATCGCACGCTCGCCGAGCGCACGCGCCTGCTGAAATCCGCCGCCGACGTGCTGGTGCGCGACTACGGCTTCAGGGAGGCGGTCGCGACTTCCGATCAACCCACCATGCAGTCGGCGCTCGCCAATCATGCGCGCCGCGTCTCGGCCGACCTCGCCGTGCTGTACGCGCTCGATGGCAAGGTGATGAGTGCCAGCACGCCGGCAGCTGGCCGAACAGGCCAGCCGCAATCTGCGCCTGCCCGATGGCGACAGCGACGCCGCGCCCTTCGCCATCGTCGGCGGTCGTCCTTACCAGATCGTGATCGCGCCGCTCAGTGCGCCGCAGCCCATCGCCTGGGTGGCGCTCGGCTTTGCGCTCGATGAGCCGCTGACGCAGCAGCTCGCGGCACTGGCCGGGAACGATGTCAGTTTCGTGTTCCGCGAACCCACCCACGACAACGGCATCATCTCCTCGCTGGAGCCGGCACGCGCCGCGGCACTGGCGCGCGCGACACCGCAGAGCACCGCGCGTGGCGAGCCGATGCTCACGACGCTCGAGGGCACGCAGTACCTCACGCTCAGCGCGCCCTTGTGGGCGCAGAGCGGTGTCACTGCAGCTGATCGTGCAGCAGTCGCAGGATGCGGCGATGGCGCCATTCCGCCAGATGCGCTTCGCGCTGCTGCTGATCGGCGGAGTCGCACTGCTCGGCGCCATCGTGGTCGCGCTGCTGGCCAGCCGCAGCGCCGTGCGGCCGCTGGGCATGCTGGTGAATGCGGCGCGCCAGATCGAGCGCGGCTACTACTGCGATGACATCAGCGTACCGGGCGGTACCGAATTCCAGCGTCTGGCCGGCACCTTCAATACCATGCAGGACGGTATCCGCGAGCGCGAGGCGCACATCGTGCACCAGTCGACGCACGATGCGCTGACCGCGCTTCCCAATCGCGATTGGTCTGCGCGAGCGCCTCGCGGCACAGGCACCAGCGGATCCCTGCAGCGTCGCGATGCTGGACGTGCACCGCTTCCGCGACGTCAACGCTTCGGTCGGTCACCAGCTCGGCGACCAGCTGCTGCAGGATGCTGGCCGCGCGCCTGCAGCAACTCGCCGG
Organism: uncultured Gammaproteobacteria bacterium; assembly: GCA_963764065.1. Lineage (GTDB taxonomy): Bacteria > Pseudomonadota > Gammaproteobacteria > Steroidobacterales > Steroidobacteraceae > FEN-1191. Next base: position 136,785 of record CAVXRM010000008.1, on the reverse strand, counting down.
TGCACAGTTGCCCTGCGCGCGCGTCGGTGCCGACCAGTTCGTGGTGCTGTGCGCCGCTGCACGACAGCGAGCTGCTGCACCGGCTGCTGGTGCTGAGCGACGAGCTGCGCGCCGGCGTGCAGCTCGGATGCATTGCGACTGAGCATCGACATCCGCGCCGGCATCAGCGAGTGGCGCGCACCGCGCGTCGGCATCGACGATCTGCTGCGCCAGGCCGACGTGGCGCTGCTGCAGGCCAAGGAGCAGGGCACCGTCGCGGTGGTCTACCAGCCCAGCCACGATGCCGATCACCAGCGGCGCATGCTGCTGGTGTCCGAGCTGCGCCGCGCGCTGGCCAACGACGGCCTGGCGCTGCACTACCAGCCGCTGGTGAACATGACCGATCGCGCCGTGGTCGGCTTCGAGGCGCTGCTGCGCTGGGCGCACCCGACGCTCGGCAACATCTCGCCGGCCGAGTTCATTCCGCTGGCCGAGCGCGCCTCGGTGTTGCCGGACCTGTCGCGCTGGGTGCTGCGCACCGCCATCGCGCAGCTCGGGCCAGTGGCAACGATGCCGGCATCGATGCCGAGATCGCCGTGAACCTCTCGGCCGCCGACTTCGCCGACGGCGAACTGCCGGCGCGCGTGCTGGCGCTGCTGCGCGAACATTCAGGCGCCGGCCACGCGCCTGCTGCTCGAAGTCACCGAGAGCACCATCATGCGCGAGCCGCAACTGGCCGCGCAGGTGATGCAGCAGTTGCGCACCGCCGGCGTCCGCTTCGCGATCGACGACTTCGGCACCGGGCATTCGAGCCTGGCGCAGCTGCACGCGCTGCCGGTCGACGAGCTGAAGATCGATCGCGCCTTCGTGCATGAACATCGAGCGTTCGAACAGCAACCAGGCGATCGTGCGTACCACCATCGAGCTGGGCCACAGCCTCGGCCTGAAGGTGGTCGCCGAAGGCATCGAGACGCCCGAGGTCTGGGCCACGCTGCTGCGCCTGGGCTGCGACCTGGCGCAGGGCTACTTCATCAGCCGGCCGATGCCCGCCGATGCCGGTGCCCGGCTGGGTGCACGGTCAGCGCGAGCAGCTGGCGCGCGCAGTCTCGAGCGCGGAGCAGGCCGGCATCATCTCGAGCCTGCGCGGCCGCGCAGGCTGATTCGCCCACGGCCCCGGGTCCGCAGCATCCGCGCCCGCACCACCGGCGGGCAGCGGGCAGTCGCCAGGCGCGCCAATTTGGTGCCGCGCCCCGCACGCAGTCCGCGCATTCACGCTTGATCCGGCCGCTGGCACGCGCCGCACTCGCGTGGCACGAAAGGTGCACTTCCAGTCTGCCGGAAGGCCGACCCACATGGAACGGAGGCGGGAGTGCTCGCATGAAACTGGTTACCGCAATCATCAAACCCTTCAAGCTCGACGACGTGCGCGCCGCGCTGTCCGAGATCGGCGTCTCGGGCATGACGGTCACCGAGGTCAAGGGCTTCGGCCGCCAGCGCGGCCACACCGAGCTCTACCGCGGCGCCGAATACGTCGTCGACTTCGTGCCGAAGACGCGCGTCGAAGTGGCGGTGCGCAGCGAGCTGGTCGATCAGGTGGTCGAGGCCGTGCGTCAAGGCCGCGCAAGACCGGCAAGGTCGGCGACGGCAAGATCTTCATCACCGAGATCGAACGCGTGATCCGCATCCGCACCGGCGAGACCGACAACTCCGCGCTCTAGCGGCCCTGGAGCCGGCAGGTCATGCCCCCCGCAGTAAACCCCCCACTGCGAGGTGTGGCCTGTCCGGCTTCAGGCCGGCTCTACCAGCCGCAGTGAACGGCTGTGGCGGCTGATGCCCAGTGCGCCGCTGCGCACCACTTCCAGCAATTCGCCGTGCGCGGCCACTTCGCGCAGGAAACCGCTGACTTCGGTTTCGCTCCCCAGCAGCTCGACCACGAAGCCTTCGATGGAAGGATCGAGCACGCGCCCACCGGTGCGCACCACGTAGCCGCGCAGCGCATCGCGCCGCGCGGGCTCGACGCGCAGCTTCACCAGCACCAGTTCGCGCTCCAGGTGTTCGCCGCGCGTCATGTCATCGATGCGCACCACGTCGATCAGCTTGCCCAGCTGGTTGACGATCTGCTGGATCACGCCTTCCGAACCGCTGGTCACGAGCGTGAGGCGCGAGACCGAGGGGTCGTTGGTCGGTGCGACCGAGAGTGATTCGATGTTGTAGCCGCGGCTGGAAAACAGACCCGCCACGCGGGCCAGCGCGCCGGCTTCGTTTTCCAGCAGGATACCGATGATGTGACGCATGAATGCCAGCCCCGATTGCCTTGCCGGGCACAGGTACCCCGGCTAAGCCCTCAGAATACCTAAGTTTTGTGCCTGCGGCGCAAACTGATACGCTCTGCCTATGACTGAGGTTGCCAACCAATTGCAGGGTTCCGCCCCCCGCAAGCCACACCCGCTGGCAGGCCAGGTCATGAGCGGTGCCCAGATCATCGTCCAGGTGCTGGCCGACGAGGGCGTCGGGGCGATCTTCGGCTACAGCGGCGGGGCGATCCTGCCCACCTACGACGCCGTCTTCACTTTCAACGAGGCGCAGCGCGCCGCCGGCGGCCGCGAGATCCCGCTGATCGTGCCCGCCAACGAGCAGGGCGCGGGTTTCATGGCGGCGGGCTTTGCGCGCGCCAGCGGCAAGGTGGGCGTGTGCCTGGTGACCTCGGGTCCGGGCGCCACCAATACCGTCACGCCGGTGCGCGACAGCCTGGCCGATTCCGTGCCGATTGTGGTGATCTGCGGCCAGGTGCCGACCGCGGCCATTGGTACCGATGCTTTCCAGGAAGCGCCGGTCGCAGCAGTGATGGGCCCGGTGGCCAAACACATCTTCCTGATCACCGATCCGAAACGCCTCGAGGCCACGGTGCGTACGGCCTTCGAGATCGCGCGCACTGGCCGCCCGGGTCCCGTGGTGATCGATATTCCCAAGGACGTGCAGAACTGGTCGGGCGAATTCCGCGGCGCAGGAACGCTCGCGATCCCTGGATTCCGCAAACGCAGCGCCGAGCTGGCAGCGAGCAGCATCAGTGCACGCGCGGCCGACAGCTTCGTCGAGCTGCTGTCCGAATCGCAGCGGCCGTTGATCTATGCCGGCGGTGGCGTGATCAACGGTGAGGCCGCGGGTGCGCTCACGGCTTTTGCCGAGGCGCTGAATATTCCGGTGGTCACGACGCTGATGGGCATCGGCGGCATCGACACCGTACATCCGCTCTCGCTGCGCATGCTCGGCATGCACGGCGTGGCCTACGCGAACTATGCGGTCGAGGATTGCGACTTCCTGCTGGCCGTGGGCGCGCGCTTCGACGATCGCGTTGCCGGCGACCCGAAGAAATTCGCGCGCGGCGCACGCACCGTGGCGCACCTCGATGTCGATCACGCCGAGATCAACAAGGTGAAGACCGCGCGCTGGAGCCACGTCGGCCTGCTGCCCCAGGCGCTCGATGACCTGCGCACCGCAGTGCTGCGCGCGGCGCGGCAGCGCGACTACCGGCCCTGGCATTCGCACCTGGCCGCACTCAAGAAACGCTACGGCATGAACTACCGGCGCGACGGCGAGCGCGTGCAGCCGCACCATGTGATCGAGGAGATCAACCGCCACACGCGCGGCAACGCGATCATCACCACCGGCGTCGGCCAGCACCAGATGTGGGCCGCGCAGCTGTTCGATTTCGGCGGGCCGCGCCGCTGGCTCACCTCCGGCAGCATGGGCACGATGGGCTTTGGCCTGCCGGCGGCGATCGGTGCACAGGTGGCCAATCCCGATCGCCTGGTGATCGACATCGATGGCGATGCCAGCATCCGCATGAATATCGGCGAGCTGGAAACCGCGACTACCTACGACCTGCCGGTCAAGGTCGTGGTGCTGAACAATTTCGGCGACGGCATGGTCAAGCAGTGGCAGAAGCTGTTCTTCAAGGGCCGCCTTTCGGGCAGCGACAAATCGCTGCACAAGAAGGATTTCATCAAGGCCGCGCAGGCCGACGGTTTCCGCTATGCGCGCCGGCTCGAGCGCCCGCAGGATGTGGCCGCGGTGGTCGCCGAGTTCCTGGCCTTCAAGGGCCCGGCCTTCCTCGAGGTAATCATCGATCCGGATGCCGGGGTGTATCCGATGGTCGGCCCGGGGCAGGGGTACGATGCGATGATCACGGGCGACTACATTCCTTCGCGCGATGCGAAGGATGCCGGCAACATCGATCCCTCCGGCATGTTCTGATGGCACCCGTGGCAGGCACTCGCATGACGCGCATCTGGCGCGAATACCGCGGCGTGCTGCTGTTCCTGGTGCTGTCGATGGGCTTTCGATCCGCCTGGGCCGACTGGGTGCAGGTGCCGACGGGCTCCATGAACCCGACCATACTCGAGGGCGATCGCGTGCTGGTCGACAAGCACAGCTACGGCCTGCGCGTGCCCTTCACGCTCACGCACCTGACCCGCGGCGCCGATCCGGCGCGCGGCGACATCATCGTGTTCGATTCGCCGGCCGATGGCACTTCGCTCGTCAAGCGCGTGATCGCCGTGCCCGGTGACACCGTGCTGCTTGCGGGCGAGCAGCTGATCGTCAATGGCGTGCCGGCGCACTACAGCGCTGGCGACACACGCGCAGTGGATTCATTGCTGGCGGCCACGCGCGCCGCTTCACCCCTGGTGGTGCGCGAGGCGGGCGCGGGTCCGGCGCACGATATCCTGCTGCTGCCGGGGCGTGGCCCGCCCCCGTTCCCTGGGCGGCTGACCGTGCCAGAGGGCATGTATTTCGTACTCGGCGACAGCCGCGACAACAGTGCCGATTCCCGCTATATCGGCTATGTCCCCAGGCGCAACATCGTTGGCCGCGCGACGCGTGTGGTGATGTCGCTCGATCCGGAGCACTACTACCGGCCGCGCGCCGCGCGCTGGCTGCGCCCGCTGGACTGAGTGCGCCGGCTTGCAACGCGCGAGCGCGCAGGGCAACTTAGCGCCCTGAATCCGGCAGCATCGTGGTGTACCCGTGAATCCTTCCAGGCGCGCAAGCCTTTTCGAGCACATGTCGCAACCGGTCGCGGCCTTTCCGCTGTACCTGCGTCGTCAGCTGCGTAGCCTCGCCCTGGGCGGCTCGCTGATCTTCGTCTCACTGGTGGTCGGCATGATGGGCTATCACAGCCTGGTCGGGCTCGATTGGGTCGATTCCTATGAGAACGCCGCGATGATCCTTGCCGGTATGGGTCCCATTGCCTCGCCAGTCAGCGCGAGCGGCAAGATCTTTGCCGGCACTTATGCGCTCTATTCCGGTATCGCGGTGCTGGCCTTCGCCGGCGTGATCGCGGCGCCGCTGGTCCACCGCTTCCTGCACAGACTGCATTGCGATGCGGGGCAGGGGCGATGAGCGGCGTGGCACGCGTGCGGCGCACCTATTTCGATTGCCGCTACGGTCAGCTGCACGTGCACCAGGCGATTCCGCCGGGCGGTGGCTTCGATGAAGCCACTGCGTTGTTGTGCTTGCCGGGAGCGCGCGGCCTGGGTGGTTTCTACACGGCGCTGCTGGCTCCGCTGGGCGGCAACCGGTCGATCTATGCGCTCGACCTGCCTGGCTTCGGCGGCTCCGACGCGCCGATGCAGGGCCTGGGACCGGAACAATGGGCGCTGGCGGCGACTGATCTGCTCGACTCGCTCTTCCAGCGTCGTGTCGATGTGCTCGCGCATGCCGAAGGCGCCGCGACTGCACTGGCGCTCAAGCAGCAGCGCCCGTCTCTGGTCCGGCGCATGGCCTGGTCCGCAGCGCCGGCCAGCGTTGTGAGCCAGGCGCGTACGGCGGGTGTCCCCTGGCAGGAGCTGGCGCTGGCCGGGGCGGGCGATGAGGCCCTGAGTGCTGCCTCGGTGGGCGCCCATCTGGATGAAATCATTAAGATTTTCAATACGGACGCGGCCGGCTAAGAAGCACTTCGCAGTTTCAAGCCTGGCGGGGGCCAGCGCCAAAGCCTTGGCGTAGACTGCGTTGCAATCATGAGCACCAACAAACACCGGGTCTTGCCGGTGAGCGACGATCTGGACGATACCGTCGAGCTGCCCAGTCTCCCCGCGGCGCTCGATGGCCCCACCGACACCTGGGTTGCACCGCAGCTCGCAGCCAGTGACCTGGCGGCCAGCGCCGTCACCGAGGAAATGCAGCGCCCGGTGCTGCCCACGAATCTTCCCCAGGTGCTGCCGCAGCCTGCTCCCGCGCCCTTGCAGGATGCGGTTGCGCGCGCCCAGGAGGCCGCCGCGCATTCCGCCGCGCTGAAGCTCGCCAACGAAGCCGCGGCCGCGCATGCCGCCGGACAGGCCGCGAGCCTGGTGCGAGTCAACGAACTCAACAAGGAACTGGCGACACGCGTCGAACAGCATCGGCTCGGCGAAGCGGAGCGCGATGATCTGCGTGCGCGCCTGGAGCGGGTGCAGGCCGAACTCGCCAGTGTGGACAAAGTGCGCGAGCGCCAGAGCCTGCAGCTCTCGACGCAGCAACAGGATTGGGAACGCGAACGCACGCAGCGCGAGTCTGCGCTGGTGCGCGCGCAGAGCGACCTGGCCGAATTGCGGCGCCAGAGCGCAGCGCACAGCGAAGCGCTGCAGCACCTCGAGGGCCAGCGGCACCTCTACGATGCCATGTTCCGTGAGCGCGAGGCGCTGGTCGATGAACGTGATGCGCGCCTCGCGGCGCAGGCCAGTGAACTGGCGGCGGCGCGCGCGCAGCTGGACAGCGTACGTGCCGAGACCAGCTTTGCGCGCGACGAAACCGCGCGTGCCGAGGCCCAGTGCGTGGCCCAGCAGGCGCGCGTCGAGGAACTGAACCTGGCGCTGACGCGAGCGCAGGAGGCGGCGTCAGGCGCACAGCAACGCCACGAGCAGGCGCTCGGCAATGTCGCGGGCCTGGAGCGCGACGCCGCCGATCATGGCGAGGCGCTGCGGGTGCTGCACGAACAGCTGCGCGCCGCGCAGCTGGGCATCGAAGCGCTGCGCGGCGATCTCGCAGCTGCCGAGGATCTGATCCGCACGCACGAGAACGAGCAGCAGCAGCGTGCCGCGCGCATCGCCAGGCTCGAGAGCAATGAAACCGCGTTGCGCGCCAGGCTGGCGAACGCCGAGCGGGAGCTGGCCGCCGAAGGCGAGGCCAGCGAGCGTGAGGCGCGTCGCAGTCTCGCGGCGCTGGAATCGCACTCCGTTACCGGCGATTTCAACGCGCCAGCGGCCGGCGCTGGTGCCGTGGCCAATGCCAGCCCTGCGGTCAGCGGCGCACACGCCGCGCTCGATGGCCAGATGCGGCTGCTGGTGCGCACCGAGGGCGATACCGGCATTGTCCACCTGCTGCGGCGTACCACCACCATCGGCCGCACGCCCGACAACGATCTGTGCATCGACGCGGATTTCATCAGCCGCCATCACGCGGTCGTGCTGGTCGCCGCCAGCGGCACCGTGCTCGAGGATCTCAACAGCACCAATGGCGTGTACGTCAATGGCGTGCGCGTCTCGCGCCACCAGCTTTCCGAAGGTGACCTGGTGACGATCGGCAAGACCGGGTTCCGCTACATACTCAAGCCGCAGGCCGAAGCCGCGGGCCACCCGGGCGCGGTTACGAACAGCGGCTGAGGCCCTTAGTCCGTGTACGATATGTACATGGACGATGACTACCTGCAACGCATACTCAAGGCACGCGTCTACGACGTGGCCATCGAGTCACCCCTGGACGCCGCGCCGCGGCTCTCGCGCCGCCTGGGTGCCCAGGTGCGCCTCAAGCGCGAGGACCTGCAGCCGGTGTTCTCGTTCAAGCTGCGCGGCGCCTACAACAAGATTGCGCACCTCAGCAGTGCGGTCGCTGCGCGCGGGGTGATCTGCGCTTCGGCCGGCAATCACGCGCAGGGTGTGGCACTCGCGGCGCGCAAGCGTGGCGTGCGCGCGGTGATCGTGATGCCAGAGACCGCACCACCCATCAAGGTGCAGTCGGTCGCCGACCTGGGCGGCGAAGTGATACTGCACGGCGATGTCTACGACGAGGCCTACGAGCATGCGCTGGAGCTGGCGCGCGCCCAGGGCCTGGCCTTCGTGCATCCCTTCGATGATCCGGATGTGATCGCGGGGCAAGGCACCATCGGCATGGAGATCGTGCACCAGACCGGCGGCGAGCTCGATGCGATCTTCGTACCGGTGGGTGGTGGCGGGCTGATCGCGGGCATCGCCGCGTTCGTGAAGCAGGTGTATCCGCGCGTGCGCATCATCGGCGTCGAGCCCGAGGACTCCGCGGCCATGTACGAATCGCTGCGGGCGAAACAGCGCGTGACGCTCGAGCGCGTGGGCCTGTTCGCCGATGGCGTCGCGGTGCGGCGCGTGGGCGAGGAGACCTTCGCGCTGGCGCGCCGCTATGTCGATGAGATATTGCTGGTCAACACCGACCAGATCTGTGCCGCGATCCAGGATGTGTTCGAGGATACGCGCGCGATACTCGAGCCCTCGGGCGCGCTCGCGGTGGCCGGCATCAAGCAGTACGTGGCGCGTCCGAACGCGGCCGGGCAGCGGCTGGTGGCGATCTGCAGCGGCGCCAACCTGAATTTCGATCGCCTCCGGCACATCGCCGAGCGCGCGGATCTTGGCGCCGGACGTGAATCGCTGCTGGCAGTGGAGATCCCCGAGCAGCGCGGCAGTTTCCTGCGCTTCTGCGAAGCGCTTGGCCAGCACAGCGTCACGGAGTTCAACTACCGTTACCAGGGCACCGAGCGCGCGCGGCTGTTCGTCGGTTTCTCGGTCGGTGCCGGCCAGGAAGACTGCGCCACGGTCAGCGCGCGACTGTGCGCCGCCGGCTTCGGCGTGGTCGACATGAGCAGCAACGAGATGGCCAAGCTCCACGTGCGCTTCATGGTCGGGGGCCTCGGCAACGACCTGCACGACGAACTGCTGTACCGCTTCGAATTTCCCGAGCGCCCGGGTGCGCTGCTGCGCTTCCTGCGCGCGATCGGCACCAACTGGAACATCACGCTGTTCCACTATCGCAATCACGGTTCGGACAACGGCCGGGTGCTGGCCGGCATCCAGGTGCCCAAGCCGGAGCGCGAGCAGTTCCTGCTGCACCTGAAAGAGCTGGGTTTCCCCTACACCGAAGAGACTGCCAACCCGGCCTATCGCAGCTTCCTGGCGGGCTGAGCGTGCAGCCAGCGGCCGCCATGCTGGGGGCGATGCCTTGAGCGGCGCTGGCGTCGCGGCGCTGGCGACCCTGCGCCGGCGCAATCCGGCCTGCTACGCGATCGGCAGACTGTGCGGCACGCTGAGCGCGCAGATGCTGGTGGTTGGCGTCGGCTGGCACGTGTATGCGATCACGCACGATCCGCTGGCGCTGGGTTTTGCGGGCCTCAGCGCCTTCCTGCCCTTCGTGACGCTGGTGCTGGTCGGTGGCCACGTGGCCGATCATGCCGAGCGACGCATCGTGATCGTGATCGCTTATGCGATAGAAGCGCTGTGTGCGCTGGCGCTGCTGCTGGTGAGCGCCACGCCACTGCACAGTGTGTGGCCCATCTACCTGCTGCTGGGCGTGTTTGGCGCCACGCATGCCTTCTGGACGCCGGCGATGCAGGCCATGTTGCCGCAGCTGGTCACGCGCGAGGAATTCGGCGGCGCCGTCGCGCTCAATTCCATGTTCTACCAGATCGCCACCGTCGGTGGTCCGGTGCTGGGCGGCGTGCTGTACCTGATCGGTCCGCGCGCGGTCTATGGCACCTGCCTGGCGCTGTTCGCGATCACCAGCATCGCGATGGGGTTGATCCGTGCGCCCACGCGCGCGCCCGCGCCACCCGCGGTCGGCAGCACGCGCCGCTTCCTCGAGGGCCTGCGCTTCGTGCTGCACAATCGCCTGGTGCTCGGCGTGATCTCGCTCGACCTGTTCGCGGTGCTGTTCGGCGGTGTGGTCGCGCTGCTGCCGGTGTACGCCAGCGACGTGCTGCACACCGGGCCCGTGGGCCTGGGGCTGCTGCGCGCCGCGCCGGGCGCCGGCGCGGCCATCGCGGGCGTCACGCTCGCGCTACGGCCCATCCGCGACAACGTCGGCAGCTGGCTGTTCGGTGGCGTGGCGGTGTTCGGCGTGTGCATGATCGTGTTCGGCCTGTCGCGCAGCTTTGCGCTCTCGTTCGCGGTGCTGTTGATCAGCGGCAGTGGCGACATGATCAGCGTCTACATCCGCGCGATCCTGGTGCAGATCGCTACGCCGGACGAGATCCGCGGACGCGTCAGTGCGGTGAACTCGATGTTCATCGGTGCTTCCAATGAACTGGGTGAATTCGAATCGGGCCTGACCGCGAGCTGGTTCGGCACCGTGCCCGCCGTGGTGATCGGCGGCGTGCTGACGCTGGCCGTGGCCGTGAGCTGGGTGTTCCTGTTCCCGCCGCTGCGTCGGCTGAAGCACTTGCAATGAAGCTGTATATACGTACAGTATACCCATGGGGCAGGTATTCAAGGGCCGCGGCGCACTGAGCAATCCGCCGGCGCGATTCATCGGCCGCGCGCAGCAGGCCGAAGACGACGGCTGGTACCAGCAGGAAGTACCCGAGTCCATTGCCACCGAGATCCGTCCCGAGGCGGCGCGCTCGATCATCAGCCGCAACGAATCACCCGACATTCCCTTCGAGCAGTCGATCAATCCCTATCGTGGCTGCGAGCACGGTTGCGTCTACTGCTACGCCCGCCCCAGCCACGCCTATGTCGATCTCTCGCCGGGTCTCGATTTCGAAACGCGGCTGTTCTACAAGGCCGACGCCGCGCGACTGCTGCGCGCCGAGCTCGAGCGGCCAGCGTATCGCTGCAGCCCCATCATGCTGGGCGCCAATACCGATCCCTACCAGCCGGTGGAGCAGCGCCTGCGTGTCACGCGCTCGATACTTGAAGTGCTGCTGGCCGCGCGCCATCCGGTGAACGTGATTACCAAGGGCACGCTGATCCTGCGCGATCTCGACCTGCTCACCGAACTGGCCAGGCTCAACCTGACCCATGTCTACGTGAGCTTCACCACGCTCGATGCCGAGCTCAAGCGCAAGCTCGAGCCGCGCGCGGCCTCGCCCGCGGCGCGGCTGCGCGTGATCAGTGCGCTCGCAGCCGCCGGTGTGCAGGTAGGCGTGATGACCGCCCCGATGATCCCGGCCATCAACGATGCCGAGCTCGAGAGCCTGCTCGAGGCCGCGGCCGGGGCGGGCGCCACGCGCGCCGGCTACGTGCTGCTGCGCCTGCCGCACGAGATCAAGGATCTGTTCCGTGACTGGCTGGCCGAGCACTATCCGCAGCGCGCCGCGCATGTGATGTCGCTGGTGCAGCAGTCCCGCGGCGGCAAGGACAACGACCCGCGCTTCGGCAAGCGCATGCGTGGCACCGGGCCCTGGGCGGCGCTGTTGCGCGCGCGCTTCGAGCTGGCCTGTCGCCGGCTGAACCTGAACACCGAGCGCTCCCGGGCACTGACTACCGAGCTGTTCCGGGTGTCCCGGAGCGGCGGCCAGATGGAATTCGCCCTCTAGAAGGCTGCGCGCTGCACACACCTTAGCAACGTGTTGCGGCGCAGGTTAAGCTCTCGCCAATGCAGGGAGACAGCAACCGGATCGCGCTGGTGGCCGGCGCCAATGGCATGGTGGGTCTGGCGCTGGTGCGCGCGCTGATCGATTCGGGCGATTACTCGCGCGTGATCGCCTTGACGCGCCGGCCCTTGTCGATCGAGTCACCGCGCCTGGCGAACCGCATCCTGCGTTTTGCCAATCTCGAGAGCGAGATGCAGGGGATCGCCTGCCACGATGCCTATTGCTGCCTGGGTACCACGCGCCGCGAAGCCGGTTCGCCACAGGCCTTCCGCGCGGTCGATCATGACCTGGTGCTGAGCTTCGCGCGCGGCGCGCAGGCCGCTGGCGCGCAAACGCTGGCGGTCGTGAGTTCGGTGGGCGCCGATCCGGCCGCGCGCAATTTCTACCTGCGCACCAAGGGCGAGACCGAAGTGGCGCTCGAAGCGCTGCGTTATCGCGCGCTGTATCTGCTGCAGCCAGGCTTGCTGCTGGGCACGCGCCGACAGCGGCGCCTGTTCGAGACGCTGGCACGCTGGACCTTGCCGCTGTTCAATCCGTTGCTGCAGGGAAAATACACGCGCTACCGCGCCATCGACGCGCGCCTCGTGGCCGCGGCCATGCGCGCCGCGGCACGCAGCGGGCGCGCCGGCGTACATCGCTACAGCTACGCCAGCATGCTGAGCCTGGCGCGCACCGGCCGCTTGCCCGCGCGAGTGTGACGCGCTTCGCACTAGGCGTGTATTAAGTCCCCATTGCGTGATCTGGCGCGCAGGGCTGCGCCGCCGGCATTCGTTAAATTGGCTGTAGTTGTCCCAGCCAGTGCCGATAATGCCGCTGACCGAATCTGCCATCGGATCGACGATGCGCCGCCGCGTGACGCTGGCGATGGCCTTGCTGTCGGCGGCCTTGCTGCTCGCCATCTACTTCTCCACCGTACGCACCGTTGCTGACAGCAACGAGCAGCATGCGCTCGATGGCATCGTCAATGTCAGTCGCGACTACGCGCGCGAATTGCGCACGCGCCTGCTGGCGGCGGAATCCATTGCCCATGTTGCCGTAGGCGGCGACGCCGGTGTCTCGGGCTTCGTGCTGCGCCAGCGCCTGGCCCACTCGGCGGCCATCGCTGGCGTGATGCTCGCCGATGTCACCTTCGAACACCTGCCCGTGGACCTCAGTGCCAGCGACCGGCTGGCACTGCGCGGCGGCCAGACGCTGCTGCGCAACGGCTCGCGCGATGACCTGCACTCGAACCTCTATATGGTGCGTGCGGTGATCGCCAATGGCAGCCAGCTGGCGATCATGGAGCTCAATCGCGACTGGCTGTGGCAGGGCATGGACGAGTTCCCGCGCTTGCATCGGTTGCTCGCGGTGCTCGACGGCAATGGTGCGCTGCTGATGGCCAGCGGCGAAGTGCCGCATGACCTGCTGGCAATGTTCTCGCGCGAGCGGCTTTCGGTCCTGAGCACGCAGCAGGACGGCGCGCTGCGCTCCTGGAGCCTCAATGGCATGGAGTGGCGCGGCGCCGTGCTGCCGGTGCTGCCGGATGAAGTCCATCTCACCGCCGGCCGCTGGACGATCGTGGTCGGCATGCCCGCCACCGCACTGCCTGCAGTCTGGCAACCGGTGGGCAAGGCGATGTGGCCGCTGGTAGTGGGCGCGCTGCTGCTGATCGCGGTGCTGGGCTGGTACCTGCAGCATCTGTGGCAACCGACGCTCGATGCCCTGCGCACGAGCCTGCGCGAACTGGCCAACGGTCGCTACCAGCAGGTGGCGTGCGCGCACGCGGCGGACGAGCCGCGGCGCCTGGCGCAGGAATTCAACGCCACCATCGCCGCGCTCGAGGCCCGCATGCGGGGGCTGGCGAGTCTCAACGAGATCGATCGCATGCTGCTCGAGACCGCGGAGCTCGAGTCCTGCCTCGATCGCCTGCTGGATCGGGTCGGCCACATCACCGGCTGCGATGGCGCGATGCTGGTGCTGTTCGACCGTGATGCCATCGAGTACGGCCGCGCCTATGTGTCCAACCGCGGCACGCCGGCACTGATCAGCCGCATCAGCCTCGATCCGGCGCTGCTCTCGCAGCTCTTCCAGGAGCGCACCGGCCTGACGATCGCGCGCTTCGAGTCGGGCCGGCACAGCCTGATTGAGCCGCTGCGCGATGGCGGCTCAGAATTCTTCTGGGTGTGGCCGGTGATCTCGCAGGATTCGCTGGTCGCGGCACTGGCGGTCGGCTATCGCGGTGCGCCGGCGGTGGGCGCCGAGGTGGCTGGCTACGGCACCGAATGCGCGGCGCGCATCGGCGTGGCGCTCTCCAACAGCGCACGCGGCGAGCAACTCTATCGCCAGGCGCACTTTGATCCGCTGACCTCGCTCCCCAACCGCCTGCTGTTCCGTGACCGCCTGTCGCAGGAGCTGGTCAGCGCCTCCGAAGGCGTGCACCGTGGCGCACTGCTGTACGTCGACCTGGATCACTTCAAGAAGATCAACGACACCGTGGGTCACGGTGCCGGCGACCAGATGCTGCAGATCGTCGCGCAGCGGCTGCGCTCCTGCGTCAAGGATGGCGACACGGTGGCGCGCCTGGGTGGCGATGAGTTCACCGTGATCCTGCGCAGCGTCGGCAATGCCGAGGGCGCGCGGCGCGTGGCCGATCGGCTCATCGACATCCTGCAGCAGCCCGTGCAATATCGGCGGCCGCGACCATTTCGTGCGCGCCAGCATCGGCGTCACGCTGTTCCCCGACGATGGCATCGAGCTCGATGAGCTGATGCGCAACGCGGATCTGGCGATGTACCGCGCCAAGGAAACCGGCCGCTCGCGCGCCGTGTTCTATGATCGCGCCATGCAGAAGATGCCGGCGCTGGCTGCGGAGAGCGGCCTGTATCGTGCGCTGCAACGGCGCGAGTTCTCGCTGTACTACCAACCCCAGTACGCGCTCGCCGATGGCAGCCTCTCGGGTCTGGAGGCGCTGCTGCGCTGGCAGCCGCCGCGCGAGAACATGCGCTTCCCGGCCGAGTTCGTGCCGGCCGCGGAGCAGAGCGGCCTGATCGTCGACATCGGCGCCTGGGTGCTCGAGGCCGCCTGCGAGCAGCTGGCGCAGTGGTGTGCCGAGGGCATCGCGCCGCCGCGCCTGGCGCTCAACGTGTCGGTGCAGCAGTTGCGCCAGCCCGATTTCCCCAAGCTGGTGCGCAATGCGCTCGAGCGCGCCAGGATTCCGCCCGAGCGCCTGGAGATCGAGCTCACCGAGACTGTGTTCGCCGACGATGAGGCGCTGGTGACGCTGCGCCGGCTCGCGGCGCTCGGCGTGCGTCTCTCGCTCGATGATTTCGGCACCGGCTATTCCTCGCTCGGCTACCTGCGTGCGCACCCGGTGCACGCCATCAAGATCGATCGCTCCTTCGTCGAGGGCGTGGCCAGCAACATCACGGCTGCGACGCTCGCCGAAACCATGATCACGATGGCGCACGCGCTCGGCAAGCAGGTGGTGGCCGAAGGCGTCGAGACCATGGAACAGCTCGAATTCCTGCGCGAGCGCCGCTGCGATTTCGCACAGGGCTTTTACTTTGCGCGCCCCGCGGCGGCCGCGGAGATCACCAACCTGCTGCGCGGCCGGCGCGCCACCGAACTCCCGCAACTGCGGCACACGGCCTGATTCCCGCAGCGCGCGCGGGCAATTTGACAGAACTGTGCGCTGTCGCACTGCACTCCGGCAGATGTGACCCGGCTCTCCCAATTCGCACTTGACGCGCAGCGTCACCATGCCAAACTGCGTCACGTAACAGTGATGGCAAACCTGTCGTAAGGCAGGGACGCAAAGCCTCCGGTCCCTTCAGGTTTGAGGGAAAGCGGGGTTGCCGACGGAGCCGCTGCCAACAGCGCTTCGCTGACAACCCGCTGAACTACCGCAGGCTGGCATAACTCGGTGCGGACAGGCGGGAACAGCGAATGCAGCAGGCTACGAGCTCAAGCGAAAATCTTGCCAGTACCAGCGGCAATTTTCTGCCGGCCGCCAGCCCCCAGACCAGCTTCGTGATCAATCTGTGCGCGTCCACGACACCCGTCGGACTCGTACATCCCAGTCATCCGCAGCTCAAGCGCTTCACCTTCTTCGTCTCGCGTCGGCGTGAAGAAGGCCGTGAACGCTTCCGCCTGCACATGGGCTATTTCTCCTCGCAGGAAGAAGCAGAGAAACTGCTCGATGCCGTGCGCGATATCTATCCGGCCGCCTGGGCCGGCGTGGCGCCAGGGCAGAACCTGCGCATGCGCACGCCCGTCAATACCACGGCCAGCGCACCGGCGGTGTTCTCGCCTGGCAGCGCACCGGACATCGCAAGAGCAGCTGCGCAGAGCGCTGCGGCAACTGCGACACCGGCCGCCGCTACGCCGGCCGCTGCTGCGCCGAGCGCCGCTGCGCCGCCCGCAGCGCCCCTGGCTGCGGCTGCATCGCAGGCGCAAACACCGCGCAGCGAGATCACGGCCGAACACTCGCTGACCAATGTGCGCGCCGCTATCGATTCGCTGCGCGATCAGCCCGCGACCGCCCCGGCAGCTATTGCGCCATCGATTTCGCTCGCGGCCGCGACTCCCGTTGCAGTGATTCCTGCGGCCGCGATTCCTGCTGGCGCGATGCCGGCCCCGGTGACGCCAGAGGCGGCCCCTGCCGCCCAACCGCTGCGCGACGCGCAGGTGTTGCAGCTGCTCGAGAGTGTGCCAGCGCAGCCGGCCAGCACACCGGTCGCGAACCCGCCCGTGGTCAGTACGCGCACGCCTATGGCTGCGCCGCAGGACGCCGTTGCTGCGACGAGCGCGGCGGCGCAGCGAGCACCGCTACCCAGTGCTGCTGCTCCCACTGCAGCCCGCAGCGAGCCGCGCAATGTGGCGCAACTGCGCCCCGTGCCTGCGGCGCGCGCAGCAAAGTCCGCCAGCAGCGCCACGCCGCGTGCCACTTCCACGACTTCGCCTGTGGCACCTGCCGCCACGCCAGAGCTCGCGGCCTATGCCGTGCAGTTGCTGTGGTCGGTGCAGCCGATCGACATGGGCCAGGTTCCGCAGCTGGCGATCTTCGCGGCCTACACGCTCTATGGCGCCGAAGGCAATCGCGATGGCCGCCGCTGGTACGGCTTGCGGCTGGGCTTCTTCACCGATGCGGTCTCTGCCAAGCAGGTGGCGCAATACGTGCGCTCCGAGTTCAAGTCGGTCTCGGTGGTGCCGGTCACGCATCGTGAGCGCTCGCGTGCCAGCGCCGCGACCGCCAAGCCGCTGCCGACCACCGCCACCAGCAAGACCATTGGTCACGAGCTGAATTTCATCGAGGACATCCCGACCGACACCGCGATGAGCGGCAGCCGGCCGGCCCTGCAGGTCGATGCCAACGGCAACGTGGTGCGCACGGGTGGCACCGCACCGGCCACCAAGGAACAGGCGATCGACGCGATCATCAGCGAGCTCGCCAACAACGCGCGTGCCGGCAACGCACGTCCGACGCCGCGCTCCTCGGGCGGCAAGCGCGCCAAGTTGCGCGTCGCGCAGGGCACCAAGCCGGTCAGCAAACATACGCCTCGTCACGATGGCCCGCTGACCCTGGAAGAGACGCTGGAGATCCTGGGCGCCAGCACGCTGCAGCTCGACAAGGGTCGCGGCGAATTGCTCAACGACGCGTCGAACCGCGATCGGCACGCGAACGCTGACAAGTCGCGAGGTGGCTCGCGCTTCGGGCGGCTGATGGATCGGCTCGCCGAGCGCTTCGGCGGCAGTTGATCACTGGCACCGGCTGATCACTCCCGGCCGCTGGCCGGCAGCGCATGCTTTCCAGCTATTTCTTGCCGAACAGCCGCTCGAGTTCGGCGCGCGCCTGATCGGCAGCGGCTGCAGGCGGCGTCCAGGCCTTGGGTCGCGGCCGGAAATGATCACAGAAATTCGCGTGCTGCTTGTCGCTGACTTCCTCGGCGGTGGGCTCCCGGCAGTGCTTGGCGACCGCGGTGTCGTACTCCACGCACATGCGGCACACGTGCAGCTCGGCGCGGCAGCTCGCGCACTCGTCGCGACGCGCGAGCGGCAGCGTCAGTTTCTCGAGGCTGGCGCCGCACTTCCAGCACTGCAATCCGTGTTCCATCAACAGGCTCCGTGGGGCCGGCGCTTCAATCGCAGCGCGCGCTCAGGAACGGCGCCAGCGCCGCGCCAGTATGCGAGCGCGCGCGGCGCGCGGCAATCTGCGCCGGCGGACCCGCAGCCACGACGCGCCCGCCGCCGGCGCCGGCTTCGGGCCCGAGGTCGATGATCCAGTCGGCCTGCGCCATCAGGTCGAGATTGTGTTCGACCATTACCACGGAATTGCCGGCATCCACGAGCCGATGGAGCACCGCGATCAGGCGCTCGACATCGGCCATGTGCAGGCCGACAGTCGGCTCGTCGAGTACATAGAGCGTATGTGCGCTGCCCGCGCGGCCGGGCCGCAATGCCGCGAGGCGCGCCAGTTCCGTGACCAGCTTGATGCGCTGGGCTTCGCCGCCCGAAAGCGTGGGGCTCGGCTGGCCGAGTGTCAGGTAGCCCAGCCCCACGTCGCGCAGCAACAGCAACGGACGATGCAGGCGCGGCTGCGCGGCAAAGAATTCGACCGCATCCTCTACATTCATCGCCAGCACATCGGCCACTGAGCGGCCGCGCCAGTGTACTTCCAGCGTTTGCGCGTTGAAGCGCCGGCCACCGCACAGGTCGCAGGGCACCTTGACGTCGGGCAGGAAGCTCATCTCCACCGTGCGTTGCCCCTGGCCTTCGCATTCCGTGCAACGACCCTCGCCGGTGTTGAAGGAGAAGCGACTCGCGCTGAAGCCACGCATGCGGGCCTCATCGCTATTGGCATACAGGCGCCGGATGTCGTCCCAGAAACCCACGTAGGTGGCCGGGCAGGAGCGCGGCGTGCGGCCGATCGGCGTCTGGTCCACTTCGAGCACGCGCGTGATCGATTCGGCGCCGTGCAGGGCGCGCAGGCCTTGCAGCGCGGCGCCGCGCCTGGCGAGCGTGGCATGCAGGTTGGTGTAGAGCACATCGCGCGCCAGCGTGGATTTGCCCGACCCGGAAACACCCGTGACGATCACCAGCCGCCCGAGCGGGATGCGCACTTCGAGATTGCGCAGGTTGTGCAGCTGCACGCCTTGGAGGCGGAGCGAGGGTGTCGAGGTGCTCACCGCGCGGCGCGGGTGTGCGGGATGACGCAGCGGCGCAGCCAGCAGCCGGCCGGTCACCGAGTGTGGATTGTCGCTGAGCGCGGCGGCATCGCCGGTGGCGATCACGCGGCCGCCACGCACGCCGGCGCCGGGCCCCAGGTCGATGATGTGATCGGCCTGGCGGATCGTGTCTTCATCGTGCTCGACCACGATCAGCGTGTTGTGCGCGGCGTTCAGTTCCCGCAGTGCGCCCAGCAATATCGTGTTGTCGCGTGGATGCAGGCCGATCGTGGGCTCATCGAGCACATAGCACACGCCCTGCAGGTTTGAGCCGAGCTGCGCCGCAAGGCGTATGCGCTGCGCTTCGCCGCCGGCCAGCGTAGGCGCAGCGCGGTCGAGGCTCAGATAGTCGAGCCCGACGCGCGCCAGGAACTGCAGGCGCGCGGCGATCTCGGCCAGCGCGTCACCGGCAATCGCGCGCGAGCGCGCATCCAGCTTCAGGCGCGTCAGCAACGCCTGCAGCGCCGTGACGCTGAGCGCGCACAGTGCGCTGATGGAGTGCTCGCCCAGTCGCAGGTTCAGCGCGACGGGATTCAGGCGCGCGCCGGAGCAGGCCGGGCAGGCGTGCGCCTGATCCTGGTGCTCGAGCCATTGCGATTCCTCGCCGCTCTGTTCCGCGGGGTCGAAATCCTCGAGTTTCAGTCCGGTGCCGCGACACTCGGTGCACCAGCCCTGGGGTGAGTTGAACGAGAGCAGACGCGGATCCACGGGCGCGAAACCGCGGCTGCACTGTGGGCAGGCGCGCCGGCTCGAGAGTACCTCGACGGCTCCTTGCTCTCCGAGCGCATGCGCCACGCCCTTGCCGACCTCGAGCGCTGCAGCCAGCGCGCTGCGCAGTGGCGCCTCATCGCGCACCGACACCGTGAGATCCGCAACCGGCATCTCGATGTTGTGTTCGACGAAGCGCTTGAGCTTCGGAAACGGCGCGCTCGGCACCCACTTGCCATCGACCCGCAGGGTTTTCACGCCGCGGGCCGCCGCCCAGCGCGCCAGATCCGTGTAGATGCCCTTGCGCTGCACGATCAGCGGCGCCAGCAGCTGCAGCCGCTGGCCGCGATACTTGCGCAACAGGTGTGCGGCAATCTGCTCCGCGCTCTGCGGCGCAATCGCGATCTGGCAATCGGGGCAATACTGCACGCCCAGGTGCACGTACAGCAGGCGCAGGAAGTGATAGACCTCGGTGAGCGTGGCTACCGTGCTCTTGAGACCGCCGCGACTGGCACGCTGTTCGATGGCCACGGTAGGCGGCAGGCCCGAGAGGCTGTCCAGGTCCGGACGCGCCGCGGGCTGCACGAACTGGCGCGCGAAGGCATTGAGCGATTCGAGATAGCGGCGCTGGCCCTCATGGAACAGGATGTCGAATGCCAGCGTCGACTTGCCGGAGCCGGAGACACCGGTGATCACGGTGAAGCGATCGCGCGGTATGTCCACGTCGATATCGCGCAGGTTGTGTTCGCGTGCGCCGCGCACGCTGATCATTGGCGGCGCTGCGATGGCGCGCGCGGCGTCAGCGCGCGCCGAGGCGAGGGGCGCAGCGAGCCTGCCTGCCGGCGCGGCATCGCGTACGCCGGGCTCGCGCCGGTAGTCGCGCAGCGCCGCGGCGGTGTGCGAGCGCGCATCACCCAGCAGCTGCGTGGGCGTGCCGCAAAACATCAGCTCGCCACCGGCGCTGCCGCCCTCGGGCCCCAGGTCGATGATCCAGTCGGCCGCGCCGATGATGTCGAGGTTGTGCTCGATCACCAGCAGCGAATGCCCGGCCTCGAGCAGCAGCCCAAACGCGCGCAGCAGTCGCGCGACATCTTCGAAGTGCAGTCCGGTGCTGGGCTCATCGAACAGCAACAGCTTGCCCCGCTGGCCGGCGTTGGCGCTGTCATCGCTGCCGGCTTTGCCACTGCCCCGGCGCTTGCGCTGCAGGCGTGCGCTGTCCAGAGCCGCTTCCGCCAGATAACCCGCCAGTTTCAGTCGCTGCGCTTCGCCACCCGAGAGCGTGGGCACCGGCTGTCCGAGGCGCAGGTAGTCGAGGCCGACATCCGACAGCGGCTGCAGTCGTGCGCAGATCTTGGGCACATGGGAAAAGAACTGCAGCGCCTCGCGCACCGTCAGCTCGAGCACCGTGGCGATATCGGCCTGCCGGCCATCGGCGGCGGTGCAACGCACCTGCAGCGTCTCGGCGCGATAGCGTTTGCCATCGCACTCCGCGCAGCGCAGGTAGACATCGGCGAGGAACTGCATTTCCACATGCTCGAAGCCGTTGCCACTGCAGGTGGGGCAGCGACCCGTGCCACTGTTGAAACTGAAGGTGCCGGCGCTGTAGCGGCGCAGCTGTGCATCGGGCGTCGCGGCGAACAGGGCGCGGATCTCATCGAAGGCGCCCACGTAGCTCACCGGATTCGAGCGCGTGGTGCGGCCGATCGGCGTCTGATCGATCATCACCGCCGAATCGATCAGTTCGGCGCCGTGCAACGCGCGATGTTCCAGCGCTGCTTCGCCGCCCTGGCCCTTGGCTTTGCGGATCGCGGCATACAGCACATCCTGCACGAGCGTCGATTTGCCCGAACCGGAAACTCCGGTCAGGCAGACCATTCGCCGCAGCGGAATGCGCACATCGATGTTGCGCAGGTTGTGGGCGCGCACGCCCAGCAGCTCGATATACCGCTCGTCGTCAGCACCCGCAGCACCCGCAGCGCCGGCGGCGCGCAGCGGCGGCAGGCGTTTGCGCCCCGACAGCCAGGCGCCGGTGACCGAAGCGGGATCCGCGGCCACCGACTCGGGCGTGCCAAAGCTCACGATCTTGCCACCCAGTTCGCCGGCCCCGGGCCCGAGATCGAGCAGCCGATCGGCCGCGCGCATGATCTGCGGGTCGTGCTCGACCACCAGCAGCGAATTGCCGGCATCGCGCAAGCGCTGCATCACGCCGATCACGCGCCCCATGTCGCGCGGGTGCAGGCCGATCGAGGGCTCGTCGAGCACGAACAGCGTGTTGACCAGCGAAGTGCCGAGCGCGGTGGTGAGATTGATGCGTTGCACTTCGCCACCGGAGAGCGTGCGCGACTGGCGGTCGAGCGTGAGGTAACCCAGCCCCACATCGCACAGGTAGCGCAGCCGCGCGCGCAGCTCGCTCTTCACGAGATCCGCCGCGTCATCGAGCGGCGCCGGCAACTTCAGTGCATCGATGAACTGACGGCTCTGTACAACCGGCAGCATGTTCAGCTCATGGATCGTCAGGCCAGGCGCAGCCGCCGTGCTGCCCAATCGCCACAGCAATGCGTCGGGCTTGAGCCTGGCGCCGCCACAGGTTTCGCAAGGCGTGTAGCTGCGATAGCGCGAGAGCAGCACGCGCACGTGCATCTTGTAGGCGCGGCTCTCGAGCCACGCGAAATAGCGCTTGATGCCGTACCAGACCTTTTTCGTCCAGGCGCCTTCACCTTCGATGACCCAGTGGCGCGCCTCGGCAGGCAATTCGTTCCAGGGCACATCGAGCGCGATGCCGCGTCGGCGCGCGTGGCGCTCGAGATCGTCCTGGCATTCCTTGAACGAGGGCGTCTGCCAGGGTTTGATCGCGCCACCGGCCAGCGTCTTGCGCTCGTCCGGAATCACCAGCGAGTAGTCGATGCCGATCACGCGACCGAAGCCGCGACAGGTTTCGCACGCGCCGATCGCCGAGTTGAAAGAGAACAATGCCGGCAGCGGATCCTGGTAATGGATGTCGCAGTTGGCGCAGTGCAGGCCGCTCGAGTAGCGCCACAGGTGGGCGTGTTCTCCCTGTGCATGCACCGCGATCTGGCCGTGACCGGCGCGCAGTGCAGCCTCGAGCGCTTCGTGCAGCCGGGTGGTCTCGCCGGCGGCGCGCAGGCGATCCTGCACCACTTCCAGCAGCCGCGGCGATTCGCTGCGCAGGCGCGCATAGCCCTGGCGTTCGAGCTCGGCGCGCACCTCGGCGACCTCCATGCGCTCGGGCACCTTGACCGCGAAACAGATCTCGAGCCGCGGGTCGCCGGCGGCCGCTGCGCGCTGCTGCACGTCTGCGGCAATGCTGGCCGCGCTGTCGCGGCGCACCGGCTGCTGGCAGCGGCGGCAATGCAGCGTACTGGCGCGCGCGTACAGCAGCTTCAGGTGATCGCTGATCTCGGTCATCGTGCCGACCGTCGAGCGCGAGGTGCGCACCGGGTTCACCTGATCGATGGCGATCGCGGGCGGAATGCCCTCGATGCGCGTCACCTGCGGCTTGTCGCAGCGATCGAGGAACTGGCGCGCGTAGGGCGAGAAGGTCTCGACGTAGCGCCGCTGGCCCTCGGCGTAGAGCGTATCGAACACCAGCGAGGACTTGCCCGAGCCGGACACGCCGGTGACCACCACCAGCTGGTTCAGCGGGATGTCAAGATCGAGGTTTTTGAGATTATTCTGGCGCGCGCCACGCACCAGAATGCACTCCGTGGGGCGGGCGAGCATGACGGCAATTTTAGCTGGTTATTCCAACCGGGTGGAGAGCGGCGGCGACTATAATCGCGCCATGCAGACCGCCCCCGCATTGTCAGGTTTTGCCTTGCCCAAGCGGCCGGCGGCGCCGTTCCTGCCGATGTCGCGCGCCGAGATGGAGCAGCTCGGCTGGGACGAGTGCGATGTCATCCTGGTCAGCGGCGATGCCTATGTGGACCACCCCAGTTTCGGCATGGCGCTGATCGGCCGGGTGCTCGAGGCCCAGGGGCTGCGCGTCGGCATCATCGCGCAGCCCGACTGGCACAGTGCCGAGGCCTTCCGGGCGCTCGGCCGGCCGCGCCTGTTCTTCGGTATCACCGCCGGCAACATGGATTCGATGGTCAATCGCTACACCTCCGACCGCAGGGTGCGGAGCGACGATGCCTACACGCCGGGGGGCGAGGGCGGCAAGCGCCCTGATCGCTCGGTGATCGTATACGCGCAGCGCGCGCGCGAGGCCTACAAAGATGTGCCGATCGTCATCGGCGGCATCGAGGCCTCCCTGCGCCGCATCGCGCATTTCGACTACTGGTCGGAGAAAGTGCGCCGCTCGGTGCTCCTCGATGCCAAGGCCGACCTGCTGGTCTATGGCAACGCCGAGCGGCAGATCATGGACCTGGCGCGCCGCCTGGATGCGGGCGAGCGCATCGCGGATATCGATGACCTGCGCGGCACGGCCTTCGTGCGCCACAGCTGGCCGCAGGATTTCATCGAGATCGATTCCACGCACCTGGATGCGCCGGGGCCGCTGAATCCGCCGGTGGATCCTTACGCGATGAGCCGCGCGATCGGCGGCGGGCGCAACGGGCGCAGCGGCGCGCAGGGGCCGCTGCGCGCAGGTGCCGCTGCGCCCGCAGCGGCCGTCGCCAGCGAGTCGGTGCGCTTCACGCGCGGCGTGCGCAACCAGGATCGCGGCCGCAGCGTGATCCGCATGCCATCCTTCGAGCAGGTGGAGCGCGATCCGGTGCTGTACGCGCACGCCTCGCGCATCCTGCATCTGGAGTCGAACCCGGGCAACGCGCGCGCACTGGTGCAGCGCCACGGCGACAAGGACGTGTGGCTCAATCCGCCGCCGATTCCGCTCGCGACGAGCGAGATGGACTGGATCTACGATCTGCCGTTCCAGCGCCGGCCGCACCCGAGCTATGGCCAGGCGAACATTCCCGCCTACAAGATGATCCGCTTCTCGATGGCGATCCAGCGCGGCTGTTTTGGCGGTTGCACCTTCTGCTCGATCACCGAACATGAGGGTCGCATCATCCAGAACCGCTCCGAAGATTCGGTGCTGCGCGAGATCGAGAAGATCCGCGACACGGTGCCCGGCTTCACCGGCGTGATCTCGGATCTTGGCGGGCCGACCGCCAACATGTATCGCATCGCCTGCAAGAGCAGCGCGATCGAGAGCGCCTGTCGGCGGCCCTCGTGCGTGTTTCCGGGCATCTGCCCCAACCTCAACACCGATCACAGTGCGCTGATCCAGCTCTATCGCCGGGCACGCGAGCTCCCGGGCGTGAAGAAAGTGCTGATCGCCTCGGGCGTGCGCTACGACCTCGCGATCGAGTCCCCCGAATACGTGAAGGAACTGGCGCAGCATCACGTCGGCGGTTATCTCAAGATTGCACCCGAGCACGTGCGCGAAGGGCCGCTCTCGAAGATGATGAAGCCCGGCGTCGGCACCTACTACCGCTTCAAGGAGCTGTTCGACAAGTACTCGAAGGAGGCAGGCAAGGAGCAGTACCTGATTCCCTACTTCATCGCCGCGCACCCGGGCACCACCGATGAAGACATGCTCGAGCTCGCGCTCTGGCTCAAGCGCAACGGCTTTCGCGCCGACCAGGTGCAGGCCTTCCTGCCATCGCCCATGGCGAGCGCCACGGCGATGTACCACACCGGCAAGAATCCGCTGCGGCGCGTCACGCGCAGCAGCGACGAGGTGCAGATTCCCAAGGGCCTGCGCGTGCGCCGCCTGCACAAGGCGTTCCTGCGCTATCACGATGCCAACAACTGGCCGCTGCTGCGCGAAGCGCTGCGGCGCATGGGTCGCGCCGATCTCATTGGCCCCGGGCGCGCGCAGCTGATCCCATCCTGGCAGCCGCAGGGCACGGGCGAGCAGCGTGAAGGGCGGCGCAGCGCGCCGATGCGCACGCAGCACACCGGTTTGCCGCGCACACCCCGAGCCCCTGCCGCGCGCGCTGCGCGCGCCGCGAGCGCTCCGAAGGGTTCGCGCCCACGGGGCCCGCGCAAATGAATCCGGCACTGGCGCGGCGCGCGCAGCTTGCCGCTTGCCTGTTGCTGGCACTGGCAACCCTGATCGGCGCCTTCGGTGCGCACGCGCTCAAGGCGCGGCTGGAGCCTGACCGCTATGCGGTGCTGCAGACCGCCGTGCAATACCAGTTCATCCATGCGCTCGGCCTGCTGATCGTCGGCACGCTGGCGCTGCAAGCTCCGCTGCGCGCGCTGAATGCGGCCATGCTGACGCTGTTCACCGGCATCCTGCTGTTCTCAGGCAGTCTGTATATGCTGCTGGGCGGCGCGCCGCGGTGGCTCGGCATACTCACGCCGCTCGGTGGGCTGTGCCTGATAACCGGGTGGTTGCTGGCCGCATGGTCGCTGTGGCGCAATCGCGGGGCACCATCCGTTTGAGTTCGCCGCTGCTCAGCGAGCTGCAGGATTTCTGGCGACGCTGGCTGGTGCCGCTGCTCACGATCGGCATCTTCGCGCTGGTCGCCTGGGTGATCCACCGCGAGCTGGCGCGCTATCCGCTGACCAGCATCCTCCAGCACGTGCGTGCCATTCCCACCAGCTCGCTGCTGAGTGCGGTGCTGCTCACGGCACTCAGCTACTGGCTGCTGGGCTTCTACGATGTGCTGGCACTGCGCTACATCGGCAAGTCGGTGAGCTACGCGCGCGCGGCCTTCACCTCGTTCATCGCCTACGCCTTCGGACACAACCTCGGTGTCGCGAGCTTCACTGGCGCCGCGGTGCGCTACCGCCTGTATGCGAGTTCGGGTCTGAGTGCCGCCGATGTCGCTGCCGTTGCCGTGTTCTGCGGCATCACGACCGCCATTGGCCTCGCAGTGCTGGCCGGTTTCGCCTTCATCGCCGCACCTGCGGCCGGCGCTGCGGCATTGCACCTGAGCGCACCGCTGGTGGGCTTGGGCGGCTTCCTGCTGCTGGCTGCGGTGTTCGCCTATGCCGCCTGGTCGATACTGCATCCGGCGCCGCTGGAGCTGCGCGGCTGGTCCTTGCGCGCGCCGACTCCTGGCGTCGCTTTTCCACAGATCCTGTTGGCAGTCATCGATCTTGCGGCATCGGCCGCCGTGCTGTGGGTGTTGCTGCCGGCCAGTGCCGGCGTGTCTGCGCCCCTGTTCACGGGCATCTATGCCGTGGCGATCACCGCCGGTGTGATCAGCCACGTGCCGGGCGGGCTCGGCGTATTCGAATCCGTGATGGTGCTGGCGATGCCGGGTTTGCCGGCGGATCAGCTGGTCGGCGCCTTGCTGGCGTGGCGTGCGGTGTATTACATCATGCCGCTGTTCGTGGCCGCACTGATGTTCGGCGGCCAGGAAGTACTGGCGTTGCGCCCGCGGCTCTCGCGCTTCGAGCAGGTGGTCGCGGTGTACGTCACGCCCGTGGTGCCGCAGGTGAGCGGTGCACTGGTGTTCCTGGCCGGCTTCCTGTTGCTGGTCTCGGGGGCGACGCCGGCAATCGATACGCGCCTCGCGCTGCTCTGGCACGCGTTGCCGCACGCCGTGGTGGAATTCTCGCACCTGGCCGGCAGCGTGATCGGCCTCGCGCTGCTGATACTGGCGCGCGCGCTGTTCCGGCGCGTGGCCGCCGCGTACCAGATGACTTTCTGGCTGCTGCTCGCGGGCATCATGGCCTCGCTCCTCAAAGGGCTCGAGATCGAGCAGGCGCTGGTGTTGACGCTGGTGCTCGCGATCCTGTGGCTCGGCCGGCGCGCCTTCTATCGTCCATCGACCATCATGGCCGAGCGCTTTACGCCGGTGTGGGTCGCGAGCCTGGCGATCGTGATCTTCACCGCGGTGTGGGTCGGCTTCTTCGCGCACCGGCACGTGGAATATTCCCATTCGCTGTGGTGGACCTTTGCGCTCGAGGGCGATGCGCCGCGCATGCTGCGCGCATCACTGCTGGTGGTGCTGCTCGCGACCGCCTTCCTGGCGATGAACCTGCTGCATCCGGCGCGTCCGGCACCCGGCACGGCTTCGAGCGCAGACCTGGCGGCGGCGCGTGCCATGCTGGCGCAAAGCAGCCAGGCACTGGCCAATGCCGTGCTGACCGGCGACAAGCGCCTGCTGTTCAGCGAATCACGTGATGCCTTCCTGATGTACCAGATCAGCGGCGGCAGCTGGATCGCGCTCGGCGATCCGGTCGGCCGGCGCGAGAGCTTCGAGGAACTGGTGTGGCAATTCCGCGAACTCTCCGATCGCCACGCCGGGCGACCCGTGTTCTATCAGGTCAGCGGCGAGCGCTTGCCGCTGTATGTCGATCTGGGCCTGGCGGCACTCAAGCTGGGCGAAGAGGCACGCGTGCCGCTGGCGGATTTCTCGCTCGAGGGCAGTGCGCGCGCGGAGCTGCGCACGCAGCGGCGGCGCGCCGAGCGCGACGGTGCGACCTTTGAAGTCGTGCCGGCCGATCAGTTGGCGCCCTTGATGCCGCGCCTGCAGCAGATCTCCGATGCCTGGCTCGAAGACAAAGCGGCCGCGGAAAAAGGCTTTTCGGTCGGTGCCTTCAGCCCGGAATACGTCAGCAATTTTCCGCTCGGCCTGGTGCGCTGCGAAGGCGATCCGGTGGCATTCGCGACGCTCTGGGCTGCCGGCGATGGCGAAGAGCTGGCGGTCGATCTGATGCGCTTCGGCCCCGACGCGCCGCGCGGCGCGATGGATTTCCTGTTCATCGAGCTGATGCTGTGGGCGCGCACGCAGGGTTATCGCTGGCTCAACCTCGGCATGGCGCCGCTTGCCGGCCTCGAGCAGCATCCGCTCGCGCCCGCCTGGCATCGGGTCGGCAACTTCGTGTTTCGCCATGGCGAGCACTTCTACAACTTCGACGGCTTGCGTCGCTACAAATCAAAATTCGATCCGGTCTGGGAGTCGAAATACCTGGCGTCGCCCGGTGGCCTCAGATTGCCGCGCGTGCTGCTTGATGTTTCGGCACTGATTTCCGGTGGCGTCAGGGAGATCTTCAGCAAATGAGATTCGTGTTCCCGGGAATTGCAGCCATCTGCACCCTGCTGTCGCTACTGGCACCGGCGCGCCTGCCTGCCGCGGAGCGCGACTACGACTACGGGCCGCCCTTCGGCACCGTCACGCTCTATACCCCGGAGCAGGCGCCGCGCAGCATGGTGCTGTTTCTCTCCGGCGATGGTGGCTGGCACCTGGGCGTGGTCAAGATGGCGCGCGCGCTGGTGGAGTCGGGCACCGCCGTGGTCGGCATCGATGTGCGTCACTACCTCGCCGATATCGCCGCGCACCCTGCGCCCTGCCGCTACATGGCGGCGGATTTCGAAACCCTCTCGCACCGCGTGCAGCGCGAGCTGCAGCTGCGCGACTATCAACTGCCGTTGCTGTATGGCTATTCATCCGGCGCGACGGTGGCCTATGCGGTGCTGGTGCAATCGCCGCCCGGCACCTTCGGCGGCGCCGTGAGCCTGGGCTTCTGTCCCGACCAGAAATTCGGCGGCACGCCGCTGTGCCCGGGGCCTGGCGCGCAGCTCAGCTACCGGCCCGGCCCGAAGAAATCCTTCGTGTTCGATGCCGCGCCCAAATTGTCGGATCGCTGGATCGCCTTTCAGGGCCAGAGTGACCAGACCTGCCCGCCAGGCGTGGTCGATGAATTTGCCGCGCACGTGGGCAATGCCAGCGTGGTGCGGCTCGCCGGCGTGGGTCACGGCTTTGGCGTCGAGGAACGCTGGATGCCGCAGCTGATCGGAACATTGCACACGCTCGCACCCGAGACTGCGCTGCCGGTCGGTGCCGCGCGTGCGGTAGCGCCAACCGCGACCTCAGGCGCAGCTGAGCCGGCAGCGCACGTGCCGACAGCGGCAGCACCAGCCCCTGGTGTCGATGACCTGCCGCTGATCGAACAGCCCGTGACGCACGGTGATGCCAGCCTGCCGCTGGTGCTGCTGCTCACCGGCGATGGCGGCTGGGCGGGGCTCGATCGCGGCATGGCCGCGGAACTGGGCGCGCGCGGATTGCCGGTGGTGGGCCTCTCCACCTTGAAGTACTACTGGAAGGCGCGCACGCCCGAGGAATCCGCGCGCGATGTGGCGCGCGTGCTCGATCACTATCTCGCCAGCTGGAAGCGCCAGCGTGTATTGCTGATCGGCTATTCCTTCGGCGCCAACGTGCTGCCCTTCATCGTCAATCGCCTGCCGCCCGAGCTGCGCGCGCGCATTGCCGGGGTCGCGCTGCTGGGGCTCGATGCGAACACCAGCTTCGAGATCCGCGTGAGCGGCTGGTTGCCCGGCGCCAGCGTCGGCGAGCTGCCCGTGAAGCCGGAGATCGACAAGCTCGCGGGCCTGCGTGCAATGTGCCTGTATGGCAAAGGCGAGACGCACGATCCCTGTGCCACCTTTGCTGGCCCCACCATGCACGCGGTGACGGTCGGCAGCGGACACCACTTCAGCGGCGCCTATGCGCAGCTCGCCGATGCCGTGCTGCAGGGTCTGGGCATCGTGGCGCCCGGAGCGACCACAACGCCTTGAGCGCGGATTCCTACGCCGATCATCCGCTGGCCGCGGCACTGCGCGACGCGTTCGGCGCGCATCGCGATGCGGTGCTGCAGGCGCCACCTGGCGCCGGCAAGAGCACGCTGGTGCCGCTGGCCCTGCTCGCCGAGCCCTGGCTGCAGGGGCGCCGCATCCTGCTGCTCGAACCGCGGCGCGTGGCGGCGCGTGCCGTGGCACAGCGCATGGCCTGGTTGCTGCAGGAGGCGGTCGGCGCCACGGTCGGCTATCGCATGCGCCTCGATACGCGCGTGTCGCGCGCCACGCGCATCGAGGTGATCACCGAGGGCGTGCTGACGCGCATGCTGCAGTCTGATCCGGAACTGCCGGGCGTCGGCTGCGTGATCTTCGATGAATTCCACGAGCGCAGCCTGCAGGCGGATATCGGCCTGGCGTTGTGCATAGATGCGCGCGCGCAGCTCGATGCGGGTTTCCGCCTGCTCGCGATGTCGGCCACGCTCGATGGGGCACGCGTCGCGGCGCTGCTCGATGACGCACCGGTGGTCGAGGTGCCGGGCCGGCAATTCCCGGTGGACATGCGCTACGTCGGCACGGGTTTGCCCATGCTGCCCGGACCCGGAGATTCGCCCGAACGTTTCGTTGCGCAGGTCATAAGGCGTGCGCTGAGCGAGACCGAAGGTGACCTGCTGGTGTTTTTGCCGGGTGCCGGCGAGATACGCCGCGTGCAGGGTCTGCTCAGCGATCTTGCTGCACCGAACCTGCAGCTCATGGCCTTGTACGGCGAACTCGATGCGCGCGAGCAGGATGCCGTGCTCGCAGCCCACGACGCGCGCCTGCGCCGCATCGTACTGGCCACCAACATCGCCGAGACCAGCGTGACCATTCCGGGCGTCACGGTCGTCATCGATGCGGGGCTGGCGCGGCGCTCGCGCTTCGATCCATCCACTGGCATGAGCCGCCTCGAGCTCACGCGCATCTCGCGCGCCTCGGCCGAGCAGCGCGCCGGCCGTGCCGGTCGCACGCAGCCTGGAGCCTGCTACCGGCTGTGGAGCGAGGGCGCGCACGCCAGCCTCGCTGCGCATACGCCGCCGGAAATCACTGAAGCCGACCTGGCGCCACTGGCGCTGGAGCTGGCGCAGTGGGGCACTGCCGACGCGCAGGCGCTCAAGTGGCTCGATGCGCCGGCCCCGGCACAACTGCAGCAGGCGCGCGAGCTGCTGCAACGCCTGGGCGCACTGGACGCCAGCGCCGTGATTACAGTCATGGGACGACGGATGGCGGCATTGCCACTGCATCCGCGCCTGGCCCACATGCTGCTCGCTGACAGCGGCGCGCCGCGCCGCCCACCGCAGCGTGCGCAGGCGCGCAGTGCAGGTCCTGGTCTGGCCGCCGAGCTCGCGGCCCTGCTCTCGGAGCGTGATCTGCTGCGCGGCGGCGGCGCTGCGCGCGATGCGGACATCCGCAGCCGGCTCGAATTGCTGCATGGCGAGCGTGGCGCGGCCAGCCTGGAGCGCGGCGCGCTCGAGCGCGTGCGCCGCAGTGCCGCGCACCTGCAGCAGCTCGCGGACGTCGCCGCAGTGGATGAGTCAGCTGGAGTGCTGCTGGCGCGCGCCTATCCGG
The DNA here is from genome assembly GCA_963764065.1 of uncultured Gammaproteobacteria bacterium. GTDB lineage: Bacteria > Pseudomonadota > Gammaproteobacteria > Steroidobacterales > Steroidobacteraceae > FEN-1191. The sequence continues at coordinate 105,206 of CAVXRM010000008.1, read as the reverse complement.
ATCGCATCGCGCAACGGCGCGGCGAGGGCGGTGGACGTTATCTTCTGAGCAATGGTCGTGGCGCGGCCTTCCCGGGTCAGGCGGGTCTCGCCGCGCAGGAATTCCTGGTGGCGGTGGCACTGGATGATCGCGATCGCGAAGCGCGCATTGATCTCGCGGCACCCATCACGCGCGCCGAAATCGAAACCCTGTTCGCCGCGCAGATCATCGATGCCGTGCGGGTCGCCTGGGATACGCGCAGCGCCGCGGTGCTGGCGCGTCGCGTGCGCAGCTTCGGCGCGCTGACGCTCGATGATCACCCGCTGCCGCAGATTCCGGCTGACCAAGCGGCCGAGGCCATGCTGGCCGGCATCAGGCAGCTGGGGCTCGACGCGCTCCCCTGGGATCGAGACACCCGCAATCTGCAGGCGCGCATCGAGTTCGTGCGCAAACTCCCGCGCGCGGCCACCTCGGCCTGGCCTGCCTGCGATGACGCCGCGTTGCTGCAGGATCTCGCCCAGTGGTTGCTGCCGTGGCTCGCAGGCATCACCCGCCGCGAGCAGCTCGCGCGCCTGCCACTCAAGGAAGCCCTGCTCGCGCGGCTCGATGCCAGAGCAGCGTCGTGCGCTCGATGAACTCGCGCCCCGCGAGCTCACTGTGCCTTCGGGCTCGCGCATCCGCATCGACTACGTGGACGACAACGCACCCTGCGTCGAGGTGCGTCTGCAAGAGGTATTTGGATTGGCCGCCACGCCGCGCATCGGCGGCAACAGCGTGCCCGTGACGTTCAAGCTGCTCTCACCGGCGCAACGACCGGTGCAGATCACGCGCGATCTCGCGGGCTTCTGGCAGAGCAGCTACATCGAGGTGCGCAAGCAGATGCGCGGTCGCTATCCGCGGCATCACTGGCCCGAGGATCCGATGCAGGCAGCGCCTTCGCGCGGAGCGCGTCGCCGCAAGTAGCACTGCGGCGAACGCCGGGCGGCGCATTGCAGAGCGCACCGCCCGGCGGATCGGCAACTACGCTCAGGCCGCCTTCAGCAGCCCCTCAGCCTTCATCACCTGCTGGACCGCAGCGCGCGCCGCAACGCGCGCGTGGAATGCCTTCACATTCGGATAGGCGGCCAGATCGATGCCCACGTGCCCGAACCAGTTCAGCACCACGAACAGATAGGCATCCGCGCTCGTGAAGGCTTCGCCTGTGAGGTAGTTCTTTCCCGCCAGCTCGGTCTCGAGATAGGCCAGGCGCTTGCGCAGGATTTCACGCTGCGCCTGCAGCGTGGCCTCGGGCGTATCGGGGCGGAAGAAGGGGCTGCAGTTCTTGTGCATCTCGCTGCTCACGAACCCCAGCCACTCGCGCACGCGATAGTTCTCGATCGTGCCGCTTTGCGGCATCAGACCCGCGGTGGGCCGCAGCTCGCCGAGGTACCCGAGCAGCGCGGTGTTCTCGCCGATCAGCGCGCCGTTGTCGAGGCGCACGCAGGGCACGTAGCCTTTGGGGTTGATCTGCATGTAGTCCTCGCCAGCCTCGGTGGTCTTGTCCTTGAGATTGACGCGCGTGATCGAGTAGGGCATCCCGCTCTCGGCGAGCACGATGTGCGCCGCCATCGAGCAGGCGCCAGGTGTGTAATACAGTTTCATGATTCGCTCCGGCACAAATGGGGGCGTACATGCTAGCCACTTGCGGCGGTTTGGCAAGCGCCGCGCGTGCGGCTATTGTTATGGCATGAAACGCTCCTTAAACCGACTGGCATGGCTGTTCGCGGTACTGGTGTTCGCCGCGCTCCCTGCAGTGCCTGCGGAACTCCCGCAGCACAGCGCCCGGCACGCGGATTCGCCGGGCATCGACTGGTTTGCGGGCGATGTGGCCGATGCCTTCGGTGCCGCGCGCACCGCCCACAAGCCGATCCTGCTCTATTGGGGTGCAGTGTGGTGTCCGCCTTGCCAGCAGCTCAAGGCCACGGTGTTTTCGCGTCCCGACTTCATCGCCAAGAGCCGGCAGTTCCTCGCCGTGTACCTGGATGGCGACGAGCCGGGCGCGCAGAAATGGGGCGAGCAGTTCAGGGTGGTGGGCTACCCCACGCTGGTGGTGCTCGATTCCGCCGGTCACGAGCTGATGCGCATTGCCGGCAGCATGGACCTTTCGCTCTACGCCTCGGCGCTCGATGCCGCGCTCGCCGACCTGCAGCCCGCCGATGCGCTGTTGAGCGCCGCGCTCGCAGGCCACGCGCTGGATGAGAGCCAGTGTCGCCGCCTGGCCTACAACGGCTGGGTGCTCGATGATCTGACCGACAGCGAGTTCGCGCCGCGTGCACGCGCGCTCGATGCGGCGGCACTGCATTGTCCAAAGAGTGCGGCGCGCGAGCGCGCCAGGCTGCAGGTGATTGCCGCCAGCATCGCCGGGAGCGCCGAGTCCGCGGCGCTGGCGGGCGGTGCGGCGCCGAGCCGCGAGTTGAGCGCCCATGTGGAAGCCGTGGCAGCGATACTCTCCAGCGAGCGCCATGCGATCGCGGCAGGCGATGCGCTGCAATACCTGGACGCGGATTTCTTCCGCGCCGTGAAGGCGCGCCCCGATGCCGCACGCTGGTTGCGCCACTACAAACGGGTGATGGATGCCGTGGCGGTCGATCCCGACTACGCCGATGCCGATCAGCTCGGCGCCATTGGATCGAAGCTGCAGGCGATCAAGACCATCAACGGTGCGGTGCCGGTCGGCGCTGCGCGCGCCGCGCGCGCCCGCGTCGATGCCGCACTCGCGGGCAACCAGATTCCCTATGTGCGCTCCGGCATCATCAACGCCGTACTGCCGATCTTCGAACTGCTCGACCAGAACGAGGTCGCCTACGAAGTCGTGAAGGGAGAGTTGCGCAAGAGCGCGACACCTTATTACTACAAGGCCGATCTCGCCGAGCTCGCCGAGTCGCTCGGCAGGAAGAGCGAGGCCCTGAAGTGGTACGCGGAGAGCTACACCGAAGCACAGGGCGCCGCGACTCGCTTCCAGTGGGGCGTGCGCTATGTCGGCGGCCTGCTGCGCCTGCAGCCCGATGATGCCGAGCGCGTGCGCAGCGTCGCCTCCGATGTGCTGGGGGAACTCGACGGCAAGGATCGCATCTATCGTCGCGCCCGCATGCGCCTCGCCACGCTCGATAAATCGCTGCGCAAATGGAACGAGGCGGCCAAGGGCGCGCACCAGGCCGTGCTCGCCAGCCTGCATGAGCGCCTGCAGCTGATCTGCGTGAAGATTCCGGCCAGCGAGGCCGCGCGCGGCAGTTGCGACGCCTTCCTGGCCGGTAGCTGAAGCGCCAGGCCGCCCGCCGAGGCAATGGGCGGCGGCGGGGCAGGGCCGCCACCGCCCTGCTAGAATCGCGCGCTCCATCCGGCGGGCCTGTAGCACAACGGTTAGTGCAGGGGACTCATAATCCCTTGGTTGTAGGTTCGAATCCTACCGGGCCCACCAATTTTCGATCTACGAACGACCGGCTAGCCGATTTCCCAATCCACCTCGCCGCGCAAATCGACGGCAATGCTGCGCAACTCCACGTCCAGCCGGTCGCGGGTGCTGCGACGGGACAAGCGGAAGACAAATTCAATCCGTCCCTTCTCCAGCGAATGATGCTCGGCAATGATGCTGCAACCATGCGCCTTGAGAATGCTCGCGATAGACCTCGGCGCAACTGCCGGTGCGATCCTTCGCTATGCCTTCCACCGGATGCGGTAGGGCGGACTGGTGTCGAAGACATAGATCAGAGCGAAGGTGAACAACGTGATGATCACGGCAAAATGCAACAGCCCGAGGCCCGCTGTCAGCCCCACCAGGGTAACGATGATCAGCCGCACCGTGTCGCGCGTTGAATCCGTCACCGAGCGGAAACGGATGAGACCGCCGATGCCGAACACCACCACACCGACCACGGTGCCGAATTCACGCACGGCCACGCCGATCACCGCGCCGATCACCGCATACATGACAAAGACATGCGGCATGTCCGCTTCATGCAGCCCCTCAATCGTGCGCCGCGTCGCCGGGTGGTAGCCGATCAGGGCGCCCAGCAAGGTGGCGAGCATCAGGATGGCGAACGAGTTCACGATGAACTGCACGTCTGTCATGCCGGACCAGTCCAGGGCGGCAGCCGGACTATGCGTGCCGTCGAACAGCGGTTGACCCGGACCAGTCTTGTCAGCGGCTAGGTGTGTCCACGATATTTTCGTCCCCGATCAGTGAAGGCACGTTTTCATCAAATCGGCGACCTTGGACGGCGATCCGGCCTCGTCGAAAAAATCGCCGAGATACCTGGCCGCGTTGCGGCGCGTCCGCTCTTCCAGCTGTGGTGTTTCGTCGAGTATCGCCAGCAGCGGGGCGCGGCGGTTGGAAAGCTGCGCGAGCAACGCCTTGGCCTCCTCGTTGTGCGCGCAGAAGCCGCGATAGCGCCGCACTGTCACAGTGGCGACGGAGATACCGGCCGGCGGCACGGCATAGGGCGGATCGACCAGGCCGGAATAATCGAAGTCATAAGGTACAGGGATCAGGCCCGTCGATGTGCCGGTCACGCCCTCGGCACCCATCAGCCGGGCATTGTGGCAACAATCCGTGCCGGCGGGACCCGCCGTCATGGCCCAATCCAGGTTGCTGATCAGGTACTCGAACACCGCGTAGCGCGCAGCGGCGGCCGCATCCAATTGTGAGGCGGATATTTTGCCAACACCTTTGAGCCATTCCTGACCATTGCGCTTCGCCACGTCTTCGAAATCCTCGATGAAAAAGCCCAGGCGCGTGCTGGGGGCGTGGCCGTCCTTGAAGGCATAGTCGATCCTGGCAAGGCGGGCGTTGAAACTTTCCGGAGTGAGGGCGCGGTACAGACGGTAGGCGGCGTATTCCAGCAGCAGGTATTGCTGGTAGTTCGCCGTGCGCTGGCACTGGGTCACCAGCTTGAGGTGCCTCTGTCCCTTGAAGATGGAAGCTGGTCCGGGTTTTTCCGTGAACTCCACGCGCAGCGGCGGGAAGGCGCAGACCTCTTTCCTGCGCCGTGTGATGCCGCGTACCGACAAACTCACGGGCAGCGTTTCTGGTGCCGCGCCGCCAACCTTGAGCACGCAGGGACCGGCTTGGCGCCTGGGTCGCGCGACATCGTCTCGATCGGTCCCGTGAGAGTCAGGCTCAGCACCTCGTCGCCGGCAAATAGCGGCTTGGGACTGTCGGCGGCGCGGACCGGATTCGCCCAGCACAGCATGGAGAACGTGGCAGCGGCAAGTGCCATTCTCAGAGCCAGGCACATCATGGCGCTCCCTGTTTTGAAGGTTGCGGGGAGCGCGCGACGGCATGCGCGCTGGGCGTCCCGTCGACGATGTCCAGATAAGAGACCGTGCCGCCGTAGACGGCTGATATTCCGGTATCGATGCAGATCAGCTTGCCATCCCGGAAGAAGCCGATACCCGACAGGATAGGCGTGTGGCCGATCACGATTCGCTTGGCGCCATATGCCGATAGCAGGGCATTCAACTGCTCTTCGCTTGCCGGCTGAATCTGGTGCGCGGCGACGCGTGCCACGTGTGTCTCGCCACTCGCGGATACCAGCGGTTGCGCCAGCCCGCGGTACCAGAGCGGTCCCTGTTCGTCATTGGTGATCGCCGCAGGGTCGGTGTTGCGCGCCGTCAGCGCCGCGGCCGCGCGGGCATTGATCTCCTCCAGCGACAGGTCGACATAGGACGGACTGATGCCGCCATGCACGAACAGTGTGCCGTCCACCAGGACGACGACCGGATTCTTCACGACCCATCGGCCGATCTCGCCCTGATCGCTCCAGGCGATCTGGTGCTCGATGCGCCCGAGCGGAAAGGCTTCGAACCAGGCCTGCTTGATCGCAGCGTCGCTCATCTGCGGGTCTTTCCGGCGATAGGCCGCTTCGATGGCGGTCTTGTTGGCATTGAAGACATTCTCGCGCCGCGCAGCCGAGCGGCGATCGGCATAGCCGGCATAGTCAGTGGCCGCGAGACATAGCGCAGATCGCCAGTCAGGTTCATGGCTTCGTGATTGCCGACCATGGCGATGAGCTGGCCGTGGGCGCGGGCCGCTTCTTTCTGCAGCCGCATGAGATCCTCGATGATCTCGCGCGAATTCGGGCCCCGATCGACGGCGTCGCCGGTCTGGATGAGAATCGTGTCGCCGCCGCTCCAATGGCCCTTTTTATCGACCAGGCCGGCGGAACGCAGGATATCCCGCCAGGCGGAAAAATCGCCATGGAGGTCGCCGACCGCAACGATGCGATCCAGGGGGGACGCCGTGGCAGGTACGAGCAGGGCAAGGAGCGTCGCCAGCCACGCAAGGCGCGACCAAAGACTCCGCAAATGCAGCCCCTTTTTGATATTTTCTCCCCAGGGAGAGTGTCGTCCAACTATCGGTTGTCGTGCAAGCATCGACGACAGCCACGGGGTCCAAGGCACCGGCATGTTGAAGATCATGATCATCCGGCATGCGGAGAAGCACCAGCATGGCAGTCATGACCGGGGTGTCAGCGAAGACGGCCGTCCTGCGCATCACGAGTTGACGGTACGCGGCTGGCAACGGGCGGGCGCCCTGGTGCATCTGTTCGCACCGCCCGGTGGGCTGGCGGGTGGCTCCGGGATTCAGACGCCCCGGTCCATTTTCGCGTCGGACGCCACCAGGGACAGTCCCAGCTTACGGGCGATGCACACGGTCGGCCCGCTGGCGGCTGCCTTGGGGCTTCCGGTCAATCATGCGTATGCCGAAGAAGACGAGGCGGCGCTGGCGGCGGCGGCGGTCGCTGCGCCATCCCCGGCGCTGATCGTCTGGCACCATGGCGCCATTCCGCGGCTGGTCTGGGAGATCGCCGGCAAGCTTCCGGCCTGCCCCATCCATTGGCCGGATGACCGGTTCGATCTGATCTGGGTTCTCGAGCGCAGCGCGCCACGCGCGGGTTGGAGCTTTTCCCAGATCACGCAACGGTTGCTTGCGGGCGACCTGTCCTAGGTTCATTGCTACATTGAAACGCGCCCTTTCGCTCAGCGCCCTCGGGATTGTGCTCGCCGCGGCCGGCCTCTGGCTCGTGGGCTCGATCCTCAGTCTCCCCTTCAATCACACGGTGACGCGTCCAGCTGACTTTGACGCGCAGGACGTTGCGATTCCTGGCGGCGGCCACAGCATTGCGGCCTGGTGGATAGACGCAGGTCCTGGCACGCCCGCCGTCCTGTTGCTCCACGGCGTGCACGACGATCGCACCGCGATGATCGGCCGCGCAAAGCTCCTCAGAAAGTATGGCTACTCCGTGCTGCTCATCGATCTGCAGGGGCACGGTGAAACTCCCGGTGAGGCAATCACCTTCGGCTACCGCGAATCAAGTGATGTCACTGCGGCACTCACCTGGCTCAGATCTGCGAGCGGTGCGCCCCGAAAACTCGGCATCATCGGCTGCTCGATGGGGGGCGCGGCCACGCTCCTCGCGCAGCAGCCCACTGGCGCCGATGCACTGGTGCTCGAGGCCGTGTTTCCTCGCATCACGCGGGCCACCGAAAATCGCCTGCGCATGCGCATTGGTCCGCTGGCGCCGCTGTTTACACGCCTGCTGCTCTGGCAACTCCCCTGGCATCTGCACATCGCCGCATCGGACCTCGAGCCGATCCGCTACATCGCCGAGGTTGCTGCCCCCGTCCTCATCGTCGCCGGGTCCAGGGACGAGCACACGACACTCGAGGAATCACTGGAGCTCTACGCCGCCGCGCCCGAGCCCAAGTCGCTATGGATCGTCGAGGGTGCAAAGCATCAGGATTTTCTGGCCTTCGATCCGAAGAGTTACGAGGCCACGGTGGTACCCTTCCTGCAGAAGTACCTGCGAGAGCAGGTAAATCCAGCACAACGTTAGCTGCTCAGATCAGTATTGTTGGCGTGCGGTGTCTCGCAGGCATGTTTGAAGCGCAGGGGGCGGAATGGATCGGAACAAGTGGATCGGGATTGCGACCACGCTACTTGGCCCCGGGCTCCTGTGCGCCGCCGCGCAGCCGAGCGCACCGAGCGCAGACCCGACGCGGGTGCAGCAGCACCTGACCGAGCTGGCGCGCTTCGGCGCCAACCCCGAGGGTGGCGTGAGCAGGGTCGCCTTCAGTGACGCGGATGTATCCGGGCGCGCCTACGTCAGGAGCCTGATGGAGGCCGCGGGCCTCGAGGTGCGGATCGACGCCGCAGGCAATCTGATCGGCCGGCGCGAGGGCAGCGATCGGAAACTGCCCGCGATCGTCGTGGGTTCGCACACCGACTCGGTGCCGCATGGCGGCAACTACGATGGCGATGTCGGCGTGATGGGCGCCATCGAGGTCGCCCAGCAGCTGCGCGACCGGCACGTGCGGCTGCGCCATGCGCTCGAGATCGTGGATTTCACCGATGAAGAAGGCGGGCTCGTGGGCAGCCGGGCCATGGCTGGCGAGCTGTCCGCGGCTACGCTCGACCTGGTGAATGCCAGCGGCCGCAGCGTACGCGATGGGATCCGCGCCCTCGGTGGAGATCCGGGTGCCGTCGCTGGCGTCCGGCGAAATGCCGGCGATATCGCAGCCTACCTCGAGCTGCATATCGAGCAGGGCGGCATACTCGAGCGCACCCACACCGACATAGGCGTCGTCCAGGGCATCGTCGGCATTCACTGGTGGGAAGCCACGGTCAGCGGCACTGCGAACCACGCGGGCACGACGCCGATGGACCAGCGCCACGATGCGCTGCTTGCGGCATCCGAGCTCGTGCTGGCGGTGAACGGCGCAGCCACGGAAATCCCCGGCCGGCAGGTCGCAACCGTAGGTCAGATCCGGGCGGAGCCGGGAGCCCCGAACGTGATTCCCGGCAGGGTCACGCTCAGCGTTGAAGTGCGTGATCTCGATGCGACGCGAATCGCGGCCGTATTCGAACGCATTCGCGCGCGCGCCGCGGAGATTGCCCGGGCCAGCGGCACCAGTATCGAGTTTCGCGATCTCGAAGCGACCGCGGTGCCTGCGCTGACCGACCCGCGCATCCAGCGCATCATCGACAGCGCGGCGCATGCGCTCGGGCTGACCTCGATGGCGATGCCCAGCGGCGCCGGGCACGATGCCCAGGACATGGCCCGTGTTGCGCCCATTGGCATGATTTTCGTGCCGAGCGTGGGCGGCATCAGCCATTCGCCGAAGGAATACACCGCACCGGCGGATATCACGCACGGTGTCGACGTTTTGATGAGCTCGGTACTGGCGATCGATGCGGGCGCACTCGATCAGCTGAAACCCGGACGCCACCTGCCGAGTCAATAGCGCAAGGCCCTAAAAACGGGGCAGGGGGAATCTTATGAAATTACACATTGGCTTGTTTGCGGCGTTGCTGCTCGGCAGCAGCATGTTGGGCGCTTGCGGCGCTGGCGGGGACCACCAGATCAACGGTGCCGTCAGCATTGCGGGCGGCACCGAGACCGGCGAGGTGAGTACCGTCAATGGTCCGGTGGCGATCGGGGCGAAGGCCCGGGTCGCCGGCGTACGCAGCGTGAATGGCGGCCTGTCGCTGGCCGAGGATGCGCACGCCAGTTCCATGAAGACCGTGAATGGCTCGATCAGCCTGGCTGCGCGGGCTGAAGTGAGCGGTGACATCGAGAGCGTCAATGGTGCCTTGACCCTGGCGCCGGGCTCGAAAGTCGGCGGTGCGATAATCAATGTCAACGGCGCCATCAGCGTGGATGGCGCGCAGGTTGGCGGCGGCCTGCGCACGGTGAATGCCTCCATCAAGCTGGTGAACGGCGCACATCTGGATGGCGGCATCCTGATGAAGAAGGCGAATGGTGTCTTTTTGTCCGAGAAATCGCGCCCGCCGCGCGTGGTCATCGGCCGCGACGTGACCGTGAACGGCACCTTGAAATTCGAGCGCGAGGTGCGGTTGTACATCAGCGACAAGGCGGCTCATGTCGGCACCATCGAAGGAGCCACGCCGATCAGCTATCAGGGTGACAACCCGCCAGAGTAGGCGGCCGCAGCGCCGTCGCTACACCGTCACGACGATCTTGCCGATCTGCTGGTTCGATTCGAGGTAGCGGTGCGCCTCGACGATCTGATCGAGCGTGAATGTACGGGCGATCACCGGCCGCAGCTGCCCGCCCTCGAGCCCCTGCAGGATCGCCTGTTTGGCACGCGCAAAACGTTCAGGCTGGTTCCAGATGGCCGAGGCTACCCAGCCGCGAATCGAGAGGCCCTTGAGCGCTGCGGCCCAATGCGGATAGGGCGTGGGCTCACCGCTCAGGCCGCCATACTGGAACAGGATGCCTTCGGCGGCCATCGCATTGGCGAGCTTCTCGATGTAAGGCCCGCCTACCGGGTCGAAGACGAGGCGCGCCCCGCGGCCAGCGGTGATGCGCATGACTTCAGCGACCAGATCGCACTCGGCAGTGGCCAGTACCTGCGGCGCACCGAGTGCACGCAGCGCCGCGGCCTTGTTGCTGTGACGGGTGAGCGCAATCGGTACGGCACCGGCCCAGTTGGCAAGCTGGATGGCGGCGAGTCCGACGCTGCTGGAAGCCGCGGTAATCAGCACATGATCGCCGATCCCGGCACGGCCGATCTCGATGATCGCGTAGGCGGTGAGGTACTGCATCCAGATCGATGCGGCCTCGACCGGCGTCAGCGCAGGCGGCGCTGGCAGCACGCAGCGCGCGGGCACGATCGCCTGCTCCGCATACACGCCGTATTCACCGAGCCCCAGTGAAGGCAACACGCAGACGCGCTCGCCTATGGTCAGATCCGCTACGCCATCGCCCAGTGCGTCGACAATGCCTGCGGCTTCCATGCCTATCAACGAAGGCAACTGCGGCGCTCGCAGGTACTGGCCGGCGCGATAGGCGGCCTCCGCCCGGTTCAGGCCTATGGCTTCCACGCGCACACGGATCTCACCGGACCCGGGCTGCCGCACCTGCAGCTGCTCGATGCGCAGCACCTCCGGCCCGCCGGTCTGGTGAATTCTTACGACCTTGCTCATACCCGCCCGATTCTAGGCGCAAGCGTGAACTGCGTCACATCGCGATTTGCGGGTGTTGCGGGTAGCACAACAAAATTCAAGTGCCCCTCATTTACAGTCGAAACACCTCCTGGACAGTAAACCTCACGAGAGCGGTGCAAGCCCCTAAGCAAATGGCCCATGTCGAGTCCAGATAATCTCCGCCTGACAGCAGCGGTCGGTGCGCGTGCGCCCCGCTGGTCCATGCGCTTGATGTATTGGTTCGTGGCCTATGCGGCCGTGACGGCCGCCTGGTTGCTGAGCGGCCTGGGCGGCCAGGGCGTGGTCCACTATGTGGCGCTGATCTCCGGCATGCCGGCGGTGGTCGTGCCGCTGGTGATCGCGGTTGCAGCCGCGTGGCATACGCCTGCAGGTCCCCAGCGCACGGCCTGGAAAATGCTGGCCCTTGCGCAGCTCTTCTATCTGATAGGCGATGACATCGGCGCGGTGTCCTGGTTGATGAACTACGATCCATTTCCGGGTCCGGCGGATATTTTCATCACCAGCTACTACGTCGCGCTGACCATCGCCTGCGTGCTGCTGATCCGCTCGATGCCCGTGCGAGTGCAGTGGATGCAGCTGTCGCTCGATGCCACCATATTCGTGGTCGGCTTCGGCACCTTCTTCTGGTTCTTCGTGATCCATCCGGTGACTTCGCCCGCGATGGTCAACTCGCTGGGGCAGATCATCACGCAGTTCTACGCGGGTCTGGATTGCGTACTGTTGTTGTTGCTGGGCGTGGTGCTGCTGGCCGGCAGCACTTCCGGACACAGCACGCGGCGCCCGGCTCTTTTCCTGCTGACCGCGGTCGCCACCATGTTCGTGGCCGACATCGTCTGGTCGTACGCGAAACTGCGCGGCTACTACCTGCCCGGACAGCTCCAGGACGTGCTCTATCTCGGTTACCAGTTGCTGTTCGCTGCCGCCGGCTACGAGCAGTTGCGCAATGCCACGACTTCGGAGCGCCCTGCTTCCAGGTCCTCGGATACGCTCTCGCGCGTCATGCCCTATGCCGCGATGCTGGCTGCCTTCTGCGTGCTGGTGTACTTCAGCCACTTCGATGTGCTCAGCCCCTCGACCATCATGACGCTGGTGGTCTTCGGGCTCACGCTGTTGATGATGGTGCGCCAGACCATCGTATTGCGCGGCGACGCACTGATCAGGGAGCAGAAGGCCACGCAGCGCGTCGAGCGCTGGTATGCCTCGCTCATCGCCAACGCCTCCGATGTGATCATGATCGTGGATCCCAACGGCATCCTGCGCTTCATCTCGCCGGCCTCGGAGCGACTGCTGGGGCTGAAGCCGAGCGAGATCGTCGGCCGGCGCCTGGCCGAGGTGTGGTCGGGCGAGGGCGAGGAGCGGCTGTCGGCGTTGCTGGCCGAGATCGCCGCGGCACCTGCGGGAACGGTCGGCCCGGTCGAACTGCAATACCGGCATGGCTCCAGCCACGCCGTGATCGAATGCGTGGGCCAGAATCTCACCGGCGACTCGGCGGTGGAAGGCTATTCGCTCAACCTGCGCGACATCAGCGAGCGCAAGGCGCTCGAAGAGCAGCTGCGCCATCTCGCCTTCCACGATCCACTGACCCTGCTGGCGAACCGCAGCCTGCTGCGCGATCGCGTGCAACACGCCATCACGCTGGCGCAGCGCAGCGGCGGCTCGATCGCCGTGATGTTCCTGGACCTCGACCACTTCAAGCGCGTCAACGACACACTCGGCCACGATGCCGGCGATCGCCTGCTGCAGACGGTGTCGCAACGCCTGGTGGCGGCCGTGCGCTCATCGGACACCGTCGCGCGACTCGGTGGCGATGAATTCGCGGTGCTGGTGGAGGGCTGCAGCTCGCGCCTGCAGGTGGAGCAGCTCGCCGACAAACTGCTAGCCACCCTGAGCGCGCCGATCGTGCTGGACGGCACCGAAGTGCGCGTCGAGGCAAGCATCGGCGTGGCCTGGTTCGAGGAAGAGATTGACGCCGAGACGCTGCTCAGCAATGCGGATATCGCCATGTATCACGCCAAGGCCTCCGATCGCGGCCACAGCGTGACCTTCCAGCCCTACATGCAGGATGCGCTGCGCGAACGCCTGCGGCTCGAGACCGATATAGATCGCGCGCTGGCGAACCAGGAATTCTTCCTCGAATACCAGCCTATCGTAGATCTGGGCAGCCGCAGTCTCCTGGGTGTCGAGGCCCTGGTGCGCTGGCGGCATCCGAACGAGGGCATATTGATGCCAGCGAGTTTCATCCATGTGATCGAGGAACGCGGCCAGATCTCGCGACTCGATCGCTGGGTATTGAACCAGGCCTGCCGCGAGCTGTGCGCCTGGCGCGGCCGCATTACTGGTGGCGGCGAGCTGCGCCTCGCGGTCAACATCTCGGGCCTGCACCTGCAGCACGGCGATCTGGTGGCCGAGGTGCGCGCGTCATTGCAGGACAGCGGCCTCGAGCCGGGTAACCTGGTGCTCGAGCTGACCGAGAGCACCATCATGCACAAGACCGACGCGACGCTGGAGAAATTCCGCGCGCTGAAAGCGCTGGGCGTGCGCCTGGCAATCGATGACTTCGGCGTCGGCTATTCCTCATTGTCGTACCTGCACCGCTTCCCGATCGACATCCTGAAGATCGACCGCTCGTTCATCAGCAAGCTGGGTGACGACGACAAGGGTTCGGAACTGGCCAATGCCGTCATCACGCTGGGCGAATCGATGGGGCTCGATACCATCGCCGAGGGCATTGAATCGGAGGCGCATGTGACCGCGCTTCTGGCCCTGGGCTGCGTGGCTGGCCAGGGCTTCCTGTTCCAGAAAGCCGATTCGCTCGAGCGTCTGGCCGGCAGCAGTTTCGTCGCACGCCGCAAAGAGCTGTGGAGCGCGCAGGCCGAACAGGAAGCACTTTCGCCGACCGGCCGCTTCCAGGCGCTAAAGGATATCGGCCGCGAACTCGACGGCGCCGCCTGAAGCACGCTGGCCTGGCCATCGCGACGGCCTAGGTAATTGAGTCTCCACAGCCCATAATCATCGCCTCGGCAATCGAGGGCGGATGTGACTGCAGCGGTGAAGGTCTTCGTCAGCTACGCGCATGAGGACAGTGCGCGGGCCCAGCAGCTCATCCAGGCGCTCACGCAAGCCGGCCTCGAAGCCTGGTGGGACAAGCTCATCGTCGCCGGCAACGAATTCGCCACCACCACCGAGCAGGCACTCGAAGCCGCCACCGCAGTGATCGTGTTGTGGTCACAAGCCTCGGTCAGTTCGCATTGGGTGCGCGATGAAGCAACACGGGGCCGCGATCGCGGTTGCCTGGTGCCGGTCTCGCTCGATGGCGTTGAGCCACCGATCGGGTTTCGCCAGTACCTGGTGATCTCGCTGGCAGGGTGGCGCGGCAATGCCGATGCCGATGAAATCCGCGCGCTCGTTCATGCGGCGCAGACCGCGCAGACCCAGGAATTGCAGTCCAGGCCGGGCGCGGTGCGAGCGCTCGGTGCGCGCCCGGGCGCAACCGATGTGATGCGACGTCGGCTGTTGCTCGGTGGTGGCGGCCTGGCAGCCGTGGCGCTCGGCGCCGGCTGGTTTGGCTGGCAGCGCATGCATGGCGCCGCGCGCCGCGTGGACGCGAACAGCGTGGCCGTGCTGCCCTTCGCCAATATCAGCGGCAATGCGGACGAAAACTATTTTTCCGATGGGCTGTCGGCCGAAGTACGCGCCGCACTGGCTCACAATCCACAGCTGCGCGTGATGGCGCAGATTTCCTCGGAAGCCTTTCGCAGCAGCGCGGCCAATGCGACCACCATCGCCGGCAAGCTGGGCGTGGCCTATCTGCTCGATGGCAACGTACGCCGCTCGGGCAACATGCTGCGCATCGCCGCCGAATTGATCGATGGCCTCACGGGCTTCAACCTGTGGGCGCAGAGCTTCGATCGGCCCATCGGCGACGTGTTCGCGGTGCAGAGCGAAATCGCGGGCCTGGTACTCGCCGCGCTCAACAACCAGATGCGCCGCGTTGGCCAGAGCGCCGCGCAACCGCTGGCGAACAGCGCATTGCCCGGCGGCACCGCGAACCTGGCGGCTTTCGATGCCTACCTGCGCGGGCGCGCGGACTACAACCTGTTTGCGGGCGAGGCCTCCGATCGGCGCGCGCTGGCGGAGTTCGAGAGTGCGCTCGCGGCCGATCCGAAATTTGCCGCGGCCCATGCGGCGCGCTCACGTGCGCTGATCGTGATCGCCAACCAGTACGAAGACAGTGCCCACACTGCGGCCACTTACGATGCGGCGATCCTCGCCGCGCGCACTGCCACCGAGCTGGCGCCGGATCTCGCCGATGCGCAATCCACGCTGGGCTTCGCGCTCTTCCAGGGGCGCCTCGACGTGCGTGGCGCGCGCGAGCCCTACCAGCGTTCCTATGAGCTGGGCGCGGGCGATGCCACGGTGCTCGGCCGCTACGCGCTCTATTGTGCCTTGACGGGGCGCGCCGACGAGGCGCGTGCCGCGATGAGCCGCGCAGTCGCGCTCGATCCGCTCAATCCGCTGGTGCATCGTGCCCAGGGTAGCGTGCTGTATGCCGCGCGACGCTACCAGGAATCCCTCGCGCCGCTGCAGCACGCACTGGCGCTGAATCCCAATCTCGCCAACGCACAGTCGGCGATCGGTCGTGCCTTGCTGCAGCTCGGCCGCGTGCCCGAGGCGCGCGCCGCGTTCGCACGCGAAGCGCACAAACTGGTGCGCGAGACTGGCCTGGCTATCGCCGAGCAGAAGCTGGGGAACAAGGCGCCGGCGGTGCAGG
The DNA here is from genome assembly GCA_963764065.1 of uncultured Gammaproteobacteria bacterium. GTDB lineage: Bacteria > Pseudomonadota > Gammaproteobacteria > Steroidobacterales > Steroidobacteraceae > FEN-1191. Next base: position 89,448 of record CAVXRM010000008.1, on the reverse strand, counting down.
CGCTTGATCAGCTGCGCAATGACCTCGGTGACAGCGCGCTCTACCAGCAGGCCGAAGTGGCGGCGCAATGGGGCGAGCGCGAGCTGGCGCTCAAGCTCCTGTCGCGCGCCCGCGTGCTGGGTGATTCAGGCCTGATCTACCTCCACACCGACCCGCTGCTCGATCCGCTGCGCGGCCTGCCGGCCTTCGACGCATTGCGCCGGCAACTTGGTTTCGAGTAGGCTCTGGGCGCTGGTTCACAACAAAAGGGATAAGGGCAATGAACAAGACCTTCGTGACCACAACGATTCTGGTTGCAACTGCGCTGGGCCTCGCCGCTTGCAGCAAGCCTGCTGAAGCTCCGATGCCACCGGCAGCAGCGCCGGCCGCGCCTGCGGCACCTGCTGATGCGGCGCCCGCGCCCGCCGTGACGCCTGCCAATGGCGCGCAGGGCGACGGCGAAGTTCTCAAGAAGCCCTGAGTTCGCGCGCGCTAGTCGCGATCAGCCTGTAGTACGTCGTCGATCCAGGCGGCGTAGGCGGCGACGCGCGTGTACACGCCGGGCGCTGCGTCGCCCTTGCAGCTCTGCGCGCCCCAGCTGACGATGCCGACCAGGTAGTAGGGATTTCCCTGCGTCAGCACCACCGGGCCGCCGCTGTCGCCCAGGCAGGTTTTTTGTGCCGAAGCGCCGGCGCACAGCACCTTGTCGTCCACCTGGTCGGCGTTGACCTTGAGCCGCTTCACGCAGTAGTCGTTGTCGTGGATCTGCAGCTCGGTGCGCATCAGCACCGCGTTCGGCCTGGCGCCGGGCACGGGTTGGCTCTTGCCCCAGCCGGTGACGGTGACCGGCGTGCCGGTGTCTGGCGCCGCGCGCACGTGCAGCTGGATCTGCTGGATTTTCTTCGGCTCCAGCTTCGCCGGCGACTCATCGGTCGCGAAATGCAGCAACGCGATGTCATCGTGATAGAACGAGGCCGGGTTCCAGCCCGGGTGCACGACCGCGCAGTCGATCCGGTAGCTGATGCCATCGCCGCGTGAAATATCGTCGGCCCCGAGGCGCACCTTGAACACCGGATCGATCTGTTGCGCCTTGATGCATTGGGCCAGGCTGGCATGTTGCTGCTTCGACACCGTCATCACCGCGTGATCGCAGCTGAAGCCCTGATGCAGCATGCAGGCATGTTTGCCCGGATCGCCATTGAGCACGCAGTGCGCCGCGGTCAGCACCCAGTCTTTCGCCACCAGCGCAGCGCCGCAGTGATGTTGCAGCTGCCACTCCGGCCGCTGCTCGTGGGTTGCCTTCACGTGATAGGCCCAGTCCTCGGGCGCGAAGTCGCGATAGATCTCGACCTGCCAGTGACCGAAGCCGCGTGGCACACGGTAGCCGCCGTAGATGCGTCCGTCGTCCTTGGCGGGAGGTTTGGCGCGAGTGTCCGTGGCGCTTTGCTTCGCGGGCGCAGCCGCTGGTGCCGGCCTGACCAACAGCAGCTTCGAGGGCGAAGTCAGCAACACGGGGTCGCTGCGCGCCGGCGCTGCATCGCCTGCCGCAACGGCCGCAGCCGACAATGCGGCCAGCAGCGCGCACCAGGCATTTGCAGCTGCGCGCATCACTCAGTCTCGGCATCCGCGTCCGAATCGTGTTCGTCAGTCGTCGTATCCGCGGGCGCGCCTTCAACCTCGATCTCGGTCATCTGTTCACTCTGCCGTCCGGCCAGGTCGCTGACCACGAAGCCGACCTGGTAGCGACCGGCTGGCACTGCGCTGCGGCCGACCTTGAGATCATCGACGTCGTCGTCGATGTGGATGAGCTCCTTCGGATCCGATGACACGCTCGGATGCGACTCGCCCGCGGCGTCGATCACCTCGTACACCGGCCGCAAGTCATCGCCTGCGTCCAGGTCGATCTCGCGCGGGCCGCGCGGCGTGTATTCGACCGCGTAGATGAAATCGCCGCTGACCTGTTCGTCGTCGAAGTCGAGCATGAAGTAGAGCGTGACATCGAGCCATTCCCTGGTGCCGTCCATGCGCAGCTGCGCGGGCACGCCGGCCCAGTACAGATCCTCGTTGCCCGCACCACTCAGTTCCTCGAATTCGGTGACCGGAGCGATGAAGTCGCCATCGTTGTCGCTGATCGTGAACCATTCGCCATCCCATTCTTCCTTCAGGTCGCCGGCGGCATTGAGGTCGATGGGTATGGAGCCGATGACGATGCGCTCCTGGTCCTGCGCGAGCGAGACCACGAAGCGCACTTCGTCGATGTCATCGGCATGCACCTGCGAGGCGATCTTCAGTTTGCCGTGATGACTCAGCATCCGGCCGCTCGAGGTCACCGGATCGATCGCCGGCTTGGGGCGATTGCGCTCGGCGGGGCTCGCCGGCACTGCAACGTAACTCTTGAGATAGGGATACCAGGCACTGCCCGCCGCAAAGCTGGTTTCCTTGTACGAGGTCTTGCCGCGCATCACGAACGCGGTCTGGTTGGGCGGATAGAAGATCGACAGTCCGTTGGCCTGCGGGCGCGCCGCGCCGCGGATGTTGTAGATGACTGCGCGACCGGCAGCGGCAATCACGGCATCGGCCGCTGCGCTGCTCGCCGGGTCCTGTGCACTTGCCTGCAGTTTCTTCGCTGCATCGGCCAGATCATAGACCTCGGATCCCGGCGGCGACTGCCCGGCAGGCGCCGCGCTGCGGCCATATTCCTCGGTCGCATGGCGTGCCTGCGCCAGATGCAGCCAGGCTGCGTGTCCGCCACGGCCCAGCAGCGCGCCGGCCTGTGTGCCAAGGCCAATGACCGCTTTGTCCACCGCGGCGATCTGCTCCAGATCGATGACGGCGATGGTCAGCGCCTTGGCCTTCTCCTTGCGATCGTGTTGCGTGGCGTTGGCATAGAAATCGCGATAGGTGTCGGCGATGGCGCGGCCGAACTGCGCGCCGTCCATGCCTGGCTGCTGAGTGAGGCGCCCGAGCAGCGCGGCGTAGTCCCAGCCATCGCTGGGTTCGATCTCCTCGGATGCGACCAGATAACGCGCAAACGGCGCCAGTGTTCTGGCCACTTCGAGATTGGCCATCACGCAGGCGTCGAAGCCGATCAGGTCGAGCTTGCCACCCTCGGCCAAGGATGCCTTGAAGGCATCGGCGATCTCATCGATTGCCAGGCTGTTGCCGCCACCCATCGATTCAGCCACCGCGACGCCGGCCCAGGCCATGCCGTGATCACCGAAGATGAGTGCGTAGCGATCGGCAGGGTAGTCGTGCATGCCGGTGGTGATAAAGCGCTTGAGCACGCCGGCATCACCCATGTCGATGCTGCCCCAGTCGGCCAGTTCCTGCAGTTTGCCGGGCAACACGCGCAGCAATTTGCCGTCGGTCCAGTTCGGCAGATTCGCGACCGCAGCATTGGTGTATTTGCCATCGCCCTCGCCGCTGCGCGCCGCCAGCACGATCACGTTGACCTTGTCGGTGCTCGCGAGGTGCAGCATCTCCTCGAGGTTCTTCATCAGCGGCCGCTCGAGGTCGTTGTCGGCATCGAGATAGACCAGCACGGTCCAGGCGGCTTTGGCGGGAGTGGTAGTCGCTGCGGGTGTAGCTGCGTCAGCAGCGGGTGCTGACATCGGCACGACCAGCGTCGCAGCGAGCAGCAAGGCGACCAGGACTTTCAACTGGAACTGCATGCGCGACACTCCAGTTGCCGAGTTATTGAACTCCACTCAGCGGTGCGAGCGACGCGCCGGCCGCGGCCCGGCCGTGCCGGGCGCGGGGTTGGTCAGCGGGCCGATCACCTGCACGATCCTGTCGATGTCTGGCCGCTCACCGCCCGTGTGCTCATCGAGTGCGGCACGCATCGCCGCGATGTGCGCGGGCGTGGTGCCGCAGCAGCCACCGACGATGCGCGCACCCGCATCGACTGCCAGCGTGGCATAGCGTGCCATCAGTTCAGGCGTGCCCGAGTACACGCAGGCGGTGCCTTCGAAACGCGGAATGCCGCAGTTGCCCTTGCAGACCAGCGTATGCGGCGCACCTTGCATCGCCAGCAGCGACACCAGCACATCGGCTGCGCCCACGCCGCAATTGGGACCAATCGCCACGGGCGCCACCGGCAGGGCCGTGAGATGTCCGGCCAGTGCGCCAGGCAGCATGCCCATCATCGTGCGGCCGGCGGTGTCGAACGAGCAGGTGACGACATAGGGCAGGCCGACCTTGATCGCCGCTTCGGCCGCGGCATTCACTTCCTCGGCCGAAGACATGGTTTCGATCCACGCCACATCGGCGCCGCCATCGCGCAGGCCGCGCACCTGTTCGGTGAATGATGCGAGCGCCAGCTCGTGCGTGAGCTCGCCCATGGGGACAAACAATTCGCCGGTGGGGCCGACCGAACCTGCGACGACCACCGGCCGCGCGAGTTCATCCGCGGCCTGGCGCGCGAGCGTGGCGGCGAGGCGCGCGATCTCGTAGCTGCGCTCTTCCGCCTTGTGCAGCTTCAGTCGCTGCCGGTTGCAGCCAAAGGTGTTGGTGAGAATGATGTCGGCGCCGGCGGCGATGAATTTGCGGTGCAGGCCCAGCACCTCCTCGGGCCGCTCGATGTTCCAGAATTCAGGCGGCTCGCCCGAGGCGAGGCCGGAGGCGAAGTAATTGGTTCCGGTCGCGCCGTCGGTCAGCAGGATCCGGCGATTGGCCAGCAGGGCATCAAGGGCGGTTCGCATGGCTATATAATAACGCCCTGCGCGCCGGGGCGCCCGGTGCAAGCGAGGTCACATGAAACTCCTGCCTGTTGCCGTCTTGACTGCCGGCCTTGTCTTGACCGTGACGCTCGCCCGCGCGGAAACCATGCGCTGCGGTTCCTGGGTCGTGTCGCCCGATACCACGGTAGACGATCTGCTGAAGAAGTGCGGGCCGCCGACCACCAGGCAGATCACCAGGGAGGATGTGCTTGCCCGTGGTGTGGCCGGATCATTCAAGGTGGGTGAGTCGGTCACCGAGAAATGGATCTACGATCGCGGCAGCCTCTCATTCACGATGGTGGTGACGATCATCGATGGCGAAGTGAAGAGCATCGAGGCGCAGCACTGATTCAGCCCCACAATTGCGGCGACGGCGTGCCTATCATGCCGTCGTGATATTCGATCGCGTGGGCCACATCGCGCGATTGCAGCAGCGGCCCGTCCAGATCCACGAAATCGCACAGCTGCGCGACCACGACACCCGGCGCCATCGATAGCGAGCTGCCCACCATGCAGCCGACCATCAGGCGATAACCCTGCTCGAGCCCGGCGCGCGCGCTGGCCAGTGCTTCGGTCAGGCCGCCGGTCTTGTCCAGCTTGATGTTGAGCACCTGGTACTTGCCGGCTAGCCCGGGGATCGAACTGCGATCAGTGAAGGCCTCGTCGGCCGCCACCGGCACTGGCAGGCGCAGCCCGCGCAGCAATTCGTCATCCTGCGGAGCAACGGGCTGCTCCAGCAGCGCGACGTTGAGCCGCTCGAGGTCCGGGGCGTAGCGACGCAGTTCATCCGCACCCCAGGAAGTATTGGCATCGAGTATCAGGCGCGCGTTGGGCGCTTCGGCGTGCACGATGCGCACCGGGTCCAGCCCCTGGTGGCGATCGGTCTTCACCTTGAGCAGTGGAAAGTGCGCGTACTGGCGCGCCAGCGGGCGCAGCAGCCGCTCGTCCATCATGCCGAAGGTGAAGGAGGTTGGTCGCGGCGTGCAGCTGGTCAAGCCCGCCGCCTGCCAGGCGCGCACGCCGCTGCGCTTGGCGTTCAGGTCCCAGAGCGCGCAGTCGAGTGCATTGCGCGCGCCGCCGTGCGGCAGCAGCCCCTGCAACGACGCGCAACTCAGCGTGTCATCGAGCTGTGCGCGCACCGCTTCGATCTGTGCACACATCGTGGCCGTGGTCTCGCCGGCGTAGTCGACGCCCACCGCTTCGCCGCGCCCTTGTCGCCCCTGCGCGTCGGTCAGCGTGACCTGGATGCATTCGATCGAGGTGAAGGTCTCGCGTGCAATGGTGAAGGCCTGCCGCAGCGGCCAGTCGATGACTTTGGTGATGACCTGCATGTTGGCGCTGTCAGGCTTCAGTGCGCATTCTTCCAGCCTGTCCAGCCCGGACCGCGCACCACTTGTCCCGACTGCGCGCCGGTTGCCATGCCATTGCGCAACGCCGTCTTGCCGTTGACGATCACATCGGATACGCCGACCGCATACTGCATCGGCTTGGCGTACGTGGAGGTATCGGCAATGGTCGCCGGATCGAACACCACGACGTCGGCGTAGTAGCCGGGCTTGAGCAGGCCGCGCTGGCGCAGCTTGAGATTCTTCGCCGGCAGCGCGCTCATGCGACGGATGGCTTCCGGGAGCGACAGCACCTTCTCATCGCGCACGTAGTGCCCGAGCACGCGCGCAAACGTGCCGTAGGCGCGCGGGTGCGTGCTGGTAGTGAGGAACACGCCTTCGGGCGCCGCCGCTTCGGCATCCGACCCGAAGGCCACGTAGGGCAGCTGCAGCGTGCGGCGTACGTTCTCTTCGGACATCAGGAAGTACATGGTGTCTACCCGACTGTCATCCTCGATCACCAGATCTATCGCGGTCTCTGCCGGTGACTTGCCGCGCAGGGTCGCGACCTCGGCCAGTGTCTTGCCGGTCAGCTCGCGCAGTTTCGGGTTCTTGAAGCCCACCAGCATGATGTTGTCGGCGCTGCCTGCGGCGTAGAACAGGTTCTCCCAACCCTCGCCCGGCTTCTGCATTTCGGCGATCACGCGTTCACGCGTCGCCGGATCGCGCAGCCGCCCGATCCAGGCCTCGAGCCCGCCTTCCTGCACCCAGGAAGGCATCGACGCATCGAGGCCGGTCGCACCCGCGGTGTAGGGATACATGTTGCCGGTGATGTCGAGCCCGGCCTGCTGCGCATCGGCAATGCGCTTGGTGACCGCATCGAACTTGCCCCAGTTGTCCTTGCCGCCCAGCTTCATGTGGTACATCTCGGCGCCGATGCCGGCTTCGCGTGCGATGCGGATCAGCTCGTCGATGGCGGCTTCGATGTGATCGCCCTCCGAGCGCATGTGCGAAATGTAGCGCCCGTGGAATTCGGCGGCGGCGCGCGCCAGCGCGATCAGTTCATCGGTATCGGCAAAGGTGCCGGGCGCGTAGATCAGCGCGGAGCCCACGCCCAGCGCGCCCTCACGCATGCCGACGCGCACCAGCTCCTGCATGCGCGCCAGTTCCTCGGCCGTCGGCTTGCGATTGGCATAGGCCAGTTCGTGCACGCGCACCGTCTCGGCGCCGACGAAGGAGGCGATATTCATGGATATGCCTTTGTCGGCCATGAAATCCAGGTACTCGCCGAGCGTCGTCCACGGAATCTTGAATTTGAAATCAGCCTGCTGCCTGATCATTTCGGCCTTCATTGCGGGGGTCAGCGGGCCCATCGAGTTGCCCTCGCCAAAGACCTCCAGCGTGACACCCTGCTTGAGGTCTGACATGCCGCGCCCGTCGACCATCAGCGATTCGACCGCCCAGCTCAACATGTTGATGAAGCCCGGGGACACGACCTTGCCACGCGCATCGATATTGGTCGTGGCCTGGCGCGGGTCGATGTGACCGATCTTCACGATACGCTGGCCAACGATGCCTACATCGGCCTGGACGCCGGCGCTGCCGGTGCCGTCGATCACCGTGCCGCCACTGATCAACAGATCGTAATGCTGGGGTGGGCCGCTGGCGGGAGCCTGTGCGCCCTTGTGCGCCGCCTCCTGTGCGTAGGCGGGTGCCGCGCAGACCACTGCACCCAGCAGGCCGAGCAAAAGCGCTCGCAAGTATGACGACATGGTGTGCTCCCTGAAGCGCCGTAGCGCGGCAATGACGGGATTGAGGCTGGGATCAGTATATAATTTGCGCGGTGACTGCACACTCCAACGAACTGCGTCGCTCACTCGGGGTGCGCGATGTCGCCCTGCTGACCATTGGCGCCACCATCGGCTCGGGCATTTTCTTCGTGCCGGGCAAGGTGATCAATTCCGCCGGTGGCTCGCTGCTGCTCTCGCATGCCGCGTGGATCCTGGGCGGCGTGATGGCGCTTTCCGGCGCACTCACCTTTGCCGAACTGGGTGCGCGCCGGCCCGATGCCGGCGGCATGTACGTCTACATCCGCGATGCCTTCGGGCGCGCACCGGCATTCCTGTTTGGCTGGGTGATCCTGCTGGCGATCGGCGGTGGCACCGTGGCTACGCTGGCGGTGGCCTTCGGTGATACGGCGCAGCGCCTGTTCGCACTGGGCCCCGTGGAATCCAAGGCTCTGGCCGTTGGCGCCATCGTGCTGCTGACGCTGCTCAACCTGGGCAGTGCGCGTGCCACGGCTTTCCTGCAAGGGCTCACCGGTGCGGCCAAGGGCGGAGTGCTGCTGGCTCTGGCCGCCATCATCGTGGTCTCGGCCTCGCATCTGCAGGCTGCAGCTCAGCCCGGCGCTGCGGCAGCGCTCCCTGCCGCCGCGGCATCAGTGCCCGGTTTCAGCGCGATCGTGGCTTCGCTGGTCGCCGTGCTGTGGGCCTACGAAGGCTGGCAGACCATCACCTATTGCTCGGGCGAGATGCGCGATCCCGGTTACGTGATGCCGCGTGGCTTCGTGCTGGGTGTGATTGGCCTGGTGGTGATCTACGTGACGGTGAATGCGGCCTGTGCCTACGGGCTCGGGGCGAGCGGCCTCTCGGCCAGCAAGCAACCAGTGGCCGATGCGCTCGCGGCAGTGGGGCACGAGAACCTCGCCAGTTTCGTGCGCGTGTTCGTCGCCTTCTCGATACTCGGCGCTGCGCATGCCTCGCTGTTCACCGACTCGCGCGTGATCTATGCGATGGCGCTCGACGGCCTGTTCTTCGCGGCCTTTGCCAAGGTGTCTGACAAGGCGCGCATTCCGCAGCGCGCGGTGCTGGCCATTGCCGTATGCGCAGTGGTGCTGGCGCTGTTCAACGCCTTCGATGCCCTGCTGTCGCTGGTCGTGGTGGCAAGCTGGTTCTTCGTGGCGCTGGCCGGCGCGGCGATATTCGTGTTCCGGCGCCGCGAACCCGCGGCAGATGGGCTGTTTCGCGTGCCCGGGTATCCGGTAGTACCGGCCATTTTCGTGCTCTCCAGCGGTGGCGTGGTGGTGTCCTCGTGGTTCACGGGGCCGCCGACTGCGCGTTACGGTTTGATCGTGATGATCCTGGGTTGGGCAGTCTTCAGTATCTGGACACGGAGTCGAGCTGCACATGGCTGAAATCCAGCTGCCCTATCTGTTGTTCGTCGGCGATGAACGCCAGGAATCGAATGCCAAGACAGCCTTTGGCGTGCGCCAGTGGCGGCCCGAAGCCTGCACCGGGCAATGGAACCTGCCAGGCGGCACCGTTGATACCGGCTTGCCGAAGCTCACACCCGCGGAAGCCGTGGCACGCGGCGCGCGCTCACTGTTGATCGGTGTTGCGCCCGTCGGCGGCCAGATCGCCGCGCACTGGATACCTGCGATCTGCGAGGCGCTGGAAGCCGGGCTCGATATCGTCAGCGGCATGCACACGCGCCTGGGCAGTGTCGAAATCATCCGCGAAACGGCAGTGCGCTGCGGTCGGGCGCTGCACGATGTACGCCACGGCACGCGGCAATTTCCGGTGGCGAGCGGCGCGAAGCGCGCCGGCAAGCGCTTGCTGACCGTGGGCACCGATTGCGCGCTCGGCAAGAAATACACGGCATTGGCGCTCACCTGGGCCTTCCAGGCCGAAGGACTGAAGGCCACGTTTCGCGCCACCGGCCAGACCGGCATCATGATCAGCGGTGCCGGTGTTGCGATCGACGCCGTGGTCGCCGACTTCGTTGCCGGCGCCGCCGAGTGGCTCTCGCCCGCCAACGAGCCGCAGCACTGGGACCTGATCGAAGGGCAGGGTTCGATCCTGCATCCGGGCTACGCCGCGGTGTCGCTGGGCCTGCTGCATGGCTCGCAGCCCGATGCGATGGTGCTGTGCCACGATCCGCGCCGCACGCACATCGATGGCTACGAAGGCTTTGCGATTCCGCCGCTCGATGAAGTCATGCACCTGCATCTGCTGCTCGCGCGCCGCACCAACCCCGCTGCGCGTTTCGTGGGCATCGCGTTGAACACCTCGAAACTCGAGCCGCGTGCCGCCGAGGAACTGCTGGCCACCACCAGCGAGCGCCATTCGCTCCCGGCCTTCGATCCGCTGCGCTCGGAGCTCAAGCCCGTGGTGCAGCGGGCGCTGGCCGTCTGAACTTTCTTTACAGGAGAGACCGATGCGATTCGCACTGCTGCTGTGTGTGACCTTGCTGGGCGCGTCCATGCCCGGCTGGAGCGCGGATACCATCGATGCCGCGACCGCGCAGCGCATTGCGCGCGTGCTGGGCGAAACGCCGCTGATCGATGGCCACAATGATTTCGCCGAGCAGCTGCGCGAGAAATTCGGCACCAGGCTGTGGACCACCGATTTCGGCGGCGCACCCGGCACGCCGGTCACCCAATTGCAGACCGATATCAAACGCCTGCGCCAGGGTCATCTCGGCGGCCAGTTCTGGTCGGTGTGGATACCGGTTTCGACCACCGGCGCCGAGGCGGTGCGCGCCACGCTGGCGCAGATCGACATCATCCGCGGCATGGTCGAGCGCTACCCGGAAACCTTTGCGATGGCCAGCACGGCCGATGACATCGTGCGCATCCACAAGAGCGGTCGCATCGCCTCGATGATGGGCGTCGAGGGTGGCCATCAGATCGGCGACAGCATCGCGGCCCTGCGCCAGTACTACGCGCTCGGCGTGCGCTACATGACCCTTACGCACACCACCAACAATGCGCTCGCCGATTCAGCGACCGACAATCCCCTGCACCACGGTCTCTCGCCCTTCGGGCGCGCGGTGGTCACCGAGATGAACCGGCTCGGCATGCTGGTGGATATTTCGCACGTCACGCCCGATGTGATGCGCCAGGCGATCGCGCTGAGCCGTGCGCCGGTGATGTTCTCGCACAGCAGTGCGCGCGCGCTCACCGATCATCCGCGCAATGTGCCCGACGACGTGCTGCAGCTGCTGGTGGAGCACGATGGCGTGGTGATGGTCAATTTCTATCCTCCCTATGTGAGCGACGCGGTGAACCAATGGGTCGCGGATCAATCGGCCGAGACCGCGCGCTACAACTCGCCGCCCTATGCAGGGCTCTACATCGGCCAGCCCGAGCGCGCTGCGGCGGCCATGGCCGCCTGGGAAAAGGCGCATCCCAGCCCGGTGGCCACGGTGAAGGATGTGGCCGATCACATCGAGCACATCGCCAAGGTGGCCGGCTTCGACCACGTGGGCATCGGCAGCGATTTCGACGGCATAGAAGTCACGCCCAGCGGCCTCAAGGACGTCTCCGAATACCCCAACCTGTTCGCCGAGCTGATCCGGCGCGGCTGGAGTGATGCCAACCTGGCCAAGCTGGCGGGCGGCAACCTGCTGCGCGTGATGCGCAAGGCCGAGGCGATAGCGATCACGATGAAGGGCTTTCCGCTCGCTGATCCGACGGTTGCCGACCTGAACCACTGACCGGGGCCTCGACATGAGACGACTATCGCCTGAAAGCGCGGCGCTGCTGCTGGCTGCGCTGCTCACCGGATTGGTGGTCGGCACCAGCGCCGCTGCATCTGACGCAGCCGCCTCCGCCAATCGTCCTGCGCCCGCGGACCTCGTGCTGACCAACGCCCGCATCTACACCGTCGATGCCACGAGATCGATGGCCAGCGCGCTCGCGGTGCGCGCCGGCAAGATCGTGTATGTGGGCAACGCGCGCGGCGCGCGGGCCTATGTCGGCCCGGGCACGCAGCAACGCAACGCCGCCGGTCGCCTGGTGTTGCCCGGTCTCTACGATTCGCATCTGCACCCGACTTCGATCGTCGACCTCGATGTCTGCGATCTGCAGAGCGCCCAGAAATCCCTGGCCGAAATGACCGCCTTCGTGCGTGCCTGCATCGATCACTACCACGTACCCGAGGGCGAATGGCTGCGGGTGCGCCAGTGGAATTTCTCCTCGGGCAACGAGCCTGATGCCACCCATCCGAACCTGCGGGTGGCGCTCGACCTGGCCTCGAGCAAACACCCGATCGAGCTGCGCGGCAACGACGGCCACCACGGCGCCTACAACAGCCTGGCGCTGTCGATGGCGACCAATGCAGGTGGCCAGCGCATCGGCTATACGCGGGCCACCTTGCAGAGTGACTTCCAGTCCTGGCGGGTGCTGATCGGCGTGGACCAGGCTGGTGAGCCCAACGGCACCGTGAACGAGCAGGCGCGCAAGGTGATGGGCACCTCGACCCTGTTCGGCGACGATCTGCGCGCACTGATGAAGGCGCCCGAGCGCATCACGGCGAAACTCAACAGCGTCGGCATCACCGGCATGTTGAATGCCTCGACCGCCCTGGATTCCCTGCCGCTGTACGATGCGCTGGATCGCAGCGGCAAACTCAGCGTCCGCACCACGCTGGCGCTGCTGCTGGATCCCGATGAGATCCGGACTGCCGACGGCCAGCCCGACTGGGATCGCATGGTGAGTACTGCCAAGGCGATTCGCGAGCGCTACGCAAAAAATCCCCTGCTGCGCGCCGACCGGGTCAAGCTGTTTGCAGACGGCATCCTGGAAGGCGACCCGCAGGCGATTCCGCCGACGCTCCCCGAGGTTGCGAGCCTCAAGCCCTACCTGCAGCCGATCTTCGCGCGCGATGCCGCGGGCAAGCTCAAGGTGCAGGGCTATGTCGACACCGCCGCACCCTGGTGTGTCGAGGCACGCGCGCATCCCGATCAATACACGGACCCGGCCGCGACCGGCGCATTCCAGCGCGAGCATGGTTACCATCCCGGCCAGTGCCAGATCTCCTCTGGCCAGCTGCAACACGAGCGCGCCGTGATCATGGAATTCGTGCGCCGTTTCCACCTGGCGGATTTCGCGGTGCACATCCACACGATCGGTGACGTGGCGGTGCGCACCGCGCTCGATGCGATCGAAGCGGCGCGCGCGGCCGATGGCATCAGTACGCAGCACGACGCGCTGGCGCACGTGCAGCTCGCACACCCCGACGATGTGGCACGCATCGGCCGCGATCACCTGTACGTCGCCTACACCTACGCGTGGATGGACACCGAACCCGAGTACGACCTGTCGGTGATTCCGTTCATCGATCGCGTGAGTGACAGTGGCGCCAACGCCTTGCATCCGCCCGATGGTTACTACGAGCGCAACGCCTATCCGGTGCGCAGCACGCAGGCGGCAGGCGCAGTGTTGCTGGCGGGTTCCGATGCGCCGGTAGAGACCGGTGATCCGCGCCCGTTCATCAACATGGAAACTGCGCTCACGCGCAGCCTGCATGGCTTGCCGCCACTGAACGCCGCACAACGCATCGGCATCCGCGATGTGATCGAGGCCTACACGATCAATGGTGCGCGCTATCTGCAGCGCGATGCGGAGGCCGGTTCGATCGAAGTGGGCAAGTCCGCCGATTTCATTGTGCTGGACCAGGACATCGTGGCGCTCGCCGATCAGGGCAAGCCCGAACAGATCGGCGCTACGCGCGTGCTGGAAACCTGGTTCATGGGCAAGCGCGTGTACCAGGCAGCTGCGCGAAAAAAAGGCCGGTAAGTTCCCGGTAAATTGCCGAAGGTTCAACGCAACACCCAGCTGCCGGCGTTTTCTGCACGGTAGGGTTGGAGGTCGGTGAAAAACCTCCTGCCGCCTACACCTTTTTCCTACTTCCTAGATCCTTAATAATCTCTTAAGGTCCAATTGCCGGTGGCGACTGCCTTCTGCAGGCGCTTCCGCAAGGCTACTGCCCTGTCTACCAGCCCTCCATGGCATCCCCCGGGAATCGCCGTGCGGCGAAGTGCGGCCCGAATTTGGCCGAGGGTCGGCGGGGAGGGGGTAGCGGGGTGATTCGGGGATCTGGGAGGAGGGAGTGATGCGCCAGCTGATGCTGACGGTTCTTGCGGGTCTGGCCCTGGTGGCCCTGGGTGCGTCGAAGGGGGCACAGGCGGCCAATGCGGTCGCTGCGCAGGACCTGGCCAAGGCCAGTGGCTGCTTCAAGTGCCATGGCATCGACAAGAAAAAGGATGGCCCGGCGCTGCGCGATGCCGCGGCCAAGTTCGGCGGTCGCCCCGATGCCGAGGACAAGCTGATCTATCACATCACCAGCGGCGAGCGCGTGAAGTTCCCCGATGGTCACGAAGAAGAACACAAGAAGGTGAAGACCAAGGATCCGGCCGAACAACGCAACCTCGTGCAGTGGATTCTCTCGCTCGAGGGCGGCACCAAGTATTGAACGGTTGAGGGAAGGGAGCACATGAATATTTTTCGTCGATTGCTGGTTATCACGAGTCTGCTGCTGGGCACAGTCGCAGCCGGCACGGCCCTGGCCGATGAGCCGGATCGCACGCTCGCGGGCGACAAGGTCTGCACCCGTTGCCACGACGAAACCGAGACCAAGCCGGTGCTGGCGATCTACAAGACCGCGCACGGCGTGAAGGCCGACGAGCGCACGCCGGGTTGCCAGTCCTGCCACGGCGCGAGCGTGGCGCACGTGAACAATCCGCAGGGCGCCTCGACGCGCCCGCTGGTCGACATCGACTTTGCCAACAAAGCCAATTCGCAGCTGCTGGTCGACACCTGCATCGCCTGCCACCAGAACGGCCAACGCAGTCACTGGGATGGCAGCGAGCACCAGCGCAGCGGCGTGGCCTGCACGTCCTGCCACGAAATCCACACCCACAGCGATCGCGTGCTGAACAAGGTCAGCCAGCCTGAAGTGTGCGTCACCTGCCATACCACGCAGCGCGCGCAGTTCCATCGCATCTCGGCGCATCCGGTCAATGCCGGCGCGATGAGCTGCGCCGACTGCCACAACCCGCACGGCTCGGTCGGCCCGCATCTGATGAAGATGAACAGCGTGAACGAGACCTGCTACACCTGCCACGCCGAGCGGCGCGGACCGTTCCTGTGGGAACACACGCCCGTGACCGAGGATTGCACCAACTGCCACACGCCGCACGGCTCGAACAATCCGCCGTTGCTGAAAGCGCGCGCGCCCTGGCTGTGCCAGGAGTGTCACACCTCCGATCACTCGGGTCCGATGAACAGCGCGGCGAATCTGCCAAACGGTGACTTCACGACCATCGAAGGCCTGCAGCCGCTGGGCAACCAGGCTCCACGTACCCAGTTGAACGGCCGCAACTGCCTCGCCTGCCATGCCCTGATTCACGGTTCGAATCATCCGGCTGGCGCGCGCTTCAGCCGGTAACCCATTCAGGCGAGCAGCACACAATGATCAACACCAAGAAAGTCCTGTTCCGTGCCCTGGTACTGCTGCCGATCGCAGGCAGCTCGCAGCTGGCCGCAGCCGCCGAGGATCCGGCGGTTACTGCGCTCACGCAACCGGGCAGCAGCTTCGAGTTCGGTGCCGACTACGTCAGGCACGATTCCTACAAGTTCGGCGAATACAACGGGCTCGAGAAGCAGGGCGCGTATGCGGTCGGCAATCTCGATCTCGCTGGTGGCGGCAGCTATGACTCGGACAGCGTCGCGCGTTGGGATTTCCATGCCCACGATGTCGGGCTGCAGACCAGCGATGCGCAGCTGCGCTTTCGCGAGCAGGGAAAATTCAGCTTCAATCTCGGCTACGACCAGCTGCTGCACAATCTTTCGGACAGCTACCAGACGCCATTCCTGGGAGCGGGCACCAACACGCTGACCCTGCCGACCGGCTGGCTCAAGCCGGTGGTGCCGCAGATCAATGGCAATCTCAACTATCGCAGTCTCGATCCTTTTGCCGGTCAGGGCAGTGTCGTCAACTCGGCGGGCGTCGTGGTTTCTCCCACCGCTGCACAGCTGGCAACGCTGGGAGCGATCGTCGCGACCGATGCGGGCGCCTTCCACCCCTATAATCTGCACACGCAACGGCGACGCGGCGAGGTGGGTTTCAGTGCCAACCTGAACCCGCACCTGCTGCTGACCGGCAGCCTCAAGCACGAAACCCAGGAAGGCTACCGGCCGCTGGGCGCCGACCGCTCGGCGGTCAATGAAAACGCCGTGATCATGCCCGAGCTGGTCGACACGACCACCAACCAGTTCGCGCTGGGTCTCGAGTACACCGGCCGCAAGTTCTTCCTGAAGGCGGGTTACTACGGCTCGAACTTCAACAACGATGTCTCGGGCATGACCTGGTCCGATCCGGCCAATGCCACGCAGCACGGCACGATGAGCACTCCGCCCAGCAACCAGTTCTCGCAGTTCAATCTGAGTGCCGGCTACAACTTCTCGCGCACGCTGCACCTGGCGGCAGATTACTCCCACGGTCGCGCCAAGCAGAACGAAGCCTTCCTGGTCGACAGTACGATGCCTATCGGCGTGCCGGTAACTTCAGCGCATGCGCAGGCCGTGACCAACATGGCGAACCTGAAGCTGACCGACCAGCTGACCCGCAAGCTGAGCCTGTTCGCGCGCTACAAGTACGATGATCGCGACGATCAGACCCCGATCCACACCTTCGTGTTCTACGACGCCGGCATCCTGCCGGGCGCGACGGCCTCGGCCTTCAACGCAGCCCTGGGCCTGGCGCCGGGCACGCTGGCGAACAACGTCAATATCTTCAACAATCGTCCGCAGAGCCGGCGGATCAACGAATTCTCGCTGGGTGGCGACTACCTGCTGGCGCAGCAGCAGCATCTGGCCGCCGGCTTCGACTGGCAGAAGATCGAGCGCTCCTGCGATTCCTGGTACAACTGTGCCAGCGCACCCAAGACCATCGATCGCACGCTGCATCTGGACTGGCGGGGCCAGCTCAAGGACAGCTTGAGCGCGCAACTGGGCTACAGCCGCGCCGAGCGTTCGGTGCACTACGACTCCAACGCCTGGCTGGCGCTGGTGCCGATGGCCAACCAGATTCCCGGCGCGCCGATCGTCGGCGCCACCAACAGCGTGTACGGCTACCTGATGCAGAACGGCCTGACCGGCTTCGGGCCGCTGGCCGGCTACCCGACCACGCCGCTGACCGGCGATGCCGCGCTGTTCTCGCCCAACAACAACATCGTGCCGCAGTCGCTCTACGGCAGCCGCGACAATGCCTCGGAAATTCCCGGCATGCGCCGCTACAACCTGGCCGACCGCAACCGCGATCGCATCCGCGCTTCGCTCGAGTGGCAGGCGACCGACCGTCTCTCCTTCCACGACAGCTTCGACTACGACCGCAACGACTACCTGCATTCGCCCTTCGGCCTGCAGAAGTCCAGCGGCTGGTCGCTGGGGCTAGATGGCACCTACGCGATCAACGATCGCCTGCAGGCCAACGCCTTCTATGCGCACGAAGATACGCACCAGCATGTGCGCGGCGATGGCTTCGCGAGTATCAGCAACGCGGCCTTCATCGGCGTGGCCGGCAATACGATTGTCGATGGCAGCTGCTACCAGACCGTGCAGAGCCGCAACAACAACGCCAAGCTCGATCCCTGCCTGATCTGGACCGCCGACATGCGTGAACGCGCCGACACCGGCGGCATCTCGCTGGCGCGCAGCGGCCTGTGGAAAGGCCGGCTGCGGGTGAATGGCGATGTGGTGCTGACGCGCGCACTGACCAACGTCGATGTCAACGGCGGCGCCTATGCCAACAACCCCTATGCGCTCGCTGGTGCGCCGCCGCTCCCGCCTGGAGTAGCGGCTGCGTTCCTGATTCCGGCGACCAACCTGCCTACGGTCATGGCCCGCACGCTGGACCTGCGCCTCGGCGGCAGTTACGCGATCGACAGCTCCACGGAACTGCGTGTGCTGTACCTGTACGAGCACATGCGCGTGACCGACTTCGCCTACGACGGCATGCAGTTCGGCACGGTTGCCAACCAGATGCCGACGCTGGAGCGCGCGCCCACCTACGACAACAGCGTGGTCGCGTTCTTCTACCGGCACCGTTTCTGAATCGCGGAGGCATGTCATGGCGAACACCGAATACAATGAAGCTGCACTGCTCCCCGGCATCACGCGACCGGCCACCGACCTGGATGACGCACCCGCGGCGCCGGCGCCGCGCAGTGGCGCGCGCCTGCACGTGGTGCCGACGCATGCCAGGCACCCCGCACTGACCATCGCCATGCACTGGGGGACGCTGGCCGCGATCCTGATCGCCGTGGGCGCCATGTGGGTGCGCGACGTGGTGGAAGACAACACCCTGCGCCAGGTGCTGCTGCAGGCGCACCGACAGCTCGGCATCGCGGTGCTGCTGGTGGCCGTGGCGCGCATCGTGGTGCGCCTGCGTTACGGCTTTGCCGATCATGCGCAGGGCATGGCGGCCGTGCTGCGCTGGGCGGCCAAGGGCGCGCACCTCGCGCTCTATGGCGTGTTGCTGGCCATTCCGCTGGTGGGTTGGGCGCTGACCAACGCCCATGGCATCAACCTGAATTTCCTGGGCGTGATCCCGCTCCCGGCGATCACCGCTGCCGACTCGGAATTTGCCGACACGCTCAACGACTATCACGTCTGGCTGGCCTGGGGCCTGCTGGCGCTGGTCGGGGCGCATGCGCTGGCCGCGCTGTGGCATCACTACGTGCGCCGCGATGCCGTGCTACGGGCGATGCTGCCGGCGCGCGCCGCGCGCACGCAGCGCACGCGGCTTCGCGATGCGGGCCGCCAGCCCGGCTAGGCTGCGCAGCCAGCAACCTCGCCGCTAAGTGGGGATGAATCCGCCGCGGTCGGCTTTCTTCGCGCGCTTCGCGGCGCGTTTCTCTTCCAGCGACTTGGCGGGCTTTTTCTTGCCCTCTTTCTTGCGGTCCATGCCCTTGCTCATGGGGTCTGCTCCTTGCAGTTTCGTGACCGCGACAGTCTAGCCGTTCAGATGCGATAACGCAGCTTGAAGAAGAACAGGCTGGTGTTGGTCTGGTCGATCGAGCGACGCAACTGCGAGTGCAGTGATTCATCGCGATCATCCAGCGAGCCATCGCCGCCACGGCTGTAGACCGCGTAGAAATCCGACTGTGGCCGGAACTCGAAGCGGTAGCGCAGCTGCAGGCCCAGCGTGCTGACCGTGAAATCACTGGGGAGCGTGGCAATCGGCACGGGCGTGCCATCCGCCGCCACATCGAAGGCCTGGTGCGCTTCCGCCCCCACACCCAGCCACTGGATCTTCATGCGCAGCTCCTGGCGCGAGGAAGCGTACCAGCTGGTGTTCAGGCCCAGGTGCAGCTCGTGGCGCCGGTAGCTGGCCACCTGCGTGCCGCCGGTCCACAGCAACCAGCTCACACCGTCAGCGACGGTGACCGGCACCTCGATCGTCAGGTTCTCGGTCAGGAACCACTTGGGCTGGAAGCGCAGCTCGCGCACATAGTCGGTGAAGCCCTGCTCGTGCAGCAGCGCCTTGACCGAGTAACGGAAGCGCCCGCTGATCGGGCTCACGTACTCCGTGATCCAGTTGTGGCGCGCGGGCATGCGCATGCTGCCGTTGCCGCGCAGGATCAGATCGTCGTAGCCCGGCAGCTCATGGATGTACGCGAAGGTGCTCTCGCCGCCGTTGCGCCACAGGAACTCGTGCTCCAGATCGAGGTCGATCGGCAGCCGCTGGCCGCGCGTGTTGTAGGGAATCTCGGTGTGCAGCAGCCAGAAGCCGCTCTGCGCCGGCGCCGAGTCGCGATACTGGCGCGTGAAATAACTGCTCTCGCTGCTGAACAGCGCGATGTCATTGCGCTGCTGGTAGCCGAGGTCGTTGAAATCGAGGTGCCGGTCGAACCAGCTGCCGCGCAGTGAATGCACCCAGCGCGTGCCGGGCTGGTAATCGAAGCGCGCCCATACGCCATAGCCGCGGGTGATGCCCGGTGGCACGGTGGTGTTCATGCCATCGGTGCTGTTGGCGGCGTTGCCGTTGGTGGCGCCGTCGGCACCCACATGGATATCCGACATCAGCGCCTGGGCCGATAAGGACATACCGGTGCCCAGGCGCTGGTTGTAGTCGATGGCGTGCACGTAGGCATCGCGCGCCAGCGTCGGATGGAGCGTGGCCGTGCCCAGGTAACCCAGGCTGTAACCATCGTGCGCGTAGCGCCAGCGGCCACTGAGGAAGCGCCGGCCCTGGGACTCGCTGGAGTGATCCTCCACCGCGGCGAAAATGCCGTATTCGCTGTCGGCGTGCAGGCCGGTGTATTTGGCCGCCGCGAGCACATCGCTGCTGGCTTCGCCCCCGACATCGGGCGCGGCGCCGATGCGCCGCGTGTTCACCAGTCGCCCCTCCTGCGTGGTGCGCAGGTCGAACAGCTGCAGGCCCTGCGTGAAGAACGGACGCTTCTCCTCGAAGAAGGTCTCGATGGCGGAAAAATTCACCACCAGGTCATCGCTCTCCACCTGCCCGAAATCCGGATTCAGCGAGGCCGACAGCTGGTTGCGGCCATTCGGTTTCCAGATCAGGTCGACGCCGGCACGGCCACGGGTGGTCCCACCGAGCGTATCGTTGGTCACCGATACATAGGGCGTGAGCGCCAGCGACGCCGTGGAATAGCGCGGCACCTCGATGCGCTGGAATTTACGCACGAAGTTGGGGCTCAGCATCTCGATCGAGGGATAGGCATAGCGGCGCACGGTGCGCTTCACGAAGCGTGCCGCATAGAAACCAATGGTGCGTTTATCGCCATTCACCGCGCCCTCGGGCGCGATCGACCAGGGAATGCGGAACTCCGCGACCCAGCCCGTGGCATCTTCATGGGCCGCGGCCTGCCAGTCGCCATCCCAGTCGCGCGACAGATCGGTCTGGTTGAGGATGATGCTGTCGCGCTTGGTGCCGCTCAGGCTGTAGGCGAACTCATACGCGGTCTTGCCCAGGCCCTCGAAGTCGATGATCAACACTGCGGGGTCGGCATCGAAGATCGGCGTGTCGCGCGGCGAGTGGCCACGGGTGCGCATTGCCGGCGGCAGCTCGGAGCGCATGCTGATATAGAGCGCATCGGGCAGCGCCAGTATCCTGAGCTCGGTGGCCAGCGGCGGCACGGCCTGCGTGAAAGGCTCGGTCTCGTGGAAGTCGGTGAATACCTGGGCCTGGGCCCATTCGGGTTCATCGAGCTTGCCATCGACAGTCATCGCCTGCAGCGGACAGGCAACAACCATCAGCAGCAAGGGGCCAATGCGGGTCAGTGAAATCATGTGCAATTCCGGACTGTCAGCCTTAGAGTCTAAATTGTCCGTAGACGTTTGATTGCAGGATTTCATCATGGCCGAGGATCACGGCAGCGCCGTGCGCGCTTACCTGGGTGAGTTGCAGCGCTCGCTGTGCAGCAGCTTCGAGCAGCTCGATGGCGAGCGCCGCTTCCAGCTCGATCAGTGGCAGCGGCCCGCCGCCGCGGAAGCACTGGGCGGCGAGGGCATCACCGCGGTGCTCGAGGAAGGCGCGCTGTTCGAGCGCGGCGGCGTGGCGCTCTCCGATGTGCAGGGCTCCAAGCTCCCGCCGGCCGCCACCGCGCGCAATCCGGGCCTGGTGGGTCGCGCCTACCGCGCGATGGGTGTTTCGGTGGTGATGCATCCGCGCAATCCCTGCGTGCCCACCAGCCACATGAATGTGCGCTTCTTCAGCGCCGGCGACATCTGGTGGTTCGGCGGCGGCTTCGATCTGACGCCCTACATTGTCCACGAAGACGACGCGCTGCTCTGGCATCGCGCCGCGGCCGCGGCCTGCGCACCCTTTCATGAACGACTGTATGCGCATGCCCGCAAGACCTGCGATGAATATTTCTTCCTGCGCCATCGCGGCGAAGCACGCGGGCTCGGTGGCATCTTCTACGATGACCTGAATGCGGAAACGCCGCAGTTTGGCATGCCCTGGGAACGCTGCTTCGAATTCATGCGCGCGGTCGGCGATGGCTTCCGGCGTGCCTACTGCGAGATCGTGGCGCGCCGGCGCGCCGAAGCCTATGGCGAGCGCGAGCGCCGTTACCAGCTCTATCGCCGCGGCCGTTACGTGGAGTTCAACCTGGTGTTCGATCGCGGCACGCTCTTCGGCCTGCAATCGGGCGGCCGCACCGATGCGATCCTGATGTCGATGCCGCCGCTGGCGCAGTGGGCCTATCGCTCACCCGATGCCGAACTCGATGCGCGTCTGCTGCCCTATCTCACCAGCCAGCGCGGCCGCGACTGGCTGCAAGCCACTGGAGCCTGATATGCCCGCGAAACCCACCGAGCGAGCGACGACGTCAGTGGCGGCCGCGGCCAGGCAGGTCGCGCTCGGCGCAATCGCCGCTGCCGTGCTCGCCGGCGTCAGCAGCTTCGCACCGGGCGGCGCCCACGCCGCCGACCTGCCGCTGCCGCCCAGCACCGAAGGCGATGTCGTGCTGCGCGATTTCAAGTTCGCCTCCGGCGAGTCGCTGCCCGAACTGCGCCTGCACTACACCACCTTCGGCACGCCGCAGCGCGACGCCGCCGGCCACGTGATCAACGCGGTGATGATCCTGCACGGCACCGGCGGTGACGGGCATCAGTTCTTCAGGCCGCAGTTTTCGCAGGTGCTGTTCGTTCCGGGTGGCCTGCTCGATGCCAGTCGCTACTACATCGTGCTGCCCGATGGCATAGGCCATGGCAAATCATCGAAGCCCAGCGATGGCTTGCATGCGCACTTCCCGCACTACGCCTACACCGACATGGTGAACGCGCAATACCGCCTGCTCACTGAAGGCCTGAAGGTCGATCACCTGCGCCTGCTGCTCGGCACCTCGATGGGCTGCATGCACAGCTTCATGTGGGGCGAGGCGCATGCTGATTTCGTCGACGCGCTGATGCCGCTCGCCTGCCTGCCGGTGCAGATCGCCGGTCGCAATCGCATGTGGCGCAAGATGATCATCGATGCGATCAGCAGCGATCCGGCCTGGCAGCGCGGTGAGTACACGGTGCAACCGCTCGCGGGCCTGCGCACGGCTGCCGACCTGCTGATGATCGCGGGCAGCGCACCGGCCCTGTGGCAGTCGCAATATCCGGATCGTGACGCGGCCGACCGGCGCGTCAGCGCGTATGTCGATGACGAACTGCGCGAGCTCGATGCCAACGACCTGATGTACCAGGTCGCGGCCTCGCGCGACTACGATCCATTGGCGCAACTCGCGAGCATCAGCGCGCCACTGATGTGGATCAACAGCGCCGATGATTTCATCAATCCGCCCGAGCTCGGCATCGCCGAGCGCGAAGTGAAGAAAATTCCGCGCGGCAAATTCCTGTTGTTGCCGGTGAGCGAACACACGCACGGACACGGCACGCACACCTGGGCCGAGGCCTGGCAGGATCAGCTGCGTGAGTTGCTGGCCGCAAAAAAATAGCCCCGCATTGCGGGGCTGTTAATTACGCAAACGATCCGGTCTGCCGCGGGTAAGCATCTATTCGTTCGGACCGGCGCAACTGGCAATTTGCCACCCCCGAAAATGCAGGGGGCGATGCGTCAATTCGCATCTTCAGGTCGCGCCCGGAGCCAAAAAACCTTCGGCTACCTTATCCGTGCCTACCCGGACAGCCAGATTTCTGCAAATCCTGGGCTGTCCCATTTGTGCATCGCTCTTCCAGCGACGCTACACGGAAATTAGCATAGGTTTTTTCAGAAGAAAAATCCACAGAAAATCATTGGTTTGAGGGCGATATTATGTCGCGTTTCGACGACTTTTCAGGAATCGCCCGAGCCGATCTGTGGCGACAATCAGACCGCTGGTAGCAGCCGACGGAGCCTGGTGAATGCCGCCGCCTCGATCTGGCGGATGCGCTCGGCCGAAACACCGTACTCCGCAGCCAGTTCCTGCAGCGTCGCTTTCGGCTCCACGAGCCAGCGGCGCTTGAGGATGCTGCGGCTGCGATCGTCCAGCGTTTCCAGGCCCTGCACGAGCTGGGAGTGGGAATCCTCGCTCTGCTCGTCATCGAGCACGGTGTCGGCCGGATCGGCGCCAGGGGCGGCCAGGTACGCGGCCGGGCCGTAGGATTCTTCCTCGTCGCCCACCGGCACCGGATCAAAGCTGGCGTCGCGCGCCGCGAGGCGCTGCTCCATGTCGGTGACTTCCGCGGGCGTGACACCCAGGTCTTCGGCCACGGCGCGCGTTTCGGCGGCGCTCAGCCACCCCAGGTCGCGCTTCACGCGGCGCAGGTTGAAGAACAGCTTGCGCTGCGCCTTGGTGGTGGCGATGCGCACCAGGCGCCAGTTGCGCAGCACGTATTCGTGGATTTCAGCGCGGATCCAGTGCACCGCGAACGACACCAGGCGCACGCCCACCGTCGGGTCAAAGCGCTTCACGGCCTTCATCAGGCCCACGTTGCCTTCCTGCACCAGGTCGCTCACCGGCAGGCCGTAGCCCGAGTAGCCGCGGGCGATGTGCAGCACGAAGCGCAGGTGCGAGAGCACCAGTTCGCGCGCGGCATCGAGATCCTCGCTGTCGCGGAACCGCTGAGCGAGCTCCTGCTCCTGCTCACGGCTCAGCACCGGGATGCGGCGCACCCGCTCGACATAGGCGTCAAAGCTGCCGACCGGGCCGATGAGGCCGAAGTCGCCGGGCTTGGCAATCAGTGCAGTGGTAGAGCTCAAGGTCATTCTCCCTAAGGTCCGTCGGGCTATTTTAGCACTCGAAAACTATGAGTGCTAAGCCCCAGGGAAGTTCCCCCCGGTCTCAGGCGAGCAATCTTTTAAATCAATGAGTTATCAAGCCCCGGGCTCGATCCGGGCCAGGTGCCGGCCGGCGGCCAGCCAGGCGCCGACCCAGCCGAGCACGGTGCCTGCGCCCAGCAGGATGCAAAGGTCGCGCAGCGCCGGGCCCTGCAACGCGAAGGAACTGCCATAGGTCTGCGCCAGACGCTGCGCAAAGGGCGTCAGCAGCCACAGCGCCACTGCCACGACCACGAAGGCGCACAGGCCGCCGAGCAGCCCATAGAGTGCGCCGGTGTACAGGAACGGCCGCCTGACGAAGGCATTGCTGCCACCGACCAGCTTCGTGACCTCGATCTCCGCGCGCCGGTTCTGGATCTCGAGGCGGATGGTATTGCCGACTACCGCGACCACGCCCAGGCCCAGCAGTCCCGCGGCCAGCAGCAGGAGACGTCGCAGCAACGCCAGGATTGCGTTGAAGCGCGCCACCCAGTCGCCATCGAGCTGCACGGTTTCGACCTCGGGCCAGGACTGCAGGAAGCGGCGCAGATTCTCGATCGCCGCCGGATCGGAGCTGGCCGCTGCAGGCGTGATTGCCAGCACGTGCGGGAGGGGGTTGTCCTCGAGTGCATCGAGCGCCGCACCGAAGCCCGACTGCTTGCGAAATTGCGCCAGCGCCTCAGTGGCCGTGATCAGGTGCGCGCTGCGCACGCCGCTGCGCTCGCGGGTATTCTTCAGCAACTGCTGCGCGCGCGACTCGGACACATTGGTCTTCAGGTACACCGAGATGCCGATCGCGCCGCTGAAATCGCCGGTGGCGCCGCGCACATTGCGCACCAGCACGTCGAGCCCCAGCGGCAGCGCGAGTGCCATGCCCATCACGATGACCGTGAAGAGGGTCGCGATCGGCGCGCGCGCCAGGTGCCCGGCGGACGCGAGCAGCGATTGCACATGGCGCAGCAGCCAGCTCATCGCTGTGCCTCGATGATCGGCAACACCAGGCTCCCGTCATCGCCGGCGACGCGCCCGTTCTCGATCACGATCTCGCGCAGGCCCGACTCGCGCACCAGATGCAGATCGTGCGTCGCGACCAGGATCGTCACACCCACTTCATTGAGGCGCCGGAACAGGCCCATGACTTCGCTGGCCAGCTGCGGATCCAGATTGCCGGTCGGCTCGTCCGCAATCAGCACGGGCGGGCGACTGACGATCGCGCGCGCGATACCCACGCGCTGTTGCTCGCCGACCGAAAGTTCCCCCGGCAACTGGCGCTCGCTGCCGAGCAAGCCCACCTGATCGAGCGCCGCGCGCACGCGCTTGTCGATCTCCTTGAGCGCATTGCCGGCGACGATCAGCGGCAGCGCCACGTTGTCGAACACCGGGCGATCGGCCAGCAGACGGTGATCCTGGAACACCACGCCGATTTTGCGGCGAAACGCCGGAATGCGCCGCGCAGCCAGTTTTCCGGTGTTTTCGCCACCCACCAGCACCTGGCCGCGCGTCGGCCGCTCGAGCAGCGCGATCAGTTTCAGCACCGTGCTCTTGCCGGCGCCCGAGCGACCGGTGAGAAACACCATCTCGCCCGGAGGAATATGCAGGTTCACATTGCCGAGCGCTTCGCGCCCGTTGCGATAGCGTTTCGCGACTGCGCTGAAGGTGATCACTGGCCGCCTTCCAGTTCGCTGCCGTCGACCAGCGCCGCCGCGAAGGCCGCGGCATCGAAAGGCCCGAAGTCGCCGGCCTGTTCACCGAGCCCGATGAATCGTATCGGCAGACCCAGCTTGCGCGCGATCGCGACCACGATGCCGCCGCGCGCCGTGCCGTCGAGCTTGGTGATCACGAGTCCGGTGACACCCACCGCGGCGTGGAACTGTTCGGCCTGCGCCAGCGCGTTCTGCCCCTGGTTCGCATCGAGCACCAGCAGCACTTCGTGCGGTGCGCTGGCATCGACGCGCGCCAGCACGCGCCGCACTTTGCGCAGTTCGTCCATCAGATGCGACTGGCTGTGCAGGCGCCCGGCGGTGTCGGCCAGCAGCACGTCGATCTTGCGCGCGCGCGCCGCCTGCAGCGCGTCGAACAGCACCGCGCCAGGATCGGCGCCCGTTCCTTGCGCTGCGAATTGCGCGCCGCTGCGCTGCGCCCATACTTCAAGCTGTTCGATGGCCGCGGCACGAAAGGTATCGCCTGCGGCCAGCATCACCGAGAGCCCCTGGCCCTGCAGCTGCGTCGCCAGCTTGCCGATGCTCGTGGTCTTGCCCGAGCCATTCACGCCGACGATCAGCACCACGAAGGGTTGATGGCTGCGGTCGATTTTCAGCGGCTGCTCGCAGCGGCTGAGCAGTTCGCGCAGCTGCGCGCGCAGTGCCGCGAGCAGGGACTCGGCGTCGCCGAGTTCGTGGCGCGCCACGCGCTGTTTCAACTGCTCCAGAATCTCGCTGGTGGCGGTGACGCCGACATCGGCGCTGAGCAGGCGCTCCTCGAGCTGCTCGAGCAGCGCTGCATCGATGGCCCGGCCGCGCAGCAGCGAGCGCAGGTCGCGGGCCAGCGAGGCCGTGCCGCGATTGAGGCGCGCGCGCAGCCTGCCGAAGAAGCCCTGCGGCGCCTCCGCGGGCGCTTCGATCGTGTTGTTGCCACGCGTATCCATCGTCAGCTGCTTCTGGTCCGTAGCGGTGTTGCGGGCCGCAATTGTAGCCTCGGGCGGCTTGCCGTGTGGCGCCCTTGAGGTACGCTGCGGGACTACATGAAGCAGCCAGCATCCGAAGGCGATCGCGGCGCGCGCGGCGCGCGCTCGCGCCAGCTACGCATCATCGCCGGCCAGTGGCGCGGCCGGCGCTGGCGCTTTCCGCCCGGTGAGATCCGCCCCACCGGCGATCGGGTGCGCGAGACGCTGTTCAACTGGCTGCAGGGGCGCATCAGCGGCCGCCGCTGCCTGGACCTGTACGCGGGCGCCGGCGCGCTCGGCCTCGAGGCGCTCTCGCGCGGCGCCGCGCACTGCGTATTCGTCGATCGCGACCGGCAGGTCATCGAGAGTCTGCGCAGACTCCTGCTCGAATGGCAGGCGCCTGCCACGGCAGCGCAGTGCCTGCAGACCGAGGCCGCGCGCTTCCTGGCCGGCACGGTGCAGCCCTTCGATGTGGTGTTCCTCGATCCGCCCTTCATGGCGGGTGCGCTCGAGGCCAGCATTGCCAAGCTCGAGTCGCGCGGCTGGCTGCACGGCGGCAGCCATATCTACATCGAGCACCCGCGCAGCGCACCGCTGCCGCCGTTGCCAGCCAGCTGGCAGCCGCTGCGCAGCGGCACGGCCGGCGCGGTCGGTTATGATCTGCTCGAACGCCTGTAAAGGAGCGCCTCGTGCCCACACATCGCAATGCCGTCTACCCCGGCACCTTCGACCCGATCACGCGCGGCCATGAAGACCTGGTGCGTCGGGCTGCCGGCATCTTCGATCGCGTGGTGCTGGCCATTGCCGCCAGCCCCAGCAAGGCGCCGATGTTCACGATCGAAGAGCGCGTGGAGCTCGCGCGTGGCGTGCTGGCCGACATCGGCAATGTCGAGGTCGTGGGTTACACGGGTCTCACGGTCGAGTTCGCGGCCAGCAATGGGATCGGCGTGATCGTGCGCGGCCTGCGCGCGGTGGCCGATTTCGAATTCGAGTTCCAGCTCGCGAACATGGGGCGGCACCTGAACCCGGATATCGAGACGGTGTATCTCACTCCCAAGGAGCAGTACACCTTCATCTC
The DNA here is from genome assembly GCA_963764065.1 of uncultured Gammaproteobacteria bacterium. GTDB lineage: Bacteria > Pseudomonadota > Gammaproteobacteria > Steroidobacterales > Steroidobacteraceae > FEN-1191. Next base: position 61,132 of record CAVXRM010000008.1, on the reverse strand, counting down.
CTCCTCGATGGTGCGCGAGATCGCAACGCTGGGCGGCAACGTCAAGGAATTCGTGCATCCGCTGGTATTGGCGGCCTTCGCGCGGCGGCTGCGCAAATGAGCCGCAGCTCGGGCGCTGGGCGCGCGTCGTCGTTCGTCGCGCGATTGCTGGCGCTGACGGCATTGCTGACTGCGTTGCTGTTCGCACTGCCGATTGTGCAGGCCGCCGCCGCCGCTCCTGCCGCTGCCGCGCCTGCAGCTGCCGCGCCCGCAGCCGTTGCGCCTGCGCACGCAGCCATTGCCAGCGCGCACCCGCTGGCGAGCGCAGCCGGCATGGAAATCCTGCACGCCGGCGGCAACGCCTTCGATGCTGCGGTGGCCGTGAGCGCGGCACTGGCAGTTGTCGAGCCCACGGGTTCCGGTTTGACTGGCGGAGGTTTCTATCTCCTGCATCGCGGCTCCGACGGCATGGAAACCGCCGTCGATGCGCGCGAATACGCGCCGGCGGCTGCAACGCGCGACATGTTCCTGGACGCGAAGGGCGAGCCGGTACCCGGCCTGTCGATGGAAAGCGCGCTGGCGGCCGGTATCCCTGGTGAACCGGCGGGCATGGCACTGCTCGCCAAGCGTTACGGGCGCCTGTCGGTCGCGCAGAGCCTGGCGCCGGCCATAAAGCTGGCGCGCGACGGGTTTCCGCTCTCGGCGCGTCTGCACGATGCGCTGCAGCGTTCGCAAAAGCAGTTCGCCGCCGATCCGGAAGTGGCGCGCAATTTCCTGCGTGAGGGCGCAGTGCCCGCCGTGGGCACCATCATCCGTCAGCCGGAACTCGCCAACACGCTCGAGCACCTGGCGCGCAATGGCCTGGAGTCTTTCTATCACGGCGAGCTCGCCGAGCGGCTGGTCGCCGGCGTGCGTGAGCAGGGTGGCATCTGGAGTGTCGCTGATCTTGCCGAATATCGCGCGCTCGAGCGCGCACCGCTGGTCGGGCACTACCGCGGCGCGCGCGTCGTCTCTGCGCCGCCGCCCAGTTCCGGCGGTGTGGCGCTGATCGAAGCGCTGAATGTGCTGGAGCAGTTGCCACTCACCAGCGTCGATGCGGTGACGCGCAAGCATTTCATCATCGAGGCGATGCGTCGCGCGCACCGCGATCGCGCCGTGTACCTGGGCGATCCTGATTTCGTCAGTGTGCCGGGCGCGATGCTCACCAGCAGCGATTACGCAGCGGGCCTGGCGGCTTCGATCCGCAGCGATCGCGCCACGCCGAGCAACTCCTTGCCGGGCGTAGGTGCGGGCGCGTCCGCGGGCCCGCAGACCACGCACTTCTCGGTGCTCGATCGAGAAGGCAATCGTGTTGCCGCGACCATCACGCTCAATTTCGGTTTTGGTTCCGGTCGCATGATCAAAGGCACCGGCTTGTTCCTGAACAACGAGATGGATGACTTCTCGATCAAGGCCGGCGTGCCCAATGGCTACGGCCTGGTGGGTGCCGAGGCCAACGCCATCGCGCCCCACAAGCGCATGCTCTCTTCCGTGACGCCGGCCTTCGTGGAGCAAGGCGATCGCATGATGATCACCGGTTCACCCGGCGGGAGTCTCATCATCGGCATGGTGATGCTGGCGACGCTCGATTTCGTCGATGGCCACAGCGCCGCGCAGATCGCCGCCGCGCCGCGCATCCATCATCAATACCTGCCGGATGTGGTGCGCTACGAACCTGATGCGCTGAGCAGTGATGAAATCACCGCGCTCAAGGCGCGCGGTGATGCCGTGGAGCCGGGCGGCCGGCGCTGGGGCAACCTGCAGACCATCATCTGGAATCGCGCCAGCGGCACGGTCGAGGCAGCGGCGGATCCGCGCGGTGAAGGCGAAGGCCTGGTCGACTGAAGCCGCAGCAGTACTGCGGGTTCAGTGCCGCACCAGGTTTTGTAGCTAGTGCTTGGGCTTGCGAAACTTCAGCACGAACTGATCCGTCTTGCCGCGAATCGCCGGATCAAATATCGCCGCGGTGCGCGGGTCCGCGCTGTTGCGCAGCAGCGGGCTTTCCTCTTCCAGCACGAAGCCCGCCGCGATCACTTCGCGTTTGACGAGCTCCGAGTCGATGCGATGCAGCGTGGATGTGACATCAGCCGGCGCATCCGCCGCCGCCGAGTGATCGATCACGAAGTACTCACCGCCCGGCTTCAGCGCCTCGAAGATCGATTTGTTGAAGGCCAGCAGATCCAGCCCCGTGACATTGTGCACGTCGTGGTAGTTCTGCGAGGTCCACACCACGTCGGCCTTCTCTGGCAGCGACAGGCTCGCGATGGGCTGTACCAGCACGGTGACATTGGCATAGTGCGGATCCGCAGCGATGGCTTTCACCGCTGCCGTACGATCGGGTTCGCCCGGCTCTGGCGCCGTGCGCGGCGCCGGCGCGACCGCAAAGATCTTGCCGTGCTTGCCGACCACATGGCTCAAGAGGCGCGTGTAATAGCCACCTCCGGGCACCAGCTCGACCACCTGCTCGCCCGGCCGGATATTGGCGAACATCAATGTCTCGGCCGGCTTGCGATCGGCATCGCGCTTGCGGTCGGCTTCCGGCCGGGCCGCATCGGCCACGGCTGCGGTGACGTAGGCGGGTGAGGCTGCCGGCGCGGGCAGCGCAATCGACAGCGCGCCGCTGGCAGCCAGGGCCAGTGCGCAAACACTCGAGGAGATCGTCATGGTGTAACTCCGTGGGCTGCGGGGATGGGCCCTGATTCACTAGCGACCCGGCGCGCGGCCATTGGTTCCGCGCGGCCGGGCCTCGGCACAGTACTCCCTGACGTTCGAGTGGCGCAATGATGCTGCGGCCAGCCAGGAATCGCGGCACAATGGCCGCACAGCGCTCTGGCAATACAACAATAGAAGGGGACAGGCATGGCTGATTCATCCGACCAGGCTTTTGGCCGCCGCGAGTTCGTGCAGGGCGCGGCTTCAGCGGCCTTGCTGGCCTCCGCTTCAGGCGCAGTGCTCGCCGCAGCCACTGGCAAGAATTCCGACCAGGCGCTGGTGCTGGCGAAGATTCCGAGCATGCATGCCGAGAACCTGCGGCGCCTGCAGGAATGGATCGCGCTGCCCTCCATCGCCGCCGAGAACCTGAACTATCCCGCTGGTGCCGAGCACATGGCCGAGCTCGCGCGCCAGGCCGGCTTCACCGGTGTGCGTCTCGTGCCCACTTCCGGCAAGCCGGGCGTGTACGGCAAGCTCGATGCCGGCGCGCGCACCACGCTCGCGGTGTATTTCATGTACGACGTGAAGCAGTTCGTACCTGCGGAGTGGTCATCGCCGCCGCTGGCCGCTGCGCTGGTGCAGAAGGAGGGCCTGGGCACCGTATGCATGGGCCGCGGCGCCGTGAACCAGAAGGGCCCGCAGAATTCCTTCCTCGGCGCTCTCGCAGCGTTCAAGGCCGCGGGCAAGAAGCTGCCCGTGAACCTGGTGCTGGTCAGCGAGGGCGAAGAAGAAATCGCCTCGCCGCATTTCGGCGAGATCGTTGCCGATCCCGAAGTATTTGCGCAGCTCAAGGGTTGCGCCGGCGTAATGCTGCCCTCGGCAGACCAGGAGCGCGATGGCAGCCTCGAAGTCACCATGGGCGCCAAGGGCGTGGTCGAGCTCGAGCTGGTCTCGAGCGGCGAGAAGTGGGGACGCGGTCCGCGCAAGGACGTGCACTCCAGCCTCGAGGCGCAGGTCGATTCACCCTCGTGGCACCTGATCCAGGCGCTCAACACGCTGGTGGACAAGGACGGCCACACACCGGTGGTCGAAGGCTTCTTCGAACACGCGAAGCCGCTCTCACCCGCGCAGCTGCAGATGGTCGAGAGCTATGCCGCCAAAGTGCCGGAAAACTTGGTGAAGGAATCACTCGGCGTCGATAAATGGGTGCACGACCTGAGTTGGCGCGATTCGCTGGTGCGCCTGTATTCGCAACCGACCATCAACATCGAGGGACTGGTCGGCGGTTACACCGGCCCCGGCGGCAAGACCGTGCTGCCGCACCGCGCGGTCGCCAAGATCGACATGCGCCTGGTGCCCGACATGACCGCGGCCGACACGCTCGCGAAGCTCAAGGCGCACCTTGCGAAGCACGGCTTCGGTGACATCGAAGTGAACATGAGCGGCGGCTACGATCCGACGCAGTCAGATCCCGACAGCGCTTTCATGAAGGCGATTCTGGCCACCTACCGCAAGCTCGGCAGCGATCCGCAAGTGTTGCCGCGCAGCCCCGGCTCCTGGCCCGGCTATCGCTTCACCAACGCGCCATTGAGCCTGCCGGCCGGCGGTTTCGGCCTCGGCCACGGCACCGGCGCGCATGCGCCGGATGAATACTACCTGATCGATTCCACCAACCCGAAAGTGCAGGGCCTCGATGGCGCGGTGGCTTCGTTCGTGGAGTGCCTGTACGCGCTCGCCTGAAGATGCACAAATCCTCTTCGTCTGAGTGGGAGCTGGCGATCGATCTGCCGCTGGGCGTCGTCGCCAGCCAGCTCATGCGCATCGAGGAGCAGCTGCGGTTGTTGAACATGAAGGCCGCCGACTTCGTGCGCGAGCGCGACAGCGATCGACGCAGCGGCGCCATTGCGATCCGGCTCGAGCGCATCAACCGCGCGCTCGATTCGATCCGCACGCTGATGGCGGATATCGAGACGGACATCGACAGCCCGAATGGGTCTTCCGACGTGGTGTATTCACGCGCCGCGGATCGTAAGCCCGCGCCGGAGCGTGACGACTAACGTGTCTTGCGCGCCGCGCGAGACTTGGGGCGGCTGCGGCGATTGCCTGTCGATGTTTTCGTAGTCCGGAGCGACCGCTTCGCAGCTTGCTTCGGCTTGGCGCGTCGCTTTTGTTTTGCACCACGCTTCGGTTTCTGGACAACGCGCTGCTTCTGTATCGCTACCCGCGGTGGTCGTGCAGCCTTCGGCAACTTGCCCTCGCGCGCCAGATCGACCGCGCGCCACAGATACCACGCAGCGATCGAGCAGTGCGGCTGCCAGCGCTCACCGAACTCGCGCAGCGCGCGCGGCGTCGGCAGTCCCTTGAGCCCGTAGGCGAGCCGGAAGCCGTTGCGCACGCCGTAGTCGTCGATCGGCAGCACGTTGGGCCGGCCGAGCTGGAACATCAGCATCATGTGCACCGTCCACGGGCCGATGCCGCGCACCTGCGTCAGGCGCTCGATGATGTGATCGTCTTCGAGTTCAACGAGCTCGTGCGAGGCGGGCACTACGCCGGCCATGGTCTTGTCGGCGAGATCGTGCAGCGCGCGTATCTTCGCGAACGAAAATCCCACCGCGCGCAGTTTGGTTTCGTCAGTAGCCCGCAGTGCCGCGGGCTCGGGGAAGGGCGCAGGCGCATACAGCGCCACGAAGCGCTGCAGTATGCGCTGGGCCACGGCGCCGTTGAGCTGCTGGTGCGCGATGCTCGAGGCCAGCGATTCGAAGGGCGTGGTCTCGAGCCGTGCGTGCATCGTGCAGGGTCCGGCGCTCTCGATGATGCGCGCCATCACCGGGTCGAGCGCCGCGAGTTCGCGTTCGCGCCTGCGCATGGCCTTGTGCGCGGCAGGAGAGGGCTGGGGCTTCGCTTCCTCGTTCATCGCTGGCACTCCGGACAGAAATAGGTGGAACGCTGTCCCTGCGTAATATGCCGTATCGGCGTGCGACAGCGCCTGCAGGGTTTGCCGTCGCGCTCGTACACGTAGAGCTTCACCCCGAAATCACCGGGCAGTCCCGCAGCGTTCACGTAATCGCGCAGCGTTGTTCCGCCAGCCCTGATCGAGGCTGCCAACACGCGACGGATCGCGGCCGCAAGGCGTTTCGATTCATCGACTTTAAGCGATCGCGCGGCGCGGCGTGGTGCGATGCCCGCATGAAACAGCGCCTCACTCGCGTAGATGTTGCCGACGCCCGTGATCAGCCGGCCATTGAGCAGCAGCGACTTGATCGATACGCGTCGCCGGCGCGTGACGCGATGCAGATACTCGCCATCGAACTCATCCTGCAGCGGCTCGGGCGCGAGCCTGGCCAGCAGCTTGTGCGTATGCGGGTCGTCGGTGGTGTACAGGCAGCTGCCGAAGCGGCGCGGATCGTTGAAGCGCAATGCCTGGCCCGAATCGAGCCACAGGTCCAGGTGATCGTGCGTCTTGCGCGCACTGTCCTGCGCCAGCACGCGCAACGACCCCGACATCCCCAAGTGCATGATCAGCGTGCCGCGCGTGAGTCGGATCAGCAGGTATTTCGCGCGCCGCTCGACCGCATCGATGCGTTGGCCGCGTAGCAGGCGGGGTAACTTTGGATCCACCGGCCAGCGCAGGCGCGCCTCGTGCACGTGCAGTGCGTGCACAGTGCGGCCCTTGAGATGCGGCTCGATGCCGCGGCGGGTGGTCTCGACTTCGGGCAACTCTGGCACGGTGCCCGTCTATGAAACTCTGATCGAACCCGGATGGGTTACTTGATCTTGGTCTCTTTGTAGCTCACGTGCTTGCGCACGCGCGGATCGTATTTCTGCACTTCCATCTTCTCGGGGTGCAGGCGCTTGTTCTTCATCGCCACGTAGAAATGGCCGGTGCCGGCCGTGGAGAGCAGTTTCACTTTTTCGCGCATGGCAGCAGGCCCTTGATCGCAGGATGGGTTACAGGTTTTCGCCGCGGCTGCGAAGGTCGGCCACGACCGCCTCGATGCCGTTCTTGTCGATGGTGCGCAGGCCATTGCCCGACACGCGCAGCGTGATCCAGCGCTTCTCGCCCTCGAGCCAGAAACGCTGCGTGTGCAGATTGGGCAGGAAGCGACGCCGCTTGCGATTGTTGGCGTGCGATACGGTGTTGCCCGTAATGGGCCTCTTGCCCGTGATCTGACAGACGCGCGACATGACAGTAATCCTTATAAATCAGCAACTTGAGTATTTTCTCCGTCCGCAGAGCATGCGGGCGAAGGGCGGGCTTTATACCAGCCCGGGGCCCGCCAGTCTAGAGGAGGCCCGGAACGGCCTGGCGTGATGCTACAGCAGCCCGCGCTCGGCGAACGACAGGCAGCCATTGTCGGCCACGATGCAGTGGTCGAGTACCCGGATATCCACCAGCGCCAGGGCCTCGCGCAGCCGCCGGGTGATGAGTTCATCCGCCTGGCTGGGCTCGGCCACCCCGGAGGGGTGGTTGTGAGCCAGGATCACCGCGGCGGCGTTGCGGCCCAGCGCCTGCTTGACCACCTCGCGCGGGTGCACGCTGGCGCCGTCGATGGTGCCGCGGAACAGCTCGTCGAAGGCGATCAGGCGATGGCGGTTGTCGAGGTGCAGGCAGCAGAACAGCTCGTGCGGCTGGTCGCGCAGCCGCGCGATCAGGAAGCGGTGCGTGGCCGCCGGCGAATCGAGCAGGGGGCCAGCGCGCAGCGCCTCGGCATAGTGGCGGCGCGCCAGCTCGAGCGCGGCCTGCAGGCGGCAATAGCTGGCGGTGCCCAGGCCCGGGCTCTGCAGCAGGGTGGCGCGATCAGCACTCAACAGCTCACGCAGCGAGTGGTGCGTGCCCAGGAGCGTGCGCGCCAGATCGACCACATTGCTGCCGCGCACGCTGGAGCTGCCGATCAACACGGCCAGCAGCTCTGCATCGGAAAGCGCGCTTGCCCCGCTTGTAAGCAATTTTTCACGCGGGCGCTCGGTCGCCGGCCAATCGTGCAGATTCATGTGAGGCAATTCACAACCAGCCGCTGCAGAGGCTGCAAATGTTCGCCGACATGGCCTCTGCGTGCGATGGACATATCAGGCGGACATGGCACGAAACAGGCCTGCTGCCCGATAATGTGGGCATGCGTGGCAAACACGTCATTCTGGGTGTTACCGGCGGCATCGCCGCTTACAAGAGCGCCGAACTCGTGCGCCGGCTCACCGAGCGCGGCGCCGAAGTGCAGGTGGTGATGACCGCCGCCGCGCGCGAGTTCATCACTGCCACCACTTTCCAGGCGCTTTCGGGTCGCAGCGTGCGCGAGAGCCTGTGGGATCCGGCGGCCGAAGCCGCGATGGGTCACATCGAACTCGCGCGCTGGGCTGATCTCGTACTGGTGGCACCCGCAAGCGCCGATTTCCTGGCGCGACTCGCACATGGCCGCGCCGATGATCTGCTCGCCACACTGTGTCTCGCCACTGCTGCGCCGATCGTCTTGGCGCCGGCGATGAACCAGCAGATGTGGGCCAACGCTGCGACGCAAGCCAACGTCGCCACGCTCGAGAGCCGCGGCGTACGCCTGCTCGGCCCCGCCAGCGGCGACCAGGCCTGCGGCGAGGTGGGTCCGGGCCGCATGCTCGAAGCCATGGAAATCGCCGACCTCGTCGAGCCGATGCTGGCAGTGCCTGGGCCGCTCACTGGCAAGCGCGTGCTGATCACCGCCGGCCCCACGCGCGAGTGCATCGATCCGGTGCGTTTCATCAGCAATCGCAGTTCCGGCAAGATGGGTTATGCCGTTGCGCAGGCCATGCGCGCGGCCGGTGCCGAGGTGGTACTGGTGAGCGGCCCTGTTTCGTTATGCGCGCCAGCCGGCGTGCAGCGCATCAGCGTCGAGAGCGCGGCGCAGATGTTTGAAGTGGTGCAGCAACAGTTGCCGGGTACCGATGTGTTTGTCGCCACGGCCGCGGTGGCCGACTATCGGCCGCTGGAGATCGCGCCCGTCAAGATCAAGAAGCGCAACGAACAGCTTACCGTCGAGATGACGCGCACCACCGATATCCTGGCGAGTGTGGCGGCGCGCGCCGACCGGCCCTTCGTGGTGGGTTTCGCCGCCGAGACCAACAATGTCGAGCAGCACGCGCTCGAGAAGCTGCAGCGCAAGAACCTCGACATGATCGCCGCCAACGAAGTGAGTACCTGCAAGGCCTTCGATTGCGAAGACAACGCGCTGCTGGTGCTCGCGCGCGGCGGCGCGCGCGTCGAATTGCCGCAGGCGCCCAAGCGCGAACTCGCGACCGCGCTCGTGGCCTTGATCGCCGATCGCCTCAAATCCAGGGTCTGAATACACAATGAGTTCGACGTTATCGCGCGCACTGCAGGTGCGCATCCTCGATGAGCGCGTTGGCAAGGAATTTCCGCTGCCGACCTATGGCACCAGCGGATCGGCAGGCCTGGATCTGCGCGCCTGCATCACAACTCCGCTGACGCTGCAGCCCGGCCAGGCCGAACTGATCTCCACGGGCATGGCCATTCACGTCGACGACCCGGCGCTCGCAGCGGTGATCCTGCCGCGCTCGGGCCTCGGCCATAAGCATGGCCTGGTGCTGGGGAATCTGGTCGGCCTGATCGATTCCGACTACCAGGGGCCGCTGATGGTGTCGTGCTGGAATCGCAGCGCCAACGCCTACACCGTGCAGCCGGGCGAGCGCATCGCACAGCTGGTGATCATCAGCGTGACGCAGGTGCAGTTGCAGGTGGTGGAGCAGTTCACCGCGACGCAACGCGGCGCCGGCGGCTTCGGCCACACCGGCAAATCGTAGCAGTCGCTGGCGCGCCGCCGTCAGCCGTTGGTATTGGCGGTCAGCTCGCGATAGCGCGAGATATCCGACTCGAACTGCGTGCGCACCGTCACCAGTTCCTTGGCACGGTTGTCCAGCGCGCGCTTCTGCGTGCGCACATCGTTCGAAGCGCGCACCAATTCTTCGGTGAGGTCATCGGGCATGCGGCGCGCATCGGGCTTGGTGTTGTAGGGCTTGAAGCGCATGGCGCGATCCTGCAGGGTCTTGAGCCGCGTCTGCAGCAGGTCGATGTAGGCGTTGGTCGCCTTGATCTGGCCGTTGATCTGATCGAGCCGCTCGTCGCGCAGCCGCTCGATGTCCTTGGCGGAGGTGTAGGTGGTCAGCAGGAAGCGGTCGTGCTGCGCTCTTTGTGCGATTTCCTGTTCGTGCCTGTGCTGCTCGGCCAATTGCTGCGCGCTCTTGAGCGCCTCGACGTGCTGCACCTCGATGCCCTGGTTGTTGAGCACGCGCCGTTCCGACTGCGCGTATTCGGGCGGCACCGCATCGCCGTAGTGGCGCTCGCCGTTCTTGTCGACCCAGCTGTAGTTGCGGTTGTTGGCTTCCGCGGCCCACACGGCTGCGGCACTGGCCACCCAGAGCAGTGCAATCCCTGCAATGCGAATCGGCATCTTCATTATGTCAGCCACTCCACCGGTTACCCGGCCAAGGCCAATTGTCCACGCGGCGCGGCCCAGAGCAAGCGCACCAGTACGTTCAAGGCGACTCGCTCACACCATACTGCTCGCGGTAGGCGCGCAGGCTGGCCAGCTGCTCGGGGCTGATTCTGGCACCAGACCCGCTCGCCAGGGCCTCGATCAGCCCGCCCAGCGTGAGGATACTCACGCAGCGCAGCCCAAACTGTGAAGTGACTTCCTGTACCGCCGATTGACTGCCCTGGCCGCGCTCCTGGCGGTCCAGGGCCAGGGCCACCGCTACCGGTTGGGCACCCTGGGCACGGATCAGTTCGATGGATTCGCGCACCGCGGTACCGGCCGTGATCACGTCATCGACAATGACCACGCGCCCGTGCAGCGCACTGCCGACGATCAGCCCGGCCTCGCCGTGGTCCTTGGCTTCCTTGCGGTTGAAAGCCCAGGGGATATTGCGGCCCTGTGCCTCGGCGTAGGCGATCGCGCAGGCGGCAACCAGCGGGATGCCTTTGTAGGCCGGGCCGAACAGCTGATCGAAGCCCAGTCCCGAGGCCGCCAGGGCCGCGGCATAGCAGCGTCCGAGCCGCGCCAGTGAACGACCATCGTTGAACAGGCCGGCATTGAAGAAGTAGGGGCTGATGCGGCCCGACTTGAGCTTGAATTCGCCGAAGCGCAAGGCCTGGCGCTCGAGTGCCAGTTCGAGGAAATCCCGCTGGTAATCCTGCATGCGCGGCAGGCTATCATGTCGCCATGCGTGTGATCACTCTGAACGTCAACGGCATCCGTTCCGCTGCCGCCAAAGGACTGTTCCCCTGGCTTGCGCGCCAGGATGCGGACGTGGTCTGCCTGCAGGAAGTGCGTGCCCGCGAAGAGCAGTTCGAGGGCCACGACATCGGGCTGGCCGGTTACCACGCCGCCTACTATCCGGCCGAGCGGCCGGGCTATGCGGGCGTGGCGCTCTATTCCCGCCAGAGACCTGAGCGCGTGGTGCGCGGTTTCGGTGTCGATGAATTCGACAATGAAGGCCGCTACCTCGAGGCGCAATTTCCGGGCCTTTCGGTAATCTCGCTGTATCTGCCCTCGGGTTCCTCTGGGCCGGAACGCCAGGCTTCCAAGAACCGCTTCCTCGATGTCTTCATGCCGCACCTCAAGAGCCTGCGTCGTCGTCGCCGTCAGGCGATCCTGTGCGGCGACTGGAACATCGCCCACAAGCAGATCGACCTTAAGAACTGGAAGTCCAACCAGAAGAACTCCGGCTTCCTGCCCGAAGAGCGCGCCTGGCTCGACACGCTGTTCGATGACACCGGTTACGTGGATGCCTTTCGCAGTGTGAATGGCGAGCCGGATCAATACACCTGGTGGTCGAATCGCGGCGCCGCCTATGCAAAGAATGTCGGCTGGCGCATCGACTATCAGATCACGACACCCGGCCTGAAAGGTGCGGCGCGCGCGGCGCAGATCTACAAGACCAAGCGCTTCTCCGACCATGCACCGCTGATCATGGATTACGAGCTGTAGGGCGATGAGCGCTGCCAAGCCGAGCCTGCGGGACATCTTCTCGAGCCCAAAACTGCTGATTATCGTGGGGCTCGGTGCCGCCTCTGGTTTTCCGAACCAGATCACGGAGAGCGCGCTGCAGGCCTGGCTCAAGGATGCCGGCGCCAGCAACACCACCATCGGCCTGCTCAGTTACGTTGCGATTCCCTATCTGTTGAAATTCCTGTGGGCACCGCTGCTCGATCGCTATCCGCTGCCCTTGCTCGGCCGGCGACGCGGCTGGATGTTCGTGATCCAGATGGCCCTCGCCGTGGCGATAGCAGCCTTCGCGCTGCAGGACCCGAGACTGTCTCTGACTGCGGTTGCGGTGACGGCGCTCGTGATAGTGTTCTTCTCCGCCTCGCAGGACATCGTCATCGACGCCTGGCGCACCGATGTATCGCTGCCGCACGAACGCGGCGCGGCTGCGGCAGCCAACAACCTGGGGTATCGCGCCTGCGCCTGGCTAGCCTTCGCTGCGGCATTGGTGATGGCCGACCATTTCGGCTGGCGCCTGGCCTTCCTGGTGCTGGCAGTCGTGATGGTGGGCTTCGCGTTGATCACCTGGATCGCGCCCGAGGCCGAGTATCGCGCGCCACCACCCACCACATTGAAAGAGTCAGTGCTGACCCCGCTGCGCGAACTGCTGGGTTCGCCCGGTGCGCTCGGCCTGATCGCCGTGATCGTCACCTTCAAGATTGGCAACGCGTTGGCGTTGAAACTCTTCACGCCCTTCCTGATGGACATCGGCTTCACGAAGACCGAGATCGGCCTGGTCGCCAAGGCAGTACTCACGACCAGCGCGATCGTGGGCGGCATCCTCGGCGGCCTGTGGATGATCCGGCTCGGGCTGTTGCGGGCCATGCTGCTGTTTGGCGTATTGCAGACCGTGACCACGCTGGCTTTCTACTTCCTGGCCGCGGCCGGCAAGAATTTCCCGCTGATGATCGCCGCGACCGGCATCGAGAACCTGTCGGCGGCGATGGGCAACATCGCCGAGGTCGCGCTGATAATGGCCCTGTGCAACAAGCGCTTCAGTGCGTTCCAGTACGCCTTGCTCTCGGTGCTGGCGCTGTTGCCGCGCTATCTGCTCGGCGGCCCGGCGGGCTGGCTCGCCGATCATGGCGGCTGGGGCGTTTACTACGTGGTCGCTTTTGCCGCGGGCCTGCCAGGCCTGTTGATGGTGTGGCTCATGCGCGATCGCATCGCGGCGCTCGATGTCCAGCGATGAGATCGACCTGGAGCGCGTGCTGTGCCGGGTGGCGGAGCTCGAGGCCACCGGTTGTCGTGAGTTTCGGCTCGGCGGCGGCGACTGGCCGCTCAAGGGCTTCGTCGTGCGGGTGGGGAGCGATCTGCACGCCTACATCAATCGCTGTCCGCACCAGTCGCTGTCTTTGAACCTGATGCCCGATCGATTCCTCAGCGCCGATAACTCGGTAATCGTCTGCAGCATGCATGGCGCGATTTTCGAGAAGAGCACCGGACTGTGCGTCGCTGGCCCCTGCGCTGGCCGCTCGCTCCGGCAAATTCCCGTAACGGTGGTGGCTGGAGTCGTGCTCCTCGGCAAGGAAGTTGAAGCCGCCGAGCTGGTCGGGCGGTATGCATTGTGACGCGGGGCGCAATCGTCCTGGATTGGGCGCCTCGCTGACGATCGCGAGAGCCCTCAGCCGGGACCTCAAACGGGAGTGAATCCCGGGAGCTTCAGCGCGCGGGCATCGAATGTAGCCGTCGCGCGGCAACCCAAGCGGCGATTGCGGGCTGCAATCAGGCAGTCGGCGAAATCGGCCGGCGAATCCTTCCAGGAGTAGACGGCATGCTCAACCGAGGGCTCGTCTTCGAAGGCCAGATCGGCAGCATCCAGTAGCGCAGAGAAGGCATTGACTATCTGCGACTTCGCCAGATCGTATCTACTTCGCAATACCCATTCCGTTTCCAGCAGAACCAGCAGACTCACCAATACGGGTTCGCCTTTGCCAACCTCGCGCGCAATGAGTCGTCGCGCCTTTTCATATTGTGGCTGGTCGTCGCGAACCAGGTAGCGGACGAGTATGTTGGTATCTACACCGAGCATCAGCGCGACAGCAACTCGATAGGCACTGCCTTGCGGCCCTTCTTGTGCAAGAGCCCGGCGAGTTCAGCAACACGTTTGTTCTTTACCCGCATGACCACAATGCCATCCGGCATCAGGGTAAAGCTCATTCTGTCGCCGGCCTTCATGCCGAGGCTGTCGCGAATCGCCTTGGGAATGGTCGTCTGACCCTTGCTGGTCAGCGTGGTTTCCGTGCTCATGGACGGCTCCGTTTGTCCTTACGTTTCAGATGATAGTAAGGAGCGACCGCAAAGGCAAGCCAGCGTTTCTGGCCAAACACCCCGGATTTCCAGATTCCGCGAATCCGGTGTGGACGCCGCCTCACTCATCAGGCGCTTCGCGGGTTGACGGGTTCAGTGCGCCTTGAGGTGTTCGTCCAGGAATCGGAACACATCGTCTTCCCACAAGCCGACGTCGCTATAGATGAAATTGTGCCCGGCGCTGGCGCTCCGTCCAACTGGCGGGTAGATCTTCAGGACACAGGGTTTCGAGAGCCTGGCCCGTTCCTCGGCCAGCGCCAGTCCTGGCGCCGTGGAATAGTCGTTGGCCGCGTGCATGATCAGCACGGGAGCCGCGACGGCACCAATGGTCGAGAGCATCGATGAACGAATCTCGGCTGATTTATTCCAGGAATTGGCCGCGGCGCCGAATGTGATCACGGCGCGCACGGTTGGATCGCGCTCGGCCTCCAGCAGCGTGATCTGCCCGCCGAAGGAGTGACCTGCAACGGCGACCCGGTTCGCATCCACCATTCGCAGGCTCTTCAGGTACTGCAGGCCCGCGAGGCCATCCTGCAGATGATCAGTGGTCAGCAGCTGGTACTGCTGGTGCATGCGCGCCTGCGCACCCCCTGCGATTTCCGCGCGGTCCAACAGCTCGCCGATGAAGGAACCCTGGTCGGCCGACAGTCCTTCGCCGCGTCGAAACAGGTACAGGAACACATAGCCATGTTTCGCGAACACCGGTCCCAGGACATTTGCCGCCGCAGTAATCGTCAGCGTGCTGGTCTGTTGTTGCGGGCCGTCGCCGCGACCATGGTTGAAGAGCACTGCCGGAAACGGCCCGGTCCCCGCTGGCGCCCAGATCAGGCCCTTGAGGTGGAGTGTGCCACTGGATACTGCGGCAATTGCAGGCGGCGTCGCTTGTTGTGCTGGCGTCGCCAGGGCCGTGGTACTGCCTGCCAGCAGGGCGGCGAGCCAGGCGATCGTGGGCAATTCCATGCGACGATCGTACTTGACTGTCGGGCGGCCCGGCCACTGGCCGGTTAACATCGCCGCATGTCCATGCTCTCCATGCTCGCTGGCGAACTCGCCTATGGCCTCACCCCGCTGCTCGATGCCGCCTCATGCACGATCGATGAGGGCGAGCGCATCGGCCTCATTGGCCGCAACGGCACCGGCAAATCAACCCTGCTGAACGTGATCGCGGGCCGCACCACGCTCGACAGTGGCGCCGTGCAGAAGCGCGAGAACCTGCGCATCGCCACCGTGGAACAGGAGCCCGAGCTGCCACCGGCCGAGTCACTGCTCGAAAGCCTGCGCCTGCGTGGCGCATTCGAAGCGCTGGACGATGATCGCTATCGCTGGCGCACCGAGACGCGACTGGTGGAATATGCCACGCGGCTCGGGCTCGACACCTCGGTCGATCCCGCGATGGCCTCGGGCGGAGAGCGCAAGCGCGCGGCGCTGGCGCTGGCCTTCGCGCTCGACCCCGATCTGCTGCTGCTCGATGAGCCCACCAACCACCTGGATCTCGAGGCCATCAGTCAGCTCGAGGAGCTGCTGGCCAAGGGTCCTACGCTGGTGTTCGTCACCCATGATCGCTGGTTCCTCGATCGCGTCGCCACGCGCATCCTCGAGCTCGATCGTGGTTGGCTGCGCAGCTACCCCGGCAACTACAGTGCCTATGAGTTACAGAAGGCCGCGCAACTTGCCGCCGAGGCGGTCGGTGCGCGCAAGTTCGACAAGTTCTGGGCACAGGAAGAAGTGTGGATACGCCGCGGCATCGAAGCGCGACGCACGCGCAACGAAGGACGCGTGCGCCGGCTCGAACAACTGCGCGTCGCGCGCTCCGAGCGGCGCGAACGCATCGGCAACCTGAAGCTGGCCATCGATGCCAGCGAGCGCTCCGGCAAACTGGTCGCCGAGCTCGAGGATGTCAGCATGTCATTCGGCGGGCGCGCAATCGTGAAAGACCTGAACCTGCGCGTGATGCGCGGCGACAGGCTCGGCCTGCTCGGCCCGAACGGCGTCGGCAAGACCACGCTGCTGCGCCTGATACTGGGCGAGAGCGCGCCGGACTCGGGTCGCGTGCGCCTGGGCACCAACCTGCAGGTCGCGTATTTCGATCAGTTGCGCGCGCAACTCGATCTCGACCAGACCGTGGCCGACACCATCTGCGCGGGCTCCGACTATGTCGAGATCGGCGGCGAGCGCCGCCACATCAGCAGTTACCTGGGTGATTTCCTGTTCTCTGCCAAGCGCGCTGCGACGCCGGTGCGCGCACTTTCAGGTGGCGAGCGTAACCGGCTGCTGCTGGCGCGGCTGTTCGCGCGACCGGCCAACGTGCTGGTGCTCGATGAACCCACCAACGATCTGGATATCGAATCGCTCGAGCTGCTAGAAGCAGCGCTGCAGTCTTTCGCCGGCACCCTACTGCTGGTCAGCCACGATCGCGTATTCGTGGACAACGTGGTCACGCAGACGCTGGTGGCAGAAGGCGATGGGCGCTGGCAGGAATACGTGGGCGGCTACAGCGACTGGCTGGCGCAACGCTCGGCTCGATCTGCCATTGGTGGCAATGCGGGCAATACTTCGGCGCGCACCGCGGAGCCGCCAAAGCCGACGAAGACCGTGCGTACCAAGATGTCGTACAAGGACGTGCGCGAGCTCGCAGCGCTCCCTGAGGAACTGGCCGCGCTGGAGGCCGAGCAGCGCGCGCTCATCGAACGCATGAGCGCTCCCGACTATCATCGCGTCGATGCCGCCGGTATGCGCACCGACGCCGAGCGTGCGGCGGCTATCGAAGCATTGCTGGCAGTAAAATTTTCGCGCTGGGAGCTGCTGGAGCAGCAGGCCGCCGGCGCTACCGGCAGCTGAATAGCCGGCGTTCGCCGGGCTTCAGAGGTTCTCGAACAGGTCGAGCCCGCCGGTGCTGCTGGCATTGAGTGCGCGATCATCCTGCGTGGGGTCGCTGCCGCTGCGTTCGTCTTCGGGCTCGACATCGACTGAACCATGCCAGTCTTCAGGCGGCTCGGCGTCGCGGATAGCGCCGCTGGCGCACTGTGAATGCCAGTCGTCGAGTTCGAATTCTTCGAGCGTGCCGTCGAAGAACTGGACTTCCACAGTACCTTCCGCCTCGTCGATGGCGACCACTTCGAACAGGTCACTGCCTCGCAGTCGGTACCAGTCGCCTATGCCCGGTTGTTGCACAGTCATTGCGGCACCTCCAGGGCAATGGTGCTCCCGCCTCCGGCGCGGTACAAGAGCGAAATGTGTCGCTACAACACGAATTGCCAAAGTCGTCGCGGGGGTGCAATCTCAGCGACGACGTCGGTAACAGAACTCGCTCACCTCGTGACCGAGTCGAAGGCCACGCCGCTCGAATCGTGTCTGCGCGCGCCGCGGCGTGGGCAACGTTGCACTCAGGTCACGATCAGCAGCGCCACTCGCCGGCGCTTCGAAATCCCTGCATTCGTCGAGCACCATGCGGATGTGTTCTGCGTACGGCAGCCAATCTGTGGCGAGTAACAAACGTCCACCGACGGCGAGGCGCGTGGCCACCAGCTCCACGAAGGCGGGCTGTACCAGGCGGCGCTTGTGGTGGCGCGCCTTGGGCCACGGGTCGGGAAACAAAATCTGCACTTCATCCAGTGCCTGCGGCGCAATCTGCGCCTGCAGCACCTCGATCGCGTCATGACAGGCGATGCGCAGATTGCGCACGCCGGTCGCGGCGGCGGTGTTCAGCAGCTGGCCCACGCCCGCGCGATGCACTTCGACGCCCAGGAAGTCGCGTTGCGGTTCGGCTACGGCGCGCGCCAGCAGGTGCTCGCCATTGCCGAAGCCGATTTCCATGGTGCGCGGCGCCATGCGACCGAACAGCGCATTCAGGTCGACCAGTCGTGGATGGAAATCCAGTCCATAGTCGGGCCAGCAGTCGTTCAGCGCGCGTTGTTGCGCCACGGTGACGCGCCCGTTGCGCCGCACGAAAGACTTTACGGTGCGGATGTGTGGCGGCGGGGACGAGGACGGTGAGTCGGGGGCATCAGGCATCCCCCATGGTCAGGGTTTTCTAGGCGGCGGTAAAGTCGGCGCCATCGACCGCGGGAAAGCGCAACACGATGGTGAGCCCCTTCCCATCGACGCCGTCGCCTACCTCGACCTGCGCGCCGTGCAACTCCGCAATGCGTTGCACGATCGAAAGTCCGAGTCCGCTGCCGTAGTCCTGGCTGCCGCTCACGCGATAGAAGCGTTCAAAGATGCGGTTGCGCACGGCCGGATCCACGCCCACGCCGGAATCGCTGATGATCAGCTCGACGATATTGCCGCGCTGGGTGCATTCCACGCGCACGCGCGAGCCGGAAGGCGAGTAGCGGATCGCATTGTCGATCAGGTTGCGCAGCAGGATGCCGAGCAGATCGCGATCTCCCAGCAACATGGCCGTGGAGGCGCTCGAGTCCAGCTGTATCAGCCGGCGCGCCGCGAATTGCAGCTGCTCTTCCACCTGCGCGCACACCAGCGTCGCGAGGTCGGTGCGCGCGAAGCGGCTCTTGTTGTCGGTGCCGGTGTCCAGTCGCGCCAGCGCCAGCAGCTGCTCGATCAGGCGTCCGCTGCGATCCACGCTCGTCAGCAGGTCGTCGGAAGCGCTGGAAAATTCCTCGGGCGTGCGTGCGCCCTGCATCACCTGGGCGTTGGCGCGGATCGCCGCCAGCGGCGTGCGCAGCTCGTGCGCTGCATCGGCGGTGAAATGCCGCTCCAGATCGATCGCGACCCGCATGCGCTCGAGCAGGCGGTTCAGCGCCGCCAGCAATGGCGCCACTTCCTGCGGCACGTGTTGCGCATCGATGGGTCGCAGGTCGCTGGCCGAGCGCTCAGCCACCAGTTGCGCCGAGGTGCGCACGGTGCGGAAGCTGTGGGCGATGATCCACCAGATCAACGCGCCGCCGACGATCAGCAACACGGCCAGCGAAGAGACCAGCGTCCAGAAGAATTCGCTGGGCAGTTCGCGATGGGTCTCGACCGGCTCGGCGATCTGCAGCTGCAGGCTATGGGCCTGGTTCCACAGCGAGAAGCTGCGCCAGCGCTGGCCGTCGATCACCGTCCAGCCGAAACCGGTGTAATTCAGCGGCATCATCGGCGTGCGCGGCGCATTGGCGGTGCGATACGAGGCGCGCAGGTCTTCGGTCCAGACCTGGTAGCGGAACGCGAAGGGGCCGGGCAGGGTTTCAGCGCGTAGCAGCGCTTCGCCGAGCGAGGGGCCGTGTTCCTCGAGCTCGTGCTGCGCCAGCTGCAGCAGCAACTCGCCCGTCTGGCGCATGGACTCGTCGTACATGCGCTGGCTGGTGGCGCGCGCTTCGAGATAGGTGATGGCGGTGCCTGCGGCCATCAGCACGCACACCAGGGAGATCAGTAAGGCGAGCAGTCGCCCGCGCAGCGACCAGTTCGATCGGTTCTCAGGCAGTGGCATGCGCGGGGCCGAGCGACTCCGACTCGTCGATCATGTAGCCCTGGCCATGCACGGTGCGGATCAGGTCACGCCCGAGTTTGCGACGCAGGTGATGCACGTGCACTTCGACGGCATTGCTCTCGATGTCGTTGCTCCAGCTGTAGAGCGCATCCTGCAATTGCGTACGGCTCTGCACGCGGCCGCGGTTTTCCAGCAGCTGCAGCAGCAGCGCGAATTCACGGGCGGTCAGCTGCACTTCAGCACCAGCCTGCGTGACCTTGCGGGCCGCAGGATTCACGACCAGTGTGCCGTGGCTGATCAGCGTCTGTGCCCGGCCAGCAGCACGGCGGGATGCGGCGCGCAGGCGCGCACCCAGTTCCTGCAGATCGAAAGGCTTGACCAGGAAATCGTCTGCGCCCGCGTCGAGGCCGAGGATGCGCTCGGGCACCTCGTCGCGCGAAGTGATGATCAGCACCGGTTGCTGGTTTCCGGCAGCGCGCAATTTCTGCAGCAGCGACATGCCGCCCTGGCGTGGCAACCCGAGATCGAGCAGCACTGCGCCGTATTCACCCGACAGCGCCGCGCTTTCCCCGGCTACGCCATCACGTACCCAGTCGACAGCGTGTCCTTGCTGTTGCAGCCCCGTCTGTACCGCTTTGCCGAGCTGTGCGTCGTCTTCGACGAGTAAAACCCGCATGGGCTCACCTGCACCACTGTTTTGCCAGCGAAGGAGCGTAGTGCAGGGGCATTAAGCACATCTTAAGGATTCTGTGCCAAGTCTGCCGGGGGTGCATTAAAAACACGCTACCAGTCGGTGGGGTGGCCACCGGTGTGGCGCGAGTGAGATTGGCGCCGTTGCAGCCCAGGCCGGGGTCCACCGGCGGTTTGACATATCCCTGTGGAAACAAGGCTCTCCGGCTCGCGCAGGGCCGTTGTGACCCAGGTCCCGAATCGCAGCGACGCTCGATGACTGCGCCGGAAAACCGGAACTGCGCCATGTCTCTGGGTCTCCATTAGGCGACAGAATCCCCGTCAATGTGACATTACCCAGCCGAGCGGCTGGCGAGGCGCGA
Organism: uncultured Gammaproteobacteria bacterium; assembly: GCA_963764065.1. Lineage (GTDB taxonomy): Bacteria > Pseudomonadota > Gammaproteobacteria > Steroidobacterales > Steroidobacteraceae > FEN-1191. The sequence continues at coordinate 40,643 of CAVXRM010000008.1, read as the reverse complement.
CATGGAGAGTTCAGAAATGCCTAAGTTCGATAGCCGAACAGCTGCCCGGTGCTGCGGCCTGGTGCTGGCGATGGCGCTGCCCGTGCTGGCGCTGGCCGGCGCGCTGCTGCTCGATGAAGGCTCGCGCGACAATCAACTGATCTTTGCTGTCGTGGCGAGCATCACCATCATTCTGGCCGGTGCGGCGGCAGTGAATCTGCGCCGTCGTCACGCGCAGCAGCTCGACGGCCTGCTTGCCGCCACGCGCCGGCTCGGCCGACGCGAATTCGCGCAGGTGCCAGGCAGTGCGATGCAGGAGTTCGATGAAGCCAGTGCCTGGCGACTCGGGCAGGTGTACGCCGACGCGGCTTCGCGCCTGCGCCGGCAGTTTGGCCGCTTGCAATCGCTGCTCGAGATGGATCGCTGGCTGCTCTCTGTGGGCACCGTGGATGAAACCCTGCGCGGCGTGCTGCCCTTGATAGCTGAAGTCCTGCAATGCCGCGCTGTTTCCGTGGTGCTGCTCGACCATCTGGATCGCGACCGCGCCCGCAGCTTCGATTTCCTGCCCGAGGCGCACGAACCCGTGGGTGCGGCCCGCATGATCGCCATAGATGCCGAGCGGCTGCGCGCGGTGAGCGCCCATGAGCCGAGCCTGGAAGTGAGCGCCATCGGCGTGAATTCCGAGGAATTCCTGGCGCCGCTGGCTGCTTCGGGCGCGCAGGCCTTTCGCGTCTGCCCGCTGGAATTTCGCGAGCAGGTGCGCGGCTTCCTCTGCATAGGTTATCGCGTCGATGCGCATGCGCAGGAAAACGCGGATTTCGGCCCCAGCGAGATTGCCGAACGTCTGGGGTTGGCGCTGACCGGTCGCGTGGCTCCAGGTACCAGTAGCGCAGCATCGCTGGCTGCGGAAGCCGCCGCGCCGCGCCAGCGCTCACCGCTGGAAACCGGCATGCAGCGCGCGCTGCAGCGCGAGGAATTCGCGCTCGCCTATCAGCCCATCGTCGCGGCGCATTCGCGGCACGTGAACGCGGTCGAAGCGCTGGTGCGCTGGCCGAATGGCACCGATGGCGTCAGCCGCAATGCGGCCGATTTCATTCCGGTGGCCGAAGACAGCGGCCTGATCGTCGATCTGGGCGATTGGGTGTTGCGCACCGCCTGCGCGCAGTTCGACAGCTGGCGGCGCGCCGGCCTGACGCTCGACTACATCGCCGTGAACGTCTCGGCGCGCCAGTTGCAGCACTCGGGCCTGTACGCCACGGTGTTGGCCTGCCTGCAGCGTAGCAACATGGAACCCTCGCAGCTGCAGCTCGAGATCACCGAAGACATGCTGCGCGAAGGCCCTGATGCACTTGCGATGCTGCGTGAGCTGACCGAGCGCGGCGTACGCCTGGCGCTCGATGATTTCGGCGATGGCAATTCCTCGCTGAGCGCAGTTCGCGACCTGCCGATTACGGCCCTCAAGATTGACCGCTCCTGCGTCGCCGGCCTCGGCGTGAACGAGTCGGTGCAGTCGCTGGTGCGTGCGGTGATCGGCATGGGCGCCGCCACCCGCAAGATCGTGATTGCCGAAGGCGTGGAGGATCGCTCGCAGCTCGAGTTCCTCGAAGCGGCGGGTTGCGATTCGCTGCAGGGCTTCCTGTTCGCCCCGGCGCTGCCGGCGGCGGAGATTCCTGCGTTCGTGACGGCCTACAGCGGCGAAACCAGCATGGTGGCCTGAGGCCTGCGCGGCCTCATGTGGGCATAATCATCCAGAGTGTCGGCGCTGCCTGACAATTGTGTGCGTGCAATCCGCACACTAAGATCAGCCATCGCATTTCTTGCCATTGAACCTGGGGTAACTCCATGCGAATCCTGACCGCTACCTCGCTGGTTGTGCTTTCGCTGGCCGGCTGCGGCGGTGGTGGCGGCGGCGGCGGATCGCAGTTCACCACTGGCTGGCAAATGGGTGTATTCCAGTCCGCCTCGAACTACGCCAACAAGTGCGCCGCGCCGCGCATGGGTACCGACCCGATCACCAATGTGGTTTACCCCGATCGCGCCGGCTCGCTGCTCGATGAGAACAACTTCCTGCGTTCCTGGAGCAACGACCTGTATCTCTGGTACAGCGAGATCGCGGACCAGAACCCGGCCAATTTCAGCACTGCGCTGTTGTATTTCAAAGTGCTGAAGACCACCGCGCTCACGGCGACTGGCTCGGAAAAGGACAAATTTCACTTCGCCTATGCGACCAGCGATTGGGAAGGCCGCGCACTTACCGGTTCGTCGGCGGGCTACGGCGCGCAGTGGATTGTCCTGAATGGCACGCCGCCGCGCAGCCAGGTGGTGACGGTGGCGTACACAGACCCCAATACGCCGGCCACCGCGGCGGCGGCAAACCTGATGCGCGGCGAAGTCGTAATCGCAGTGGACGGAGTCGACTTGGTTGACTCGGCCAGCCAGGCCCAGGTCGACATGGTGAATGCGGGCCTGTCTCCCTCGGCCGCCGGCCAATCGCACACCTTCGTGATCCAGGATCAGCAGGGCGCGCAGCGCACGATCACCATGGTGTCTGCGAATGTGACCAGCACGCCGGTGCAAAACGTGCACACGATCGCCACGGCGACCGGCAACGTGGGCTACATGCTCTTCAATGACCACCTCGCCACGTCGGAGAAGGGCTTGTACGACGCCTTCACCACGCTCGCAGGGCAGAACGTGACCGATCTGGTGATCGACATCCGCTACAACGGCGGTGGCTACCTCGATATCGCCAGCGAAGTGGGCTACATGGTGGCCGGCCCCACAACCACTGCTGGCAAGACATTTGAACTGGTGCAGTTCAACAGCAAGCATCCGGTCACTGACCCCGTGACCGGGAGCGCCATTGCGCCGACACCCTTCCTGACCACGTCGCAGGGCTTCAATTCCGGCCTGCTGGCGTCCGGCGTGGCGCTGCCCCATCTCGACCTGGCGCGCGTGTTCGTGCTCACGGGGCCCGAGACCTGTTCGGCCAGCGAGGCAGTGATCAATGGCCTGCGTGGTGCCGGCGTCAACGTGATACAGATCGGCTCGACCACCTGCGGCAAGCCCTACGGCTTCTATCCCGAGGACAATTGCGGTACCACCTATTTCTCGATCGAGTTCCGTGGTGTGAACAATGCGAATTTTGGCGATTACACCGACGGCTTCTCGCCGCAGAACACGCAACCCAGCAGCACGCCGACCGGGGTGCTGCTCCCCGGTTGCTCCATTGCGGATGATTTCTCGCACCAGCTGGGCGATGCCGCCGAGGCGCGGCTGGCGGAAGCGCTCAGCTACCGCGCGAACGGCATGTGCGCCTCGCCGGCCAGTGGCATTGCCAAGGCCCTGCATGCGCAGGTGCCCAGCACGGGCGATGGCCTGATGCCGGCCTCGGCGCTACGCGCGCTGATGATTCCAACGCGACACTGAGCGACGCGCGCTACAGCGTCGGCGAATCGTCGTGCAGCAGCGCGCGACGCACGATCTTCAGCGGCGGAAAACCCTCGCGCATGAAAGCGTCGTGGAAGGCCTTGAGATCGAAGCTCGCGCCCTGGCGTTGCTTCAGGTCAGCGCGCAATTTCAGGATTTGCAGCTTGCCGAGCGTGTAATAGAGATAGGTCGCATCGCTGGTGCCGCGCTTGGTCTCGGCCTCGGCCACCTTGCGTGACTGGAAGCCTTCCTTCACGAAATAGTCCACCGCCTGATCGAAGCTCATCGAGCCGGTGTGCATGCCGATGGCGACCATGTAGCGGGCGTTGCGCAGCAGCGCATCCTGCAGTTGGCCGAGCTTCAGCCACTGCGACTCGCGCCGCTGTTGCGCGGTGGCATTCGCCGGCGGCTTGCCCAGGCCTTCCTCCAGCATCATCTGCTCGCAGTAGTGCGCCCAACCCTCGGCGTTGGAATTGGCGCCCACGAGCTTGCGCACGCGATCGGGCACCTGGTGCATCCACAGGAACTGGATGTAGTGGCCGGGATAGGCCTCGTGCACCGCGACGTTGCTGATCAGCGGGTAATTCCACTGCGTCATGAAATTCTCGGTGGTGGCCTGGTCCCAGGAAGGATCAGGCAGCGTCACATTGAAATAGGCCTCGGTGGCCGTGGTCTCGAAGGGCCCGGGCGTATCCATCGAGGCCGAGGTGGTGGCGCGCATGAACGCCGGAGTCTCCTCGACCGTGGGCGCAGCTGCAGCGGGCACCGTGATGATCGAGTGCTTGTCGAGAAACTGCCGCAGGCCCTCGAACTGATCGCGCACGCTCTGCAGCAGCTTGGCGGGCGCCGGATGATTGCTGGTGAGCTGCTCCAGCACCTGGCGCGCAGTCTTGCCCGGCTCGAGCTCATGGGCGATGCGCGTGAACTCGCGCTGGTTCAGACGCAGGTTCGCGAGCCCGATCTGCTGCAGCTTCGCGAGCGGCGTATCCACCATCTCGTCGAGCTGCACTTTGCGACTGAACACCGCAGCGCCCAGGCGATAGTCACCATGCGAGCGCGGCTGCAGGTCGCTCTTGAGCCATTGCTGGTAGCTCTCGAGTGCCGCGATCACCGCGGCATTGCTGGCAGCGAACTCGCTGCTGATGCGCGCATCGTCGGCATCGCTGAAGGCCGTGGGCACATCGTTTTTGAAGAAGGTGATGATGTCGGGCAACTGCTGCAGGGCGATCTGGGTGTAGATCGGCGGCGGGTTGACCAGGTTGGCGCGCGCTGCCGCGAGCTGTGCCGGCATCAGCTTCTCGCGCTCGACCAGGCGTCGCAGCCGTTCGTTGGTGGGCGCGTAACGGCGCGCCATGCTGATGAAGGCGCTGCTGGCCAGGCCAGAGGAATACAGGTCCGGATTCTTCTCCCAGGGGCGGATCTGTTCCAGCGTCAGCAGCTGGCTGCGTACGCTACCCAGCAGCAGCTGCAGGTTGGCCGCGTAGTGCTCCGTGAGCGCGGTGGATGAGAGCGCGGCAAAGCGCCGCTCATAGTCATGCAGCGAGGCGATGTGCGCATCGATGGCGGCACGCGAGTAGTCCTCGAGCTGCGTGTCGAAATCGTGTATGCCCACCTGGGTTGCTTCGCTCGGATGCGTGGGGAAGTACCACTTGTCGAGGTATTCATCGCTGAGCTGCATCAGCGCAGTGTCGGCAGCGCCCTGCGTGGCGGCGTCTGCCGCTGGCGCCGCGCTCAGTTGCTGGGTGAAAGACACGCTGGCGAGCACAGCGATCCACAGGGGCAGGTATCTGGTGTTCATTCCGCGAGTTTACGCCACCAGCGTATGATTGCGTCCCTGAGCCATGAATGAACACGATTCCAAAGCCCTGGTCCCGGCGCCCACAGTGGTCTGCGCCAATTGCAACACGCCCGGCGCCGATACCTATTGCGGCCACTGCGGGCAGCGACTCGATACCCATATCAACTCGGTGTGGCACTTTGCCAGTGAGGCCACCGAGGTAATCACGCACGCCGATTCACGGGTCTGGAATACGCTGCGCCCCTTGCTGCTGCAGCCGGGTTTCCTGAGCAAGGAATTCTTTGCCGGCCGGCGCGCGCGCTACCTGCAGCCGTTCCGCTTGTACCTGATACTGAGCGTGGTCTTCCTGCTGTTGGCGAGCTGGCTGGGCGACCAGAAGCGCACCGTGCACATCGTGTCCGGCGATGCCGACAAGATCGAGTGCCAGAGCGTCAAGACAGATCTTCCCGGCGCGCAGTGGTTGCGACCGCGCATGATCAACGCCTGCCAGAAACTCAAGACCGAGGGTGGCGGCGAGCTGGCCCAGAGCGTGGTGCACAACCTCGGGCGTGCGATGTTCGTGTTCCTGCCGCTGATGGCGCTGTTCATGAAGCTGCTCTATTGGCGTCCGCGGCGCTACTACCTCGAACACCTGCTGCTATTGCTCCACAACCATGCCTTTGTGTTCCTGTGGATGTCGGTGTACCTGCTCGCCATCCATTGGGTGCAGTCGCCGGGCTGGCAGACTCTGGTGGGCTTCGCAGTGTTTGGCTATTTCATCCTTTACCTTTACCGCTCCATGAAGGTGTTCTATGGGCAGAACCGGTTCCTCACCTTGCTGAAGTTCGCGATGCTGCTGTTTACCTACTCGGTCGGCAGTATGTTCATGCTGTTGGCCACCACATTCATAAGCGCGGTGACGCTCTAGCCAAGGCGCCGAACTCCTATAGAATTACCGGTCTCTGGCGGGTGTAGTTCAATGGTAGAACTGTAGCTTCCCAAGCTACTAACGTGGGTTCGATTCCCATCACCCGCTCCACTTCATGGGAGACGCCGGTGCTGGAATTGCGCGATGTTGATCTGCGCACCGATCCGGCGGCGCAGGGCTACCAGAAGCAGGAAACCGTCGGCGTGGAATTCGCCGCGCAGCCTGGCAGCCTCAGCTCGAGCGTAGGCACCAACACCTACAACGCGGGCGATGCGCTGCTCGCTGGTGCAGACGGTGATCGCTGGTGCGTGACGCGCGATCGTTTCGATGCCGGCTATCTGCCGCTGCCGCCGACGCTGCCTGGCGAGCCCGGCCGCTATCAAAATCGGCCGCGACCCGTATTGGCAAAACGGATGTCCGAGGCGTTTCGTTGCGAGCGTCGCCCGGGTGGCGACTGGTTGCAGGGCAAGGCCGGTGACTGGTTGCTGCAGTATGCGCCGGGCGACCACGGCATCGCCACGCACGCGCGCTTCACGCTGGTCTATCGGGCGCTGGAGGCAAATCGCTGAGACGAGGTGCGAGAATTCCGGGGGCGTCCACAGATTTGTTTTGGGTTGCTGATATTGGCAACTCAACCAACATCTACCGAGGACACCTTTATGAAATTGTTTCTTGCCACGACGGTTGCCGCCCTGATTGCCGGAAGCACGGGCGCGCTGGCCAACGACATCGTCATCTCCGGCAACGCCAACAAGCCCGGCTCCAGCGCTGAAGACAAGGCCGCCACGGCCTGCTTCGACGCCTTCGTCAAGAAGGTGCTGCCCGACGCTGCGGTGCGCGTGCGCGTGGTCGACCAGTCTGGCGGCGCGCAGATCTTCAACAACAACCCCTACGGCCTGGAGATGAACGTCTACATGACGGCCACGCTGGCCAGCACCCACGAGAAGCTCGCGACTGGCTACTGCACCGTGAACAGCAACGCCAAGGTGAGCCGCCTGAGCTATCACGCCAGCAATCCGGCCAAACTGGCCAGCCTGGGCGTGAAGGACATCAAGCTCGCGCTGGTGACCCGCTAGTTTCGCGCACGACCTGACCGGGATGATTGTCACTCGAGTGGCGATGGTCATGGATGACCATCGCCATTTTTTTGTTGCCAGCGACGCTGCGAGAAATGCGCCGCTCGCTACAGAACATGACATGGCCGGGTGTAACCCGGTATCGATAGCGGGGGACCGACATGAGCGCTCTTTGCCTGTGTACAGCCCGAGGCGCGCTGGCGCTGCTGGCACTGTCGGTTACCAGCCTGCTGTTTGCCGGCGCGTACTGGCTGGAAGGTAGCGCTGATGCGCCCTGAGCCGATGCGCCCTGAAACGGTTTGCAACCCGGGCCCCGCCGCGCCATGCCATCGCGCCCCGCGGCGGGGCCTTTATCCGCCCCCGCGGCTACAGCTATTCATCGGTATCGCACCGGCGGCGCCGGATGTAAGATCGGGCCGGCAATAACAAACGGACGGCGCAGGATGTTTCATTTCAGCGCACGTTTTCGACTCTACCTTTTGACTGCTCGCGCGAGCGGCGTGCTGGCGGCTTGTGCGTGTCTGCCGGCGCTCGCGCAAGCGGCCGCTGCGACGGTTTGCGATCCGCTGATGATGCGCTACCGCGCTGAGCTCGATCGGCGCGTCGTGGTACGCGGCGGCGAGCGTCAGGCGCTGGCAGTGCATTTGCCGGCGGCATCATTGGTATTGGTATTCGCGTCCGAGCAGGGCATCGACGTTACTCTGGAAGTGACGGACCATGAGCAGCGCGTCGTTGGGCGCGGCGATAGTCCAGTGCCCCGCTCCGGCGTGCAGGCAGTGGCGCTGAAGAGTGCGAGCGCAGCGGACTATGACCTCGCGCTCGCTTCCAAGGATGGTGCCGGCGTCAGTGGGCAGGTGCACCTCAGAGTGGTGGCGGTGCCATTGCCCGTGGTCGCCGGATCCTGCCCCGATCTGCACCGGCAGATCGCCGCTGCCGATGGCAGCTACGCCAGCGGTCTGGTGTCGAGCCGACAAACCGGCTCTTCGCCGCGCGATGGCGCAAAGCCCGGCCCCAATGCTGCGCAGAACAGCAAGGCGGCGGCGTCCGCCTACGCGGCAATAGCCGCGCGCCTGGGCCCAGCCAGCCTCGATCGCGGCTGCTGGCGCAAGTGGAGCAGGCCTCTGCAGCGGTGTACTACGCCGATCTCTCGGACTGGACCGCGGCTCGTGACTATGCGGACCGGGCCGCGACTGACTATGCGGCCAACCAGGATGTCTACGAGAACGCGCGTGCCCAGGCCATCAGCGCCGCGGCGCAAATGGAAATTGCCGTATCGCTGCCGGCGTCACAGGGCACGGCGGCCAGCGCGAGACCTTCGAGCGTGGCGCTCGGCGCGGCGCGGGAACAGCTGTCGCGGCTGGCGCACTTTCATGCCGGGCGCGCTGAAACCTATGACCAGGCGCAGGCCCTGAACAATATCGGGCTGGCCTACTACTACGAAGGTCGCAACGAAGAGGCCTTGCCCGACTTTCAGCGCGCACTGCGGCTGTACCAGCAGCAGTCTGACAAGGTTCGAACCTCGCAGGTATTGAACAACATTGCGCTGGCCGAATACACGCTGGGTCATTCGGCCCGGGCTGCGCAGCGCTACAGCGATGCCCTGAAGAACCTTTCGCCTGCCGAGACCCCACAGCCCTACGCGTTCGTGCTCAACAATCTCGGCCTGGCGCACTTCGAGCTGGGCGACTACGACGCGGCGCTGCGCGAACTCTCACAGGCCCTCGAGCTGTGGCGCGCCGCGCAGAATTCCCGCGAACAGGCGCGCAGCCTGCAATGGATCGGCAGCGTCTACGATGCCGTGGGCGACCAGGACCAGGCTCTGGACTATTACCGGGCCGCACTGGCCTTGCGCGCCGGCACGGTTGACCCGCGCGGTCGAGTCACAACGCTGCGAACTACTGCCAGCCTGACCCGAACGCGCGGCGATGCGGCCGGCGCGCTCAAGCTGCATGAGGAAGCATTGGCGTTGGCGGCTACTCCGGCAACCCGCTCGCGATTGATTGTGCAGATCGCGATGGATCTCGAAGCGCAGGGTCGAAGCAACGAAGCGCTGCAGCGCCTGCAGGCCGCGCTGGCGCTACCGCAAAGTGATCCGGTGAGTCACGCCCTGCTGTTGCTGCAGCGAGCGCGATTGTCTCGCGCCGCCGGTCAGCAGCGCGACGTCGAGCATGACCTGCGCGATGCGCTGAAGGTGTTCAAAGACTATGAGCTCACCGGATCGGAGTTCGACGCCTGGATGGCCCTCGCCCGCGCGCAGCGCAATGCCGGCGACCTCAACGCTGCGCTCACATCTACCGACCGGGCGTTGGCGTGCGCGGAACTGCTGCGCGTGCAAAGTGCGAACCCGGAGCTGCGGGCAACACTGCTGCAGCCGTTGCGTCCGGCCTACGATCTGAAGATCTCGTTGCTTGCCGCGCAACATGCCGCGCGCCACGATGCCGACGACAGCGCGTTGATGCTGGCGGCGCTCGAGACGGCCGAGCTGTCGCGGGCGCGCGCACTGGAAGACCTGGAGTCGCTGGACATGACCGCCAGCCACGTGCCACCGGCCTTGCTGTCGCAACGTACCGAGGTGTTGCATGCGCTGGCCACCGAGCGCAACCAGCTGGAAGTGCGACTGGAGCGCGCCAGCGTGGACGATGCGCGCGTAACGGCGCTGCGTGCCGGCATCGCCGAAGGACGGCGGCAACTGACGCAGATCGATGCGCAAATCGCCGCGCTTGCCGGCGTGCGTCGTCGCGACAGCCAGCGGCCGCCCATCATGCTGGCCGCCACCGCCCGCAATTTGCCGGCCGAAGTGGCGCTGGTCGAGTACTGGGTGGGAACGGAGCAGTCCTTTGCCTGGGTGCTGACCCGCGACAAAGTGACAATGACAGCGCTGGGTTCCGGTGCGCGCATCAATCAGGCGGCGGTTGCGTTCCACACCAGCCTGAGCGGTTTCGCCACCCATACGCAGGCTGATCGATTGCGGCTGGGGCCGCGCTCTACGATCTGATCCTGAAGCCCATCGCCCCCCAACTGGCCGGCGCGCGCACGATCGTACTGGCGCCAGACGATGCCCTGCATTACGTGAGCTTCGCGGCCTTGCGATCGCCGCGGCCAACGACGGCAGGTTCCTGGTGCAGGATCACGATGTCAGCGTGATCCCATCTATTGCGGCCTACAGTCGACGGATCCGCCTCCAGCACTGCGTCGCTCGCCAGGCGGCTGCTGGTCGTTGCCGATCCCGTGTACCAGAGCTCGGATAGCAGGGTTGCCGGCGCGCACGTCCGATGCGCAGTCGCTGCAGGTGAGTCTGGCCTCGCTGCGCGAGCCGTTGCGTTCCGCAGCCAATGACCGTGACCTGCAGCGCCTGCCGGGTACTGCCGCCGAGGGGCGCGCAATCTCCGCGCTGCTGCCGCCAGGTTCGGTCGATGTGCTCGACGGACTCGATGCCACGCGCGGCAACTTCCTGGCGGCGTCACTGGAGCGCTATCGGTTGATTCATGTCGCCGCCCACGGCCTGGTCGACACGCAGATTCCGCAACTCTCTTCTTTAATGCTCAGTACGCGCGATCGGCAGGGACGACCCATCGATGGGCGCGTGATGGCCGCGGATTTCATGACCATGCGCCTGTCGGCCGATGTGGTCGTGCTCAGCGCCTGCGATACGGCCCTGGGCAAGAACATTGTCGGCGAAGGACTGGTGGGCCTGCGTTACGTGATCCTCGCCAGGGGTGCGCACGCTGTGGTCGCGTCGTTGTGGGCGGTGCCCGATCAGATCGGCGCCCGCCTGATGACCAGTTCTTCTACCAAGTCGATGATTCGGGATCACGTGCAACCGAGCCACGCTCTGTGCTCGGCGATGCGTGAATTGTTGGCGGCACAGGTAGTCGATCCGGCTCTGTGGGCGGCATTCGATGTAACGCTCAGGGATGCCAGCGTCTGAAACTTCAATCGCAACAGGAGTAGTACATGAAGATTCTTCGAATGGCGGCACTCGCTGCAGCGTTTGCCCTTACAGCATGCTCGCAGCAGTCAAGCTCTGCGCCAGCCGCGATGGCTGCGTCCCCGGGCGCGACCGCTGCTGCGCCGGCGGCAAAAAGCTGGGAGGGAACCTACGAGATCAACTTCGCCAATGACGATGGTGGCACGCCCGGCGGCGCAGATGTCATCTGGAATGGCAACTCGGGCACAACCAACGAATTTGAACTGGTGCGCTCCAAGACGACGTTGGGCGGATTGGAGACCTATGATTGCGCATCGGCCAGCAAGGCGACTCCTGCGTGGCAAAACTGCCTGTTCATCCGGGTAGGCGATCAGCAGATGGTGCGACCCGACATCGCTGGCCACAAGTTGCCGGTCAAACCCTGGGACAAGAGCAAGTTCGAGAGCTCGAAGGCCGAAGTCGAGCCCATTGCCTTCAATGCGCTGCATGACAAGGTAAAGCCTGATACCGAAAGACTGGTTGGCAGTTTCGTGAAGGGCGACCATGTTGAATACCTGGTGCTCTACCGCATTGTCGATGGCATCTCTGACGGTAAGGTCAACAGCGATCTGCTGTTGATCCGGCTGAAGGATCCGCGCGTCGTTGCAGGTGTGTTTGAAGACGGATGGGGCACCGGTGGAAAGAAAGGGAAATAGTTGCGTGGGCCAGCGCTCCCGTCATCGCCATTCGCTGCGGATCGCCACAGGGATGGCGGTGATTGCCGCCCTGGTCTCAGTCGCCACGGGTGGCCTGCGCACAGCAGCTGCCGCTGACGCCCCGCTCTACAGCTGCCCGCTCGACGTTGAGCTTGAAGACACTGCGCTGTGCGGCAACGGCAGCCTGCTCGCGCTGATCCCCCTGATCAGCCAATCCGCCGATACAAAACCGTTAGCTGTGTTCCTGGAAAAAGAAATAGTCAGCGCACGCAAGAATCGACCGGCGGAGGCAGTACGGCATCCGGCCAGCGCCTCAACGGCTGGGCATTTTTATGAGCTCGCTCCCTATGTGCAGACCATGAGGGCGTTTCCCAACACCTTTGTGCTGCGTTTCAGCAGCGGACTTGCCACCCGACGACGCCTGAACGTCCTGACGGGCGAGTTGTGCACGGTGCTGAGTCGTTGGAGAGTGCACGGCGCCAGTTCATGCCAGGATGCGACGACCACGGTACGCCTTGAACCCACTTTCAAGTTGCATGCCTACGCCGGGCCGCCGGACGATCCGCATTTTGTGAACGACTCCCCGGCCCAGTGGAACCTCCAGGACGACGCGGGCATCAAGGCCCGCGCGGCCTGGGATCGGGCCGGCACCGTGACTGACCTGCCCTCTGTCAGGGTTGCCGTGGTGGACACGGGCACCAAGCCGATTCCCCTGGAACTCGACAATGGCCTGTTGGTCGACGGCGCGGACTTCACACCATTCACGCCAGTGCTGGGCAATCCGGTTGCCGGTGGAGACCATGGCACTGAGGTGGCGAGTGTCATCGCGGCCAGGACCAATAACGGCAACAGCATGGCGGGCGTCGCCTGGACGGGCACAGGCCAGGGCAGTGCGGCGAAACTGATCCCGATAAAGATCATGAGTTCCGCACAGCCTACACAGGGCGAGCAATGCACCAACAATCTGCTGCATGCCTTGCCCTACGTGGTGGATCCCCATCAGGAGGTCGACGCGGGCAGCCACGTTACAACTTCGTTCTGGGATCTGACCAAGCTGCCTGATCCACTTCACCCAATGGTGCGGCCGGCCAAGGGCGCCAGGATCGTCAACCTGAGCCTGGGGTACGAGCGGTGCTCAACCGCATTGGGTGAAGCCTTCAGGCGCATTGCGCAGTTCTTTCCCGATGTGCTGTTCGTCGTGGCCGTGCCCAATGGCGATGATGATCCGACCCATTCAAACATGGACGCTTCGCCAGCGAACCGGAATTATCCCACCAGCTATCGCTGGGACAACATCCTCAGCGTGACCGAGACCGGCGAGGACCACTGTGTGTATGGCAAGTTCGGCACCAACAGTGTCGACCTCGCTGCACCGGGAATATCCGTGGTCGTGCTAAAACCGAGTCGCCAGGGATCACAAACCGACGACGGCACTTCCTTTGCGGCTCCACAGGTCAGTGGTGCCGCCGCGCTGCTCAAAGCGTTGGCCCCGCCGGATTGGGGGTATGCGCAAGTGCGCGAATACCTGCAGAAGTCGGTCAATAACAGCAGCTGCAACAGTCCGGATGCAGGCCAGAGTTGTGGAAGCCTCCCGACCGTCTGCAGCGGTACGGCCCATGGCCTGCTGGATCTGGATGCCGCAACCGGACCACCAGTCAATAATATTACGGCGCTGAGCAGCAGCGGCGGCCCGGCCGCTGCCTGGACCACCGCCAAGCCGGCGACGGTGAGCTGGCAGCGTGCGTTCCCCTCGGGTCAGTGCACGCAGATCGATATCGACCTGGTCGTCGATAACGCTACCGGCGGTGCCGCGGCGGCCAAGCTCAGCGCCGCTCCGGTGGATGTCGATAGCGGATCCGCGCAGTTCGATGCCGCGACGCTCGCGGCTGCGGCCAGCGCGGCGATGCCCACCGGGAGCGAACCCGCGCAGGCACGGGTGCGCCTGCAATGCGTGGGCAGCCATATGTTTCGCACCTCCCAGGACTTCACCCTCAGGAGGGCGCAATAGCAGGGCACAATCAGGAGGGCACCATCGCGCCGCTTGCGCACTGCGACGAAAATCCGGGTAACCTAGGGGTGAGCCACCAGGTCGCCCACAGTGCCGGATTCCGACGCCAGTCAGGCTGCACAGTCGACCATCGACCAGCAATCGGTCGAGGCGCTGATCGTCCGCGACTACGCGGGCCTGCGCCGGCTGCTGGTGCGCCAGGCGCGCGACCCGGCGCTGGCGGCCGACATCCTGAACGACGCAATCATCACTACGCTCGAGAAATGGCGCGCGGGCCAGATCGCGCGGCCCGAGCAGATCTGCGGCTATGTGTTCCAGGTGGCGCTCAACCTGCTGCGCAATCATCGTCGCAGCATCGCCGAGCGGCCGGAGCGCCGGGTCGACAGTGAGGTGCTCGAGCGCACCCAGGGCAACGCGGCCTCCGTGGAAGATCTCGCCGAGACCGGCATGGCGCAGCGCGTGCGCACGCTGCTGCAGGGCATGGGTAGCGCGCGCGATCGCACCATCATCAAGCGCTTCTACCTCGATGAAGAGAACAAGGAGACCATTTGCCGCGAGCTGGGGCTGCTGGCCGACCAGTTCGACAAGGTGTTGCACCGCGCAAGAGCGCGGCTGCGCGAGCTGATGGAAGCCAGCGGATTGAGACGTACTGACCTTTTTTCACTGGCGCTGGCCTGAGAGGCGCGAGAAGCCCATGGGTGGAAACAGATATCAGGTAGAGCAACAGGCTGTGGAACACGGGTAATGGCAAGCAAATCCCAGCTTCAGGATCCGACGATGGCCAATCGCTACCTGGCAGGACAATTGAGCGCGGCGGAGCAAGCCGACTACGAGGCCCTGCTGCTCGAGCACCCGGAGGCGCTGCGTGAACTGGAGGCGGTGGCGCGCCTGAAAGTGGGCATGGCCAGACTCCAGGAGCAGGGCAAGCTCGACGCTTTGATCGATGCGCCCGATAGTGCCGGGCGCTTTGGGCTGCTGCGCCATCCGGGCCTGGTGGCGCTGGCGGCGTCGCTGATGCTCGCGGTGGTGGGGACGCTGCTCTGGCAGAACACGCAGACGCGCGGCGCCGCGCTTTACGCCTCGCTCACCGATTTACCCTCGCACGGTTCAGCGGCGCGTTCGCTGATCGCGCACTTCACGCTGGTGCGCACGCGTGCCGCGAATGCCGAAGTGCAGATCGCCACGCCGCCGGCCAACCAGGCGGTGGAGCTGCGCATCCTGCCTGATGTGCCCGCGGGCAGCAGCGGCTACCGGGTCGAGCTCTACCGCGCGCAAACCGACGGCTCAGCGGCCGCCAAACCGCTCGCCGGCAGCATGGCAACCACGCCAGGTGCGGATGGCTTCGTCACGCTGTACGCGAAATCCGAGCTGCTGGGCGAGGGCGCCTACCTGCTGAAAGTGACACCCGCCGGCACGCCAGCCGCAGGCACCACCGCCGAGTCGGAGTTCTTCCAGATCCGCGTGGCGCAGCCGCTCACCACACCCGGCAGCGCTTCACACTAACCATCGGCTGCGGCGCCTTGCAGGCGAAGGCGCGCTCGAACTCCGGCATGTTGACCATGAGGCCGTTCACGCGATAGCGCCCCGGTGAATGCGGATCGGTCTTGGCGTTCAGGCGCAGGTTCTCCGGGCGATCATTCTCGCAGGCCCACTGCGCGTAGCCGACCAAGAAGCGCTGCTCCGGAGTGAGGCCGTCGCGATTCTCGAGCGTCTGGTTGGCGGTCTGCGCCTGCCAGGCCATGTATGCGAGGATCAGGCCGCCGAGGTCGGCGACATCTTCGCCCACCGTCAGCTTGCTGTTGATGTGGATGTCGTCCACCACCACGTATTGCGCGTACTGATCGACGATGCACTGGGTGCGTTCCTTGAATTGGTCGCGCATCCGCCGGCGTCCACCAGTCCTTCAGATTGCCCATGGCATCGAACTGGCGTCCCTCGTCATCGAAGCCATGCGTCAGCTCGTGGCCGATGGTGCCGCCGGTATTGCCGTAGTTGGGTGCATCATCGAGCTTGGCATCGTAGAGCGGCGGCTGCAGCACGCCGGCCGGGAAATTGATGTCGTTCATCTGCGCGTTGTAGTAGGCGTTCACGGTCGGCGGCGTCATGCCCCACTCGCTGCGGTCGAGCGGCTTGCCGATCTTGGCGAGCTGGCGCCGGGCTTCGAAGCTGTTGGCGCGCTGCACGTTGCCGAAATAATCATCGCGCCGGATGTTGATCGCGCTGTAGTCGCGCCAGCGATCGGGGTAGCCGATCTTGTTCACCATCGTGTCGAGCTTGGCGAGCGCCTGGTGCTTGGTGGCATCGCTCATCCAGTCGAGCTGCTGGATGTCCTGGCGCATCGCCTGCTGGACCTGCGTGGTCATCCTGAGCGTGGCGGCCTTGAGCTCGGGGCCGAAGGTGCGGCTCACGAACTCGCGCCCGAGTGCTTCGCCGAGCAGCGCGTCGACCTGCGCGACGCAGCGCTTCCAGCGCGGCTTCTGCAGTGGCACGCCATGCAGCGTGTGATCGAAGAAAGCGAAGCGCTGGTCCTCGAAGCTCCTCGAGAGATACGGCGCGGCACTGTGCGCGGCGTGCCAGCGCAGGTACGTCTTCAGGTCAGCCAGGCTCTCGGTGGCGAGCAGCGCATCCACCGCCGAGTAGAACTTCGGCTCCGTGACATTGATCGCGTTGACACCCTCCAGCTCGAGCGGCCGCAGGTAGGCATTCCAGTCGAAATGCGGCGTGAGCTTCCGGACCGCCGCGCGATCAAGCTTGTGATAGAGCTTGTAGGGGTCGCGGCGATCGACGCGTTTGAGCGATGCCTGCGCGAGCTGGGTTTCCAGGCGCAGCACGGTGGCGGCATTGTGGGCCCCAAGCGCTGGCGAATCGCCCAGCTGCCGGAACACGCGCGCCAGGTGCTGGCGATACTGCGTGCGCAATTGCAGGGTGTGGGCATCGGTGTCGGTGTAGTAGTCGCGATCGGGCAGGCCGAGGCCACCGGCGTCGGCGAAAGCGATCACCTGCGCGGAATCGCCAAAATCCTGGTTCGAGCCGAAGCTGAAGAGGAACCCGGCATCGCCGCTCTGCAGCTGCAGCTGCGCCAGCAGCGCGGGCAGGGCTTCCTTGTTGCGCAGTGCCTTGATGCTGCCCAGCATGCTGGCGAGCGGGCGGGCGCCGGCCTGCTCGATGGCGCTCTCGTCCATGCAGGCGGCGAAGTAGTCGCCGATCTTCTGCTGGCTGTCGTTGCGCCCGGTCTGCGCTCGCGCCAGCTCGTCGAGTATGCCCCACAGGAAACGCTGGTTGTCCTGGTAGAGCTTGCCGTACACGCTCCAGCTCGCCTGGTCGCCCGGAATCGGGTTCTGCTTCATCCAGCCGCCGCAGGTGTATTGATAGAAATCGACGCAGGGGTCGGCGTTGCGATCCATCGCGCTCACATCGAGGCTCGGCGTGTAGGGGAACGCCGTCAGCGGTTGCTCGCCCGTGGGCGTGGCCGCAGCAATTGCCGGCGCGGCCGCTGCCAGCGTGGTGGCAGCGCAGATCAGGGTAGCAAGCAAAGTTCTCAACACGCGCATGATCGGATCCCCTTCGTATTGTTGATCGTCAGCGAATCGCCTCGAGGTCGTGGATGCGGTAGCTGAGGTAATCATCGATCAGCGCATGATCGGCGCAATCGAGCAGCAACCGATGGCAGCTGTGCGCCACGCTGAGCGCAGCCTTGGCTTCGGCGTCGAGCGGAATGCCGGCGAAATCCAGCAGCTCGCTGCCGAGGAAGGGCACATCGAGCGCCTCACGCGAGGTGACCGTGCCGCGCGGACCGAAATTGGCGCTCAGCTGATGCCAGGTGAGATAGCGCAGGCGATCGGCGTTGACGTTGCTCGCCAGGTGCGCGCTGTTGACGTCGGCTATGGTGTTGATGAAATCCCAGGCGACCTCGGGCTGATGATCGCCAAACCAGCCCAGCACGCGCGGCTGCGGCGCGGCCAGCCAGCGGCCGCGCAGGGCATCGATATCGCGTGCGGAATCATCGAGCCGCGCGAGGTAATCCGCCAGCGGGCGACCCAGGCGCTTCTCGACGCCCTGCACGCGCACGGGCAGCGCGCCGGTGGTCTCGCCATGCGGGCCGTGGTTGCGGATCGTCAGCATGAACACGAATAGCGGCCGCGTATCCTTGCTCTGCGCCAGGATCGCCAGCGCCTTGTCGTACAGCGTGGCATCGCGCAGCGCATGCCAGTCATCGCCGAGCTTGAGATCCTGCGAAGCGTAGAACTCATCGAAGCCGTAGTAGCGATAAGCAGAGCGTGCGCGCAGGAAGTCGGCGCCCACGGCCGAGAACACCACGGTGTGGTAGCCGAGCGTACGCAGGTACTGCGGCAGCGAGTGGCGCAGGCGCGGCGCCAGCGATACCGGCGCATAGGCGCCGCCGCGGCCAAAGGTGCGCCAGTCGAAGCCCGAAAGGAACGCGAACTCGGTCAGCCAGGTGCCACCGCCGGTGGTGTGCACGAGCAGCGGACTCTGCACCGTGCGCAGCGCATTGGCAGGGGCGCGGAACATGGTGCTGGCGCAGGCGGCTTCGAGGCAGGCGGCGATGAGTTGCGGATCAAAGGTGCTCTCTTCGAGCACCACCAGCACATCGGGCAGGCGCGGTGCGGCTGCGAGTGCTTGCGGGATCGGGCGTTGCATCGCCCGGGACGGAATCGTCCGGGCTGGAATCGCCCGGACCGGCTCGGGGAAGCGCGTCTGCGGACGCACCGGCGGCAAGGTCGCGAGCATGTCGCGGTTCTCGAAGAACATGTTCAGCCGCCCGACCCAGTTGCCGGCCAGCTCGATGCGTCGCAACGCGAGAAATGCACTCCAGGCATCGCGATCATCCGCGGCGCCGGTGTGCGCCATCGGCGGCGCAGCGCTATAGCCGATCGCCAGCACACCAACCAGCGCCGCGACGACGGCGGCGCGCGCACCGTGCGTCACCCGATTGCCCTGCGCTGGCCAGCGCGGTCGCTCGATGCGCCACCCGAGCACCAACACCAGCATGAAGCCGCCGATCACGGCGCTGAAGCTCGCACCGAGTGCCGGGTAGTTCAGGAACAGCTTCAGGTCATCGATCGGGTCGCGAAAGAAGAACTGCACATCCGCCAGCGTCAGGGGCATGCCGAGGTACGACTGCATCACGGCGGAACTGAGCAGCACCGCGGCCAGCAGGTAAATCACCAGCAACAGTGTGGTCAGCGGTCGACGCGTGATCGCCGCGAGGATGCCAAGGGCGCAGGCCGTGGCGACGAGTGTGGCTTCATTGGGCACGCGCGGAGTCTAGAAGAAAGCCCGCGACAGGTCACGGCCAGCCGAGTAACGCCCTGTCCTTGCGCGCACGGCCGGAGCTAAGATTCGCACCCTCCGCCGGAACAGATATTCACGAGGGAGTCACCGTGAGAGAGCCGATGCGTCCATGCGCTTGGTTGATTGCCGCCTTGTGCCTGATGCTGCCGCCAATGTGGCGCAGGCCCAGACCGTCGTCTCCACTTCCGGGGAGCGCTGCGAGCGCGCCTGCCAGTGCGCCCGAAAGCCAGCAGGTTTCCTGGGATCTGACTGACCTGTATGCCACGCCGCAGGCCTGGAACGATTCGCTGGCGCGCATGCGCAGTGCGATCGACAAGCTGCCTGCGCTCAAGGGCACGTTGGGCGCGAGTGCCGCCAGCCTGTTCAAGGCGCTCGATCAGATCTCCAACCTGAATCGCGAAATGATCCGGCTGTACACCTATGCCTCGTTGAAGTCGGATGAAGACCTGCGCGAGGGCGCCAATCTCGAGCGCAAGCAGCAGGCGCAGGCGCTGGCGACCCAACTCGGCGAGAAGACCGCCTGGGTGGCGCCCGAGCTGCTGAAGGTCGGTGCTGCCAAAGTGAAGGCTTATCGCAAGGCCAACAAGGCGCTCGACAGCCGCTTCAACTATTTCCTCGACAACACGCTGCGCGCGGCGCCGCACACGCTGGGCCTCGAGGGCGAGCAGATCCTGGCGGCCGCCGGCAATTTCCTCGCGCAGCCCGATGCGCTGCACAGCCAGCTTGCCGATGCCGAACTGCCCGTGCCGACCGTGAAGCTCAGCGATGGCACGAGCGTGCAACTGAACGAAGCGGCCTACGAGAAGTACCGCCAGTCGGACAACCGCGCCGATCGCAAGCTGGTGTTCGACGAGTACTGGGGCGCGTGGAAGAAATTCGAAGGCACCGCCGGCCAGATGCTGGCCACGCAGGTGATGGGCGATCACTTCAGCGCGCAGTCGCGTCACTACAAGAGCGCTCTCGCCGCCGCGCAGTTTCCCGACAACATGCCCGATGCGGTGTATCGCACGCTGGTGACCGAAACCCATGCCGCGCTGCCCGCGCTGCACCGGTATCTGCGCCTGCGCAAGCGCCTGCTCGGCATCACCGATGACCTGCACTACTACGACAACTATCCGCCAATGTTCAACCTGGCGCAGCCGCCGCACTACGACGTGCCCGAATCAGAGCGCATCACGCTCGAAGCACTGAAGCCCCTGGGCGAGGACTACCTCGGCCTGCTGCGCCAGGGTTTCGCCGGCCACTGGATGAACGTGTATCCGCACCCTGGCAAGAAGTCGGGCGCCTACATGAGCGGCTCGGCCTACGATGTGCACCCGTACCTGCTGCTGAACCACAACGACGACTACTACTCGCTCTCGACCTTTGCGCACGAGTGGGGCCACGGCGTGCACACGCTGCTCGCCAATCGCGCGCAGCCCTATGAGAAGGCCGGCTATTCCACCTTCATTGCCGAATCCGCCTCGATCGGCAACGAGATGCTGCTCAACGACTACATGGTGCAGCACGCCGCCAATCGCGAGGAGAAGATGTTCTACCTCGGCAAGGGGATGGAATCGATCCGCACCACCTATTTCCGCCAGGTGATGTTCGCGGAGTTCGAGCTGATGATCCACGAGGAGCTCGAGCAGGGTAAACCGCTCTCGGGCGAGCGCATGACGGAGATGTATTGCGGCCTGCTGCGCAAATACTACGGCGAGGCCGAGGGCGTGATGAAGATCGATGCGCCCTATTGCCTGGAGTGGGCCTTCGTGCCGCACTTCTACTACAACTTCTACGTGTACCAGTACGCGACTTCGATGGCCGGCGCGGCATCGTTCACCGATGCCATACAGAAGGACAGCGCCTCAGCGCGGGCGCATTTCATCGAGCTGCTGAAGGCGGGTGGTTCCGACTATCCCTATGAACTCTACAAGCGTGCCGGTACCGACATGGCGACCCCCGGGCCGTACCGCGCATTGGCGGCACGCATGAACCGGCTGCTGGATGATTTCGAAGCGCTGGAGGCGCAGCACTGAAGCTGCGCCGCCGCCGCGCGCTCAGCGCGGCGGTTGCGGCGGCAGGTAGTACAGATCGATCGACATGCCGACGCGCTGCACCGGCTGGTAGTTCAGCAGCCAGTCGTAACCATGGTTCGATTCCTTGAGCGAGAGCATGTCGAGCACGATCCAGCCCGTGGCGCGCTGGTTGGGCCACAGCGGCTTGAAGGGCGGCAGATGCTCGCGCGTCAGGTCGGCTGAACCGCGATAGGCGAGGTAGACCTCGCTGATCTGCCGGCGCGCCAGTTCCTGTGAAAGCCGACGCAAATCCTGGCCCCAGTCCAGATCGGAATCGACCAGGATCTTCTCCGGATGCGCGCCGGCGAAGGCGTTGAACCAGGCGAGGTAGTCGGGGTAGGCCGTTACCAACGTCGAGAACTGCCACAGGACCAGCACCGCTGCCAATGCGCGCACCGCGGTGCGCGCTATGGTGCGCGCCGTCGGCGCGAGCGCCTGCTGCCACATCGCCAACGCTGCAGCGCCGGCGCCGATCGCCAGCAGCGGGTAGAGCACCAGCACGTGGCGCACGCCGATATTGATGTGGCTGTAGAGGCAGCAGAAGATCAGCAGCGTCGCGAACACGAGCCCCGGCACCATCTGCCCCAATTGCCGTGCGCGCCAGCCGCGCCAGGTGAGCCACGCCAGGCCCGGAATGCCCAGCAGCAGCATCGGAATGGTCGTCTTCACGGCCAGCGCCACCGGATAGAAATACCACCAGCCCATGAGATCGGTTTCGCCGAGCAGGTAGGCCGGGTGACCGTGCGCGTTGTGGAATTCCACGCCGCGGATGTTGAGCGTGAGCTCCTGCACGCCCAGCGGCACGCGCATGCCGATGCCCGGCACGTGCACGAGGTTCGGGCCGTAGGCTGCGATGCAGATCACTATGGCCAGTAGCAGCGCGAGCAGGGCGCCGCCACCGTAGCGCAGTGCGCTCCACACCGCGCCGCGGCCCGACGGCTCACTCGCTGCGCTGCCCTGCGATGCGCCGCGGTTCAGCACCAGCTGCGCCGCCAGCATCACCATGCCACTCAGCGCGAGAAACGGTATCGCCGAAATCTTGGTGCTGACCGCCAGCCCCGCAGCCACGCCCAACGCGATGCTGCGCTTCAACGTGGGCGCGACCACCCAACGCTGCGCCAGCCAGAATCCCAGTACGCACAGCGCAGTCACGGGCACATCGAGCGCCACGACGCCGGCGTGGCCAAGTATCGCCGGCGTGCTCACCAGGAACAGTGTCGCTATCCACGCCATCGCTGCGCCAAAGTTCTCGCGCACCCAGTACCACTGCGCGAGCGCAAGCAGCATCAGGAACGGCAGCATGCCGGCGCGTGCCAGCGTCAGCAGCGTGTCGTAGCTGGCACTCGAGTGATAGAGGATGTCGCGGCCCGCCTGCTCGCCGCTCGGGCTTGCATTGGCCGGCAGCCGCGCGCCCGCGAGCTGCGGCCCGAGCGCCGCCGCCAGCCGCCCCAACGGCGGATGCTGGTTGTCGTATCGATAATCGCCCTGGTCTATCAATGAGAGGCCGGCGGCGATGTGCTCCGGTTCGTCCCAGACATTGCCGAACACATGCCAGGTGGAAGCCACCAGCAGGCAGGCCAGCACCGCCAGGGCCGCGGGCCCGCAGCGCTGCAGCGAGAACCCTTGGTTCCGCGTCTCGATTTGCTTTCTCCCAGCTCGTCCGTCGTCGAGCGGCGACAGGATACCGCAGCGCACCGCCGGGCTGATAATCAATGCCGGCATCCGCATGTCACCCGGAAGGTTGGGGCCAGCCATGGCAGCATCGGACCACAGCGAGTTCCTCGCGCTCAAGCGCGCTCTTCAGCAGTACACCGAGCAGCGCGCGGCGCTGCCGCGCGAGGCTGCCGAGCGCACCGCGCTCGAGCTCGGCGAGCTGCTGATCGCCCTGGTCGGCACCGCCGATCGCCTCGATATTGACCTCGTACTGGCCGGCGAGCGCGCCGTGCAGCAGCGCGCCCTCGATGTGCCGCGGCTGGTGAAGATTGCGCGGCCCGGAGAGACGAAGCTAAGCTGAATCAATGAGCGATCCCGCCCGCGTTGCTCCCGACCTGATCGAATGGCATGCACGGCACGGCCGGCACGATCTGCCGTGGCAGCTCGAACCGACGCCGTACCGCGTGTGGGTTTCCGAGATCATGCTGCAGCAGACCCAGGTCGCCACGGTGAGCGAGTACTACGCGCGCTTCATGCAGCGCTTTCCCGATCTCGCCACGCTCGCGGCTGCACCGCTCGATGATGTGCTGCACTTGTGGTCGGGCCTGGGCTACTACTCGCGCGCCCGCAATCTCCATCGCACTGCGCAGCTGGTGCGCGAGCAGTACAACGGCGAGTTGCCAAGCTCATTCGAATTGCTGCAACAGCTACCCGGCATCGGCCGCTCGACGGCCGCGGCGATCCGCGCGCTCAGCGCCGGCGAGTCGCGCGCGATACTCGATGGCAACGTGCGCCGCGTGCTGGTGCGCTACTTCGCGATCGAGAGCCCGCCGGGGCAACCCGCGGTGGAGCGTCGCCTCTGGCAACTCGCCGAAAGCTGCACCCCGCAAGAGCAGGTCGCGATCTACACGCAGGCGATCATGGACCTGGGCGCCACGGTGTGCGTGCGCCGCCGCCCGCTGTGCGCAGCCTGCCCGCTGCACGATGGCTGTCGCGCGCGCCGCACCGGCCGACAGCACAGCATCCCCGCGCCGCGAGCGCGGCCGGTGCGCCGCACGCAATCCGTGGTAATGCTGCTGGTACAGCGCGTCGATGGCAGCGTGCTGCTCGAGCGCCGCCCCGAGCGCGGCGTGTGGGGCGGGCTGTGGAGTCCGCCGCAGTTCCCCAGTATCGAGGCCGCGCGCCTGTATGCGGATACCCGCCTGACCGCCGCCGAAGTCGAGCCCCAGGCGCGCTCCAGCATGCGCCACGCCTTCACGCATTTCGACCTCGACATCACCCCACTGCTGGCGCGCTGCACCGGACCCGCCGGTGTGATGGATGGCCCCGCCACCCTCTGGTATAACGCCGCACAGCCCGAGCGGGTAGGCCTGCCGGCACCCGTCACAACGTTGATCCGGAGCCTCTCGTGAGCAGAATGGTCCAATGCGTGATGCTCAAGCACGAGGCCCCCGGCCTCGAGCGCCTGCCATACCCCGGCCCGCTGGGCCAGCGCATCTTCGAGAACGTATCCAAGGAAGCCTGGACCCGCTGGGTGGCCCACCAGGTGATGCTGATCAACGAATACCGCCTCTCGCCAGTCGAGCCCAAGGCCCGCAAGTTCCTGGAAGGCGAGATGGAGAAGTTCTTCTTCGGCAGCGGCTCCGCAGCCCCGGCGGAATTCAAGCCCGCCGACGCCTGACAGGCCGGTGTAGGCCGATTCCTGCACGCGCTGCCGCCGTCGGCTGATGCAGCCCTTGCCAGCCCGTTTGCGACGATCTCCATGCCGAAATGTTCGGCCGACGGAGATTGCAGTCATGAAGCGATACTCAAGAATGCTGATTGGAGTGGCACTGGCGGGGCTCGCCCTGACCTGGGGCACATGGGCGTCAGCCAGAGACTCGGCGGAAATCGACGCCGGCGTGAAGGCGACCTTGCAGTCCTTCTACGCACAACACACCGGGCACCATGAACTGGTCGACAAGGCCGCTGCCGTGCTGGTATTCCCGCACGTCACGAAGGCTGGCATCGGCGTTGGCGGTCAGCATGGCGAAGGCGCGCTGCTGGTCAACGGCAAGATCGTCAGGTACTTCGAAGTGAATGGGGCTTCGATCGGCGCTACGCTCGGCGTCGCCGAGCACTCCGAAGTCATCCTGTTCATGACCAAGGAAGCGCGCGAGCAATTCGAGCACAGCAAGGGCTGGACGGTGGGCGCCGATGCCGGTGTCGCCGTGGCCTCGAAGGGCGCCGGCGTCGCCTACGACACGGAGACCCTGCGCCGGCCAGTGCTGGCGTTCGTGCTCGGTGAGCAGGGCCTGATGGGCGATCTGTCGCTCGCCGGCCTGAAAATCACGCCGGTATCCGGCTGAGCTGGAGGTACCATCATGGGCATGTCAACGCCGTACATCCTCAAGGCGGCTCTGGTGGCGCTGTTCAGTGGCATCGCGCTGGTCAGCAGCGGTTGCACCGTGGGATTCCGGGCCTACGACCCGGAGTTCGGCGTGTACCACCACTGGGACCGGAACGAGGAGAGCGTGTTCCGCATCTACCTCGGCGAGCGCCATGAGCCCTACCGGAGGTTCCGCAGCCTGGACGATGGCCAGCAGCGCGAGTACTGGAAGTGGCGTCACGAGCGGCACGAGGCGGATCACCACTGATGCCGCGATCGTTCGCAGTCACGCGCAATCATGGCCAGGAGCCTGGCCGGGTGCTGGCGTTCATCGCCCGCACCCGGCCGACGCAGAGCGCTGATCCGTGGCGGTGATCAACCGCCGCTACGTGCTGGTGCCGATCCTGCTGGCGCTGGCCCTGCTGGCGGGCACGTTCGCGATCTACAACGCCGCCGAGAACCGCCTCGAGCAGAGCACGCAACGCGTGCAGTCGCTGCTGCAACGCCAGACGCTGCTTTCAAAACTCATGCAAGTGCTGGTCGACGCCGAGAACAGCCAGCGGGACTACCTGTTGACTGGCGAAGACGCCTTCCTGCAACCGTACACCGAATCGCTCGCGCGGCAGGAGCCGATACGCACGGCGCTGCGCAGTGCGTACCAGCAGGGCAGTCCGCAGGTACTCGAGCAGCTGGCCACGATCGACAGGATCATGTCCGACAGGTTCAGCGAGCTTTCGATCGCCATCAGGCTGCAGCAGACCAAGAGCCGGGACGCGGCGGCAGAGTTCATACGTGCCCGGACCAGCACGCGCACCAAGGTGCAGATCCGCGATTCCGTCGAAGCGTTGCGCGCGCTGGAAGCCAACGGCGTGCCGACGCTCGTGGATGCGCAGCGCCGTGACCTGCTGCTGACCCGGATCATCGCCGCGGGCAGCCTGGCGCTCGACGCGCTGCTGGTAACCCTGGCCGGCACCCTGATCAGCCGCAACATCAGCAGGCGCGCCGCCAATGCCCAGCGGCTGCTGTCGGAGAAGCAGGAACTCGAGTCGCTGGTCGCGGAGCGAACGGCTGACCTGTCGGCGCTGTCCAGCCACCTGCAGCAGGTTCAGGAGCAGGAAAAAGGCGACCTGGCCCGTGAACTGCACGATGAGCTCGGTGGCTTGCTGGTGGCCGCAAAGATGGATGTGAGCTGGCTGCGCAGGCGCGCTGGCGCCGCGGACGATGACAGCCGCAGTCGCTGGGAGCGGGTGCTCGCGGCGCTCGACTCCGGGGTCGACCTCAAGCGTCGCGTGGTCGAGCAGTTGCGCCCAACGCTGCTCGACAACATGGGCCTGTACACGGCGCTGCGCTGGCAGCTGCAGGAATCCTGTGGCCGGGCCGGGCTGAAATGTACGGATACGATGCCCGAAACAGAATTGGCGATCACCAGCGCCGCGTCGATCGCGATCTTTCGCATCGCGCAGGAAGCGATGACCAATATCATCAAGCATGCCCGCGCCAAGGCCGTGGATCTCGATGTCGTCGTCGACGCCCAGGAGCTGATCATGACGATTCGCGACGACGGCATTGGCATGGCCAGTGCGCGCGGCCGTCCCGCGGGCTCACACGGTCTGCTCAGCATGCGACATCGCGTGCAGTCGCTGGGCGGATCCTGGACGATATCGACGGGTGCCGATGGCCGGGGCACCGAGGTGCGCGTGCGCGTGCCCCTGGCCAGGATTCAGGTGGCGCCGGCCTGAAGGGCTTGTCGCCTGCCGTCGCGGCGATTTCACGCAGCACTTCCGGCAGGCGGTCAAATTCGCGCGCCTTGTCCAGGAAGTAGCGCGCCCCCAGTTCACCGGCGGTGCGCCGGTACTGTGGCAACGCGTAGTTGGTGAGCACGATCGTCGCCACGCCAGCGTGCGGCCCTGCGGCCAGTGCGCGCAGCACGCCGAAGCCCGTGCCCTGTCGCAAGTGCAGGTCGAGGATAAGGACGTCGATCGACTGCGATCGCGCAATACGGATGGCGTCGCTCTCGTTGTCGACCCGGTCGATCAGCGTCACGTCTGGAATCTGAGCCAACAGCTCGCTCAAGCGCTCAGCAAGCACGTTGGAGTCTTCAACCAACAGTATCCTGAGCGGTCTGAGCGCTGGTATCGCGGTGGATTTCAAGTCGGCGTTCACTGGATCAGCGCGTTGTGTAGCGCGTAGGCGGTGAGGTCGGCATTGGTCTTGAAGTTCATCTTCTCCAGCACCCGCGCGCGGTAGGTGCTGACGGTCTTCACACTGATGAAGAGTTCGCTGGCGATCTCGGACACCGCGCGGCCAGCGGCGAGCTTGCACAGAATCTGGAATTCGCGCTCCGAGAGCCTGGCGTGCAGGGGCTGCTGCGAATCGCCATCGAGGTCTGCCGCCAGCAGTTCCGCCAGCGCAGCGCTGACATAGCGTCGCCCGGCCAGTACCGTCTTGACCGCCTTGAGCAGCTCGTCCGGTGCGCTTTCCTTGGAGAGAAATCCGCTCGCGCCGGCCCGCAGCACGTTCACTGCATATTGCCGCTCCGGGAACCCGCTCAGCACCAGCACGCGTGTCTCGGGGTGCGTGGAGCGCACCTGCCGCAGCACATCGAGGCCATTGCGATCCGGCATGCTGATGTCGAGCAGCAGCAGCTGCCAGCTGCCCTGGCGCAGTTGCTCGATGGTTTCATTACCGCTCGCCGCCTCGCCGATCTCGAACGCGGCGGGATCCGCTTCAAGGAATTGCCGCAATCCGGCGCGTACCACCGCGTGGTCATCGGCAATCAGTATGCGGATCATTGTCTGGCCTGGTGGGTGTCCATGTGTTCGGTTCGACTTGTCGGTTCCAGTATAGCGAGTGGGATCTGCAAGACCTCGCGCATTCGTCGTATGCGTATGTAGGCGGATTCTGACATCGCCTTACTCTCGTAGTCATGGGCGATGCGCGAATCTCCGTTGCGCCTACAGCCGGGGACGAGCATGGGCATTAAGGTAAAGCCGTCATCCACTCACCAACTGGAAGCCCAACATGTCCACTTCAAACATCACCAGCAGGATCGTGGTCGGCGTGGGCCTCGCCGTGGTCTTCGCGATCGGACTCACTATCTTCGCGATGCAGACCCGACCAGTGCCCGAGATGCAAACCGCGTACAACAGTGCGCCGCCGCCCGCTGCCGATTCGTCGACAGCAGACGCGACGACACCAGCCCCGGACCTCAGCACACCAACGCCTGAGCCCGCGAGCCCGCCGAGCGCACCACCGGCCGCCGCCGCCCCCGGCACTACTGACGTGCCGGTTGCTGCGGAGCATAAGCCGACCAAGGCGAAGAAGCCGGCGCCCGCGAATCGCGAGATGGCTAAATCCACGGGCGATGCGACTATCCCGGCCAATGCCATCGCGGCCGTGACCAGCCCCGAAGCGACGCCGGCGGCGGCAACGCCAGCACCCTACGACGCCGGCTGTCGATGTGCCCGAGGGAGTGGCCGCAGCGACGACTGAGCCTGCGGCGCCCGTGGGTCCGGCACTGACAACGGCGCCGACAACGGCACCGCCGGTGGGCACCGCACCGGCTGCGACCGACAGCCAGATCACGGCCAGCGTAAAGGCCGAGCTCGCGGCTGCCGCACCGGAGAGCAAGGTTGACGTCACGACTACCGACGGCGTCGTCTCGCTCATCGGCCAGGTGGCCAGTGTCGATACCATCGCCCTGGCCAGGCAGGCCGCTGAGCGCGTGCCCGGCGTCAGGGCCATCGACACGAGCGCGATGAGCACGAGCAATCAATAGCCGCACGAGGCTGAAGGTACTGCAGGCCGGGCGCGCCAGGCGCCCGTGCCCTGCGGTACCGGCCCGGCATCCAGCCCGCTGGCGCCCTACTGGCCACTGTAACCTTGACGCTCCGGGCCCCGGCCCGGTCTAATACGCGGCCCTTAGACCCGGCGGCCAGGTAGCTCAGTTGGTAGAGCAGCGGATTGAAAATCCGCGTGTCGGTGGTTCAATTCCACCCCTGGCCACCACCAAGTTGCGGATTTTCCAGCACTTTTTCATCGAGCAGTCTCAACGGTTCTGGTGCATTAGCGGCTAAAGTTTGATATTCAGACGCTCTGCCAGGAGCGTGCCATGACCCAGCCAATTGCCCGAGATCCGATCTACCGCCGTCGCCGATTCGAGCGGGAAATCATCGAACTGTGCGTGCGCTGGTATGTGACTTACCGGCTCAGTTACCGGGATCTGGTCGCCTTGATGGCCGAGCGGGGCGTCACTGTCTCGCACACGACGATATTGCGGTGGGTAATCCATTACGTACCGGAGTTTGAGAAGCGCTGGAACCGACGCGCGCGTCCGACGCACTCCTCCTGGAGGGTCGATGAGACCTATGTGCAGATCCGTGGGCGCTGGCACTACCTATATCGGGCCGTCGATAAGTTCGGCAAGACTGTCGACTTTCTGCTCCGACCGAATCGCGGGATTGACGACGCGCAATCCTTCTTTCGCAAGGCACTTGGGGCGCGACTACCGAGCTGGCCACGGACCATCACCCTCGACGGAAACCGCGCCAGCCACTCTGCACTTCGGCTGCTGCGCCGTGAGAACTATCGATGGAGGAAAGTACTCGTCCGGTCGTGCCGGTATCTGAACAATATCGTTGAGCAGGATCACCGCGCGATAAAGCGGCGGTGCGCACCGATGTTGGGATTCAAGTCAGTCCGCAACGCCGGCATCACGCTCGCCAGCATTGAACTGGCCCATCGGATCCGCAAGGATCAGTTCCACTTCGGGCCCGGCCGGCGGCGCTCAATCTGATCCCTGAAAGAGCAGTGGGAGCGGGCGCTGAGATAAGCTGAATGTCGGACCCCCGATCAGGTCAACGCTCGCCGCGGCGCCGCTAATGCACCGGATCCTTTAATCCACACAAAGACGACAGACATATGAGGCGGCTGGGCCGTGAGGCTAGAGAGTCACTGGAAAACCTACTTGGTAATGAACAGAGCTGGCTTCACGGCTTCGACAACAGAATCTGGTCGCTTGATGCGCCGAGGCTGAGAGATGTGGGGCTTCTCTTTAGAGAGGGCAATGCGGAGGTAGTCCTATTTTGCCTGTCTGGGCAGAGTTTGTTTAATGGGCAGCGCGCCGGCGGTGACTTGGAAAATAGCGCAAAGGAAAAGCTTGAGAAGTGGAAGCGCTACTATGTTCAGCCCGAGTTGAAGGGAAATTAACAGAGATGCGCATTCATCTGGAGAGCAGCCAGGAACCACATGAGCTACCTGACGCCCAACACGCGTTCGCGATGCGCGAGCGTAAAGCGGCTTTTGTCGCAAGAGCCGCCTAACAACCGCATCGAGCGCTCGCGTGAACGATAAAGTGCCAAGCACCTATGGCGTGAGCGCGTGCGGCGCTTCCGTAGGATTCACGGCCTGGTGGATTATGAGGCACGATCTGACCACACTTCGTGGCGCCGGGCCTAACAACCCCATCATACCGACCTGACGCCCTGTTTGGTCGCGTCGGGAGTGGGAGTCCGCGGTTAACGTGCTCGTTCCCTGTGCCATACTGAGGCTATTGCTTCGGGGCGGATATGTCGATGGTGTCTTGGCTGGGTCCTGGCAAAGGCATTCGAGTGCTCGGCGGCAAGGTAGCCGTCGTCACGGGCGCGGCCAACGGGATCGGCCGAGCCTTGCGCCTCGGCCCTGTGGGCTAAAGGCTGTCACCTGGCCGCGGTCGACCTCGACTGTGACGGCCTGGGAAGCCTTCAGGGAGAACTCACGGGCAAAGGCCTGGGCCAACGCCTGACGACGCACTGCGCAGATGTCGCCGACCGTAAACGCATGCAGCGTCTTGCTCCGGAGGTCGTGGAGGCGCATGGCGCCGTCCACTTGCTCATCAACAACGCGGGCATCGGCTACGAAGCCGCATTTCCGCAGACGAGCCTCAAGGACTGGGACCACATCGTCGGCGTGAACCTCTGGGGCGTGATACACGGCTGCCACTTCTTCATGCCGTACCTCGCCAAGGCCGAGCGCGCGCACATCGTGAACCTGTCGAGCCTGTTTGGTATCGTCGGCATGCCGGGCCAGACGGCGTACAGCGCCACGAAGTTCGCGGTGCGCGGTCTTTCCGAAGCGCTGATTGAGGAATTACGCGCGACGTCCATCGGACTGACGGTCGTTCACCCGGGCGCGGTGGCGACCAACATCATAAACGCCACGAAAGGTGACGACCCCGAGCTCCTCCAACGCGTCTCGCGCTGGTACGAGCGCAACGCAATGCGACCGGACAAAGCCGCCGCCCTCATCATCCGCGCGGTGGAAAGGGGAAAGCCGCGCCTGCTCGTCGCTGCGGAATCCTATTTCGGCGATTTCCTCAAGCGCTTGATGCCGACAGCAGGCAACAAGCTGTTCGTCGACGCGGCGATCCGCTTGCTGTCCGTGGAGGACTTGCGGGCGAAACGCAGCAAGCAGTGGCGCGAGACGATGGTCGAGGGCGGGCCGGGCAACTCGCACCAGCGCGGCATTTGATGATGAAGCCTGATACGGAAGTCCTCGTGGTCGGCGCGGGCGTCAGTGGTATTGGCGTGGGAATCGAGTTGCGTCGACGCAGGCACACGTCATTCACGTTGCTAGAAAGGGCGGGTGAGTTGGGCGGCACCTGGCGCGACAACACTTACCCGGGCATCGCCGTCGATCTTCCGTCGGTAGCGTATTGCTACCCGTTCGAAACCTACTACCCGTGGTCGAGGGTGTTTGCTCCCGGTGCCGAGATTCAGGGCTACATCCGGCACTGCGCGGAGAAATACCGCGTCGCCGGGAATATCCGGTACAACTCGAAGGTGGTCCAATGCCGGTTTGATCCAGATCGAGCCTTGTGGGTGACCCAGCTCGAAGACGGATGCGTCGTCACCTCGCGCTACGTGATCGCGGCGACCGGGTTGTTCAGCACCCCCAAGCTGACGGTCATACCGGGACTCGAGACATTTCGTGGAAAGGCAATGCACACGGCCAGGTGGGACCATAACCACGACCTGACCTCGAAACGCGTTGCCGTGATTGGTACCGGTGCCTCGGCGGTCCAGATGGTGCCAGAGATCGCACCGCTGGTCGATCAGCTGTCGGTGTTCCAGCGAACGCCAATCTGGATTAGCCCACGCTTCGATAGGACGACCAAACCAAGATCTCGCCTGTCGCTACACAGGTTTTCGGCGATTCGTACGCTGTCGCGGATGGGGTTCGAGGCTGGCCTTGAGCTTGTCACCTTCTCGCTCGTCAACTTTCGACGGCTGCCGTTCCTGGTCCGCTCGGTTGAGAAGCCCGTTCGTGCGTGGATGCGCAGGCAGGTCCGTGACCCGAAAACCGCCGACAAATTGGTCCCCGACTACGGCCTCGGCTGCAAGCGGCCGACCATCTCGAACACGTATCTGCACGCGTTTAATCGCGACAACGTACGACTGGTTACAAAACCGATCGATCGCATCTGTGCCGAGGGAATCGTCACCACAGACGGCGTGGTGCACGAAGTGGACACGATTATTCTCGCAACCGGCTTCCTGACGACCGAGCAGGGAACCGGACCGACGTTCGAGGTGATCGGCAGCGACGGCATCGAGCTGGGAGAGTTCTGGGAGAGCCACCGACTACAGGCCTACGCTGGAGTTTCGGTGCCCGGATTCCCGAACTTCTTCCTGGTCACCGGCCCGTACTCAGGTGGTTTCAATTGGTTCACCACTCTGGCTGGCAATCTCGCGCACATCATGCGATGCCTCGACGAGGCTCGCGCGCGCGGCGTCACCCGAATCGAAGTGACCCGAGACGCGCACGAACGCTACATGCGCCACATGAGGCAACGCGCTGATGGCACGGTGTTCAAGTCGGCGACGTGCGCGACGGCCAGGAGTTACTACCTGGACCGGCACGGTGACGCATCGCTGCCGCTGCCCCACACGCCATGGTGGCGCGTGGTGCGCGGCCGCTGGCACGGGACGCGTGGCTACAGCTTCGGAATGCCTGTGACCCAAAAGGCTGGCGTTCGCGCGCCGGGCGAATTGGGTGGGGTTGCATGAGGCGCTCCATTCTTGCGCCGTTCTGCGAGTGGGTGGATCGCAACCCAGATCAATTGTTGCACGCGTTCCTCGACGTGGACGGGAACGTCACGGAGTCGTACACGTACGCGCAGTTCCTCCAGCGAACCGCGGACGTCGCCGCACACATACGGCGCGTGTCCCCGATGGCACAGGGAGAGCGCGTGTTGCTGGTGTATCCGCCGGGCGTGGAGATGATCTGTGCGTTCCTCGCCTGCGTTCGCCTTGGTCTCATTCCGGTGCCCGTGTATCCGCCGACGAGCCACGGATTCCAGGCGGCGCTGGCGAAGACGGACTTCATCGCGCGCGATTGCCAGGCGTCGGCGGTGTTGACCGACCGCGCATACTACTGGTCGATGAAGCTGAACGAGACGCGCAATCGCGTGGCGACGCTTTCGTTCAAGCGGGCCTGCGTCTCCAAGCTTCCTTGGATCGTGAGCACCGAGGCGAGCAAGGGGGCCGCTTCCGACTTCGAGATCGGGCATTCGGACATTCTCTTCCTCCAATACACCTCGGGATCCACCAGCGAGCCCAAGGGTGTGATGGTGACACACGAAAATATATTGGCGAATTGCGACGCCGTCGTGGATCACCGCCCCGTCGGTGTGTCGTGGCTGCCGCAGTACCACGACATGGGGCTCATCGGGTACTACCTGTTTTTCGAGCTCAAGGGCGGGACAACGTACGGGTTTTCACCGTTGGACTTCATTCAGCGTCCAGCCCTATGGCTGGAGACAATCACGAAGTACCGCGGCTCCGCGTCGTCCGCGCCCAACTTTGCCTATGAGTACTGTCTGCGGCCCGATAAGCTCTCGGCTGAAACACTCGCGAAGCTGGACCTCTCGTCGCTGCGCTTCCTGATGACGGCCGCAGAGCCAGTGCGGGCCCATGTCTTCCGCGACTTCCTCAGGAAATTCAAGCCGTACGGTCTCGACCCGAAGGCGTTTTTTTCAGCGTACGGCCTGGCCGAGTTCACGCTTGCGGTGTCGAACTATGGAAGGACCATCAGATCCTTTGACCGCTCAGAACTGGGCCGACACAAGGTGCGCCCGCTCAACGGCAATGCGGCGACGGCCGATGCCACGACGTTGGTGAGCTGCGGCAGGCCGCTCGGCGCAACCGAAGTCAAGATCGTTGACATTACGCATGCGCCGCGCGTCGCGCGCGATGGTGAAGTGGGCGAGATCTGGATGCGCGGCCCGAGCAAGTGCCGCGGATACTGGCAGCGACCGGAGTTGAGCAACTCGGTCTTCGAAGCGCGGCTACCTGGCGAGCCCGAGGACGCACCGACATGGCTGCGAAGTGGTGACGTGGGCTTTGTGCACGGCGATGAGTTGTATATCTGTGGCCGTGAGAAGGACATGTTCATCGTCCGTGGGATGAATTACTACCCGCAGGACATCGAGGCGTTTGTCGAGTCGGATGCGCGCGTCAGGAAGGGCTGCGTTGCGGCATTCGCGCTCGAACAGGACGACCAGGAGACGCTGGTCGTCGTGGCGGAGCTGAAGGACCGCCGTCGCGTGCCTGATGTTCGCGAGCTCAACCAGCGGCTGCAGCAGGGACTCGGCGTGACAGCGGCGTCGTTCGTCTTCATCAAGGCCCGCACGATTCCCAAGACCAGTTCCGGCAAGATCGTGCGCTACCAGGTGCGCGATCGCTGGCTCGCGGGTGCGCTGGACGTGCTCGCGCACGTGGCGACGTACGATGCCGACCCGGAAAGCTGCGACGACTCGCGGGCGTGGCTGCGCCGCTTCGGGATCACCGGCGACGAGACATGGACGCTGAGGGACGCAGGCTTCGATTCGCTCAAGCTCGTGGAGTTCGCCCACGAGCCAAGGAGCGGCTGGAGGATCGGGGCCACGACGATCTTTCAAGCGCAGTGGACCTGCACGTGCTCCAGAAGATAGCGATCTGCGAGTTGTTCGGCCTGCTGGAGCAGCTCGAGGCGGCTGCGCCGCACGCCAGGCTCAAGTTCAAGCGCGCATTGAGCGAGCTGGCAAAGGAGCATCGTGCGCGGGAGGCCGAGCTGATGAGGCGGGACACGCGCCTGTGCTTCGATGTCGCGGCGCTGCCAAAGCCATCGATGGCATCGGGAAACGGCGGGAGCATACTGCTCACGGGTGGGACGGGCTTCTTCGGTCCGTTCCTGCTCACGAGCCTTCTGGACCAATGCGACGATGATATCCACGTATTGGTCCGCGCGAATCCGGGCGATGCGATGCAGCGGATCCGCGAGGGCCTGATGTCCGTCGCCGCCGACGGCGCCTCGTGTCCCGAGGGCTGGGAGCATCGCGTGCGCCCGGTCTGCGGCGACTTGGCAGCGCCGAGCCTCGGACTCAGTCCCAGCGACTGGCGCGCACTCGCCGACAACGTCCACACCATTTATCACAACGGCGCGGTGGTGAACTACCTGATGGACTACCATGCGATGCGCGGTGCGAACGTCGGGGGGACCAACGAGGTCATCCGGATGGCGCTGAGCCACCGGTCCAAGGTGCTCAATCACATCTCGTCGACGTTCGTATTCGGCTGGTCCGTGCGGAAGACGATCCGCGAGCGCGACACGAATGCGGCCATGGAGCGCCTCGACTTCGGCTACAGCCAGAGCAAGTGGGTGGCCGAGCACGTCGTACGCGACGCGATGCCGCGGTACTCCAGGCGCGTATCTTCGTCCCGCGCTTCTGACGCCGTCGGTCAGCGGCGGCGGGTGCAACTTCGACATCGCGATCCGGCTGCTCGCCTTCATGATCGAGCATGGGATCGGCACCACGGCGCAGAACCAGGTCAGTTTCACGCCCGCGGATCTGGCGGCCGACAATATCGTTGCCATCTCGCGCGCTGCCGACAGCGTAGGCGCCACGTATCACGTCACCCGTGACGAGTACGCGAGCCTGTCCGATATCACAGCCATCATTGGTGCAATGACCGGCCGCGAGTTCCAGAACTACTCGCTTCCGGAGTTCGTGCCGGAGGTCATCAAGCGCTGTCGTCCCGGCGACATCTTGTTCCCACTGCTGGACTTCCTGGTGCGATCCGTGGACAACATCTCGGCGATGGAATTCAAGCGCTACGACAACGCCAATTACCGTCGCGTTCGCGACGCCTCGGCGTCGGGGAAGGCGGATGCGCCGCTGCAGGACGTCGTGCTCGGCATTCTCCGATTCATGCGCAAGTACGGGCTGGTTGGGGAGACGATGCACGCCGGTGAGGCCGGGAAGGCCAGTCATGTTTGACGGAAGAATCAGCAGCGCGCCGCACGTGCATCGGGCACGCGCCGTGCTCGACGCGCGCGGCATGCTTCGTAACTGCATCAGGGTGTTCGAGGGATACCGGGCGGGTCTGGGATCGACGTTCACCGTACACTTTGGCGGGTTAGTCCCGGCGCTGGTGACGGCCGACCCTGTCGTTATCAAACATGTACTGCGCAGCAACCAAGACAACTATGAGAAGTCATTTATCCAGGCCGAGCGCATGGTGGAGTTTCAGGGCGCGGGCGTGGTCAACATCCACGGTGAGGCGTGGAAGCGACAACGTAAACTGCTGGCCCAGGGTTTCAAGCCCAACTATCTCGCCAAGCTACTGCCGATGCAGCAGGACGTGTTCGAGGAACTGATGCGCGACTTCGACGGCGAGGCGCGGCGGGGTCCGGTGAACGTACGGCAACAGATGGTGCAGTTCACGCTTCGGTTGACGGGAAAGGCGCTCTATGGGCGCAGCATGCCGACAGCAGAGCTCGAACGAATCGGCGCGATCATCCACGAAATCCAGAATTTCGTCCACCGGCAGATCGTCCAGCCGTGGATGATTCCATGGTACCGAATCAATGGTGAGTCCGAGAAATACCAGCGCTGCGCCGGGAGGGGGACGCGATCGCATTGCGACACATCCGGGCTCGGCTGAGCGAGGGCCTCGGTGAGAACGATTTCCTCCGAATCCTGACCGAGACGCCGTATCACGACACCGGTCTCCCGATGGACGAGCCGATGGTGATGCTCGAGAGCCTCCAATTGCTGGTCGCCGGCAACGTGACATCGACGAACGCCTTGGCGTGGATCTTCTACCTGCTGGCTCGGCACCCGAAGTACATCCTCGAGATCCGTGACGAGGTGGCGTCGGTCATCGGTGCGAACGCGATGGACTATCGCAACCTGCACCAGCTCGAGGGGACCATTCGAGTGATCGACGAGGCCCTCCGGCTGTATCCGCCCTTCTGGATGATCGACCGCATCGCGCTCAACGACGACGAAGTGGGCGGTATCCACATTCCCGCACGCGCGATGGTGATTCCGTACATCTATGGAACACATCGCAATCCTGCGCATTGGCAGAATGTCGAGGCGTTCGATCCGGGTCGGTTCGAATCCCGCGAGTCCAAGGAACGCCATCCGTTCGCCTACATCCCATTTGGCGGTGGCCCGCGAACCTGTTTGGGTACCAACATGGCGGTCATGCAGATGCTCATGATCGTTGTGGCGTTCGTACGCAAGTACGATTTCGCTTTGGTGACGGATGAGCCGATCGATATTGACCCGTCGATGATGCTGCGACCCAAGGGCGTCGTCAGCATGAAGTTTCGCGCGGTGGCCTGACGGTGGCCCGGGTCGGAGCCGGCTTCGACCGCTGGCTGTGGGGCCCCGACGGGCGTCCGCGGCGCGGACGCCTCTCGCTGGTGGTGGCGGGATTTTACGTGTTCTTCGCGGCCACGTACTTGCTCATAAACGCATTCAGCGTCGGTCGCAGGGCTCACATCCTGTATCTGCCGGGCGAGGAACGGCTGCCGTTCCTGCCGATCTTCGAATACCTGTACGTCCTGACGTACTTCATGCCGGTCCTGCTGATCTTCAGCATCCGCGACTACAGCAGGTACCAGCGGCTGGTGCGCGCGTTTCTCATAACGCTGGCGGCGGCGTATACGACGTACCTCCTGTATCCCGTATGGTTCGAGCGCCCGAACCTCGTTGTGGATTCACTGCACACGTGGCTGCTGTCGATCGAGTACCTGGATAGGTCGTACAACAATCTTCCCAGTCTGCACGTGGCGTTGAGTTGGCTTGCGGTCCACGCGGCGCAGGTGTCGGGACGTGTGCGGGGCGGCTTGGCCGTCGTGGCGATCGGAATCAGTGTCTCCACGATCTTCGTGAAGCAGCACTACATCGTCGACGTGCTGTCGGGTTTTACCATCGCCTGGATTTCGTGGGCGATGGCTCGTGGCTGTGGTCCTGAATCTCCAGGCGAAGCTACTATATAATGTGGGCTCCGCTGTTCTGTGGGCTAGAGCAAGCCCGAAGCGCTCTCATCGTCTGCATGAGATTTGCGTGATTCTGTCCAGCTCAGTTGTGCTCTGTCGTGGTCTTTGCAACGAACGTCCCGCGAGCATGTGATAGGGGTAATGCTCTTAAATGGCCGCACAGCGGCCAGCGCCGCAACTCACGGTCAAGCTCGTGGACGTGCAGCCAGATGGCAAGGCGTTCAACGTATCCGACGGCATCCTGCGCCACGCAAACCCGAAGGCTGGTGACGCCGCCGGCACCGCCCGGACCATCACCATCGGCAGCTCTGGCCGACCAGCATGCTGTTCAGGCGAGGGCATCGAATTCGCATCGAAGTGAGCAGCAGCAACTTCCCGCGGTACGATCGGAACGCGAATACCGGGAAAGAGCCCGCGACCGACAACGCTCCTGTCACGGCGAATCAGGTCGTCTACCACTCATCCATGCATCTCTCGTCGATCCTGCTGCCGGTCGTGCCGCGCTGACGCACCCACCGGATTGGCAACTTCGTAATTGTCATCTAGAAAGAATTCTTAAGCCCTGGTCAATCTTCGACGCCGAGTGGGCCAGCGTACAGACTCGCCTCAGTAAGGTTCCCATCCTGCAGTGAAAGTACGTTCGCGTGCCTCACAGAATATATAGGAGGGCGATAAGTGGAAACGGAGCATCAAGTCTGGTCCGGTGGGCCGTCGCAGATCGTCAATCTCGGAACGTTCATCATATGCGGACTCATATGTCTGACAGTAGTTGGCGCGGTTGTTGCCCTTCCATTTGCAATCTGGAAGTACCTGGTGACCAGATGCCAGAAATACGAAGTCACCTCGCAACGGATCAGAGTTCATAGCGGGATTCTGTCCAAGGCGACAGACGAGATGGAGCTTTATCGTGTCAAGGACACGAAGTTTGATCAGCCGTGGTTTCTCAGGCTCTTCGGCCTGGGCAATGTAATTATCGTATCTAACGATCCAACAACGCCCATTGCGATGATTCCGGCCATCAAGGGCGCGGGAGAGCTGCGGGAACAGTTAAGAAATCTTGTTGAACAGCGTCGCGACCAGAAGCGAGTCAGGATCGCCGAAGTCGAATAACATCCTTCATCTTCACGAAGGGTACGTAAAGGAAGGGCCGCGCTTCAAAACGCGAACGCCGCTCCCGCTAAGAAGTCGGCCTGGAAGAACACCGATCCGTGTGCCTGCACGACACACAACCCCCCAGCCTGGTCCGAGCGACAGAAGAACTCTGAATTCGTAGGCACTGGCGTCAGGAATCCCCGGCCTTCGAATCGGAGTGCAACATGGCGGCTCAGCGGCATACGCACGCCGAGCGACAGCGAGATGGAAAAACGCGTGTTATCCGTACCCGAAGCCGGATCCGGCGTGAGACGCGTGATGCCCAGACCGCCGCCAAAATAGGGATTCAGGTGGCGCGTTCCCTCAATAGGCACGGTGCCGCCAAGATGAAGGTACTCGACCTTGATGCTCGTGGGGGAGGGCGCCGCCCCATTCAGGTGCGTGGATTGCCGGCCGTAGAACAGTTCGTACTGCATCAGGTTGTCGGCCAGGACGTCAAAGGCGAGCGCCAGCGAGCCGTGATCATCGACCTTCACGGTCTGGTGGGTATCATTCCGCTCAAAGTCGCCAGCGACTCGGTAACCCACAAACGGAGTCACTTCGTACGGCAGCGAATCAGGTCCAGACGGCGCGGCGCAGACGACCGCGCTCACTCCGAGCAAAGCCGCAGCGAATCCTATACGACAGCAGGTCTTGGGACGGTGCATCAACATGGCGATGTGAAGATACTCCCACTAGCTTTAGGGTGCGATGGCTGCTCGATGGGCATGCTAACGCAGTTACTGGATCCGCGACTGGCCGTCCGTAGTCCGCCAGCATCAACTCCAGCGCCCGATGAAGCCCTCGGGCCAGGCAATTACTCGCTCGCCGTATCAGCCACGCCCCGCGGAAACTTCGCTCCGCAGTACACGCATCGCGGCGCATGC
Source organism: uncultured Gammaproteobacteria bacterium (assembly GCA_963764065.1). Classification (GTDB taxonomy): domain Bacteria; phylum Pseudomonadota; class Gammaproteobacteria; order Steroidobacterales; family Steroidobacteraceae; genus FEN-1191. Next base: position 103 of record CAVXRM010000008.1, on the reverse strand, counting down.
CGTTGCAGGGATCGTCCACACTCCGGGCAGGGAACGAGGTCCATGTGCAGCGCCACACGCACGCTCTCTTCGATGGGCGAACTCGATCGGCACACCGATCAGT